>DJFZ01000060.1:77845-177210 GCA_002432655.1 Thiotrichaceae bacterium UBA5859 | reverse complement strand
TCAAAGCGACGATCAATGGTTTGTTTGATTTCGGGAATCGACTTTGTGGCAAGACCAGGTATCGACTCCAATCCGGAAATAACGTTCGCCACTTTCACATTATTCAAATAAAGCGGCACCATGCGAATCCCCAACAAGACGAAAAACCCAATTAGGAAAAAGATAATCATCAATCCGATTCCGGTAATACCCTTCTGATTTTTTTGCCATTCATCCATGATCTGGCCTCCTTGCCAAGATCTTGCTACTCAATTAATGATCCAATCCGCCGCCAACCCACTCGTTTGTTGGTGCCGTCCCAGTTCATCCAAATTGCAAACGCCTTGCCAACTAAGAACTCATCTGAGACAAAACCCCACATTCTACTGTCGTGACTATTATCCCGATTATCTCCCATGACAAAATAATGACCTTCCGGAACCACCCACTCCCCCTCGCCAGCACCAAGGCGTCTTCTCGATTCTAAAATTCGATGAGATCGCCCAAAGAGATCTTCCACATATTCGTCACTGCCGGTTAACCCATCCACATTGCCCCCGCTACCGGGGTACATGCGACTAAATTCCTTCGGCACTGGTTGCCCATTGATGGTGAGCTGTTTACGATAATAAGAAATTCTATCCCCGGGCAAACCCACTAAGCGCTTGATATAGTCAATATTCGGCTGTGAGGGATAACGAAACACCACCACATCTCCCCGCTCTGGTACCCCGAGATCCACCACTTTCTGCTCTATCACCGGTAAGCGGATCCCATATGCATATTTATTGACCAGAATGAAGTCGCCCACCAATAAGGTTGGAATCATGGAGCCAGAAGGAATGCGAAAGGGCTCCACTAAAAATGAGCGCAAGAAAAAGACTATCACCAACACTGGGAAGATAGAGCGCGCGATCTCCACCAGTTTACTCTCACCTACATGGGGATCGGCTTCTTCACCCTCTTCTGATGGTGGCCTGTTTTGCTGTCTCTTGGGCGCCAACACCCATGCATCAAAACCCCAGATCACTCCGGAGGTAACAGCACTCACAAATAGAATAGTTGCAAAATCCATTACTTATTATTGTCCACTTTTAGTACAGCCAAAAAGGCTTCTTGAGGAATTTCAACTTTACCAAATTGTTTCATTCTTTTTTTACCCGCTTTCTGCTTTTCTAACAATTTTCGTTTACGGGTGATGTCCCCCCCATAACACTTAGCGGTGACGTTTTTGCGCAACGCCTTGACCGTTTGGCGTGCAATTATTTGATTGCCAATCGCCGCCTGTACGGCCACTTCATACATCTGACGTGGGATGATTTCCTTCATTTTCTCTGTCAGCAACCGCCCCCGAGCCTGCGCAAATTCTCTATGCACTATGATTGAGAGTGCATCTACCCTATCACCATTAATGAGGATATCCAGTTTAACCAAATTAGCAGGCTGAAACTGTTTAAAACCGTAGTCCAATGACGCATAGCCCCGACTAACAGATTTTAGTTTATCGAAAAAGTCCAATACAACTTCATTCATGGGGATGTCATAACAGAGAGAAACTTGGTTTCCCAGATATTGCATACGTCTCTGCACACCACGTTTTTCCACACACAGACCAATCACATTACCAATGTACTCTTGTGGTACCAAGATATTGACTTCGGCAATTGGTTCACGGATCTCCTGTACTTTTGTGCTTTCGGGTAACTCAGAAGGGTTGTGGATTTGATGCAAAGAGTCGTCCGTCAGCAGAAGCTCATAAGCCACCGTGGGCGCGGTCGTGATTAGATTCAGATCATAGTCACGCTCTAAGCGCTCCTGAATGATCTCCATGTGTAGCATGCCAAGAAAGCCGCAACGAAATCCGAACCCAAGCGCCTGAGAACTCTCCGGCTCATATTCAAGTGACGCATCATTAATACTCAATTTTGCTAGGGCATCACGAAAATTTTCATAGTCGCCAGAGTCCACCGGAAATAATCCGGCATAAACTTGCGGCTTGACCTTTTGAAAGCCTGGCAGCGGTTCAGCGGCGGGACGATTGGCATGGGTCAAGGTATCGCCAACGGGCGCGCCATGAATATCCTTGATACTCGCCACTATATAGCCGACCTCACCGGCGGATAAACGATCCTTTGACTGGCGTTTAGGCGTAAAAATGCCCAATCCATCCACTAGATGCAACTGACCGGTGGACATCACTTTGATTTTGTCTTTGAGTGTTAACGTGCCCTGTTTGATGCGCACTAGACTGACCACGCCGAGATAATTATCAAACCAGGAATCAATTATTAGTGCCTGCAAAGGCAGTTCAGGATCGCCTATCGGCTGCGGGATCTTTGCGACAATAGTTTCTAATAGCAGATCGATGCCTGCCCCAGTTTTTGCGCTGACGGCTAATGCATCTGACGCATCAATGCCGATAATCTCTTCAATCTCGTGCTTCACACGATCCGGATCCGCTTGCGGTAAATCCATCTTGTTTAACACTGGGATCACTTCTAGACCCTGTTCGATAGCGGTATAACAGTTGGCAACACTCTGTGCTTCCACACCTTGCGCTGCGTCTACCACCAATAAGGCCCCCTCGCAGGCCGCCAATGATCTTGACACCTCATAGCAAAAATCCACATGTCCCGGTGTGTCAATAAAGTTAAGTTGATACTGGTTACCATCCAAAGCTTGATAGTTAAGGGTGACGCTCTGTGCTTTGATGGTGATACCGCGTTCACGCTCAATATCCATGGTATCCAACACTTGCTCAGCCATTTCTCGTTCGGATAGGCCACCGCAACTCTGGATCAGCCTATCTGATAAGGTAGATTTGCCATGATCAATGTGGGCAATAATAGAAAAATTACGTATATACTTCATGCCATCAAATTCAGCCAACTACACTCTTCGGATTAACTGACGGCATCGAGGTGACTTCGAAGTGCCTGTTCGTCTAGGTGATAATGACATATCTCTTGATCCTGAAAGACTAAGACGGGTATCTTCTCCCGAAATTTTTCTTCTAACTCCGGGTGTTCATCTATCTCTACCCAATGCACTGTGAGATTTAATTCTGCTGCCAGTGGTGCCAGAGCAGCACGCATCTCATCACAGAGGTGACAATAAGCGGCACCATATAGATACAAATCGGCCATGAATATTGAGATAAATAAATTCTCTAGATTATTCTATTTTGATAGCCTGAAACACAGGGCCATTGGGTTTGTGAATCAACACGGGCACAATACCCTTTTCAGGCAACGTCTCAAGTAATTCACCATAGTGCTTTAACCCTTTTATCTGCTTTCCATTTAACATGGTGAGCACGTCTCCTCGGCCTACTCCTGCATCTCGTGCCGGACCGGGACCAGCCAATTCAACGTAGACCCCCCCCTTGCCAAGGGCCATTTTCTCTCTCACAGCAGAAGACACCTCTTTCACTGACAATCCTAACTTGTCGAACTGACCGTCACTCTTGCTATCGCCATCGGGGCCTGTGGCCAATGTCTCTTCAGGTAACTCTCCCAGTGTTATCGTGAGAGTTTTCATCTTACCATCACGCAGCACTTTCACCGGTACCTTGGTTTCCACCGGAGTGCGGCCCACTAGTGGGGGCAGATCTGAAGACTTATCAATAGGTGCGCCATTGAATTCCAAGATAATGTCGCCCACCTTGATGCCACCTTGTTCAGAGGGACTATCCGGCAAAACCTTCGCCACCAACGCACCCTCGGGTTTCTTGAGTCCGAAACTCTGCGCCAGCTCGGAGGTAACATCTTGTATTAAAACACCTAGCCAGCCCCTAGAAACTCGCCCCTTATCCTTTAACTGATTCACCACATCCATGGCAACATCAATCGGCACAGCAAAAGAAAGCCCCATAAAGCCACCAGTACGGCTGTAAATTTGGGAATTGACGCCGACCACTTCCCCTTCCATGTTAAACAGGGGCCCACCTGAATTACCGGGATTAATGGCTACATCTGTTTGGATAAATGGCACATAATTTTCTCTCGGCAATGCCCGACCTTTCGCACTGACGATGCCCGCGGTGACAGAATAATCAAAACCAAAAGGTGAGCCGATGGCCAATACCCATTCACCCACCTGCAGTTCTTTTACTTTGCCGATGCGAACTGTGGGCAATGCAGTTGCATCGATCTTGATCAATGCAATGTCACTGCGTGGATCACTGCCAATCACCTCGGCAATCATTTCTCGTCTATCGGATAGACGCACAAGGATTTCATCTGCGCCGTCAATCACGTGATGATTGGTAATGATGTATCCATCATCGGAAATAAAAAAACCTGAACCTAGAGATCGTGAATCGTATTCCCGCGGCCCACCTTCACTAAAAAAATGTTCGAAAAATTCCCTAAGGGGACTATCCTCAGGAATATCTGGAATATTCATGCCTGGGGGTAGGCCCTGGATCTGGCTCGTCACTTTCTGGGTGGTGCTGATATTCACTACCGAGGCGCTATTCTGTTTTACTAAAGGAGTAAAGTCTGGCAGCCCACTTGGCACCAGCGCCCAGGCAACGTTGGTTACCGACACACACCAACTCAACACGATAAATAACAGGCTAGGAGTTAGCGCCAAATTCATAGTTAGTTTTTTTCCCTCAAACAAAATATACCTCCTCAGGAAAACTTACTTTGCTAGTTGGTTACCAACGGGAGATGATCGCCCTGTTGCCCCTGTGCAAAATTCCTCATCAATTGAGGCTGATACCGGGGATCAGATCGCACACGACAAAGAAATCTGTAACTCCCAATACAAGACAGAGCAAAACCAACTAACGCAAAAAGAAGTGCAGATAAATCGTCAACATGTGTTCCTTTGCCAAACAAATCAAGTTTGCCACCTGCCAAAGCACCGAAAATCATTCCCACCAAAGGTAAAAAATAGACCATAACTGCCATGCGTAACATACTATGCTCCGGTATCCCAATGATCACTTGATCGCCTGGGCGCACCTCTAGCTGCGTCAACATGACTTTCAATCGCGCGCGTTTTGCTCCCAATAGACGGTCTATACTCGCCGTACCACAGCCTTTATTCAGGCTGCAGCCGCCACAAGCGGACTGACGCACGACTTCCACCCAGGCAAAATTACCGTCAATTTCGCGCACTCTGGCGTATTGTTCGATCATCATTTCATTCCTTAAGACAAGAGTATACCTGATTGTTCCTAAGCTTCTGAAACTTAAATCATGCCGCCTCTAAATTTGGTTTGAATTTCACCAAAATTATCGCCCCTAAAAAAGACTGCGCGACACTGTATTCCATACTCATACTGATGAGATTTCAAAAAGTAGGGAAAAGGATTTCAGTACATTGCCTTTAAAAACAAGGCCTGCTTCCTCGTGTAAATTTTTCTGAAGGCCGCTCAAGCTCGCTAGGTACGGTCTCTTAGCTATGTACTCAACCTTGTTTTACCCGATCATTATTTATTGTTAATTATCAGATGGTTACAAAATTTCTTAAGGAATAAGGAAACGTATTCGAACGAGATGAAGGATCATCGTCCATTATTTCAGTCAGCGATGGGATCCCACTCACAAGCCTAAGTGGTGTAACATTCATCTGTTACGGGGCTCGGCTCATGTGCAAATTTCAGATGGCTAATACAGAAAAAAAAATAAACCCTAATCCATGAGTAAACATATTTCAACAGACGTGCTCATTGTGGGTAGTGGTGCCGCTGGTCTCACCACTGCGCTAAAGCTAGCGCCTTATTGCACAGTATCGGTGTTATCAAAAGGTCAGCTCTCTGCGGGCTCTACACTCTATGCTCAAGGTGGGGTCGCAGCGGTCACAGATCGCTCTCGATGGCAAAGCCACATTGAAGACACACTCAATGCCGGTGTCGGTTTATGTCATCAGGAAACGGTTGAATTCTGCGTTCGTCGAGGCCAAGAGGCAGTAGAATGGCTAATTGATCAGGGCGTCGGATTCACGACAGAGAAAAACCACGAAGGCGCGACTTCCTATCACCTCACCCAAGAGGGTGGACACAGTGAACGGCGCATCTTCCATGTGGACGACGCCACCGGGAAGGCCGTTGAGACAACGCTAGAACAGCAGGCTAGAGCACACCCGAATATTCATATTTATGAACACCGGCTCGCCATTGATCTCATTACGGCACACAAACTAGGGGGCAAAAAAAATCGGTGCCTCGGATTATATGCGCTAAATTGTGGCAGCACCGAAGTGGAGACCTTTGTAGCCAATCATGTGGTGCTGGCCACCGGTGGCGCCGCACAAGCTTATCTATATAGTAGCAATCCCGATACCGCCACCGGGGATGGCATTGCGATGGCATGGCGGGCAGGTTGTCGCATCACCAACATGGAGTTCATGCAATTCCATCCCACCTGCCTCTATCACCCTAAAGCTAAATCCTTTTTATTAACTGAGGCGCTGCGTGGCGAAGGCGCCACCTTACACCTGCCAAACGGAGAAAGATTTATGGCGCATAGACATGCGCAGGCAGAGCTGGCACCCCGGGATATTGTTGCGCGCACCATAGATCATGAAATGAAACGCCATGGGCTAGAATTTATCTTATTGGACATCAGTCATAAAAAACCCGAATTTGTACGCAATCATTTTCCCAACCTCTACCAAAAATGTTTGGAGTACGGATTTGATCTCACCCAAGAACCGGTTCCGGTAGTACCGGCTGCCCACTATACCTGTGGCGGTATTATGACCAACTTACATGCAGAAACCGATCTACCCGGTTTATATGCCGTGGGAGAAACCGCCTGTACCGGATTACATGGCGCCAACCGCATGGCGAGTAATTCGATTTTAGAATGCCTCGTGTTTGCAGGTGCTTGTGCAGAGAGGATCCAAGCTCAATTACTTGAAAAGATCGAGCAGTTTGAGATCCCAGCGTGGGACGAAACACGGGTAACAGATTCTGATGAACAAGTCGTGGTGAGCCACAATTGGCATGAATTGCGTCGATTCATGTGGGATTATGTGGGCATTGTTCGCACTAATAAGAGATTGGAGCGTGCCAAACGCCGCGTGGAATTACTGCGCATGGAAGCGAATGAATATTACGGTAATTTTAAAGTCAATCGAGACCTACTGGAACTGAGAAATCTGGTGGATGTCTCCAACCTCATCATCCGTAGTGCTATGTCTCGTAAAGAGAGCCGTGGTTTGCACTACACTTTAGACTATCCTGCACAAAAAAGTATCACTGAAGACACTATTTTAGTGCCGTCCAATTTTCACGCCCATGACGCATTAACACGCGCAAGCGCCTAAGTGATGATGGGTCACAACTATCCGCAAATAGTATTAGTGGCAGCAAACGTCTTCGTTGCGCCACTTTTATTTTGAAAAAACAGACTGAGCGAGAGACATAAACTAATTTGAATTCCGTAATATTAAAACTTCTACTCGCAACATATTCTAAATACCAATTTTTTCCTCCGTCAAATCTTAACACTTTAGGTAAACCGTTACCCAGCCATCCTAACTGATAGAGACTGATACTAGAAAATAGAATACAGACACTCCAGACCAATAATTTTTCGCTCACCTTAAGAGTTGTTGCGTTCACTGACACTATCGTCAACAGTAAAACCAGACTCACCAACAACAGTGCGAGTCTAGAGGGTTGGATCTCTATTCTGAGTGGCGGCACGGATATCCTCGATTATTAAGGTATACTTTTGTGGTGGGGGAGATTTTCCCATTAACCAGACAAACAGATCCGGATCGTCGCAGCTAAGTAATTGTATAAATGTTTGCTGCTTGTGTTTGTCTAAATTTTGATAGTCGTTCTCGAAGAAGGGTAAGAGAAACAAATCAAGTTCTAACATGCCACGACGGCAAGCCCAGCGAATGCGTGCAAATTCATCGGGGCTAGGAAGTTGATCTTTTTCGTACATATTTTTGGCCGTTCACAATAGTTCGCTGGCTTACTGGGTTCATTTAGCGCAAGGAAGCAATAGTGATAGAATAGGGCCCAAAGATATTCGGTGCAAGCACCGCCTCTTCCCGGTGGATAAGTGATAGGGACTATTATGCAAGCGGAATGGAAAAATTACCTGCAACAAGCAGGCGCACAATTCGTAGATGAAACAGTACTCAGTTTCGGCCATCCTCGTCGCGAAGCTCAGGTGGCCATGTCAGGGTTTGTGTTTGCAGATTTACAGCATCATAGTGTGATTCGCGTTGACGGTAAAGATGCCCGAACATTCCTACACAACCTGTTAACCAACGACGTCAAACATCTCAGCGAAAATCAATGGCAATTAAACGCTCTGTGCAATACCAAAGGACGCGTTGTGGCCACCATGCGTCTGTTCATGTTGGACGAATCATTATATTTACTGACACCATCATCCATTGCTTCCACATTAATTAATACACTCAAAAAGTTTATCTTACGCAGCCAGGTATCCATAGAAGAGGTTTCCCATCAGTTTTGCCATTTTGGGATCTCCGGCACAACCAGTACGCAGCACTTGCAGCAAATCTTCGACACCCTGCCCGAGAATTTAAACGAACTCACTCAACTACCTCAAGGATGTTTAATGAGAATTCCAGGCAAACTGCCTCGGTATGAACTTCTGCTGGCGCACCAACAGTGTCAATCGCTGTGGGAAAAATTAGATGTTCATGGTGCACCCGTAGGCGCATCGGCATGGCAACTCATCGATATACGTGCAGGTTTAGTTGACATCGATCAGTCGCTAACAGAACAGTATGTACCACAAATGATCAATCTCGATTTGGTACAAGGCTTAAGTTTTCAAAAAGGCTGTTACCCTGGCCAAGAAATCGTCGCCCGTATGCACTATCGTGGTAAATTGAAGAGACGGCTGTATTACGCCACCGCCAAACGGGATGAGATCGCAGCTCCCGGTGCACCGCTATTTCAACCAGGATTAAGTGCCTCGCAAGACGCGGGGCAAGTGGTCAGTTGTACTTGGGCTCCCGATGATGGTATCGAGCTACTCGCTGTGATTCCCATAGAACGACAACAGGCGGGAGACTTACATTTGGACGCGGAAACAGGACCATTGTTGCACTTTGAACCCTTACCTTATGCCGTTCCAGACTAACTCATGCACGCGCGTTTTACCCGCCATCCGCATCTATGCCATCCAATGAATAGTCTTCTGTATCCAGAACACTTTTCTTTTTATTAGGGCGCATGTACGGGAAGAGTAATACATCCCGAATCGAAGGCGAGTCTGTAAATAACATCACCAAACGATCGATACCAATGCCCTCACCTGCAGTAGGAGGCATACCGTATTCCAGTGCATGAATGTAATCTTCATCATATTGCATCGCCTCCTCATCACCTTCCGCCCGTTCTTTGGCTTGTTGTATAAAACGTTCGGCTTGATCTTCTGCGTCATTCAATTCGGAGAAGCCATTGGCGATTTCGCGACCACCAATAAACAACTCAAATCGATCCGTGACAAACGGGTTTTCATCATTTGGTCTAGCGAGTGGAGAAACTTCTACGGGATACTGAGTAATAAATGTCGGATCTATCAGCTTATGTTCTGCCGTTTTTTCAAACAACTCCAATTGCAGTTTACCCATACCGTAACTCTCTTTCACCAAAATCTTGTGTTCATTCGCCAGTGCACGTAATCGAGAAAGATCATGCAACTCTGCTTCAGTGAGATCAGTATTGTGCGCCAAGATAGCTTCTACTAAAGTCATGCGGGTAAATGGCTTGGCAAAATCAATAGTCTCACCCTGATAGGTAATACTGGCTCGACCAATCACTTGCTCTGCTATTTCCCGCATCAGCGCTTCAGTGAGATCCATCAAGTAGTGATAATCTTCATAGCTACAATAAAACTCCAGCATAGTGAATTCCGGATTGTGGCGAGTGGACAATCCTTCATTGCGAAAGTTGCGATTGATTTCAAACACCTTCTCAAATCCACCCACCACACAACGCTTTAAGAAGAGTTCCGGCGCCACTCTCAAGTAGAGCGCCATATCCAAAGCATTATGGTGTGTGGCAAAAGGCTTGGCGTATGCGCCACCCGGTAAAATCTGCATCATCGGCGTTTCCACTTCCAAATAATCACGCTCCTCTAGGAATTGCCGAATCTTCGCCACAATTCGTGAACGCGTGCGAAAACGTTCCCGGGTCTCATCATTCATGATGAGATCAACATAACGCTGACGAGCACGCAGCTCTGCATCCTGTAACCCGTGAAATTTTTCCGGCAAGGGTCGAATAGACTTCGTTAATAGTCTCAATGTATCAGCGCGTACCGACAGCTCACCGGTCTTGGTACGGAACAAAATACCTGAGACGCCGACAATATCGCCCAGATCCCACTTCTTAAACTCCTCAAAAACCCCTTCCGACAGATCATTTTTGCGCAGATAAACTTGGATTTGACCGCTCACATCTTTGATATGAATAAACGCTGCCTTGCCCATCACGCGGCGAGTCATGATGCGTCCGGCTACCATTACAGACACTGCTTGTTGATCTAATTGCTCAGTATCACCCTCTCCGTACTGCTGAAAAATTTCAGCGGCCAGATGGTCCCGGCGAAAATCATTGGGAAAGGCGATGCCTTTCTCTCTTAATACTTTTAATTTTTCGCGGCGTAGCGCAATCAGTTCGTGTTCTTCTTGTTCCGCCATACTGGACTGACCTTTGATTGGATTAGAGCCCCATTTTCAGGCTGGCTTCAATGAATTTATCTAAATGACCATCTAACACTGCTTGTGTATTGGATGTCTCAACTCCTGTTCGTAAATCTTTGATGCGGGACTGATCCAACACATAGGATCGGATCTGACTGCCCCAGCCGATTTCCGATTTACTCTCTTCCATGGTCTGTTTCTCTTTTTCTTGCTCTCTTCTCTGTTGCTCATACAACTTTGCCTTCAATTGCCCCATAGCAGTGGCCCGATTACGGTGCTGTGATCGATCGCTCTGGGACTGCACCACAATGCCGGTAGGCAGATGGGTAATGCGTACTGCGGAGTCGGTACGATTCACATGTTGCCCACCCGCACCACTGGCGCGATAGGTATCAATACGCAGATCTGCCGGATTGATCTCAATCTCAATTTCTTCGTCTACCTCCGGGTAGGCAAATACCGAAGCGAAAGAGGTATGGCGAGCACCGCCCGCATTAAAAGGAGATTTGCGTACCAGCCGATGCACGCCCGATTCGGTTCGTAACCAACCATAAGCATATTCGCCCTCAAAACGGACTGTGGCACTTTTAATACCCGCCACCTCTCCAGGAGAGCATTCGGTGATTTCCGTTTGAAAACCTTTTTGATCCGCCCAACGCAAATACATACGCAGTATCATTTCCGCCCAATCTTGAGCTTCAGTACCTCCGGCTCCCGCCTGAATATCAATAAAGGCGGCGTTAGCGTCCAACTCGCCAGAAAACATGCGCCGAAATTCCAATTGTTCCAGGATCATCACCAGACTACTTAAATCTTCCTGTACAGAATCAAAAGTCGCCTCGTCATCTTCCTCTTCTGCCAAAGATAGCAACTCAGATGCATCCGCGAAACCGTTTTCCAGGTGAATAATACTCTCCACCACCTTTTCCAGTTGCGCACGCTCTTTTCCTAAGATCTGAGCTTCGTCCGGGTTGTCCCAAATTTTTGGATCTTCTAATAGACGGGAGACTTCTTCTAGGCGTTCCTGCTTGCTATCGAAGTCAAAGATACCCCCTCAGAGCTTTCACACGCTCTTGACAGTCTGAAATACGGGAAATAATAGGATTAATTTCTAACATGGAATTGGGACTGCTTGACAGATGGGACGCCATTTTACACCAGCATCTGCGTTATACCAATGCGCCTTGACTAGTTAACCGGTTGCAAATGTTCAATAATCAACTGCACCGACCTGGTGGCTAAATATTCATTGACGGAAAGACGGTAAGCGATATGGATACGATCCAACCGTGCCGGTAATAAATCTACTGCCGAGAACCAAATTGCGTTGAGACTAGGAGCATCTGGACGCGATCTGAGCCTCATCTTCACATGCTTTTCGCCCACCACCAAATAGTCTTCCACATGAAACTGACCATCGAAGCAAGGCTCTGGAAACCGTTGCCCCCAAGGGCCGGCTTGTTGCAATAACTCCGCATGGGCTAAATCCAGTTGTTCTGTCTCCAGCACACCGTCTGACTCAATAATCTGTTCTAACTGCTCTGCACTGAGGCACGCCGCGGCTTCGACGTCAAATACCTCAGCAAATTGCTCAAAATCTTGCGCACGAATCGTCAATCCTGCCGCCATTGCGTGGCCACCAAATTTAAGAATCAGATCTGGATATTTGGCATCGATATTCGCCAATGCATCACGCATATGAAAACCAGTAATCGCCCGACCAGAACCTTTCAAGGTGTCCTCACCCTCTAAGGAAAAAACAATTACCGGGCGTGCACAACGCTCTTTAAGTCGCGACGCCACTATCCCCACCACACCAACATGCCATCCCGGTTGCATTAAACAGATCCCAGTCGGTAGCTCTGTCGTAGCGATTTCGTCCACCAAAGCCAGCGCCTCTAGTTGCATACGCGCTTCGATCTCTCGCCTACTGCGATTGAGGTTATCTAGTTGTGAGGCGAGGGTAAACGCCGCCTCGGGAGAATTTGCCAACAAACATTCAATGCCCACGGTCATATCATCTAAACGTCCTGCTGCATTTAATCTTGGGCCCAAACCAAAACCCAGATCGCTGGCTTGAATATTGTGCGAACTCTTACCCGCAACCAGTAGTAGCGCCCGCACCCCATGGCAGGCCTTATCGGCGGCAATACGTCGCAAGCCCTGGTGCACTAAAGCACGATTGCATTGATCCAGGGGCACCAGATCTGCCACCGTGCCTAAGGCCACTAAATCTAAATGTTGCGCCAAATTAGGTTCATCAATGCCCTGCGTGACAAACCAGTTTGCTTCACGCAAATGGAGACGCAGAGCCATGAGTAAGTAAAAGGCTACACCCACACCAGCCAAACACTTACTGGGGAAACTGTCTCCATACTGATTCGGATTCACAATCGCGGCTGCATCGGGTAAGCGAGTTGGGGGTAAATGATGATCCGTAATAAGAACCGGAATACCGTATTCCTTCGCCCTCTCGACACCGGCCACGCTGGCGATACCATTGTCCACGGTGATGATCAGATCAGGTGATTTCTCCGCTGCTAATGCCACTATTTCCGGAGTCAGTCCATAGCCAAATTCGAAACGATTGGGAACCAGGTACTCCACTCGGCTCGCACCCATTTGCCGTAACGCTTTCACCATCAACGCACAGCTGGTGGCGCCATCGGCATCGTAGTCCGCTACCACTAAAATGTGTTGTTGCTTGACTAAGGATTCGTACAGGAGCTGCACGGCGACATCCATACCTTTGAGCTGTGTCGGTGGTGCTAAGATGTCTAACGCGCGACTCAACTCTGCACTTGAGCGGATCCCCCGCGCCGCGTAAATTCTTCTAAGCAGCGGGGGCAGATCTGCCAAAGCAGCTTCAGCTTCTAAGGTACTTTCCCGACGCCTGATTCTGACTGGCTTCATCGAAACTGGGCCAAATTAGTTGTTGAGAATGGCCTCTCGAACCGCTTTCAACTCTGCTTTAATAGCTTTTTTTGGTTTCTCGCATTGGCCGATTGCCGTATCCGGATCCTTCAACCCATTCCCCGTGAGGGTACACACAATACGGGAACGATTTTTAATCTTACCTTGGCGAATATCCCGTAGTGCACCCGCCAAGGAAGTTGCTGATGCCGGTTCGCAAAACACGCCCTCCTCTTCAGCCAGTAGCTTTTGAGCCTGTAGGATCTCTTCGTCTTCCAGCGCATCGAACCAACCACCCGATTCCGTTTGCGCCTGCATCGCTTTATCCCAAGATTGTGGATTACCAATGCGAATGGCGGTCGCCACTGTCTCAGGATCATCTATTGGTGCGCCCTGAACAAAGGGCGCTGCCCCCGCTGCCTGATATCCGCACATCACCGGACTAGATGCGGTGACACCGATATTTTGATATTCCCGATATCCTATCCAATAAGCACTGATATTGCCCGCGTTTCCCACCGGAATGCAATGATAATCAGGGGCAAACCCTAGTGCATCGACAATTTCAAAGGCAGCAGTTTTTTGTCCTTGCAGGCGATAAGGGTTGATAGAATTAACGATGGAAATAGGCTCCTGCTCAGCCACTTCTTTAACCAGGCGCATGCCGTCATCAAAGTTGCCCTGGATCTGAATCACATGGGCGCCGTGCATCATCGCTTGAGCCAATTTTCCAAGTGCAATTTTCCCCTCCGGGATCAATACCACGGCTTTAATACCTGCACGCGCGGCATAGGCAGCGGCAGAAGCTGATGTATTGCCGGTGGAAGCACAAATAATGGCCTGACTACCCTCATTCACAGCTTGCGTGACGGCCATGGTCATTCCACGATCCTTAAACGAGCCGGTGGGATTCAATCCTTCGAATTTGACGTAGATGTCCACATCCTGATCCAATTTTTTGCATATATTATGCAAGCGAATTAACGGCGTGTTGCCCTCCGCCAAGGAGATTATGCGCATGCCATCATGCACAGGCAAAAAATCCCGATAACGTTCAATTAATCCGGTGTAGCGAAAAGGTACTGGCATGGAGACACCTCGAATAGACAGTTTTTATTTCATTATCAATTAGCCGTGGGAGGCTTATGATACTGGAATTGGAAGCAAATATTTAGATTCCTCGCAAAAAGTGTGGTCGACGTTGCCATACCCTCGTCAAAGAACGGGCCGAGTCGTGCAAACTTATTCGGCGCTTATGGTCAAGGCCAAGAAAAACATGCCGGGACTCATAATGGTCAATGCAGAGCAACTTTTTAAAGAGCTACTGGCCTAGAGTCATTGCCGCGATGGCGCCACCATCAAACCCAAGAGATGTCCGTGAAACTTGTCAAAGAATGGGGAGATCCTGCCACTTGTGTAAACGATTCAGGCTCAGTAGACATGTCGCCAGCTGAGGAACACCTGGCCGAAAGCGACACACCACTTGCAAATTTGCAGACATTCGAAGCCAGAGTATTCTTTGGCGGGTTCGAGGATTGAGCCGAAAGATTGCAGAGAAAGCAAGAAATGACGAATGCGCGGAGCAGGCCTTTTTGGGCGCTATGTTTAGAAAATATGAGACTCACATAGGTTCAAAAATCGTGTAAGCGAACACAGAATATACCTGTTGATAGCCGCTGGAACAGCTTAGTTTTCTAGTTCAAGTTCCTTTTTTAAGATCTCTTCCACTTCCATTCTTGAACCCATTAATGCCATCAACATCCTATGCCTCGCCATCCAAAAATTGGGATTATCAATATTTTGTAAAACCGAAATGCGATTATCGATCGCTCTTAATTTGGCAACAGGTTTCCCGTTAATACTCTCGGGAAAAGCAGTCGCAATGGATTCAAGCTGATGCAAAGATATGTCTCGTCGCACCGCTTCACCCAATACGACCCTTGGGGAACGGGTCAACGCCTCTCCCAAAGAGCTTTGCACCTGAGGAGTCATGGAAGGATTTTCCTTTAACAATAGGAACCCCAAACGAGTGCTCGACTCCGAGCCGATTTTAATCATGTCGAGAAGCTTCCCTACTTCTGTTTCGTCTGGAAAAAGTGCTTGGTTACACCCCACGTTCTTACAATTTAAATAAACATTTTCAATCGTCTCAGCCTCTTCCCAACTGGGATGGTCAATGTAGCCCCGCCAGATGGTCGCCTGAGAGGCGCTGGAAAAAAGAGTAAGAAGGAGTAACAAACAGGGAATACACTCCCATTGACTGATTCGATTTCCATTCATCTTCGTTTCTCCACCAACCTGTCCAATGTCCCTGAGCTATTGCGATCATATTAGTGACATATATAGTGAAGTCAATATGCTTTAACGATAAATTCCATTCAGAATCATAAAATCGGCTCAACTCTATGTATTAAATGAATATAATTGTCAGACGGCCGGAATTTACGGGAATTCAACTCACCGACCTAAGCCAATTTTTCGCTATATACGGACTAAACACTTTCTATTGGCTAAACCATCTCGGCTCTGGATGGCGGGGCAACAGTCAACAAACCGATTCTCTCCGAACACTCCACCCGCTATTTATCACACCTACCTGTGCACATGGCTAATCTCAAGCCCTTCAATCCAAGAGTTAGAGGATCATAATTCTCAAGGTTCTCGATCTGATCTGCCGCGCAGCGAAACATTAAGAGATGTCGCATCTCGGGCGCTAACTAGTTAAGAATTTTTAATTTTAATGTATCAATTAGATGAAAATTAGAAACTAGCCGAAAATGGCAGTAGACGAAATAGAGCAATTAGAAGAGGTTCATCGCACCCGGATCGGCGCGATGACATACATTAGTCCCAATTATTCTTTAATTGGTGGCGAGGCCATTGAACGCTTGGAAACTGCGATTCATGATTGTCTAGCAGATGCAGAGACAAAAATTGTGATCGATCTCGCCTCCGTTTCAACCATTAATAACCGCGCCCTCAACTTTCTCTTAGAAGCCCACCGCAAGCTGAAGCAAGCTGATGGTTGGTTAAAAGTGGTCCATGCCGCAGAAAATATAAATTCTATATTTAAAATCACCGGCCTGTCACAAGAAATTGAAGCCATGGATGCGCCCATGGAGGAAGAAACAGATACCCATAGTGGGTCTGTTCCCCGTCTAGGTGATCTGCTGCTGGAAAAGGGTCTGGTGAGTGAAGCCAAAATCAACGAGGCCATTCAGTTGCAGGAGACCCTAGGCAAACGCATGGGGCAAATTATCGTGGACAAGGGCTGGGTAGCAGAAGCGGATATGTTGGAGATTCTCGGCAAACAGCTGAAAATCCCCTACGTACACCTCAAACCCGGTTTATTTGATTTGGAAACCGCTCGACTCTTAGACAAGAGCAGCGCCATCAAATTGATGGTGGTTCCCCTGTATATCGTAGACGACACTGTCTCGTTGGCGACGCCCAATCCACAAGATATTCATGTCATGGAGGAGGTGGAAGATCGCCTGGGGTATACCGTCCGCCCCGTGCTCAGCACTCGTGAAGATGTGATTAATATCGTCAACGATATTCATATGGGCACACCAGGTGAAGTGGATCTGGTGGCAGAATTTCATGAAGAGATAGAATCTTTAGATCTAGAGGCTATCACACGAGTCGATGCCATCGATGATACTGGCGACGATAGCCCCGTCATTAAAATTGTGAACAACATCATTCAGCGGGCTGTGCATGATGGTGCCAGTGACATCCATTTAGAACCCTCTCGAAATGAATCAAGAATTAGATTTAGAGTGGACGGCGTGCTCTATCAAGTGATGACCACCCGGCCAGAATTACATCCCGCCTTGATCTCACGCTTAAAGGTGATGGCTGGCTTAGATATCTCGGAGAAACGATTGCCCCAAGATGGTCGCATCCAGGTAGTCACTCAAGGCAGACCTATCGACCTACGTTTCAGTTCACTACCCGGATTGCTGGGTGAAAAGGTGGTACTACGGGTATTGGATAAACAGAAGGGCATTCTGGGTCTCGAAGATTTGGGGATGCGCAGTCAAAACCTCAAGAAACTAAGAAGTCTATTGGCACAAAGCTATGGACTCATACTAGTCACCGGCCCCACGGGTAGTGGTAAAACGACAACGCTCTATTCGGCGCTCAATTTCCTCAACAGCATGGAGAAAAATATTGTCACTGTTGAAGATCCCGTGGAGTACCAACTAGATATTATTAATCAAAATGAGGTACGCAACCATATCGGTTTGAACTTCTCAAAAATGTTGAAACATATTTTGCGCCAAGACCCTGATATTGTCATGGTGGGAGAAATTCGAGATCAAGAAACCGCAGAAATTGCGGTACAAGCCGCATTGACCGGCCATCTGGTACTGTCCACGCTACATACGAACGATAGTATCGGTGCCATCAGCCGCATGATTGACATGAATGTTGAACCTTACCTGCTCTCTTCTGCGCTCTTGGGTGTAGTTGCCCAACGACTGGTTCGCACCATTTGTCCTCACTGTAAAACCAGTTATGAACCTGCTGATGAAATCTATCAGCATTTTAAGATCGAAAAAGATGAGACACCTCAGCTGAGCAAAGGTAACGGTTGTTCTAAATGCATGCACACCGGATATAAAGGCCGGGTGGGTATTCACGAAATACTCACCACCACTCCGGAACTACAAGACTTAGTGTTAAAAAACCCGAGTCGGGCAGAACTAGACTATTACTTAGAACAACACAACATCACCACCTTGCAGCAAGATGGGATTGAACATGTTAAAGAGCAGCGCACGACTCTGGAAGAAATAGAACGCGTTGTCAATATGGGGACTTAAATCTTGGCCATCCAACTCTCATCAGATAGTTCCCAAAATAAGGAGGAGCACAGAGCTAAAAACTCTGCAAAGCAGAAGTTTAGTTGGCAAGCGCTATTAGAATCGGAGTTTGTACAAGGCAAAGTTTCAGTCAAAGATAGAATGTTTTTTACCGAACAACTGGCGCTGCTATTGGATACCGGCATCAATATTCATGGTGCACTACAAGCGATCGCAAACCAGCTCGGTAAAGGTCCACTTAAAAAGTTAGTAGAATCCCTATTAAAGGAAGTGTCTGAAGGTAAATCTTTCTCCCATGCACTAGCGAAACATCCTAAAGTATTTTCCGCTACCTATGTCAATCTAATCGCAGCCAGTGAACAAGGGGGATTTACCGTCAAGGTATTAGAAGAATTACACGATTACGACGAACGGCGCGCGGAAATGAAACACACGCTTTTTTCCTCGTTTTCTTATCCAGCATTTCTGATTATATTTTCTGTATTGGTGGTCGTGTTAGTTTTGGTCAAACTTTTTCCTGTATTCGCTGAAATGTTCGAAGAGATCCGCGATGAGTTACCCGCTACTACCATCGTGTTTTTAGAAGCCAGCGATCTGCTCACCCAACATGGGCAATGGATCCTAGTCGCACTAGTGGGTTTTATCAGCACGTTGGTAGCCATTGTGCAAGCGCCCAGTGGTAAACGTGCATTAGATATCATTGTCTTCAAAATACCCATTTTACGCACCCTAATTGCAAAAACCTATCTAGTTCAAGTCACTCAAGTGCTGAGTCTATCGTTAAGCAACGGTGTGAACTTGCTGGACTCGTTGATAGCCAGTCGGGAGACAGTAAAAAATCATCTTTATGTAGAATTCCTGTCTCAGGTAGAGGAACGCCTACGGGAAGGTCGCTCATTTACCCGTAGCTTTGAACATCCGCAATTCATCCCAAAAGTAGTGAACCAAATGACCATGGCAGGTGAGGAATCTGGCAATCTGGGCAAGGTGCTGGGGAAACTTTCTTTTTATTATCAAAAAGATATGCAGAGAAAATTACAATCAACAGCAAAGGCAATGGAGCCCATCATGTTAATGTTTATGGGTGTTTTGGTGGGCCTAATCGTCAGCTCACTAATTTTACCAATCTTCAAACTCTCTTCAGCAGTTGGCTAAGTAAACATACTCCTTGGCCGATGATACAGAGGTAGCTTCACTTAACCTACGGACTCAGGAGTCATCGTGAAAACTATTCGTTCTAAAAACAAACCTTATTACCCACAACTGGGCTTTACTCTAGTTGAGTTATTAATCGTTGTCGTCATTTTAGGTGTCTTGGCGGCTGTGGTGATTCCGCAGTTTGCAGACTCTTCAGACAGCGCAAGAGAAGCCGCATTGAAATCTAATTTAGGCACTTTGAGATCTGCCATTGAATTGTATAAATCTGATCATGGTGATTATCCAGGCCTGAACGCTTCCAGTGGTGGTACGGGGTGTACAGGTAATGATGGCACCGGCGCAGCGAATAGCCAACAAGCGTTAATCGATCAATTAACTCGTTACACAGATTCAAATGGTGCTTCTTGTGATGAATCGGTGGCTAATTTCATTTATGGACCGTACATTAAAAAGGGTGTCCCAGATAATCCCTACACGGCTTCCAGTGACTTTGCCATGGATGCCACCACCGCGTTGGGTGGATTATCTGCCTCGGGTACTGAAGCTTGGCGCTATTCAGATGATACTGGAGAGTTGATCGCGAACGACAGCGCAGCACATGCTGCATTTTAGCGACAGCGAAAAGAAAATTTTCACCTCATGACGCATGTTGGATGGGACTATCATGATCCAAGCTCAGCAGAAGGTGCATGGGTTTACCCTGATTGAGCTGTTAATCGTCCTAGTTATAATATCCATCCTCAGTGCGGCTACGCTCCGCATCATTCGACCTTCATCGACAATCGCAATTAGCTTGGCCACCGAAGAGGTGGCCAATGCATTTGTCTATGCAGCCAATGAGTCCTATCGCCAAAACAAATTTCTTGGTGTGGAAGTCGACACCGCTAATAATCGGCTACGGGTATTCGAATTAGACACTAGCGGCAGTCCAGCCACGCCCCTGTTTACTGTGTATCATCCGATCACAAAAAAACTCTATACAATAGATTTGGATGAGGATGAACGCTTTGGGCACACGACCTTTAATAACTTGACTCTCAGTTTTGCCACTACTTGTAATGGTGGCAATCGCATCTATTTCAATTCCTCTGGGCAAGCCAGATGTATCGATCCCTTATCCGTTCGCGTCACGCAGATGGTGCTTGATTTAAGTGTAGACAATCAAGTCGTACAAATAGACCTAGAGCCGGCCACGGGAAAAGTCAGCGTGCAATGAAATTCGCGCATAAACAACTCGGAATGTCCTATCTAGAGGTGCTCATCGCCATCATCATCCTCACTATTGCGCTACCTGCAGCATTGCAAACATTGACCCAAGCGGTGAACCACAGTCGCCTCTATGCACACTCGGTTGACGCAGTCGGCAAGTTGAAATCCACCATGGAAACCGTTCTCAATGAAAGCTATGGTGATTTAGATGCCGCGGGAATTGCTGCTGGCAGCCCGACCACATTGAGCACCTATTCTGACTCTGTGGGTACCGATCACCGTGCACTAGTCTACTTATGGCGTTATGACGGAGATAACGCCGATGCAGACAATGATCCCTTTACTGGGGTAGATGCAGAGCTGTTATGGATTAAAGTAGAAATTGAAAATAGTCCCCACAGTTTTGAAACCTTACTCACACCATGATCACGAAATACAGCCATTCAATTAGAGGATTGACACTACTTGAAATGCTGATTTCTGTCGTCTTGATCATCATATTACTGGGTGGACTGCAACAACTATCGAGACAGTTAGGCCTGGGTGCTTTAGAAATTAAAAGCCGCAATGAACAAATCAAACAACTGGAACATGCTTTTATGCGTCTTGAACGCGCCATTGAACGCGGTAACGGACTGTTAATACCACGCTTTGATAACCCCGCCACCCTACACGACGAATCCATGCGCGATCTCATTGCGGTTGGTTTAGATCCACAACTGGATCGGGATGCCAATGGTGTTGCGGATGCAGACAACGACGCGGACGGTGCTGTAGACGAAGATCTCCCAGCAGATCACACCAACGATGGTGCCGCCGGAGTAATCGGCTTAGATGACGACGGTAACGGCACAGTCGACGGCGCAGGCGGTAGCCAGGACAATGACGAGGACGGGATCACGAACGAAGATTGGTTGGACGATATCGACAATGATGCCGATGGCAGCACTGACGAAGATATGAACGCCGACATGGATCAACAAGTGATCGTTGACGCAGACGACGATGGGGATGGCTCCACCGATGAAGACTGGATCGATGTAGTCGCGTTTTACTTGCAAGGCAACCAAATTTTAGAGCGACGGCCAGCTATTAATGCGGTGGACGGCACCGATTACGATGAATATGTTCTATTGGAAAATGTCACAAATTTTTCCGTACATCTGATCTCAGATCAGAACAGTTCATGGCCGCTAGTCACTATTGATATTTCGGTAATCGACAACGCCGGTGCAACACACAATCTCAGTAAAACCTATCGAGTAGGGTCTCGATTATGACACGCTATCATTCCAGCGGCTTTGCAATGATGGCAGTAGTGTCACTATTGATCGCATTAGGCATTATCAGTTACCTGTTAATCATGCAAGGTGGCCAAGGAGCCAACCAGAATCAATCTCTTGCTGATCGTGATATGGCAGCCTATTTAGCTGAGGCAGCCATCAATCATGCTAAATGGCAAGCTGAATCCACCTCCTGTGGTACCTACTCAGATTTAGCGATTACCAATTTCGGCACCCATCAATACAGCGCCAGTTTTGCCAATACCTCCGGATCACCCGTGAGTATCACCGCCACCGGAACCACGGAAAATGGTGCCAACGTGACCATTACGCGCGAACAAGTACCCATTTACGATAGCACTCAAACGGTGACTTACAGCGGCAGCTCCGATATTGACGATACCTTTTTGGAAGATGGCCAACCAACAACGAACTATAATGCGACCACCTATCTACAGATTAGCAATGACACCACAGTCACTGAACAGGCACTGTTAAAAATAAATCTCAGTGCCATTCCTCCAGACGCCTATGTACAAAATGCCACACTGACTTTAAATTTAGAATCCATCGGCTCTGGAGCCAGCAGCGGCACCCTCTATGCCTATCGAGTGACTCAACAGTGGCAACCCTCCGAAGCCACTTGGAATGAATATGAAACCTCGCAAAGTTGGGCAATTGCAGGGGGTGACAAACACGATCAGATCTGGGCCAGTGCCCCCATCAACAGTAGTGGTGGAACTGTCACGCTAAATATCACCAATCTGGTGAACGTCTGGATCTCCAAAAAAGCCGACAACGAGGGTCTCCTGCTAGCAGTTTCCAGCAATATCATTGACGCCCAACTGTCAAGCAGTGAACATGCCAGTACCAGCTTGCAACCTACGCTGCAACTAAGCTATGCCTGCGAATGTGGGCTGCCCTGTCTACCCGATGCTTTGTATTATGAAGATCAATTCAACAGTTTCTCCTGTACCACCGGTACGGACTATACTAATACTGATGGCCCAATCGATTGGAGTAATGAACAGTGGGACGAAACTGAAACTGACAACTCTTGCGCGGGCGATATTCAGTTGGCTACCGATGACGGGGACACAAGATTGCAAATCGGTGGAAATAACGTGCGCATCTCCCGACAACTGACCTTAGATGTATTCACCAGTCCTACCTTAAGCTTTGACTATCGCCGCGAAAACTTAAGTAACACCAACCAATATATGGCAGTAGAGGTTTCTCTCAATGGCTCCAGTTGGACAGAACTGGGCCGCATCACTGGCTCCGGAACCGACGGCACCTATCAACAACAGAGCTACGATCTCACCCCTTACAATGGCAATACCATCTTCATTCGCTTTTCCAGCCGCCGCCTATACAGTTTTTTTTCTAGATCCATTTACGTCGACAATGTACGCATTGATGATGCTACAGCGGGCGGAGGCGGAAACGTGACAGTTGATATAGTGGCCAATGCGGACACTTGGATATACGAGGGCAACCCCAATACCAATTATGGTACAGATGTGTCGCTACGCACAGGGCGTCAGGGCGGATTTTTCTCAGGAGACTTCAGCCGGGCTCTGATGCATTTTGATATCGCCTCCAATGTGCCCGCTGGCTCAACTGTCGTCACGGCTACACTGGGCGTTGAAATCGTCTCAACGAACGGATCGGGCACCATGACCACCAATATCTATAGAGTGAATACTGCCTGGGACGAAAATACGGATACCTGGAACACCCTTGGTGGAGGCAGTTGGGAGACTTCATCCATCTATTCAGGAGATCTACCCAGCAGTACTGGGTGGCAAAATCTCACTTTAAACTCGAGTTTGGTACAGGAGTGGGTGGACGGTACCTTTACCAACCGGGGCATAATATTCGTTTATAGCGCTTTCTTAAATAAAAGACGT
Organism: Thiotrichaceae bacterium UBA5859; assembly: GCA_002432655.1. GTDB lineage: Bacteria > Pseudomonadota > Gammaproteobacteria > UBA5859 > UBA5859 > UBA5859. The sequence continues at coordinate 153,264 of DJFZ01000060.1, read as the reverse complement.
GAATTTGGCTCTCTCAATGATGCCGATACTACCATTCACCCCGTTCTCAGCATTACCTATACCCCCCCGTAAAGCCGGCGTTTGACGCCAGTTGCATTCAAGTTAAACCATTGGTCAATTGTAGGCGTCGTTGGCCGATGTAATAGCTAGTTAAATTAAACATATAGACACCTAAAATTTCGGCGCATAGACAGCACGCATCGCACCACAGAGTTTAGGCAGAAAAATCAGTGGGATGGCACTGATGTGGTGTGCCGACAGAGAGTATCCAGCTTGCTAGAGAGATTGACAGGAACAAGAATTTTTCGCGCACAACCTTCGCTAAAAGAGCGAGGTTGTATCGGTATGGATTTTAGTATCAACAGTTTACAGTGCGTTCAGCTAGTGAGAGCTGACTCCGGATTAGAACTAGTGAAACATTCTATTACCGAATTTGAGCGACCAAGATCCGAACTGTTTTCTCATCCAGAAGAGCTGCGAAAGCTGGTCAAAAGCGCTATCCGTTCAGGCTTCTCAGGAAATCGCGCAGTAGTATCCATGCCACCCGGGAAAGTGCGTCTCTCCTCGATTCAGTATCGCTTGGAAAAAGATCAACATCACGATGCGGCCATTATAAAGGCTATGGAGTCTCGCATGAACACGGGGTTAAAAAACGCTGTGGTGGACTACATCCCTATCGGCAACCGAGATAAACAGGGTAATCACGTAGCTTTGGTCGCTGCCGCAGATCGACAAGAGGTGATTGAGTTTTTGGAACTACTCAGACAATGCGGATTACGTATCGAATCACTAGAAATCGGTCCAGTCGCATTGGCAAGATTAATCAACCATACTTATTGTCAGCATGATCATGACAACGTACTCGTACTCAATTTCGCTAAGTCCCACAGTTATCTTAGCTGTCTTGCGGGAGGTAAACTCTTATTCGATCAAGAAACCAAGGTGGGAGAAGATAAAGTGCTCGATGCATTAGCAGACTACATGGGCGGCGGTAGGGAAATGATTAGCGATATGTTAGAGCAAGGTGGTTTAGATCTACTCGCCCGTGCTGGACTCAATATCACGGAAGAAGAAGACAAACGGGAATTTGATGAATTGGTAGAAAAAGTATTTTCAGATCTATTACCTAGTATTAACCGGGCTCTTATTTATAGTGCATCGGAAACCAGAGGAGAACCAGTTCGTTGTGTATATATATTAGGCGCCTTGGCGCGCTGGCCTGGTGTTGAACAAACTTTGTTTAAGACCCTGAAAATCCCCATGGTTCGACCGGATCCTCTTGCTGATATGGGTCTTTGCGAAAAAGATCCTAACAATGGTGTGCACTTCGCTTTGGCGACCGGCTTGGCATTGCGAGGTCTTTAGATGGTGCGAGAATTAGATTTAATACCAGAAGACTACCGGGAGTTTGTTTTTAGGATCCATCTTGCCAAACTCACCAGCGCGTGTACAGCTGTGTTCATCCTGGTCGTATTCACATTTTATCTGTGCAATTGGCAGTATTACCAATATTTAAAAGCAAATATTGACCAGTTAGAAGCGGAACAAGCATTTACTGCTAAAGAAAAAGAAAAAATCGCTTCCTTTGAGACCAAACATCGTATTCTGGAACAACATCTCAGACTACTTGACGCCCTCAGTGGACACTTCAGCACCCACGACATCTTTGCTGTCGTAGAAAAAGGATTATCGGGTACAGATGTTTGGTTTGAACGATGGAAGTTTGAGCGCACACGAGAGGATGTCACGCACAATAAACAGGCTGATGGCTACATATTAGAGATGCCAGCAGATGAATTTAATCCACGTACTTCTCGATGGCAGCTGGCCTCCTCCATGAGCGTCGTAGGCAAGGCCAAAGATCATCAAACCTTGTCACTTTTTGTGACACAACTGATCGCGCAACCTGAAGTTGAAAGTGTAAAAGTCAAGCGAACCTCAACCAGTCAGGTAGGCAATCGAGAATTAGTTTCTTTTCACTTATCCATCATTTTGAATAATCGAGCACGCAGTATATGACCCAGCTCTTATTTAAAATATCGACACGACAAATGTGGGGCATAATCGGCGTCTCTACCGCAATCGTGCTCGTCATTACCCTTGCCCTCTTAGTACCCCTGGGCACCGATACGCTTGATGCACGTCAAAACTATGCACAATTGAATGAACTATTGAAAAGTGAAACTCATCCCGCTGAACAGCTGAAAAAAATAGAACAAAGAGTCGCCGATCTAGACAAGAAACTAAATGGTGAACTCGCAAATTTACCCACGAAACAAATAGAGTCGTTCGTCATCGGAGAACTACAGAGTATCTCCTGGGAACAAGATATTAATCTGATCGGCATTGTACCCAGCCAGGGGCAAGATATTTCGATCTTTTCAGAACACTTATTCCAAATTAAGTTAACCGGCAATTTTTTCGAAATTGCTAACTGGCTCGCGAGTGTACGAAACCATTTGGGTTTTATCGTCGTCAAACAATTTGCCATGCAACCCATACGTCACGCAAGCAACGGATGGAATTTGCAAGTGGATTTGGTCATGTCCTCCTACCGATACCGGAGTAAGGCCTAATGCGCGGTCGCCTAACAGTATTGATGATGGTAGTGATGCTGAACACCTCTTTCGCGGCTGAGGCAGTGGTGAAGTTGAGCCGAGACCCCTTTAAACCGACGTTACAAGGGGTGTCAGTGATCCCCCAAACCAGCAATAACAATCGCTCTAATGAGTTGTTTGAGCTCAGAGGGGTCATTTGGGATGGCCCTCGTTCTATGGTCAATATATCCGGCCACCTGTTGGCTGTTGGTGAAATCCTAGACGGTTACCAACTGATACAAATAACTGATCAAACCATCTACTTTCGTCGCGGAGAAGAGTGGATTGAGATACCGGTGGAGCAAAATTGACTGACTTAAACTTAATAAATCGGGCAGATTTTTCATTCACTGGCTGCCATCATAGTGATCAACAGGTACCACAAACCCTGTTGCATTCTGATGGCAATTTCAACATCCCAATTCAGAGTTGCAAGGGTACATCCCTCGGTCAGAGTATTTGCTTAGTATTACTTCTGCTGGCATTGTCATGTGCAGTTTTCGCAGAAAATTCTTACACCACCAATAATGGCGGTCACGCCATTGTTCCGGATAGCAGCGGCATCCACCTTGAACCTGGCCGAAACAAGATCAGTCTTTCTTTACGCGGTTTAGAAATTGCTGAAGTAATGGATATGTTGTCTAGAAAAGCCAAGGTAAATATCCTATTAGGCAAAAACGTGGAAGGGCAAGTATCGGTTAATTTATTTGATGTCACTGTCGAAGACGCTATTGAGGCGATTGCCAGTGCAGCGGGCTATTCGTTAGAAAGACGGGGAAATAATTACTTCATTGTTCCCCGAGAAGAGTTAGGCCGCTATGCAACTAGCGACGATCTCATTACCAAAACCTTCCGGGTACACTACATTGACCTAGAAGATGAAAACTTCGAAAACTTTTTAGAACCCTATTTGTCGGGTTATGGCAAAGGTACCATTATTCCCTCCAAAGGACTGATCACGGTACGGGATTTACCAGAATTTGTAGATGTCGTGGAATCCATCCTCGATGAACTGGATAGACAGCCCAAACAGCTTGTCATAGAAGCGAAAATACTCGAAGTCACCTTAGATGATAGTGAAGCTTACGGGATTGACTGGCGTAAACTATTTAGTGCAGATGGGGGCGAGGGTTCATTTGGTGTTAATCCTCAAATAGGTTTGGACGTCAGCGGACTATTTTTTGACTATGTGGGCCCCAATGTAGAAATCGCTTTGGAAAATTTAAGCTCTATGGGACGCGTACGGACACTATCTACGCCGAAGCTACGTGCACTAGAAAACGAAGAAGCCAAAGTGATTATTGGCGATAGAATTGGCTATCGGGTCACAACCACTATTAATCAGGTGACGACTGAGAGTATAGAGTTTCTGGAGTCAGGTGTCATTTTGTCGGTCACGCCAACCGTAGATCTACAAAACAAGATCTTGTTAGATATTCATCCCGAAGTCAGTACAGGTACGATTAATGACGGTATCCCTTCACAAACGGCCACCGAAGTTACCACCCAATTGGTGGTCAACGATGGTCAAACCGTGTTTATGGGCGGCTTAATTAAGCAACGGCTTAGCGAAGGGAAAAATGGCATTCCTGTGTTACAAGACTTACCTTTGCTTGGAAGACTATTCCGTAGCAGAGAACGTATCAGTGTGAATGCAGAAACGATAGTACTCATCACGCCACACTTAGTGGATCGCGACTTAAACGCACAGGTGACTGAATCTATCGCTAAGGTGGATAAGGAAAAAATTCGATTGGCAAAAGAAACTGTCAAGATTGACACCGCCATGGGAGATCACGCGACGCCTGACACTGGCTCTAAAGGAACATCCAAAGAAAATTTTATGAAGCTTGACTTGAAAATAGATGAAGAGCAGCTGAAACTAAACTCTTCCCAGAAGCCAGATGCGACTGAAAACATAGTAAGTAGTGATCAAAATCAAAAGCGTCCAGAATAGACTACTGAGAGCTTGTCAGGCATAGACAGATCAGTTAGTAAATGAACTCCACCATCAAAAGCCCAAGACGCACCGATTCACCGAAAAGATCTTGAAGTTGATCCACACTCAATCCAACCCTGAGAAAATCTAAAGGTTGTAGATACAAACTTATACCAAGGGAATAGCTATTATCGCGCTCTTTACCAATCTTTTGGTTCAATGCAAATGCCTCCCCTTTCCAACGATAATATCCAAGATCGACCGCTGCCGAAAACCATTTGTAGGATTGCGTGTGAGCACTTAAGTTCACCCCTAACATATCCGCCTCAATATAGGCAGAAAGAGAATTGTCTAACTCAAACTTGTCAAATTCCAAGGTTCTTAGTTGTACTTCAAGGTTCGGATGCGGTGCGACACCTAGTCGGAATCCTTGTGATGAAGAAGAGTCATAACCAGAATAATCCACATCTGCAATGCCAAACTGTGTTCCGACAATGAACTCAGGACGTGCATGAGAAAGTACGCTATGTGATGTAAGCACGATGAGTAATGTCAGTGAAAGATAAGTTCGCGTCATGAATAAGTTCACCAAATTAGTGCCAATTTAAGGGGTGGCTATTAATGAGAATTCGCTGACTGTTTTGGCCATCAGAATCCCACCTAAAACAAAAACACTGGAAAGAGTTCCCTCCCGAGTACGACATAACTCTAACGCACAAGCACAATTTTCAGTTGTCAAATTGAGATCGGCGAACAGCGATGCCAATGGAATCGCATAGGCACCTATCGCATCTGATACGGTCTGTTGGAATGTCCCTGGATCGTCTCCGGGGCACTCACAATCGAATTCGATTTCCATACTATCGCCATCGGTGCCTGTCGGGACCCATTCTACGACAATGTCATCCCCCGCCCGGGAAAAAGCATCATTAGGCTGAGGTGCGAGTATCTCCACTAACGGTGGCAATGTGATAATCGAGTTAGGCGCGTCTTGTAAATTCACTCTATCTAGAGAGATATTAAAAGTGACTCCCGGTACGTCACCCATAATAGAACCACGATACACCGGCTCTGTTTCTTCTGGGAAATAAGTCGAAGCACTGGTCTGGAGCCGAATACTCATAGGCGGCAATCCCTCCTGGAGGGCCGAATCCAATTTGGAAAATAGATCGGAGTCGATAGGATCCAGACTCATGCTTCCATTAGTGCTCACAAGCACTTGATCGTCTGGATCCAAGACCAACCTGGGATCGGTAATGTCGTCGCCATTGTAATAAATCACCTCAAACTCGACTTCAGTGGCAGTGACAACCGCCAACATTCGAGGAAAAAATTGTACTGTCGCCACATCTGATCCATCCTCTGAATGTAGGCATCCAGCCAAAAAAACACTCATCAAAATCAAGGCCACGACGGGATAATGTCTATAACGAATTGTTTTATATAATATATTATCCATCATCCACCTTAAATACTGACTTCAATCATTTCTCAATTCTATCACTGATATATCTCTTTAACGCCATTAAAGGCTAAAAAGATCCTAACCATAACCGCTTAACCCCCTTCCTGCAGTTGGTCACCAAAGCCGTCCTGAACTGCAGATTTCAGTCTTGCTGCCGTCATTTAGTACGATGATCTGTGGTTTCGTCCATGGCGTTGAGAGGCAATGGGAACAAGGATGTATAAAGGGAGTTAAATGATTTCTAGACTACGGCCGAATTATTTCGCCGTTTTGCTCACCGTCAACTGCTTAGTCTTCGTGGACACTCTGCTCGCCGAAGAGACTTTTGCGGGTCGACTATATGTGGCACCGGGCGCAACTGTCAATTCATCAGATGAAGATAGAATTGCCGAAGGTGATTTAGAATACAACTTTGCTGTCGGCTACTATGTTGCAGAACGTTGGGCTATGGAGATGCGTGCATTTGGTGGCAGTTACGACCTAGACGAAGATAATTTTGACTACTTGGGTGCCACGCTGGGTCTCACCTATATGCCATTTCGACACCGCCAGTGGGGAAATAGCTTTTCTTACGTTTTACCTCCGTTTCTAGCAGACTTAGGCAAGCCGTTCTTAAGGTTGGCTGCGGGGCAGATTGAAACGGATACATTAGTAGAGACAGAATCAAACAGTATTACTGAAGTCGGCCTAGGTTTAGATATCTTGCCAAAAAACAAGATTTGGTATTTAAGAGGCGAATTTATTCTCCGGCAAGAAGATACTGGCACAGAAGATTTTAAAGACCAACTTATCAATGTAAGCTGGGTACTGCCTTTCGGCAAGATCTACCGACTAAATTTGACTAGTTATGATCCAGAAGAAAAATCTTCAATTAACACCAGAAATGAGCCTACCTCACAAGCAGAGCCAACGCCTGCTGGGCCCACAAAACAATACACGCCTCCAAAAATTAATAAAGAGCAGGCGTCTCAACCACGCCCTCTAGGATCCAAGTCAAGTCATGCGGCACCATCAGAGGTGGCTGGCGATCAGAGTCAAAGAACTCCGATTTACACCCCTCCGGCACCCCAAACTGTACATGCTAAGCGCCCCACCGCACCAAGCTACAGTCCGCCGCCAATTCACTCAGGTACGACAAACATAAGCACCCTCAATACCAATGCCCCGTCGCAGACTCGTCAACCGATACCGCGCAGTGCGACAGTTGAACAAGCGGACAATCACCCGCCAGCAGTTTTTGAATTAGATCCCAATAAACCCAATTTACTGGCGCGGCTCTCTTTTAAATACCGGACGTCTGATTTAACAGAAGATTCCATGGCAGCATTGGATCAGATCATTGTCCTGCTGAATCAAGATCCAACCATGCGAATTAACCTTTTTGGTTATACAGATAACCGTGGTGATCTGCTGTACAACTTGCAGATCTCGAAAAAGAGAGCTGAATCTGCTCGAGACTATTTAATCTACAAAGGCGTGCCGACAAATAAGATAGTGAGCGTAGAGGGTAAAGGCCCCGCAAACCCCATTGCAAATAATAACCTAGCCAGTGGTCGCGCAAAAAATCGTCGTGTTGAAGTGGAACGGATGTAGATCCTTCATTGCACACTTATCACTAGTCATTCTATATAAGGTATGTTTGGTAATCACTTAGGTAGCCAATATGAACAATAACACCCGAGGATATCACTTCTTCTACCGCTGTTTCTGGTTATTCTCTATCAGTTGTATCGTCTCTGCCAATCCTCTTACGGGTGATGATATCGCCGAAAAAATCGCCGCTCGCGACGAAGGTGTCACCCAATATAGACGTATCCACATGTTAATGACTGACAGTCAAAATAATGTGCGCGAACGCGAAACGGTCTCTTTTAGAAAATACTACGGTGCGGACAAAAAGACCCTGATTTACTACGAAAAGCCCGCAAATTTTCGTGACACTGCATTCCTGGCTTTTGATTATGGCGATGTGGAGGCGGACGATGATCAATGGCTCTACTTGCCCGCATTTGGAAAAATTCGTCGCATCTCCTCGGCAAACCGCGGCGATGCTTTTTTAGGCACAGATTTCAGCTATGAAGATATTAAGAAAGAAACCAAATTTAGCCTAAGCGATTATCAATTTACTATTCTGGAACATCGAGAAGAATCAGGAAGTTCACTCTATTTACTGGAAGCCATTCCCGTCAATGAACAAGTGGCCAATGAACTCGGTATCAGTCGCATTCGTAGCTGGATCGATGCACAAATATGGATGCCGTTGAGTGTGGATCAGTGGGATCTACATGGCCAACACTACAAAACTATCGAAATACGAGAGGTGCAATCGATTCAAGGGATCTGGACGCCGCTTTCGATTGTAAGCCGAAACCATCTCACCCAACATCACACTGTTTTTAATTTTTCTGAAATCGACTATCAGCAACAGATAGATGACCAAATATTCACTCAAAATACTTTACGACGCGGACTCTAGCCCCACTTCTGACGGCGGGAAAAACTATGCTCAGGATGGGCGGCCACAATAAGCAAGACAAGCATCTTCACTTTTATATTATTATCAGAATATTTCTTGTGACGTTGATCCCGGCAGGCGCCGCATACTCTTCCGGTGGCTGGGATAAAGCTCAAATATCCAGCACGCTCATTCGGGAATGGTCCTACGACTTGGAACGAGAGAGGCTCAATTTATGGCAACTCTCTTTACATCCGTCTATTGAAATCCCTGTGAACGAGCGTGCTGATTTTTCTGCTCTGCTCAGAGCAAAAGTTACTGCCATTGATGATTTCCGCAATGAGAAGCCGGATCAATCCGAGGTTGAAGGAGGGAGTCGATTCTGGGACTTAGGTTCTGGGGGCGAATTAGAACTCAGAGAATTCCAATATCGCATTCGGCATCACAATGGATTTTCCACTTTCGGTAAACAAGAAATCGTGTGGGGGGTGGCCGATGGAATTAAAGTCTTAGATGTGGTGAACCCACAGTCCTTTAAAACATTTATCCTTGAGGATCCCGATCAAAGTCGGATCCCGTTGTGGATGGTGAATACTGAGTTGTTGTTCGAACAGTGGGGATTCCAGATGTTACTCATCCCGGACAATACTTATCATGATTTTCCTCAGCAAGGTCTGCCGTTCGCATATAGCTCACCTCTGTTGATTCCCACTGTTCCCGCTGGTGCATCTGTCATCGTCGAAAACACCAATCGGCCCAACGGTCTCGATTTAGGCTGGCGGGTCTCAACCTTTATTTCTGGCTGGGATCTAACAGTCAACTATCTATCCCACTATGACGATACACCGGTGATTCGCCGTTTCATTGATTTGACCGGCACGACACCCACCATCACTGTTATACCCGAATATGCTCGCACACAATTAGTCGGTAGTAGTATTTCAAATGCATTTGGTTCCGTTTCCTTTAGATTAGAAATGGCACTGCAAATTGATAAGTTCTTCCTAGTAGAAAATGCCAGCGATACAGATGGCGTAGAGATAACAGACGAATGGGCCTATGTGCTCGGCTTGGACTATTCAAGTCAAGCCTCACAGTTGATAGGTGTCCAACTTCATCAGAGTATTTTGACGGAAACCCGTCCGGAATGGGTACGGGATACCACCGAAACACACATTACCTTCAATATACAACAACGTCTCTGGCATGACCGTTTGCTACTGGAGGGACAACTTATCTACAACTTAAATCGAGAAGATGGACTATTTCAATCTCAAGGTCGGCTGGAGGTACTCGATAACCTATTTATCTGGATCGGATTAGATCTGTTTTTTGGGGACGAACTAGGCATTTTCGGCCAATTCGATCAACAGGATCGCATCGTATCGGGAATAGAAGTTGGTTTTAACTAATACTAATAGCGGTTAGCAATGCACATTTGTAAAAGATAGGTTTAATACATCATGTACACTAAATTACTCTTTAAACTTCAAATCCCCATTCTCGCATTATGGTTAGCTATATTAGCAGGCTTTCTGGGTGTAGTAGGGCATCGTTTACTATATGCAGACAACATTGCCGACAACTCCATGGGTGTGTGGTTTCTTCAGGATGATCCAGACATTCAGGAATATGAAGAATTTCTGCAAGCTTTTGACGAGAAAGAATGGACAATATTAGTTCTGGAAACCAAAAATATCTACGCCAAAAATTTTCTCAATGAACTATCAGATATCTCCTATGAGATTGAGCAACTAGACAATATTGTCAAAGTTGTCTCTATAGCCAATACCAAAGATAACTTATTAACTGCGGATGGTTCACTTCTCTATTCGAGGCTCTATAGTCCTGACTCAGCCACTTCCTGGGGAGCTGGCGTAGAAGAGCACTTTAAACAAGCATTGGCGAGTAATCCCATCTTTCACAAAGGTTTAATTAATCTGGAAGATAACTCTCGAACAGCGCTAATGATTCAGACAAAGGATAGGCTGTTAGATCCAAGTGGTTATCGACGAGAGATGATCCAGGGGATTGAGTCCGTAATGGACAACATGGAGTCTATCGATCACTGGGCGATAGTAGGCATGATGCCTTTGATAGTGGAGATGAATCGGGCTGCCGTCAGGGACGTGATCATATTTTACATCGCTATTTATTTCCTAGTGACCATATTCGGCCTACTCACTTTCCGGAGCATTCGTGACCTCTTCGTACTTTACGCAGTGGTATTAAGTACCCTAGTGCCGACGATGGGACTCTTAGCACTACTTAAAATACCCTACAACATGGTGACTCAGATCATGCCTACACTGCTCGCTGGCATCGCGGTCGCTAATGTGGTGCATTTCATAAAAGAATTTCATGAAGAACGCCACCAAATCGGTGCGGAGGCAGCGGTGGCACGGGCATTGACTCTGTTATGGCGACCAGGACTTTGGGCTTCCCTCACCACTATTGTGGGCTTTTCTTCTTATATGATCAGCGCTGTGCCACCCATCAGACATTTGGGATTTTTCGGCGCATTAGGAATCTTTTCTGCCTGGGCCTTTAGTTTGATTATCGCCCCCATTTTACTCAAACTACTCTACCCAAACGGCGGCACTCAGGGGACACCAGCGCCCCTATTGGGCCATTCCCGGTGGCACGCCTTCCCGCAGTGGATCCAAAATCAAAAGAGACATACGTTGGGTATTTTCCTACTCTGTTGTGTTTCCCTATTGGGCTTATCTCAACTCAGAGTAGATACCAATTATGTAAATTGGTTCGATGAAGGCACAAGATTTAATCAAGCTCACGATTGGATCCAAGAAGCCGGATACTCAACAAGTTCTCTCAATGTCGTATTAAAGCTACCCGACAATACATCTTTCGGCGAGTACCAACACCTTGATCGCCTGATCGCATTCAATCAAGCGATACAACAACTACAGAACGTGAATAAAGTAATCAGCGCAGATGATTTTCTGTTTCAAATCGATCAAGCTTTTTTACAACATGACTCTAGTGCAGACAAATTTAAAAACTACGGGCCACAGGAAATAAACGGCCTACTACAATTAGCGGAATTCAGCGACAACACTGATTTATCAGACTACCTTAGTCAAGATCGACGCTACGTACACTTATTAGTGCTGACTGACTACATGAGCGCCGTACAAATTCAATCTTTACACGAGCAGATCAATAATCTGCACCAGCGTCTGTTTGAAGACAATTCACAACTTCTTATCTCCGGTAGTGCGATGATGTTATCGAATATGAATACTGAAATTGGCCAAACCCAAGTTCAGACTCTATCGATCGTTATATTCTGTTTAATTATTGTAATGCCGATGCTGTTTCGCTCTTTACCCTTGGCAATCTTGGGCATAATCTTGAATCTATTCCCATTGATTTTTACCTATAGCTTGATGTCTTGGTTCGGTGTCACCATTAATATTGCCACGGTGTTAATCGGAGGCGTGTCACTTAGCATTGTCGTCGATGACACCATTCATTTTCTCACTCGATTTCGGATCTACCTAAAAGAAGGCTTGGAGTGGCAACAGGCCATCGATAAAACAATTGCCACCATCGGACACAGCATCAGCATGACGACATTCATTCTGGTTGGTTCTTTTTCTTGCATGGCCTTCTCTTCTTTTCTACCGACTTCCGCATTCGGGATTTTCATCAGCATTACCCTGATACTTGCTTGGGCAATCGATCTCTTCTTGATACCTGTGTTACTAGCTAGCTATGGGAAATTCAAACTGGCTTCGAGGCAAAAAATCGAGATAGCGAAGAATTAAAGGAGTGGATAATTAAAATTCTAAGCCAGCCTCTAAAGTTAATTGTCCTTGGGCAGATACATAGTTTGAGCGATTAAACCGATGACAGCTGATCGCTCTAATAATATTTAAAAATTAAATACGTAAGAGAAAAAATAAAGATCGTTTTACGTATTACCTGAAAGGTTATAGAGCGTGCAAAATACATCGCCTAAGGTGTGTCATGTGCAGATAGAAGCAAAATATCGTTATTCGCTTTAGCTTTAGTAGGGGAGCAATTCTAATATGAAATTATCAAACGGAGTTAATCTAACCGTTATAAATGCAGAAGAAATTCAAGGTGAATATGACACTAGAAGCTTCTTTTACGTATTGACCTTGTGGCTAGTGAGTTGTTGGAGCATGTTCACCAACAGCGTTCAACTACTCTACCTGAAACTCTTTCGCTATCGTAAAAAATATTTTCAAAAGATTATGTGGGAAATGGGGCGCGATTCCTCCCACGTTTCGAGCTTTTTCTTTGACCGATTCAGCCACATCAATCACCGGGCAAAATATGGCGCAGCAGACTGGCGCTCGTTAGACCTTTTTTACAACTACCATACCAAGGTTAAACCCTCTGTGCGCAAAAATCTGGAGGGGTTTTTAACCCACTATTGGATGGAAAAAATGGAAAATCGGCAGGCTGTCACCAATCGTTTTAAAATCGTGGTGAATTTATTATCCGATGCTTTCTGCCGCTTCGAACAGGAATCTGAAATCAGAGTGTTATCCATCGCGTCTGGCTCTGCCCAAGCAGTCATTGCGGCGATTAAAAAGAATCCCGATCTAAATATCAAAGCAGTCCTCATAGACAATGATAAAACCGCTATCGACATTTCACGACAAAACGTCAAAGAAGCAGGACTCGAGGATCACTTTGAATTCGTACTAGGTACGACACGTAAGATTGAAGAAGTCTGTGAACAGTTCCACCCTCATATTATTGAAATGGTTGGATTAATGGATTATCTTACAGATACCAAGGCGATCCGTACTGTATCAAGAATTCGAAATTGTCTACCCGAAAATGGTGTGTTTCTAACTGGTAATATTCGCCATAATCGTGAAATGTTGTTTCTATTCTGGGTGCTCTTATGGCCAATGATCTACCGTACAGAAGAACAGCTCTCCAAGGTTATGACCGAAGCAGGTTTTAGTTCCGAACAGGTCTCTCTCTACTATGAGCCGTTTATGATTCATGGAGTAGCTATGGCCACCCGAGGCGTTTTATAGCTACTTAAGCTAAGGATCAGACGACCATATCTAGACAGACATTAGAAAATTCTATCGCGGCCACAACTACTCACATGCAGAGGGTAATCATAACAATACGGTGAACAAACGTGACAAAAAATCATCTAATGTTTTGGATAATTCGCCGATAAGTATTTTAGAGTTTAAACTCGAATACTGTTAGAGTGTATCTAAAATCATTCAACACAGGGATGTTTAGGAATCGATGGATCGCACATGATGAATATACGATTAAAAATTGTGCTGACTTCACTACTTACCGCATTAAGCTGCCAAACTTATGCGGTAGACTTTAATTTAAATAGTATTTTTAGTGGTGTTTTCGCCATTTCGGACAATGAAGCCGAGTATGTGGGTGGCATTAAAAATAAACCCAACCTAGATGGCGACACGTCTGCTGGAATCCAACTGACCCTCAGAGGAGATGAACCTGGATGGCAGCTGACGACCCTTCTGTTGGCAAAAGGAGAAGAGTCCTTTAATCTAGAAACAGATACTGCCTACCTGACCTATTACGCTTCTGAACGTACTACCGTACGTGCAGGCCGCATTAAGTTTCCGCCGATGTTGGCGGCGGAGTATATTGAAATCGGTTTTGCATACCCATGGATTAGACCACCTGCGGAAGTCTATGGCCCCGCCACCTTAGGGTTTGACACAATGACAGGTATCGACTTGGTTTACGAAATACCCTTTGATGCCTTTACCATCCGACTCCAACCCTTCTTTGGTCGATCTGAGTTCACGCAAGGTGTGGGACTATTTCCATTTGATCCGACTAATCCCGATGCCATCGATGCGATCCCGTTAACCGATCTACTAGCAGTCTACTCCAGTGCAGAACAAGCAGAGCTATTAGCACTAGACGCCGCCGCAGCCAGTAATCCCGGGGCGTTGGCAGCGGCCATTGGCTCAGGTAGTTCACTGGCTGTATTCACCGCGCTTAGCGAGCTACTGGGACATGATTTTGATTATGTCACAGCAGTGGCAGACAATATGAGTGGCCTAAACATCATTTGGTCAAATGAGTTCAGTACATTTAGATTGGCTTATGGACGCATGACTGTACCCAATATTCCAGATGCGAAACTAACTGAAAGTATTGATGGTCTCGTGGAGTATTTTTCTTTTGCGGGAGAACTCGATTGGAATAATCTTATTTCTTATCTGGAAATTATTCGTCGCAACGTGGCCGGGGACGTACCCGATCTACGTGCTGGTTACCTCACTCTCGGTTACCGCTTTGGCGCCACCATGCCCCATATCACCTTTGCCGCCCATGAACCTATCCAACGTGGACTACCCTATGTGGAACAGGAATCAATCATTTTCGGTGTCAGACATGATCTCAACTCATCCGTGGCGTTAAAAATAGAAACCCAGCACATTCGTCCCAAAGGTGGATTCAGCGGCTCACAAGGCATATTTATCGATGGAACCCCGGGTACAGATGTGAATATCTTTTCCCTCGCCGTAGATATGTTTTTCTAAACACCCGCCTATCTAAAACAAAAGTCCCTTAATAATTTCATCACTTGCATTTGCTAGTTATAATACTCGTTTTTTCAATCAAGGCGCTGCCGCTCACATGCAAGTACATATCTTCCAACAAGTGGCTTTTGAAGGGCCGGGCAGCATCAATGAATGGGCACAGATGTTAGGCCATTCATTGACATCAACCCACTGGTATCAGGCGGAATCCCAGCTCCCTGCAGAAACAGAACTATTGGTGGTGCTGGGGGGGCCCATGAGTGTACACGATGAAGATAAACACCCATGGCTTCGTGAGGAAAAGAAACAGATTGAAATTGCGCTAACTCGGCAAATTCCCATCGTGGGGATCTGCTTAGGGGCCCAGTTAATCGCTGACGTACTCGGGGCGAAAATCTCCACCAATGCACATAAAGAGATTGGTTGGTTCCCAATCCACCGTCACAGTGACTTAACTGAGAACACTCTAACCCGAGTATTGCCAGAAAAAGTCCTCGCTTTTCACTGGCATGGTGAAACCTTTGATCTGCCTGCCGGTGCCCACGCGCTCTATTACAGCGAGGCATGTGCTCAGCAAGCCTTTCTATATGATAACCATGTCCTCGGCCTCCAATGTCATCTAGAAACCACACCGGTGCAGGCACAAGCCCTGATGGAAGAGTGTGCATCAGAGCTGGAAGAAGAAAGTCCCTACATTCAACAGGGCGACCACATTCTGGGTCCAGTGCATCAGTTCATGGAGGCCAACGATCTCTTAAGCCAATTACTATTCCAGCTTAAACGATTGAGTGACAATCGACCCTAGTTTCTATGTCAAAAGCAAAGGTATCCAACTCGGATCAAGAGATGTATCGTCGTCCGCTCATCTCGGTGGCACCAATGATGGATTGGACAGATCGACACGAGCGTTATTTGCTACGCCTGATCTCTACTAAGATTCTCTTATACACAGAGATGATTCATGTGGGCGCAGTGCTCCACGGCGAGCGAGATAGGCATCTAGCATATAGTCCGGAAGAACACCCTCTGGCTATTCAGCTAGGTGGCGCCGATCCTTCTCAACTTGCTCAATGCGCCGCCATCGTCGAAGAATGGGGGTTTTTCGAAATCAATTTGAATGTGGGTTGCCCCAGCGATCGAGTACAACATGGCCAATTTGGCGCCTGCCTGATGGCACAGCCGGCGCGAGTGGCAGAATGCGTGGCAAGAATGCAGGACACGGTTAATATCCCCATCAGCGTCAAATGCCGTACCGGACTAGATAATGATGAAGGTATAGATAGACTCTTTACTCTCGTCACTCATCTACACCAAGTAGGTTGCGACAAGCTCATCGTACATGCACGTCACGCCTGGTTGAATGGGCTCAGCCCAAAACAGAACCGACAAATTCCACCCCTGAACTATCAGCTGGTGTATGAGATAAAACGACTATTTCCCATGATGCATGTCACCTTAAACGGCGGCATTCAAAGCCATAAGCAGATCCAACAAGTTTTACCCAAAGTGGACGGAGTGATGGTCGGCCGTGCCGCCTACCAGCAGCCGTTTCTACTCCAAGAAGTAGATAATCTCTATTATGGCAGAGGCGTTAGCTCGAAAAGCCGTGTAGAGGTACTGGACAGCTACTTAGACTACGTGTTGGTTCAGCAGCAGCAATTTGGTGTACCATTATCAGCTATGGTTCGACACCTTTTTCACTTCTTTCACGGTGTGCCAGGAGCTAAGGCATGGCGACGTTATTTAAGTGATAATTTACCCCGGGGAAACGCTTCGGTTGCCACCCTTCGGGAAGCTGCTAAATCGATCTGCATCGAAGATGGGAGATGCCCGACAAATTCGCACCAGGAAGGTCATTCATGCCAGTTAAATCATTCTCTGCCCTCATCCCCTTAACAGTACTACTGCTAGTTTGCACAGTGGTCATCTCCGCCGAAAACGTAGAAAACAATCGCGCCGTGATACAAAAAGTGTTAGGCGGCCACCACAGAAATGATGCTGACAAATTGCGAGATCGATATCGACATCCAGTGGAAACACTAGATTTCTTTGAATTTAAACAACATCTAACAGTGGTCGAAATTTGGCCTGGGCTAGGTTGGTATACTGATATACTTGCACCAGCATTAAAAAGCCATGGTGTGCTCTATACGGCGCATTTTGATCCTAACTCCAATATCGAGTTTTATCGCAAGTATGCAAAAAAGTTTCATCAAAAAATTGCATCGGATCCAGAAAATTTTAGCGAAACCAGGATCACCATTTTACAACCTCCTGAGTATATGGAAATTGCTCCACCCGGCTCCGCCGATCTCGTGCTTACCTTCCGCAATGTGCACAATTGGATGCTGGCGGAAAAAACGCATTTGTTTTTTCAAGCCATGTATCGAGCACTTAAACCAGGAGGTATTTTAGGCATCGTGGAGCACCGCGCCAACCCCAGTGCGCCCCATGATCCACTGGCGAAATCTGGATATGTTCATGAACAGCAAGTAATACAATTTGCCAAACAAGCAGGATTTCAATTCGTCGCCCGATCTGCCATCAACTCTAATCCAAAAGATGAAAAAAATTATGCTGAAGGGGTTTGGAGTCTTCCTCCCACACTACGCGAAGGCGAGAAAGATCGTCAGAAATATCTCAATATAGGCGAAAGCGATCGAATGACACTGAAGTTTAGGAAACCCGGCTAAGTTTACCCGTCCCCGCTCCTCGTATCACTGAAACAGCCTCTTCGAAATCTGGTAAGTCACCCGCGTGTTGGGGTAAATGTCGCCATACCACCTGTCCACTCCGGCCCACGGCAAAGGCTCCTGCCTGTTGCCATCGACTACCACTTGGCAATCGATTTACCACACCTAGCCTAGCTAATTTGAATAGGCTGATTAAACTACCCCACCCCACAAAATGCCACAAACTTGTACAACCTAATCCCCATTGACCATACATTTCGTGTTCTTCATCAATTATCGTCATCATGTCTTCGTGCGGACAAATTTTCTTCAGCCAAGATTCTGTCTCGCGCAGGGGACAATGACTGACTAAAAAAAGTTTCATGTCCTTATGATCCTCCTTTATTTGAGACATGAGTTTCACTGTCATTTCAGCAAAAGGACACCCCACATGCCGAATAAAACAAATGATATAAGGTTTGGATAAATGAGCGGACATTGAGCTGATAGGTGCCGCAGAATTGAGTTCTGGCGGTATATTCAATACCGCAGGCACCACCACACGCAATGTGGCAATTTCACGAACCAAGCGACTAGACTTTAAAAAGTCATTAAATCTCATTAATCGCCATTTTATAGAATTGTCGACAGTCATTGTATTTCAATATAACTCAACAAGGTGTTTTGCCATGGATTACGATTATCATCCGAAATGATAAAAAAGAAATTGTCACGATGATGCGCTAATCCTTCAAAGTTGTCTAATAAAGCCACCTCGTTACTGCGCCATACGGCTAAATCTTGAATAGCTGCGTTAGAGTCATCAATATTCAATTGCACGCGGCGCAATAGAATTGTAAACGGCTTCGCAATATTCAAAAAGCAGCGTTCAATACTAACAAAGATATCGTCGTGCCAATGTTCCAATGCGGTTAAGCCACATTTTGGTTCTGCAAATAAATAATAGCGCCAAGGCGCTCCTAACGGCGTAAACAGGGATATGTAACTCTGAGCCTGCTTCATTGGCCACTCAGTACCGGCTACGTATGCAAACTTTGGATGAGAACTGAGAGCCTCAATGGATTTGTTCTTCTGTGCATAGGCTTGGATGCGCTCGAACCCCTTCGGCATGGTGAGAGACTCGAGTCTATTGCCTCTAAGATCATAACGTTCAATTCGTGGTTGGCGTTCAAAACCCACAAATAGACTCTCAGCTACTTGTGACTTCGCAGCCTGCCAGAACAAGGCTTCAGAATCTGCGGCCGAACCCCGCAGCGGTTTACCAGATCCGTCCTTGAGAGAAAATTGACGAATAAACTCCAAGCCAGTTAATTCGTTTTGCATGAAGAGTGGTTTGAACACAAAAACCTGTGCTGAATCCGACATCGCATACAAATTACCCTCTGACGCCACCCAGGCTAATGCCGATAACCCATACAGATTCGCCTCCGATCCAGGTGGCTGAGACAGTCGCAACATGCCTCGATGACGCACTCTGGTATGGGTACCGCCTTCGTCAGCTGCCACTGCTATATACCATCCATGACCCTCCTCCTCTGTCTCTTTCCGCTCAAGTGACGTCGCCCAGGCGTTGCTGAAGCAAATCAAATACAGGCACCCCACAAGCACGTATCTGGTAAAATAATAGACTTTGAATGGAGAAAAGTTTAGATCCATGTTGCGTTTACTGTCTGAAACTTCCCAAGAGTGGATAAATAGGGTCATGCGAGATTTTGACCTGTTTTTGTTAGATCATGCTGCCTGTGAAAAAAAAGCCTCCGCCATGGCAATGGGCATGGTAGCTCACTACCCTGATCGCAAACAACTGGTTCGAGCGATGATTGACCTGGCCCTGGAAGAGTTAGAACATTTCTCCCAAGTCTACCATCTCATCGAAATTCGTAATTTACAACTGGGTGCGGACGAAAAAGATCCCTACATAAATCAGTTGTTGAAGCAGGCGCGTCACCCCTCTGATCTCTATTTTTTAGATCGTCTATTACTCGCGGGAATCATCGAGGCCCGAGGATGTCAACGGTTTCATTGTGTGGCGCAAAATCTGCGAGATGAGAAATTGAAGCAATTTTATAAACAACTCGCGACGGTAGAAGCCAAACATCATCATATTTTTATTCAACTCGCACAAACCTATTTCAATGCCGATGAGGTAGAGACCCGTCTTACAGAATTACTCCATATAGAAGCAGACATTGTGTCCCGGCTACCGATACGTGCAGCGGTACACTAAAAATAATTGTGCGATATATTGAGCAATATTTATCACGTTTCGCTGAACCCGAAATTGAACTGATTGAGCAAATCGTCGGTCAATACACAAAAGTGTTGGCAATTCCCGTACATGCCGAGGGAGACAACATCCGCCACACTATTACCTCTATCCCGAATTGGGATAAATTATTGGTAATACTTGTCATTAATGGTAATCAAGACGATCTAACTAGCCCCACCTTAAAAGCAAACATTAGTAGTCACAGATGGCTTCACCACCATTTTGGTCAAGCTATCGAGTTACAAAAGGGACATCAACTATTTCAGCTTGGCAGTTCGGCTATGTTAATGATAGATCGATTTACTCCCCTAAACTCTCTACCCAGCAAGCAGGGTGTCGGTTTGGCAAGAAAAATTGCTGCGGATATTGCGCTGGCTTTATATCAATCCGGCAAACTGAAAACCGAGTGGTTACACTGTACTGACGCGGATGCCACCCTACCAAGTGATTACTTCAAGCATGCAGAGAATCATCAATTTGTTGCCTACCACTATCCATTTGAACATTACCACGATAACTCTGAAATTGAGAGAGCTGCAACCTTATATGAAATCAGTCTAAGGCACCATCGACTCGGGTTATTGTATGCTGGGTCACCGTATGCTTTTCATAGTATTGGCAGTCTGCTAAAAATCAATCTTCACGCTTATGCAAAAGTTCGGGGATTCCCCAAAAGGCAAGCAGGAGAAGATTTTTATCTGCTGAACAAACTGAGAAAACTGGGCAAGATTGGTGCTCTACAAGGGGACGCCGTTCGACTTTCCGGCAGAGTTTCCTCACGGGTACCATTCGGCACTGGACCCGCTGTTCAGTCTCTATTAGCGGCGAATCAAGATATTTTTTACCACCACCGAGTATATCAACTTCTTGCTCTACTGCTGTCACACTGTAATAATCAAATTACCAATCACCTATTCGCACCACCTGATAATGACTGTACTCCCACCAATCTGGAAGATATTCAAATAATAAATAAACTCCTATCCACCACCGGATATCAATCAAAATTAGAACAACTGTGGAATAAATATACGGATCCTCAACGGCGTGCACAACATCTCCTTATGTGGTTTGATGGGTTTAAAACATTAAAAGTCATACATACCTTAACTGATTTAAACTTCCCTAGAGTCAGATTAGAAGCGGCCGTAGCCAACGCTCCCTATGGAGACAATCAATGGTCAAATACTAGTACCGATGATCTCAATCTATTGAACAAGCAATTACAAAAAATGGAGCTTGCGGCGCAAAGTATCTAGCAACATGTCTAATCAAGATGCCATTGACTGGCGCACACCGATACAACCAGCAGAAATCACTTGGTACGGCGACATCCCTATCTCTCGGCAATTTGATGAAGGTTATTTCAGTGATACAGATCCGATTCTCGAAGCAAGCGTCACCTATATTCAAGCAAATCGGTTGGTAGAAAGATTTCGCTCTAATCAACAGGTCACTATCGCAGAATTGGGTTTTGGATTTGGCTTGAATTTCCTATTAACAGCCCAATTGTGGCAAAGGACAGCACCAGAGAGATCTTGGTTAGACTACATCGCTTTTGAGTTACATCCAGTCACCATCATTGATCTGCAGAAAGCTTACAGCCATTGGCCACAGCTGAGCGTGCTGGGAGAAGAATTACTTGCTTCACTGCCCTTACCGGTACCGGGCTATCATCTAGTATCGTTCGAGGCACTACGCATTCGATGTCTGCTCGTCTATGGTGATGCCCGTCACTATCTGCCACAACTTCAGGCACAGATCGATTGTTGGTTTTTAGATGCCTTTTCTCCAAAGCGAAACTTTGAATTGTGGCAGCCGGAAATTTTCTCCCAAATTTCTCGGCTCAGTCATCGCCACAGCACGCTTAGCACCTACAGTGTCGCGCGCACGGTCAAAGACGGTATCACGGCAGCCGGATTTCACTATCGGCTGTTGTCGGCGACTGGCAGAAAAAGGCAACGACTGGTTGCTGATGGTACCGAGGCTTTAGCGCCCAAGAGAAAAGATTCCGTAAAACAATCTACTGCCATTATCGGATCTGGCGTCGCCGGGCTCTGCCTCGCGAGGGAGTTACAGTTTCGAGGATATGAAGTGACCTTATTTGATACTGCAAAAACCGTGGGCAGTGGTGCCTCCGGTGCACCAGTCGCGGTCGTCAGACCTTGGCTCAGTAAAGACTTAAATTTAGACGCTCAATGGTCACTGCTCTGTTATCTCACAGCTTTAAAGTATTGGTCTAGAAGTTCAAGAGGCTCGGATCGCTTGTTGGGACAACCCCTCATATTAAGAAAGAAGGAAGGTCAGGATTTTCGCGAACTGTTGCATAATTTTCCAGCCCTCAGATACTTGGCAAGTTTGGTCAGAGAGGCAATCACCACGCAGCAAATGAATTTAAAGACTGATCAGGAAGATCTTTGTTTCCCATTCGGGGGTTGGATCCACCCGAGACGACTAGCTCACGAGTTATTTACTGAATTGGAAGAGAAATGTACATTCCATTTTGATCATCAGTTGACTCAATTAATAGCAGTTGACTCACATTGGGCCTGTCAATTTAAGCAAAAAAACGAAAGAATATTTGATCAAGTCATCATTGCTAATGCCACCGGGATCTCACAACTCAAACAAACCGTTCAAATTCCGGTGCAATCGATCGCTGGACAAATAAATCAAATTTCTGCTTTGCCTAAGGAGAATCTGCAGAATGGTATTTGCCAACCTGGTTTTTTATTACCGGGTAATACAAACAGTTGGCACCTGGGCGCTACATTCGAACCTGATACCCTAAGTGTTAGCCAAGCGACAGAGCAACTCAACACTCAGTTCCGTAAGCTGTTCCCCGACTGTGATCATAGTGTCATATTTGAGATGCAGTCTTATTGGCGGAATGCACGAGCATGCACCTTGGATCACTTACCGCTTGTGGGCGCAGCACCGAATTATTATGAAAATACTAATATCTCTAGCGGCAGAGGTACTAAATCAACGCTAGCGGATCTAACCGTACATCCCAATTTATATCTTTTTTCAGGATTTGGTAGCCGTGGCTTCACCACCATACCCGCTTCGGCTAACTTTTTGGCCAGTCTGATCGACCATACAGTATCCCCGTGGCCAAAACGACTGTCAGAGCGTGTCAATCCAGGTAGGTTTTTACTTCGTCAACAACAAAAAAGATGACAAGTGGGGCGTTCTTAACTCGCTGCGGCCATTAGATTTTGGTCACCCACTAGATCCAAAGCTTCTGCCAGACTTTCATTAATGATGGTCATGGTAATTTTGTGCCGCCTTAAAGCCTCAGCACAGAAGGTTGGGATGCGATCATCTCCACCATCGCCTATTTCTAATCCACGACAAATTATGTCGGCGCAATGCACAATGGTTGGGGCAGCGGTATGACTATCGGACATAGGGTTGTGATGTAGTTCAATACCTTCTATCACTTCTAGGGGTAAATTCCAGCTCTTGGCTAACCTGGCACCCAGTTCAGCATGATCTAACTTCAATATTTTTTGCTCCGCCTCCCGCAACAACACATTGTGCTCATCGCGATAATCTAGCACAGCATCATAATGCTCCGGAAAACCCGCCATAAAAACTATCTTGCCAATATCATGCAACAAGCCAGTCACAAACGCACTTTCCTGACAAGATCGGATCTTGTTGGCAATAATCACAGACAATGCCGCCGTGCCCTGAGCGTGCCGCCATAAAGCGCTCGTATCCAGTCTGCCTTTAGGATCACCGGGGAAGGCCCCCATTACCCAAGCAGTGGTCACCAAATTTTTAGTCACTCGTAATCCCAATACTCTACAAGCATCGCGAATGGTGTTGATTTGACCGCTGAGGCCGTACATAGGTGAGTTAGCTACCCGCAACAAGCGGGCGGTCAGATTGGCATCCTCCATCACCCGATCTTCTACTTGTCGATAATCCGCATCCTCTTGATCTAATAAAACTAGTACTTCCTGTACTTTAGATGACATGGCGGGGATCTTCTTTAGTCCTTCATCCAGCTCCTTATCGGATAAATGTTTCATTTGAAATTGTCCCGACGAAATCGAATAAGTAGCTTCTTAAATGCTTGCATTAATTTATCTTCTTCCAAGCCTTTGAATCGCTTCTCAATTGCCATGACCTGTTGTACTAATTCCTTAGGAATCGAATCAGTACTCTGTTTCTGTTCTGCTTCGGCTTGTTCACTCATCGATGTTTTCCTCAATGTGCGACTGATACAGGATTACTTGCGCGCTTTGCTCTATTAGAGTTATCGAAACAAATAGACTTAACTTAAGTGTTATTAACTCCAGGTTTAGGCGGGCGACTTAACAATTGTTATTGCTTGTTCAAAGAGATCCAAAGTGCTTCTGAATAAGCAATAGCGTCACCATTCACATCGAATATCATGGCCCTTGAGAAACCTTTTCTGCCCTCTACAGATCTCGCCCAACTAAGTATTCGATAGGTCTGCCTGACGCTCAAAGATGCCTTGATTGACACGGCTAAACTAGCCAATACCATCGGTACAAGCCGTTGATTCTCTTCCGGCTCAAGCAGCGGAAATGAACTGGGACAATCTAAAGCTGCCCATACAAATGGCAAACCAACTACATCCGTACCTTGCTCTAAACAGCTTTCATCAGGGCGCCATAGCGCAGCACAGATCCCGCCCGCTAAGGGGCCCGGATAGATACACAAACCATCTTCTCGGCGGCGTTCAGGCCCACAGACAAAACATCCTGGAAAGGGGTGCGAATTAAACGCACGACATTGGCCTTGTTTGGCTTCGATTTCGGCAATGCTTGGCAACCGCGGCGGCTCTTCCCAGGACAATTGGCGCAGCGCTGCTGTGGCTACCACTTGCCCCTGATCCAGTAACTCAGCCTGGTTTTGCTGATAACTCACCGCTAATGGTGTATTCAAGGGTGGGGGCGCCAACAACCTCACTTGCACATCACCCTCTAGGAAAGTCGCTAGTTTACCTGCACAATAACCACCATTAGCGGAATTTGGTGGGCCACAGTAACGGCGTCCAATGGTAATGGTCTCTCTCATAGGGGTGCACTCCGAGTTTGCTTCAAGTTATCATTATGCTTAGTGACTCAATACTTGAAAAGAGCGACTTCCATACCAACTCTATAAATTTAGTGACTGCTCCTATCGCTTGGCCAAGGAAAGAGACCCATGCCTAAACCATCACTATTTGCTCTGCGTCGTTTTATTCGACGTGCCGAAAAAATTATCAAGAACCAGGCTGAAACCCAGTCTCTATTGGATGAAGCCCAGGAAAAAGTCAAACAGAATAAAACTAAACTCAATAAGATGATCGACGAACTTAAAGCCATGATTCGTATGATCCAGGCGTGGCGCCGGGGAGAATATCGAGAAATTCCCATCCGCACGGTGGTGATCTTAGTGGCCGCAATTCTCTATTTCGTTACTCCATTAGATTTCATTCCAGACTTTATCCCCTTAACAGGCTTTCTTGATGACGCTACCATCATTGCGCTGGTGTTCTCTTCACTTCGAGATCAGATCCAGGCATTCATAAAATGGGAATCGAGCGGTCGCATTTTTGAACATGAACCACTGGAGACAGAAGAAGAGTTAGAAGAGAAAATACAATCTTAGCAACAACTCAAAAAACACCATTTTGTTTTAGAAAATTACTTAATTTTAGTCGCGCCCGCTGGCGCTGCTCTTCCGTTTTCGCTCGTTGCATATTTCTCAGTGAGTTGCGTACTGTTTGGCGATCCAGTTCAGGGTATTCCTCTAGCAGAGCGGACATGGCGCGAGTGGCATCCGCGGTTAACTCCTGTATCCAATCTCTCCTCGGCTCACTGTTTCCTTCACTTTTATTAGCATCAACAGGGTGCAGCAACTGGTTATTTAGTGCCTGTTCGATGGCGGTGACATCTTCTTGGCGCATCAATTTACCGATGAACTGGCGCTGACGCCTTAATGCCCCGTGCTTGGAGCTGGCAATGGCTTGCATATTCAGAATAGCTTGCCTAAGCTCCTGGGAGAGCGGTAACTTCTTCAATTGTACAGGTTGTAGACGCAGTAACGACTCACCCAATGCCTGCAACGCATGCATCTCTCGCTTGCGTTGGCTTTTACTTGGTGGTTTTTTCTCTTCTTCGCTGAGATTTGGAATCGACTCATCCATCCAAGAAGCATTCACCAATAGAGGCTAAGATGCAACCCTAACATTCCGCAGTACGTTGAAAGAACTTTATTGGTGTTGCAGCGCTTTCAAATGCTTTCGCATAAATTGATGGAACTTTGGGCTAGGACCCAAATCTTCATAGACCGGGGAAAATTGTTCGTCTTCTGCTACTACTTTCGGACCCGGAACATAAGGAAAAGCTGATTCCACCTGTGCGATGGCGA
Organism: Thiotrichaceae bacterium UBA5859; assembly: GCA_002432655.1. Classification (GTDB taxonomy): domain Bacteria; phylum Pseudomonadota; class Gammaproteobacteria; order UBA5859; family UBA5859; genus UBA5859. The sequence continues at coordinate 126,893 of DJFZ01000060.1, read as the reverse complement.
TAGAGAGTAGCTCTCGCAAGATGTCGTCTTGGGACTTATTTGGATAAAGATCTACTAGTGCAGCAATTTTCGCTACCAAACCCATTGGTAGTTGACAGCGTAACTCCACTTCCTTCTTTTTATCTTCTTGTATCGACTCCCAAGATGCGACTAATTCTTCTACATTCACAATCATTGCCTCTGTACTGCTAAAAATTCAAACCCAGCCACTCCTCTTAGATAGAGTGGTATGTTGTCATTTTTCGTTTTTGAAATAGAACGATCTCACTATAGACATCGGCGCCTAGCGAAAAGCCCTGAACCAAATATAGAGTAGAACATTATGTTTTCAATGTTCCCGCGTAGCGAAAAATTGTACCTCAGGCCATCGCTCCTGAGCCAGATCTAAATTCACCCGGTTGGGCGCCAAATAGGTGAGACTGCCACTATTGTCCAAGGCCAACTGATCATGATTCTTTTTCGTGAAATCTGAGAACATCTTTGCATCGTCGCACGCAACCCAACGCGCGGTACTGATATTAATAGCCTCAAAAGTGGCGTCCACATCATATTCATCTTTCAAACGATAGGCGACCACATCGAATTGTAAGACACCGACAGCACCAACGATCACATCATTATTTTTAAAGGGCCTAAATACTTGAGTCGCGCCCTCCTCTGCCAATTGATCCAACCCCTTATTCAAGGCCTTTGTTCTCAGAGGATCTCGCAAAACCACTCGTTTAAATAGCTCAGGCGCAAAATTGGGTATACCAATAAACTTCAGTGTTTCACCTTGGGTAAAAGTATCCCCAATTTGAATGGTGCCGTGATTATGCAGACCCAGAATGTCTCCTGCATAAGCGCTCTCAGTGTGCTCCCGATCATCGGCTAAAAAGGTCAGAGCATTGGCGATTTGCACCTGCTTGCCTAGACGCACCTGAAACATCTTCATGCCGCGTTGATAACGACCGGAACAGATGCGCATGAAAGCCACCCTATCTCGGTGATTGGGATCCATATTGGCCTGGATCTTAAAGACAAATCCAGTCATCGGCTCTTCCAGCGCCGCTATCGGTCTTGTTTCCGTCTGTCTGGTTTGAGGCGGCGGCGCAAACTGCACAAAAGCACTCAATAGTTCATCGATACCAAAATTATTAATCGCGGAACCAAAAAATACTGGGGTCTGTTCGCCTTTAAGATAGCGTTCTCTATCAAACGCCTGAGTGGCACCTTGCACCAGTTCGATCTCTTCTTTGAGCTCTTCAACTTGGTCGCCAATCGCCTCCTGCAGAGCAGGATTATCTAGTCCTTCTATCAAATCACCTGCAACGATTTTACCCCCATGTTGTGCACTAAAGAGATGCACGCGATTGCTGTCGAGCTGATAGATACCCTTAAAACGCTTGCCCATACCAATGGGCCAAGTAAGAGGGGCGCATTCGATATTCAACACCGATTCAATTTCATCGAGTAACTCGATCGGCTCTTTACCCTCCCTATCTAATTTATTGATAAATGTGATGATCGGTGTATCGCGCATACGGCACACCTCCATCAACTTGATGGTTCTCTCCTCCACTCCTTTGGCCACGTCAATCACCATCAGTGCGGAATCCACTGCGGTTAAAGTGCGATAGGTATCTTCTGAGAAGTCTTCGTGCCCGGGGGTGTCCAGTAAGTTGATGATGCGATTCTTATAGGCAAATTGCATCACTGAGGTGGTCACCGAGATACCGCGTTGCTTTTCCAACTCCATCCAGTCTGAGGTAGCGTGTCGAGCCGCTTTACGTCCTTTTACTGTACCAGCCAGATTAATTGCCCCGCCAAACAGCAACAGTTTTTCCGTCAAAGTGGTTTTACCCGCATCGGGATGGGAGATGATGGCAAACGTGCGTCTCTTATTGATTTCATTGATAAAATTGCTATCACTCATACCCGATCAAACCCTATTTACACCTAAATTTACACCCGTTTGTATAACCACCTTCATTGTTTTAGCGAAGGCTTTTCTACAAGCTTACAAGCCAGCCCCACGGGCTGACCTATATCTATCGCAGCATTATAACCTAAAAAACACTTGACACAATAACATAAATATAGAAATACTTAACAACCTAAATATCGATAAACCAAAAAACCTAGAAAGTCTGTCATGGCCTCTCCCTCTGAAAAGCTTGCGCACTCCTTATCTGTCCTCAAAGACATTCAGGACAGAGGACAAATCGCGATCCGCGCAGGCGACATGACACGCACCCACCGCGAACGACTTTTAAAGAACGGCTTTATTCGCGACGTGATGAAAGGCTGGTATATCCCTGCCCGCCCTGACGAAGCGCCCGGCGAGAGCACGGTATGGTATGCGTCTTTCTGGGGTTTTGCGAGAGATTATCTTAACTCCCGCTTTAATGAAGAGTGGTGTCTGTCCCCTGAACAATCTTTGGCTTTGCATTCAGGAAATTGGACAGTGCCAAAGCAGTTACTTGTTCGCGCCCCTAAAGGCGGCAACAAACCCACAGGACTGCTACACGATACGTCTATATTTGATCTGCGCTTAGAACTACCAGATAAGGACGATATTGTGCTGCTGGACGGCCTTCGCACCATGAGCTTACCCGCTGCGCTCATTGCCTGCCCACCGAATTACTATACGGCAAAGCCATTAGAGATGCGCTCGGCGCTATCTATGATCAATGAGCCTTCCGATGTATTGAGAAGATTGCTCGAAGGCAACCACAGCACGGTAGCAGGACGCTTGGCGGGGGCATTTAGAAATATCGGTAGAACAAAAATCGCTGATACCATTTTAGATACAATGCGCAGTGCTGGTCATACCGTGAATGAGACCGATCCCTTTGCGGAACAATCCACTGTACTGTTTGGTAATCGTGAGATCTCACCTTACATCAACAGATCACGCATGATGTGGGCGGCTTTTCGGGAACCGATTTTAGAGCACTTCCCCCCTGCCCCTGATATCCCCCAAGACATCAACGCTTATTTGGCTGAGATTGACGACATCTATGCGTCTGATGCTTATCACTCGCTTTCCATTGAGGGCTATAAGGTGAGTGCTGAGCTGATCGAGCGTGTGCGTGAAGGAAACTGGAACCCTGATAGCATCAAAGTCGATCAGGATCAGAAAAACGCCCTTGCCGCGAGAGGCTACTGGCAAGCCTTCCAAGCGGTGAAACGTACCATCAAGGACGTTCTGGAAGGCAAAGATGCGGGCATTGCCGCTGAGGATGATTACAGCGCATGGTATCGTGAGTTATTCGCGCCGAGTGTCGTGGCGGGTATTATCGGCTCGGCTGATTTGGCGGGATACCGCAACAGACCTGTTTTTATTCGCCAATCCATGCACACCCCACCAAGCCCTGAAGCGGTACGCGATTTAATCCCAGCCTTTTTTGACCTGTTAAGGGAAGAGCAAAGCCCGCAAGTGCGCGTTGTACTGGGGCATTTTATCTTTGTTTATATCCACCCTTTCATGGATGGAAACGGCAGAACAGGTCGCTTCCTTATGAATGTCATGTTAGCCGCTGGCGGTTATCCTTGGCTTGTTATTCCGGTCGAAAAACGCAATGCGTATATGAGCGCACTGGAATCTGCCAGTGTCGATCAAAACATCGTGCCTTTCACGATGTTCCTGTCTGATCTCTTAAAAGATCGGACATAGTTTATAAAACAGCCGATATTGGTACTGTGAGTACCAATATCCATCAAAATCCAAACCGCTTTTGTGGCAAGGCTTGGTGAAAAAGAGCCAAGACAAGCGAAGGATGAGCAAAAAGAGGCAAAGCCTCTTTAGCCACAAAAGAGCCACAAAAGCGCGGGCAGGATTGCCCTGCCCAAACCCTCAAAAGAGTTGATATTGTCTCGCAGCGTCTTCCTGCTGCTTCCACTGTCCAGATTTGGCTTCATGTTCCAAATACTCGGTCACGTAGTTTAAGGCACCACCAAACTCTTCTAGCTGTGGCTGCGCTAACCATATCGAGCGGTAGCCTGTGTCTGAAATAGGTAGAGGCGCTTTTTCAGGCTCAACGCTACTGACGGCTATATGGTGCATGTCGTAGCCGTAGACTTCGCGGAAAGTACGATAGGGAACAGAAACTTTGAGTTCGATTTTGATACCGCGCCAAGAGAATGTTTGAACATCCATGTTATGCACTCCCTCTTGCTTAATGATTCCAAAATATATGAACTTCGCGATACCCTGTCTCGATAGTGAAGATATCGCCGCTTAGTTCCATATCGCGTCCCATTTTTTCATAGTCGATATAGTAAGCGAGACTTTCAGGGATCTCGGTTGTATCCGTTGTTAATTCCTCGGCAAAATCTGCGACACTCTCGTGACAGCCTGCATAGGCTTCTTCCTAGGCTTTATGTGCTTCGTCGATTGTAGAAAAATGGCTCAACAACTCTGCGGCTATATCTCCATGTTCTTCGATAAAGCAGGCAACCTCATGGGCACCTTCAATACCGTCATACTCAGATAGGCGGTATGCACCATACCCTTCATAGTCATGGATCGCCCACTCCTCGGAATCTTCTTCGGGACTGGCTTCCAACATGGGATTGATTTGATCTTGTATATCGTCAAGGTCTTCGGTTGCATCAATCCAAACGCCGTGAAGCATACCGTTGTTTTAAGCTGCTACAAAGGAGCGAACCGAAAGACCAAAAGAGGCGAGCGTAAAATCACATGTTTTGGTGTAATCCAGGCAGAGGGCACTACCCAGTCTGCACAAGCGAAGCACGGGAGGCTGGAGGATGTCTTGATGGAGACAAGTTCTGTAGTATTAAAGAGCAACAGGTCACCGGGCGTACAGCATAGATTGCAAACAATTCTTCACACAATTTGCGTCCGACAAGTTAGCTTACAGCCACAACTGTTAGATGATAATATTCTCGAAGCACATGATTTAAATTTCTCGATCTTACCTTCTAATTTTTCCCTCCCTCTTCAGCGAACAACCTTTTTAATAGACTATTCATATTACCAAATGACTCTTACCAAATTATAGACAACACCATACTGGTTACCCATATCACTGTCGCAAATCATCAGTGGTCTATGGTCAAAATTTTCTATTTTCCACCCTTGAAAAATAAACCATCGCACCTATTAACAAGATAACGGCGAGTCTTCCACAAGATCGTCTACTAGGGCTACCGGCCCATTTACTTTATTGCTTCAATAGGAGAATAGACCATGAATAGAATTGATTTAACACCTTTATATCGTAACAGTGTCGGTTTTGACCGTTTTGGCTCTCTGCTAGATACAGCCTTTCGTACTGAACAGAATGGTAGCAGTTATCCCCCATACAATATTGAGATAGAAGAAGAAAATCGCTACACCATCAGTCTAGCCGTCGCCGGTTTTACCGCTGAGGATCTAGACATTGAGGTAAAGGAAGGTGTATTAACGGTTCGCGGACGTAAAGCGGGTGAAGAGCAAGAACGACATTACTTGCATCAGGGTATTGCAAACCGAGCATTTCAACGTAAGTTTAACTTAGCAGAACATGTCAGAGTGGCGGAAGCAGATCTGAGTAACGGCCTGCTGACCATCCGTCTAATTCGGGAACTACCGGAAGCCATGCGTCCGATCCAAATACCGATTCAACAATCTTCCCATAGGATTGAAAGTCAAATAGAAAAGCACTAATTCACTTTCCTCAACGGGGTGGCGCACGAAGCGCCACCCAATGCTTCTATATATAAAATTTTAGGGAGAAATCAACTATGGATCTAGAACATCTAAAACCATGGAACTGGTTTAAGCATGAACAAGGTGAGGGTAAAAGTACAATCCCTGTAAAACATGGTGAACGGAGTAGCGAACTGATTCCCTCCAGGGGTATGTCTAGACATCCGCTGCTTCAGTTACAGCGCGAATTGGATCGCATGTTCGAAGATTCATTCCGAAATTTTGAGTTCCCCTCCTTTTCTAATTTGTTTAATCGGGAAGAAAGTTGGGTAAATGCATCAGTCTTTACGCCCGATTTGAATATTTCAAGTGATCAAGAGAGCTATCAGATTGAGCTAGAGGTGCCGGGCATGAAAGAATCCGATATTTCTATTGAGGTAAAAGGAGGCACTCTGCTCATTCAAGGTGAAAAGAGTGAAGATAAAAGAACTAAGGAACGGCACTTTTACCGTATGGAACGCTCTTATGGCCGCTTTCAGCGAACCCTGGCATTACCTGATGATGCCGACGCGGATAACATTCAGGCTAATTTAGCCGACGGTGTTCTTAGCCTCGCTATCCCTCGTAGCGAGGTCACAAACGAAGACGTGAAAAAGATCTCCATCAACAATTAGCACCCTGTTCGCAGGCAGAATTAAATTCTGCCTGCTCTTTTTATACGCGCCTATCTGATTGACTGGCACATTTGATACAGTGATCCGCACCAGGCAATATGCTCAAACGTTCTCCGTTAATGGCTTCACCACATAATGTACATAACCCATAGGTACCTTTTTCTAAACGTTTCAATGCACGATCAATAGTTTGGATCTCAGCATTGGTCTCTGCCAGCAACCCCTCAAGCACTTCGTCATTTTCCCGCTCCGTGACTTGCTCGGCGAAATCGGCATCCACCGACTTGCTTAGATCTTTGCGGATGGCTTGCGCTTTTTCTAGCAGCGCTGATTTTCGTTGTTTAAATTTTTTTTCTAATGAGGGATCAGTCATATCAAATTCCCAATCAATGTAGAGTACAGATAAGCCGTTGTAGGACAAATAAATTGTATCCAGCAATTGGCCATGCTATCGAATCAAACTATGATTAAATCGCGCCGCCAATAAACTTACTTGTGGCGGCACCAAAACCTCATTTTATTGTCACTGAAAATTAAGTCCACATTTTTGATCTATATCTGTTTACAACACCTAGTGTTATTAAATTACCATAGTGTAAATATTTATACATTGAGATAGGCCAAATTGTGCACTTTTCACCTGCGAATCCGCACACTCGGGAAAAACAGCAACTCATCCAAGAAATCCAGTCAGAAGTTAAACTATGTAGTAGGGAGCTTGGTTTCGAATATCTCAGTGAGCCTGTGCTTGAGGCGTTGCAATCGGTTCCCAGAGAAGCCTTTGTGCCTGAGGAATATCAATATGCCGCGTACGACAATCGCCCTTTGCCTATTGGAGGCGGGCAAACCATCTCTCAGCCCTTTATCGTCGCCATCATGACACACATGCTGGATCCTAAGCCTACAGATACGATTTTGGAGATAGGCACTGGATCCGGTTATCAAGCTGCGATATTGGCTTCTTTGGTCCATCATGTGTATAGCATTGAATATGATCCCAAGTTAGCCGATCGTGCGGCAAAGACTCTAGAAAGACTGGGAATTAACAATGTCACGATCAGACAAGGGGACGGTTTTGACGGTTGGCCAGAGGCTGATCCATTCGACGGCATCATTGTGACAGCAGCAGCAGAAAAAATTGCCCCACCGCTATTAGAGCAGCTAAGAGTAGGGGGACGTTTAGTGATCCCGATTGACAAACAATGGTTAGGGCAAGAGCTTTGTCTCTACACAAAAGAGTCCAAGGATAAAATACATTGCCAATCCACAATTTCAGTGGCCTTTGTACCCTTCCGCGGGAAAATCCGATCGACTTCGGGCACAGGCGACAATAATGATCTTTGACTCCACACTAATCCATCTTATTAAATCTATCCATATCGCCACTGTCGTTCTTTCCGGAATGGGGTTTTTTGTGCGGGGATTATGGATGATGAATCAATCTGCCTTAAGAAATCACCCTCTGGTCAAGATTGCGCCTCATGTCAACGATACCCTGTTACTGGTAAGTGCCATCACATTGGCTTATCTACTAAAGATCTCTCCTATTACGCATGCCTGGTTGGCAGCAAAAATAATTGCTTTAATACTCTACATCCTATTAGGAATGGTGGCGTTCCGGTTTGCCAGAAAACAATCCGTTCGCGTGATGGCCTGGATAGCCGCCATGTTCACCTTTGCCTATATCGTCAACACCGCCATTCACAAACAAATTTGGATCAGTCACCTGGTGTGACTCTTTTTACTTAAACACTTGGGCCTGTTCATCAAACTGAGATTTGATGCCATTACAGACCAAATCACACACATCAAATATAAACGGAGCTTGAATGGAAAAGAATGCGTTGTTTCCTTGCTGACGACGCCTAACTAAGCCATTGGAACGCAACAAAGAGAGGTGCTTCGATACATTGGATTGGGTGCCACCAGTGGCTTCCACTAACTCACTGACAGTACGTTCTCCTTGCTGTAATTCATGCAGGATCCTGAGCCGCATAGGATCGCTTAATACTTGAAATTGACGAGCTACCTGCTCAAGCAGATCATCTGATAGTTCTTGTTTATCAATCACTTAAATACACCTCTGGTTATTGTAACCCACAAATTCCATCGCTAGCTTGGGTAATTAAACAATTTTAACTCAAATGAGCTCTTGAAAGAATCCGTATATGACGATATATTCATATTGTCATTATTTCAAGTTGGAGACCGTGAACCATGCAACATAGATTGATAAATATCTCTCTGAATCACCCCAAAACGATATTTTTACTGGTTGCCTTGTTCACCCTCACACTCACCGCAGCCTTTCCTCTGGTAAAGGTGGATACTGATCCAGAAAACATGTTGCCCAGCACGCAACTAGATCGCGTTTTTCATAAAGAGACCAAAGAGCGTTTCACACTCCATGACATGATCGTGATAGGCATCATCAATGAGCAACACTCTGACGGTATCTATCACCCAGTCACGCTTGCAAACCTGAAACGCTTAACCGACCAGATCGCACATATTGAAGGTGTGGTAGAGCAGGATATTTTAGCCCTCAGCACCGTGGACAATATTAGTCAGGAAGGTCCCGGTACGATTCGATTCCAATGGATGATGGCTGACGCACCCACTGACCAAGCCGGTGCCCACGAGATTGCAGATGCAGTAAAGCGACTACCCATGTTTCAAGATAGTTTGGTCTCTAGTGACGGTCAAGCAGCTGCCATTTACGTTCCGATAGAACACAAAGATCAAAGTTATCGAATTGTACAGGAGATCCAATCTCTAATTGACGATTTGAGATCCGAAGCGGAGTATCACATCACCGGCTTGCCCGTCGCAGAAGATACTTTTGGTGTCGAGATGTTTATTCAGATGGCCATCACTGCACCTGCGGCAGCAATGGTGATTTTTTTCTTAATGTGGTTTTTCTTCCGCAGCTTTTATCTAATTCTGGCACCGATGTTACTAGCCATGGCAACCGTTATCATCACCATGGGGCTATTGATTGGATCGGGATTTACTCTGCATATTATGGCATCTATGATTCCCATTTTCTTGATGCCTATCGCAGTAGTGGATTCAGTACACATTCTATCGGAATTTAGCGATCTCTATAAACGAGACTCCGATCCCAAAGCAGTCATCCGGGAAGTGATGCAAGATCTCTTTCGGCCAATGTTGTTCACTTCTCTCACTTCTAGCATTGGCTTCGCCTCCCTGGCTATTACTCCAATTCCACCGGTACAAGTATTCGGACTATTCGTTGCCTTTGGCATCATGCTCGCTTTCTTTCTCACCATCATATTTATACCCGCCTATGTGGTGACCTTGGCGCCTAGACGTTTTGAGCAGATCCAAAATGCACAACATAGGCAAACTGCTGGCTCTTTGGATCGCATCTTGGAATGGCTAGGTCGTCTATCTATCGCACGACAAAAAACAATTGTGTTTCTGTCTATAGTGTTGGTAGTGATCAGTGCGATTGGTATTAGCAAGATTTCAGTTAATGACAATCCTGTGCGCTGGTTTAAAAGCCATCATGATATTCGCGTGGCCGATCGGGTGTTAAATAAACACTTTGCAGGAACCTATAACGCTTTCATTGTGCTCAGTGAAGAAGGCACTCCACCAGCACAACAACAGTTTGAAGCTAAAGTCTCCGCACTCTTGGGTCAAATGGGTGCGCTGGCGCCTATACTTCAAGAGAGATGGCAACTGCTGCAAAACGGGGCGGAAAAGGGAGATTTTCACGAGCAGATCTCTGCATGGGCCATGGCTGTGGACGATGAATTGTATACAGCCGACGAAGCAAGCTTACCCTTTTGGGAAGCTCTACTACAACTAATAGAAAGCACTCAAGCTGATCTCAAACGTTTCCAAAATCCGGAAACTCTGCTTTATATGCAAAAATTACAGGATGCTCTGAATGCACACCCAATTGTGGGTAAAAGTAATTCAGTGGTAGATATGGTACGTACGGTCTATCGAGAATTAAAGGGTGGAGAGCCAGAATTTTATCGTTTACCCCCGACTCAAAATGGCGTGGCGCAGACATTACTAAGTTACCTCTCCTCTCATCGCCCGCAGGATTTGTGGCGCATGGTGACGCCCGATTATCAAAGTGCCAACATATGGCTGCAACTAAAAAGTGGCGACAATCAAGACATGATCGCAGTCATGGAAGCAGTGGACGAATTCACCTCCGCTCATCCACTACCTGAAGGGCTCCAACTGGACTGGGCGGGGCTGACATATATTAACGTTGTCTGGCAAGAAGAGATGGTGACCGGCATGGTAAATAGCCTGCTCAGCGCCTTTGTAGTGGTGTTTGTCATGATGGTCATTCTTTTTCGTTCCCCACTGTTTGCCCTGCTGGCTATGTTACCGCTGTCCCTAACCATCGCTACCATCTACGGCATCATCGGTTGGATTGGCAAGGATTACGACATGCCGTTAGCGATCCTCTCCTCTCTGACATTAGGGCTTTCCATCGACTTCGCCATCCACTTCGTGCAACGAGCGCGTAGTCTCTATTCAAAGCAGCCAGACTTTGCCCTATTAATGAAAAACATGTTCGCAGAGCCTGCAAGGGCGATTAGCCGCAACGCAATAATTATCGCACTTGGATTCCTGCCTCTCTTGGCGGCACCTTTGGTTCCTTACAACACGGTAGGGGTTTTCCTAGCAGCGATCATGGCAATCTCCTGTGTCGTCACTCTCTCTCTGTTACCCGCGCTGATGGCGCTATTTAGACCTTGGCTGTTTAAGCCAAATACGAAAACAGGCATAAACGAAGATATTGTTAAATCTCATTCCGCATGAAGGAGGCACAATGAAGTTCAAATATATATGTTTCTATTTCATATTCACGATCTTGTCGATGGGTTATGTCCATGCACAAACCGATCTGGATGCAGATACAATCATTCAGCGGTCTAACCTAGCAAGCATGTATGCTGGTCAAGATGGTCGTGCGGAAACGCTCATGACCATCATAGACAATAAAGGCCGTAAGCAGATCCGACAATTTGTCATCCTGCGCCGCGATCGTGAGGAGGGAGGTGATCAAGATTTCTTTGTCATTTTCAGCCGTCCTGCAGATGTGCGCAATACTATTTTCTTAGTCTCAAAAAAAGTGGATGCCGAAGATGATCGATGGCTCTATTTGCCGAATCTTGATCTGGTCAAACGCATTGCTGCGGGAGACAAACGAACCAGTTTTGTCGGCTCACAATTCTTTTATGAAGACGTTTCTGGTCGTCGTCCGGATGAAGATCATCATCACTTGGTTGATACTACAGAAACCCATTTCATCATTGACAATACACCCAAAAATACTGCTTCAGTAGAATTTCAATCCTATCGGCTATGGATAAACAAGCAAAACTATCTGCCCCAGCGTGCCGACTATTTTGATACGCAAGGTGAAGTCTATCGCCAGATTGAAGCCTTAAACATTGAAGAGATCCAGGGTTATCCTACCATTACAAAAATGAAGGTGAGCGATCTACGCAGTGGCGGCTCCACGACTAACGAAATGCGTTTTATTCAATATGACATTGGATTGCCAGAAGAGATATTTAGCGAACGATCCTTACGTCATCCTCCACGACAGTGGTTAAAACGGCCGAAAAAGTAAGCCCATGAAATTGACGAAATACATCCTGCTGCTATTTGGATTACTCTGTCTAAGTCCACTGGTAGTAGGCAATGATGAATGGGCAGAGGATCCCTGGGCAGAAGAAGAAGCCTCTTGGTGGTCTAGCTGGCGCACCACTTTCTCTATTGAAGCCGGCGCGCGTCTACAAGACAATCCAGTGCTTTCCTCCGATTTCACCTCGGCTGAATCTCGTGTGCAATTGCAAAGAGAAGATATTTTTGGTCGCTTTGCCACCCGCCTGCAACTGGATGGCGTGGTGGATGAGGTCAGCGGTGATCTATTCGGTCGAGTACGTGAACTTGCTGTCTCCTTTCCTATTGGCCACTCCCTCAATGTACGCATGGGCCGTCAGATCCTCACTTGGGGGACCGGTGATCTACTCTTTATCAATGATCTCTTTGCCAAGGATTGGCGTTCCTTCTTTGTAGGACGTGATCTGAAATATCTGAAAGCGCCTTCGGATGCTCTAAAAATCAGCTATTTCACATCCTGGGTAAATGTAGATTTGGTTTGGAATCCGGAGTTTGACAGTGATCGATACCTCACTGGAGAGAACTTTTCTTTCTTTTCCCCACTAACGGGTACGCTCTATGGTGCACCACCCCGTTTGCACGCACATGCGCCAAAACAGGATGAGTGGTCGTGGCGACTCAGTCAGGAGTGGCAAAATACCGAGTGGGCGCTCTACGGCTATCGTGGGTACTTTAAACGACCCCTGGGAGTAGAAGCAAGATCACTGAATACAAACCTAATGTTAGTCCCCATTTTCCCAGAGCTCTCAGTGTTCGGTGCAAGCGCTCGCAGATCTTTAGCACAGGGTATTGGCTGGTTTGAAATAGGACGGTATCAATCCAGGGAAGATAAAAACGGACAAGATCCGCTGATACCAAATAATCAAGACCGTTTTCTACTCGGTTACGAACAAGAGCTCCTGCCTCGATTCACAGGCAGCGTACAATTTTACTTGGAACACCAACGTCAATATCGATCATTAATAAATAATTCCTTGCAACCGCAACTTGAACCTGAGGAGTGGCGCCAGGTTGTGACTTTGAGATTTAGTTACCGACTGATGCAGGAGAAGCTACGCCTACATTGGTTCAGCTTTTATTCCCCCAGCGATCAAGACTATTATTTACTACCGTCCGTCAACTATCGCTTTAGTGATCAGCTGCAATTCGATTCAGGCCTAAATTTGTTTGGTGGATCAGATAGCCACACCTTTTTCAGCCAACTAGAAGAGAATAGTAACTTATATGGTCGTGTTACTTGGTATTTCTAATTCTTATCTTCCAACAATCTGATTTCGTCTCTGTATATCAGAGCAAAAAGCGGTAGCACAGCCAGTGCACCCAATACATCGGCCAACATGTCTTTTTGAGCGTCCCATTGATCTCCTTGCGATCCCAGTACCGCCAAACCTGCATCTGGTTGGGCAAAGATAGCAAACACCCATTCTACTATTTCATAAGCACCGGCGACGGTAAAAATAGCGAATATAGAAAACAAATATAAAATAGTTGAGTGAGCAACCCACCTCTTTTTCAAAAGTAATTCTGCAATGGGAAAAGCATAAAAGCCTACAGTAAAATGGGCGATGCGATCATAATGATTGCGTTCAAAGCTAAAAAGTTCTGTCACCAGATCAAAAGGCACGCGTGAAAATGTGAAATGCCCACCGATTGTATGCATCACCAACAAACAAGACATAAAAAAATAGCTCAGGGCTGAAAAATAGTGAATTCTATGTAAGGCCAAAATAGAGCCAAACAGGAGCCACATCGGTAAATTTTCCGCCCACCAAACTGCCCGATCATAAGGATCGACTGCACACACTGTGAAGATAGCCAGATAAACAAGTACAAATAATATGAAAGGAAATTTGTTCATATGTTATCGATACGCAGTTACTTTACTCAGGTTTGCGTTAAATCAATTGCCCCTAGTAATTCTGCCTTAGTATAAAATAGTTCATGTTGAAGTTAGTCATGGCTTCTTACCATAAATGAGAAAGTCTTTGTTGATTTAAGAACTTTTATGTTACTACCCATAATCTATTAAGCCACACTCAGAGTATTTCAATGAATATATTCCTAATTCAAATTACCCTTATCCTCTATGTGACTCTAATGCACTTGCCCGTAGCAATGGCGAATGAGCAGACTAGCGCCGGCGCCAGAGCGTACCAATCTAGTTGCGCACAGTGCCATGGGGTAGTGCAGCACAAAGCAGCCACCGGCTCCGGTGAAACAGCCAGACAGGCACCGCCCATGCATGCGGTAAAAAAACGTTATATCAAGGAATATTCTCAACGAGAAGCCTTTGTGACAGCAATTAAAGACTGGATCAATCAACCCGATGCAAAAAAGGCGCGAATGCATCACGCCGTTCATCGATTTGGCCTAATGCCACCACCCAATATTGACGGAAACAGCGCGCAACTTATTGCTGAATTCATTTTTGATACCGAGTTCACACACGAAATGGGACATTCCTGTCCATCAAAAAAGTCAAAGTGCGACAAACATCGTACACATAAATGCTGTAAGGGCCATAATCACCAGTAGTAAAATAGATTTTTGGGCACCGGAATTATTTTGAAAAATTCGGGTGTTGGCAAACAACTATTTATTAAAATAGTGTCGCCCGCAACTTGAACATAGATCACTATTTTCCCATTGTCCTCTCGGGACCGGTGCTTCACATTTTTCACATTGCTTTGCACCAGTGGCTGCTAAAGTTTTGTCTACACTGATTCGTTGGTCAAAGACAAAGCACTCACCCTGATAGAAATCATCACCACATTCCTGAAAATAATTTAATATGCCACCGTGCAATTGATAGACATGCTTAAATCCTTGCGCAACCATAATGGGTGCAGCTTTTTCGCAACGGATCCCTCCAGTACAAAAAACAACGATTGGAATATCTTTATCCAACCCGGTCTCTTTTACTTTTTGTGGAAATTGCCCAAAAGTTCTCAACCCCAAATCGATTGCATTTTCAAACGTACCAAAACCCAGCTCGAACTGATTGCGGGTATCTAGTATATGAAAATCCCTGTTTTCCTGGTACCACTGTTTCAACTCCTGAGGCGAAATACGTTTCTCTTTACCCTGGGTTAAATCTTGAAATTTTTTCCCTACTGCAATGATCTCATCTTTGACCTTCACCCATAAGCGACGGTAGGGTATTTCGGCAGCAGCCGCACGCTTAAATTCAATGTCGGCGAATTCTTTTGAACTTTGGATCGTTTCTAAAAAGATGTCGATGCTTTTTTTCTTACCGGCCAAATTAACGTTAATGCCTTCAGGGGCTAACAAAATCGTCCCCTTTAACAACAGATCGTTACAAATATGGTGTAAACAGTTTTGCCACTGTTCAAGTTGATTCAGGTGAGTAAATAGATAACCTGAAATAGTATCTATTGGCTCATGATTCTCTATCACGACAATGCTTCCTGTTTGATGGGGGCTAAATTAAAAAAACGACGCGCCACAGTGGTCGTTTGTTGCGCTACTAAGCTGGCAGGCTGCCCTGATGCTTGAGCAATACGATTGACAATGTGCGCTAAATACATGGGTTCATTGCGACGATCCTTTGGTTTGGGATCTAAGTCACGCGGTAAGATATAGGGCGCATCCGTTTCGACCATTAATCTATCTTTCGGGATCTCGCCAACAATCTCTAATAAATGTGTGCCCCTACGCTCGTCACAGATCCAGCCGGTAACACCAATATGGAGATCCAGCTCCAAACACTCATGTAACTCTGATCTGCTGCCGGTAAAACAATGGAGCACCGCCGGTGGCAGGTGATCCACAACACTTTTCAAAATATCGATAAAGCGTTGATGTGCGTCGCGACAATGTAAAAACAGCGGTGCTTGCAATTCGATGGCTAACTCTAGATGGGCTTCAAAAGATTTCTGCTGCACACTGGGCGCAGAATAGTTACGAAAAAAATCCAAACCAGTTTCGCCCACGGCAACCACATGGGAAAGAGTCAATAGATCCTTCAGTACGCTTACGGATTGCACACTAAAATCGACTGCGTGGTGGGGGTGGATCCCTGCGGTACTAAATAGTTTATGCTCACTCTGTTGTGCCAGACGGGCAGCTTTTTCACTGCTGTCTTCTGTACTGCCGGTAATAACCATTTGGGCAACACCGTGCGCTGCCGCACGATGAATCACCTGCTCTCTATCCGCATCGAAGGAATCATGTGCTAAATTAGCACCTATATCTACTAACGGCTCAGCTGAGATGGCGTAGCTCACGAAATCTTCCAAATGGATAAAAAATGGGTTGCATGATACCACTGCTCGGAGGAGGTCTCGATATCATCCGATGCAAAAAATAGCCCCGCCAAAATCTATTGAATCCCTACTGCACAGGGCTCATGCGCTGAGCGGACGCAAACTGGCCGAAATTGCTGCGGAGTGTCGTCAACCTATCCCTAGCTCTCAAAAACGGGCTAAGGGGTGGATCGGACAACTATTGGAACTCGCACTTGGTGCCGACGGCGGCAGCCAAGCCTTACATGACTTTTTGGCTTTGGGAGTAGAACTGAAAAGTTTGCCCATTGCCGAGAACGGATATGCGCGAGAATCCACCTACGTGTGTACGGTTCCCCTAACTGATTTAACGGGTTGTTCTTGGTCAGAAAGTTGGATAGCACGAAAGTTGCACCGGGTACTCTGGATCCCAGTAGAAGCTTTTCGCCATCAGTCCTTGGGGGAACGGCGAGTGGGACAACCCATTTTGTGGCAACCAAATTCGTGGGAAACCTCTGCGCTACAAGCGGATTGGGAAGAGTTAGTGGAATTTATCGCCCTCGGCGATGTGGAAGAAATCAATGGACAATTTGGGCAATACTTGCAAATCCGACCAAAGGCGGCTGATGCGAAGGCCAGACGCCTGGGCATCAACGTCGACGGCTACAATAGTTTAACCTTGCCTCGGGGATTCTATTTGAGGCCCAAATTCACCAAACAAATACTTGACCGAAATCTCTATTTCGTCAGCGAATAAAAACCAAATTTTAATCGCGCTGACCCAGCCTACTGAAGATGTACCAACCAGAGCGCCTGCCCCACCTATAATGATCTCCCCTTTAGCTTTTAGTGAAGCAAACCAAATTAGTCTAATCGCTCTATCGAGGAAGGGAGAGTATGCACGTCAAAAACTTAGATGAAATTTACCCAACTCCGATACACGATGCGCAAAATCCTTATTCAAGGCGTTGCGTCGCTCACCAGAGTCAGAATGCATTTGCAATACACTAATTTAGATTCCGATAACTTTTTTCCAACCACCAAACTTATGGCAAATTATCCAATAGGTTCTGAGCGTTCGATCCCAGCATATTTATTTTTTACCGATAACGTATGAAAAAACCCAAAAATAAACACTTGTCCAGCGTCTGCTTTCGCCTGATCTCCGGCATCTTTATGTTTGTTATAAAAAACCATCGCTTCAAAAGCGTGTGTCAGAATCAATAACACTAAGCCGATTTTTAACAGACCGGCCAGTCCACCCATGGGTGAAATCAAATTTAGAAAAAGAATTATCCACAATCCCAAAGTCGCTATTTTTCCGCCGGTTAACATTTGCGGTGACATGCATTCCTCCTTTTGGCTCATTCGTTATAATCTAGCGACGTGATGATCATCGCAATCTGTATAGTACGGATCTCGTCAAAAAAAGAAAAGCCGATGGAGTGTCCTCACATCGGCTTGAATCGAGCGCTGAATTATTATGATTATGCGCACTCACCACAAAATAGACGACTAGCCCGACTGGCTGTATTTTTCAGCTGTAGATTAACCGCCCCTCTCATCGTCTTTTGCTCAGAAGTTGGCTCCTCGCTCCCAGGCCAATGTGGACAGCCGCATGAAGCTTGAAAAGACGCATCACAAGTTATTGTTTTATATATTATTTTTATATAGGGTAGTGACTTACCCTAAGATAATATTTGCAAAACTTCTGCCAATGTTAATCAAACAGCTCGATTTAGCTCATTGATGCTAAAAAACATAGAATTAAGCAATTGTTTTTGATAGACAATTGGAGCAACAAAATTAACCGGATAAAATTCACTTTCTGACCAATTGGCTACTGTTGACAGGTGAATTGAAAAAAATTGGAAAATATTCTGACAGTTATTAGCTATTATATTGATTTATTCGTTTTTGATGTAAAAAAACTCAACAGATCTAAGCGTATTGTTCCCCTTGAATAGTCGTCATCAGCATGCGGCTTCCAGCACTCTCGCGATGCTCTCCCAAATAGATGCCTTGCCATACCCCCAAATAAAAACGGCCATCGCGAATGGGCACGGTCAGCTCATTCCCCAATAACACTGTTTTAATGTGGGCAGGCATATCATCGCTCCCCTCCAGTGTGTGTCTAAAATATTCTAAATTTTCTGGTGCTAGGCGATTGAAAAATTGCAATAAATCCGCACGAACGTCAGGATCAGCATTTTCGTTCAGAGACAGGGATGCAGAAGTATGCTGCAATAGAAGATGGACAAGTCCCACGCGAAATTTTTTAAGATCGGGTAATTTTTCTTCTATCTCCTGAGTCACCAGATGGAATCCCCGAGTTCGTGGACGTAACTCTATTTTATGTTGCAGCCACATGCGGTTAGACTAATCCCCTTCTGATGTCAGGAAGAACATAAACAATTTTTCATAATAGATAAAGGAGTTGAAACACCGTGAAACCTATGTCTCAGATAAAGCGCCAAAAGAGTGCTCTCACCTATACACTAATTTTTCTCTATTTTAGCCTATTTATATACGGCTGTAGCACAGTGGATCCTGATCTTGAACCTGAGCTTCGCACGTTACCCAATTCTGGCTGGTTAGGCGAAAATGAAACTAACAAAAAGCTGCAACTACAACTGAAAGAACGCAATACGGAAATCATCGCAGTAAACTTACGCTGGGGCACACGAAAATCGATTCATGATCGCAACAAATTAAAACATAGTTTACAGGCGATCCGATCTGAAACCCGTGATGACAAGGGGTTTTATACTTACGAACAAGAGATTGAAGGCGCGGCAAATTTTCCTGAAGGCACCATTTTAGATTATCAATTCGAAGTCACTTATCGACCCCGGGGCGAAAAAGAACAATTGCTGGCCCATACCCCCTTAAAATCTATCGTCACTTCTGTACCGGGTGCCAATATGACCCTCATTCCACAACAAGTTGAATTGATGGTGGGTGAAAAGGAACGTTTGGAAATTATGATTCATCCCCCACTTAAGGCGGCGAAAACAATTAAGCTGGAAGTCCAGCCTAAAGGTAAAGTAAAAATCTATGACCATAATGGAGACAAGGTAGATAAAGTTGTCTTTAAGGCCGACGACACTTATCACTCCCTAGTGTTAAAAGGGGCCAAAGGTCACCGCGAAGGACTGCCTGTCACTATCTCCGCAAGCGCAGTCGGATTGCCCACAGAAGAAATTGAGGTACTGGTGAAAAAGTAATCGCTGGTTCAACTATTTCCAATCTGATCCGAGTTCATGCACTCGCCGCCGACAATTCTCTTTGACGAGCACCGCTCAGCAATACAGTGCGCGGGTGCATGGCGCTTGGATCTATTGTCGAGTGTTGAAAAACAGTTATCTGCCATCCAGCTAACTCGCCCAGTCCGGTGGTCTATTGATATGACAGGTATGCAACAGCTGGATTTTGCGGGCGCCCTGTTGCTCACACAATTATTCAAAAAGGTGCAAATTAGTGGACTAGAGGAGATTTCTGGATTAGGTCAGGAACATAGCCAACTACTACAACTCGTCGCACAACATGCGCTCGATGCAGGAACAATAGGTGACCCCGCTGCCATACCATGGCTAGAAAGAGTAGGTCGCACCACAGCCAACCAAGGTCGCCAGGTTGTTGAATTATTGGCCTTCATAGGTGAGACAGCACTGAGTTTACCTAATGTCTTACAAGCAGGGAAAAAGCTGCGTGTTCCTGAAATCATCTCGGCCATTTATCACGGCGGCGTAACCGCTGTCCCCATTGTGGCTTTATTGACTTTTCTAATGGGTGTAGTGATTGCCTTTCAAGGCGGGCGCCCACTGGATGAATATGGAGTCAATATATTCGTGGTGGATTTAGTGGTACTCACCATGTTGCGTGAAATGGCACCACTCATTACAGCCATTATTGTCGCAGGACGCACTGGATCGGCCTATACCGCCGAAATAGGCACGATGATAGTCACACAAGAAGTAGACGCATTGCGTGCAATGGCTATTAATCCCATAGAGTTTTTAGTATTGCCGAAGTTTTGGGCTTTAGTTGTCTCATTACCCTTATTAACCCTATTAGCGGACGTGATGGGAGTTGCTGGGGGAATTTTAATTTCGCAACTCGCTCTCGGTGTCGACGCAGTGGACTTTATCGAACGCATCCCCACCGCCATGGAACCAAGCTCATTTTGGGTTGGCATTATCAAAGCACCTATTTTTGCTGCTTTGATCACTATCATCAGCTGTTACAGAGGCTTTCAAGTGAAGAGTAGTGCGGAAAGTGTCGGTAGAGAAACAACAATCAGTGTGGTGCAAAGTATCTTCGTGGTGATGGTAGCAGATGCACTATTTTCCATTCTGTTTAACGAACTCGATCTATAGATGAGTGACGAATATATTCTTGCTTTGCGCAAAATTCGCACTGCATTTGGCACCCAAGTCGTCCATGAAAACCTGGACTTAACCCTATATAGGGGAGAAATATTAGGATTAGCCGGAGGTAGTGGCAGTGGAAAGACCACCTTATTGCGCCAAATGGCATTATTAACCCCCGCACAACAAGGTGAGATCTCCTTATTCGGAGAGAACATACATAAATGTCACGAAAAGAAATTAAACCTTTTGCGTCAACGTTTAGGCATTATGTTTCAACAAGGCGCGCTTTTTAGTGGTTTAACCGTACTGGAAAACATTGCATTTCCACTAAAAGAGCATACCGATCTCAGCAAACAATTAATCAATCAAATCGCCAACCTAAAACTTTCACTGGTAGGGTTACCGACCCAAGTAGGGAATAAATATCCTAGTGAACTGAGTGGTGGCATGGTTAAAAGAGCCGCTATTGCGCGTGCCATTGCATTGGATCCCGAATTAATCTTTCTGGATGAACCCACGGCCGGTCTGGATCCAAATAGTGCAGCCGCATTAGATGAATTAATTCTTTCAATGAAGAAACTGTTAGGTTTGACAGTGGTAGTAGTTACCCACGATCTAGATACACTTTGGCATACCACCGACAGGGTCGCCCTACTGGGTAATAAACGAGTACTGGCGGTAGAGCCGATGGAAAAATTGGTTCAAAATGACGAGCCTCTCGTACAAGCATATTTTCACCAAAACCGAGCGCAATTGGCTAAGGAACGAGCATGGAATCAAAAGTAAATTACACCGCAGTCGGACTCTTTGTGGTGATCCTCAGCGCTGCGCTCATTGGCTTAGGGCTGTGGATTGGTGCGGACATCAGCCCAAAAGACTATCGACGCTATGATGCTTTTTTTAACGAATCCGTCTCCGGTCTCAACGCCAACGCGCCGGTGAAGTACCGAGGAGTAACTGTCGGTCGAGTCAGCCACATTCAGTTGTCCCCGGATAACCCGCAACAGGTGTTAGTGGAAATGGAAATTGAGGCTCATATACCCATCACGGTGGCTACCTATGCCACGCTATCAGTACAAGGCATTACTGGTATCGCGCATGTAGAGCTAGAAGGTGGTGACCCCCTCGCTGCAGCACTGCACGCTCATGAGGGCCAACATCATCCCATCATCCCAACCAAACCCTCGCTGTTCACCCGTATTGACGACGCGGTGAGTGAGGTCTACAGCACGCTCGGGGTGCTCTCTGAGGACATTAATATGCTCCTCAGCGATGAAAACCGGGAAAGTGTTAGAATGACCTTACGCAACGTTGCGGCCCTCACCGAAGTCTTTTCAGGTAAATCTACCGATTTGGAAAAAACCTTCAGCGATACCGCAAACATTATTGCTAATGTAGAGGTCGCCACTGAAAATTTACCGACACTCATGAGTGGTCTAGAGCAGGCGGTGGATGAGTTTAACCAAACTGCGGGATCTGTCCGTGGCATGACAACTGGTATCGACGAGATGGTGAACGACGTACATATGGAATTAAACAGAATCCTTCGAACCTCAGGGCCTGAGATGACTGTTCTAATCGAACGTCTAAACACATTAGCGGAAGAGATCAGCTTGCTTTCCAGAAAGATTTCTACAGAATCTAACCCTTTATTATTCCGCCCCACCCAGCTGAAGCCAGGACCAGGAGAGGAGTGATTCCTTGATAGAACAACCATTCCCTGCCCAACGCATCCCACACCACGCATCCATCGGTCTGCTGATATTTATTAGTTGCTTGACGCTGGCGAGTTGTGCACTCGGAATCAATAACAATTTTCAACCTCCCGCTATCTATTATTTTGACATTAGTTTTTCAGATGCCGCTGAGAAAGTACGCAACCAAAATACTTCCTTGTCCGTGGCACTACCTCGAGCCCATCCCGGATTCGAAAGCAGACACATTGTTTACCAACGAACGGCTCATCGACTGGAACACTATACACAAAGCGAATGGGTCGCCAGACCCACAGAAATGCTTGGACCTTTATTAGTGCGTAGCTTAGAACAGACAGGATATTTTGATTCGGTAATTGAGGCACCAAGCAACATGGCCACTGATTATCGTTTGGAAACCGAGCTGATAAGACTCATTCAAGTTTTTGACAATGAGCATGCCTACATTCACCTTGTACTTAGAATGCACCTATTAGATATGGAGAAAAAAAAGATTGTCACATCGCAACTAATCGATATCAAAAAGCCCAGCCCAACCTTAGATGCGATTGGCGGCGTCAAAGCCACCAATGCGGCAATAAAAGAAGCGTTACTTGAAATCAATCGATATTGCGCGCAGACGATACTCGAACTCTGAATAGTTAGTTATCGACAGTGGTAGGTTTGAGTCGAAAACGATCACCATTTTGACTCATTTCGTATAGTCGACCCATTTCTTCTTTTAGTTTATCCAATTCTTTGCGTACGCGAACTAATTCTTCGTCGGTTCTCCGTAATTTTTTGGATAATACTTCAGCAAACATTCGATAGAGAACCGAGTAAGTCGCCTGACGACTCTCTTCACCCACTCGATCCATAAAAGAAGCATCAGTGGCCAAACAGGTAGTCTCTGTTGCCGCTACTAGAGAAGCAGATCGAGTACTGCCATCGATCACTGCCACCTCACCAAACATTTCTCCAGGATCTGAGAAACTGGTGATCACTTTAGTATTTTTGACCACGCTGACTGTGCCTGAAATCAAGATGTATATCCAAGAATCGTACACACCTTCCGGAATAATTAACTCACCAGCCTCATAACGTTGTAGTTTACTCAAAATGACCAATTCGTCGAGTACTTCGTCATCTAGGGACTTCAAAAACGGAAGTTGCTTAAAGCGCTTGTAGATGTCTTCTCGTTTTTCTAAATAGGGTGTTTCTTTCACGTCGGCGTCCCTCACTGGTTCTAGCTATAACAGGGTATATTCGCTTCAGCCCTATTGACTTAAACGACCAGCGAGAAGATTTCTTAATCCTAAGAATTCTGAAAAACAAACCTATTGGTAGCGAGTTAAAGCACCTTCGCGTACCCATGCCAGTTGGGTTTCCAGCTCATACTTAAACTCATCTAAGGGAGTGACAGAATGCCAATCAAACATGCCCTCTAGGCGGCGGTAGGAAATGTGACGGGCAAGTTGTTTAATCAGTGTATCAATTTCAGGGCCATACACGGGTAAGCCCTTAAACAGCACATCCTCCAGTGGATGCACGCCAGGTTTGGCACTAGGCATAACCCTCCTCCTCAGTCATCTATGAGTGGCGATGGAGTTCCAGGGAACCTGCTGCGGATCCCTATGTCGTCTAGTATCACCGATAAATCCACCTAAGCCAGGTCAGTTTATTTGTAGAATGCCCAAAGTCGTTCAGACTCTCAACATTTCCAGCTTAGGATAATAATTTGAGCACTAACTTCGCCCCAATGCCAATTAAATGCTTTTATTTTCCAACCAAACTAAATTATTTAGTATTCTCTTCATAAAACAGGAGTCGTGGGGATATCTTACTGTTATCATTATAATTTTCCTCCATGTCTTTTGCGCTACTCTGGACTGTATATGATCTCCAGAGAACACTCTGTAGCTTAACCAGACGAGTTTTGAGCCCTCCAACAAGGGCATGAAGTTTTCCGGAACTTAAGACATTCACCATGATTTCTCACTCACAGGAGGTATTACAATCCGACCGGCCGATTAATGGTTGAACTGGACAGCCCAAATACACACCCAAAGCTGTGACTCAGAAATTAAGATGATTAAGAAGAACAACGTCAGCGGGTTCAACCACGGTCTGCGAAAATCCAACCAGGAGTTCTAGGCACCCTGGGCGGGCTATTGATACGAAGACTGGTGCGGAAGAAATGGTGGGCCGTGTTGGAATCGAACCAACGACACGCGGGTTAAAAGCCCGCTGCTCTGCCAACTGAGCTAACGGCCCAAAAAAGAAATGCAATCATACAGATGTGGCATTGAAATTCAACCTTGAGAAATCTCTCCAAGCGAGGAAAAAACTATCCCCTCATGCAAATCGGTAGCGCAGCTTTATTGTCCAAGCTGAGGAGAAAATAATTGACACGGTTGCCAATAAGGAGCCCAGAGCTAAGGTAGACATGCCGCTTACGCCTTGACCAATAGTACAGCCCAAAGCCAGTACGCCACCCACTCCCATTAGTGCGGCACCAACGATATGTAAGAAAAAATCTCGAAGATTCTGAAACCACTGCCAATGCCATTTTCGCTTCCAGAGATGGTACGCAATGGCCCCCGCTGAAGTACCCAACAAGCTGGCCAGACTAAAAGTGAACTGTGAATGCTCAAGCCCTTCACTCAACCAACTCCCAAGTTGGACCCACGGTTGCACATAAGTAAGGGCCTGCGAACCGACACGGACGGAAGGAAAATCACTGAACTGAGCATGCTCAATGCTTGCCTGGCCAATAGAACCAATAGTAATCCACCAAGCCAAAGCCACCGCTGCCCCCAGACCGGCAGCCGAAAGTAATAGATCTTTCAGTTCTGGGTGGTTCCGATTGCGAACGAACCATCGAGCGGCCACCATACAAAAAGTAATTGCCCAGATCAGGTGAGATATTTCGGGAGCCAGCCATTGATCGGAGAAACTGGTAAGATTAGCCGCCTGCAGTGAGGTTAAATTGAGGGCGGTGCCATTCACCCAGGGATAAAAAAAATGCTCATACCAACCTAATCTCACCATGCCAAAAGCACAGCAACCCATTACCACTAAGACGACCATAGATTTCAAGTTTCCACCACAGGATTTGACCAACGAGCGTAGGGCGCAACCGCCCGTTAAAGTCATGCCCACACCAAATAAGCTTCCCCCTAGGAGAAACCGTAGCCAGGAAAAGTGAAGATCACTATAAGGCGGGATCGTTGAACTTAAGCTAACCTCGTAATTAAACCGCAGAAGCGCAAACGCCAAAGTAGCCAGTGAGATTCCTGACCACCACGCCACCAGCCGTCCACTATCCCCCATCACTACCTGATCAGTCACTGCACCCATGGAACAAAAGCCCGTTTTGGCCATCACGCCACCGAATAGGCATGTCAAAAGAAATGCGCTAGAGAAATATAGATGCAGAGGATCCATGCTCATACTAGATTTCGAATCACACTATTCAGGTTGTTCTAATCAAGGCTGATAACGAGTCGCATCTAAGATACCTGCGTCGTGAAACCCCTGACGGCGTAGCCGACACGAATCACACTTACCACAGGCGTGACCTTCTGCATCTGCCTGATAACAAGAAACGGTAATACGATAATCTAAGCCTAATCGTTGTCCCAGACGAATAATTTCACCCTTGGTCAAATCAATTAGGGGGGTTTCAATTTTTACCGCATTACCTTCTACGCCTCGCTTAGTACCCAAGTTCGCGACCCGCTGAAAAGCATCCACAAACTCTGGTCGACAATCCGGATAACCAGAATAATCCACGGCATTCACACCAATGAATAGATGACTTGCCTCGAGTACTTCACTCCATGCTAGTGCAACGGAGAGAAAAAGGGTATTTCGTGCTGGCACATAGGTGACGGGAATACCAGCCGCCATCTCAGTGGGCACGGCAATGTGCCTATCAGTCAGAGCGGAGCCGCCAAATTCAGTCAGTGGCAAATCGTAGAATTTATGTTCTTCTACGCCAATTTTCTGCGCCACACGCCTCGCGGCCTCGATTTCCGCCAGATGACGCTGCCCATAACTGATAGTGAGTGCAAAACAGCTATAACCGGCTTCTTTCGCTATTGCCAAACAGGTAGCCGAATCCAGTCCGCCCGATAACAACACCAACGCTCGACCGCCCCTCATCGGCCCGCAACCTCACCCCAAAGATATTTGTGGATCTGTAACTGCATCCTCACGGGCTGACGGTCTTCTAAAATCCAATCCGCCAATTGTTGCGCTGTTAACTGTTGATAGCTGGGAGAAAAAAACACCTCTGTTTGTTCATGCAATCGATGGCGCGCAACGATCTCTGATGACCATTCGTAGTCCTCTCGATCACAGATCACAAACTTCACTTGGTCGTGAAAGGTTAGATGTAACAGGTTTTGCCAAAGATTACGCTCTGATTCTTTGGAGCCAGGGGTTTTGATATCCACTACTCTAGACACTCTGCTGTCTACCGAGCGAATGTCCAAAGCGCCGCTCGTTTCCAGAGAAACCTGGTAGCCCTTTTCACACAACGCAGACAACAGAGTTAGACAGGCAGGCTGTGCGAGCGGCTCTCCGCCCGTGACGGTCACATGTCGTGCAGGATTCCGCGCCACAGCGTCTAGGATGGCGTCTAGGGACATTGACTGACCGCCGTGAAACGCATAGGCGGTATCACAATATTGGCACCTTAAGGGACAGCCTGTTAGGCGAACGAATACCGTGGGCCATCCTACGAAGCGGCCCTCTCCTTGAAGAGAATGGAATATCTCCGTGACGCGCAGTTTACCGTTACTAGACATGGGGCTCCCGACTAGAGCCGATCTCGCTGCAGTTGTTCCAGTCGACTAGTGGCTAAACGTGCGGCACTAGATCCAGGATACTTTTCCTGTATACGAATAAAGATCGCTTCGGCTGCATCCCAAGATTTAAATTCATAAAGAATATAGCCTTTTTTTAACATGGCATCAGGAACCTTCGCGCTTGCTGGATATTTTTCCACCACCGCATCAAATTCAGTCAATGCCTCATTAAATTGACGCAAGGCATAATGTGCTTCGCCCAACCAATACTGGGCATTAGATGCATAAGTACTATCAGGATACTGTTCTAGGAAAGTTTTAAACGCGGTGATAGCAGCTTGATAACGACCGCTCTTCAAGTGATTAAAGGCGTAGCGGTAAGCAGACTGAGGATCTTTGTTCGCAACTCCATCAGAGCTTGGCTCTTTTGTATCGGAATTCTCTACGGTTTCTACTTGAGATTCTGTAGGAGTAGATGTGACAGTACCAGTTTTAATTTCAGTCACATCCGACTCGAGCTGTTGCATGCGTCGATCTAAATCTAAGTAGAGATCACGAAGACGCTTTTCTATACCTTGGATTTTAAAACTCTGTGTCTCCTGTTCACCACGTAACAGCTGAATTTCCGTCTGCAAAGTCTCTATGCGATCTCGCAATTGAAACATAGCCTGATTAGATACGGTAGCAGTCGATGGGGTTTGGTAGATTTTTTGTGTGGCCTGTGAATGGGTTTCCCCGCCGGGTCTTTCTACCGGCACCTCCGCAAATAGCGGAAAGCTGCTTACTGCAAGCAGTAAGCAGCCAAACTGGATAACAGAAGAATACAACAAAATGGGCTTAATATATCAACTCCACTCTTCGATTTAACTGGTAGGAATATTCATCATGGCCTAAGGCTACTGGTTTTTCTTCACCGTAACTAATTACTTCGGTCTGCTGACTGCCGACACCCATTAACGTGAGTACTTCCGTAACTGCGTTTGCTCGGCGCTCACCCAAAGCCATATTATATTCCCGAGTGCCGCGCTCATCGGCATGACCTTCAACGCGTATCTTGATACCGGGATTAGCGGCTAAATAGGCCGCGTGCGCCGATAAGATGTCCCGGGTTTCTTGCCCAATGTTACTGGAGTCAAAGTCAAAATAGACCACGTTTTCACTTGGCATAGCGGAATCAGCACCAGTGGTGCTATCCATGTCGCTAGCCACGCCAGATCCGATGTCTTGATCGGATAATCCTGAACGTGTGGTATCAGTGGTATCGGCGGTATCGCTTCCCACCACATCAGAACTTGAAGTATCTTCTTGTAGATCCGGTTTTTGCGCACAACCTATAAGAGCAAATCCCGTAACAAAAGCCAGAATCAATAGTCGGCGTTGATTTTTCAACATGAAATTATTCCTCGTTTTATTTCCTATAAGGTGACCAAGCTGGTTCTCTGACGTCCCCTTGTTGTGTCGCCAACTGCTGCTTCACTCGTCCGTCCGTAGAAACCGCTGCTAGTATACCCTGTTGTTGCAGATTAGTGGCATACAATATCATATTACCATTTGGTGAAAAGCTAGGCGATTCATCCAGGTTAGAATCTGTCAAGATCTGCATCACTCCGGTCTCAATATCCATCACCGCGATTCTGAATTTGCCTTGTGAACCATGGACAAACGCCATTTTCTTCCCATCCCGTGAAAAAGTGGGTTCAGAATTGTAGTCCCCCTCAAATGTCATCCTTCTTACACTTCCCCCTTTAGCGGAGATCATGTAGATTTGTGGTTTACCACCCCGCTCTGACAAAAATGCGATATGTTTGCCGTCAGGTGTCCAGGTAGGCTCCGTATCGATTGCATAATGCTTGGTCAATCGGCGTAAAGATTGGTTAGAGAGATCCATTACATAGATTTCTGCATTACCATCTTTCGAAAGTGTGAGGGCAAGTTGACGTCCATCTGGCGACCAACTTGGCGCGCCATTTAAACCCTTATAACGTGCTAAGCGTCGTGCTTGACCGGTAGCCAACTCCTGAATAAATATTTCTGCGTAACGATTTTCCAGTGAAACATAAGCGAGATTTCGTCCGTCTGCAGACCAAGCTGGAGACAATATGGGCTCGGGAGATTCCAATACGGTTTGTGGATTAAATCCGTCTGCATCCGCAACCTGCAACCTGTAACGCAATCCTCCATTGAGCTTCTCCACTTCCACATAAGCGATGCGGGTGGAAAAATCACCAGGCTGCCCCGTCAATAGTTGATAAATTGCATCACTAATAGCATGCGCAGTGGCTCGAAGATTTTTTGCAGTGGTTGGAAAAGTGTATTTCTTCAAAGGGCGGGCACGGAAAACATCATAAACAACAAATTCAATCTCGTATTTCTGATGACCCAACTCACGCATTGTGCTGGCAACCAAGTATTCCGCGCCGATTAAGCGCCAATCAGCAAAGTTGATAGAAGATTCTGCGCCCGGCTTCGCCAACATATCTTCTTCAGGCAATGGTTTAAATCTACCTGAACGTAATAAGTTCGCACTTACTACTTTCCAGGGTTGTAGCAGTGGCATAGCATCCATGCCTTGCCACTCGTAGGGAACAATGGCAATGGGCGTTGCACCGACGGTTCCCCCAGTAATTTTTATGGTGAGCACAGCATTTGCTTGCATGGACAACATCAAGCAAAGCACCCATAAGCTGATAAGAATAACCAATCGGTTATGTACCCGGATTAAATTCAAATTCAATCTCCCGCAACTTGTCAAACTGTCGAATGTCACTCGGTACCGGCAAAGGTGACGCTTTATACACCGCCGCCTCTACCGATCTGTCGAAAGCTTCTGAACCACTACTTCGAACGATAGACACAGAAGTCACATCACCTCCTGGGATTATTTTCACTCTAACCTTACAGGTTAATGAAGGGGGTAAATCCGCCGGTCGAATCCACATGCGCGTCACTTTATCTCTCATGTAACCCACGTATTTATTCACTTCTGATGCCGCGATATCAGCATGCATCTGTGCCAGTAGCGCCTCCTCTTCTGCGGCCAAACGCTCTGCTTCAGCGCGTTGCTTTTCTTCTTGTCGGCGTTTTTTCTCCTCCACCAGACGTTTGCGCTCTTCTTCTTCACGTTTTTTCTGTTCGGCTTCGCGTTTTTTCTGTTCGGCTTCTCGTCTTTTACGTTCCTCTTCTTGTTGAAGCTTTTTCTCTTCGGCTTTTCGTTTCGCCTCCAGGGCCAGTTTCTTTTCCCGTTCCGCCTTTAAGCGTAACTCTTCTTGGCGTTTTTTCTCTGCGGCTTGTTGCTGTTTTCTTTCTATCGCTTGGCGTTGGGCCTCTTGTTCGGCGAGTTTCCGCCTCTCAGCCTCTTCGATAAGGCGGTCATCCATAACTTTGGCCTTCACAATTTGTCCAGGTGGGATGTCCACAGGTTGCAGCTCCACCTGCCAGCTTACCCCAAACACCAGAGCCAATAGCAGGCCTATGTGTAGAACGCCCGAGAGTAATATGGGTAATTTGAAACCGCGCATGTTCTAGCCGGAAACTCGGAAAAATTAGCTTTCGGGAAGCTCAGTGACTAGTCCAACAGATTCTGCTCCGGCGGACTGCAACAAAGTCATTAATTCTACTACCGCGCCATAATGGATCCTTTTATCACCACGTACCAGTACAGGTGTATTCGGTTTATTCTTTAACACTACTCGAGTACGTTTTTGCACCTCATTCGGATCAATACCCTCTTTAGGATTGTTGCCCACGTTCATACTAAACCGACCTTGTGCGTCTATCGTCACGACCAAAGGATCGGTGGACTGGGTTTCAATGGGCTGGGTGGTCACCTGAGGCAATTCCACTTCCACACCCTGGGTTAATAAAGGCGCCGTGACCATAAAAATAACCAGTAGCACTAACATCACATCGATGTAAGGTACCACGTTCATTTCCGCTATTTGTCGCCGTTGCCTTCGCGAGGTTTGCATAAGGCTATCCCTATCTATTGATGTTTAACAGGACGAAATTTATTGATGCAACCTGCGATGCAAGATACTAGAAAACTCATCCATAAAGGTTTCGGCCCGCGCCAATATTCGATCACCATCACTGGCAAAGCGATTGTAGGCCACCACCGCAGGAATCGCGGCAAATAGACCGATAGCGGTGGCCACCAGCGCTTCGGCAATCCCCGGCGCGACCATCGCCAATGTGGCTTGATTGGCCTGTCCTAGCGCGCGGAAAGAGTTCATGATCCCCCACACGGTACCGAATAGACCCACGTAGGGACTGGTGGATCCGACGGTGGCAAGAAAAGACAAAAATGCACCTAGCTTATCCGCTTCTCGAGCGTAGGCGACCCGCATGGCTCGCTGACTGCCTTCCAAAATTTCAGCTTTGGAGATATCCGACTTCCCATGTAGTCTGGCAAATTCTTTAAAGCCCCCAAAAAAAATTGCTGCTGTGCCGCTTGGACTCTGGCCGGTAGACGAGATGCGCTGATAGAGGTGTTTTAAATCCACACCCGACCAGAATTCATCTTCAAACTGCTCACAGGCCTGAGTAAGTTCACGCAAGCTAAATATTTTTTGGAATATCAATATCCATGAAATCACTGAAACGATAAACAACAAAACCATCACCGCCTGAACCAATAGGCTAGCATTTAAAAATAAACCCATTAACGATAAATCTGCGTTCAATCTGTTACTCCTGATAGTGCAATAGGGATCGCCGTTGGTTTGAAAGTCACCGCATCAATACAAGCAATAGTCACATCAGCTTGACATAATAATATTGAGCTATCCTTAAGAACAATCCCTTGATTAAAAACTAAACTCGCCCCCCTAACCTGTTTTAATTCACAACCGACTACAAGCTCATGATTAAACCGCGCCGGCTTTTTGTAGTCGCAAATAATTTTTTTGACGACAAACTGGATATTATGAGTGAGTTTCAGATCATCCTGCTCCCACCCCTGGGCGCGCAACCACTCCGTTCTCGCGCGCTCCATAAATTTAAGATAGTTGGCATAATAAACCACACCTGCAGCATCCGTGTCTTCATAGTAGACTCTAACAGGCCAGCTAAATTTCGACTCTTTAATCGTTAAGCTTCCTTTTCTCAAACACGGACGCTGTCTCTGCAGCTTGGGGTTTGAAGCCAAAGTGTAAATAGGCATGTTTGGTGGCGATCCTGCCTCGAGGCGTACGCATGACGTACCCACTCTGGATTAAAAAAGGTTCTATGACGTCTTCTATGGTATGCGCTTCCTCCCCAATGGCGGCGGCTAGGTTATCCAAACCCACGGGACCACCATCAAATTTTTCAATCATCGTTAACAGCAGATTACGATCCATAATGTCGAAACCATTTGCATCCACATCCAACATATCTAACGCATCACGAGCCACGCCACCATCGACGATTCCTTTTGCCTTCACTTCGGCGAAATCACGTACTCGGCGGAGTAAACGGTTAGCAATGCGCGGCGTACCACGAGAACGACGCGCGACCTCTTGTGCTCCTTCCTCATCGATGGTCATATTTAAGATCACTGCGGCGCGACTGACCACATGTGTCAATTCGGCTACCGAGTAAAACTCCAGACGTTGGGTAATACCAAAGCGATCACGAAGCGGTGAGGTCAACATACCCGCCCGAGTGGTCGCGCCAATTAAGGTAAATGGGGGCAAATCTAGCTTAATAGAGCGGGCACCAGGCCCTTCTCCAATCATGATATCAATTTGATAATCTTCCATGGCAGGATAAAGCACTTCTTCAACAACGGGACTTAAACGATGTATTTCGTCGATAAAAAGCACGTCATTGGCTTCGAGATTGGTCAACAGGGCGGCTAAATCTCCCGCACGCTCTAATACCGGCCCTGAAGTCTGTTTTAAATCCACCTGCATTTCATTCGCGACTATATGGGCCAAGGTGGTTTTACCTAACCCAGGTGGACCAAAGAATAACAAGTGATCTAGTGCTTCCTGCCTAGACTTGGCCGCATCAATGAAGATATTCAGCTGACTGCGCACCTTCTCTTGTCCCACATATTCTTGCAAATATCGCGGACGAATGCTCGCTTCTGCCGGCTGATCGGTGG
This sequence comes from Thiotrichaceae bacterium UBA5859, assembly GCA_002432655.1. Taxonomy (GTDB): domain Bacteria; phylum Pseudomonadota; class Gammaproteobacteria; order UBA5859; family UBA5859; genus UBA5859. Next base: position 93,686 of record DJFZ01000060.1, on the reverse strand, counting down.
TCTCCTCCTCCTCGGCACTCACAATACGCGTCTCAAGCAAGGGATCCATTATTGATATAGTCCTATAATTCTTATCCTAACTGGCCATTTGACGTAAGGCAGCCCGTATTAACTCTTCACTACTTAGCTCTTCTGATTCGATCTGCTTGACTGCACGCGCCGCTTCCGAGTTCTTGTAGCCTAACGCCACTAGAGCGTTGAGAGCATCTTGTTTAGGACTATCGCCAGTCAAGACATCCATATGACTACTGGAACCCGCCACTACTGCCGGATCCCCAGGTAATATAGAGGGCAGTTTATCACGTAGTTCGATAATTAAGCGCTCGGCAGTTTTCTTGCCGACGCCCGGAATCTTGGTTAAACGAACAACATCCTCGCGCTGTACGCAGTGAACAAATTCTGGCACATCTAATCCGGATAGAATGGCCAACGCCATGCGCCCACCCACGCCGTTAATCTTGATTAACTGACGAAATAACACCCGACTTTCAACATCTGCAAATGCGAAGAGTAAATGCGCATCTTCACGAACCGAGAGATGGGTGTATAACATCACATTCGCACCCACATCAGGCAACTTATAAAAAGTACTCATGGGTGCTTCCAACTCATACCACACACCAGAAACATCCACTAACAAAAAGGGGGGCGTTTTTTCTCTTAATACGCCGCATAGACGCCCTATCATTCACTCACTCTTTCTGTGACTTGTTTTAATCTTTGCCGCATGATCCGTTGTTGACAATGACATACAGCCACCGCCAGCGCGTCTGCAGCATCCTCTTGGGGTAGACTATCTAAATTAAATATCCTTTGCACCATTTGTTGAATTTGCGCCTTATCTGCTCCGCCCCAGCCGACAATTGCTTGCTTGACTTGCTTTGCAGAATATTCTGCAACGGACAGCTGCCGCGTCACTAAGGCGCAGATAGCAGCCCCTCTTGCTTGCCCGAGTTTTAAGGCGGAATCTGCATTACGATTCATGAAAACCCGTTCAACAGCGGCTTCCGTGGGCTGATAGATTCGCACGATCTCAGCGACTTCCGTAAAGATATATTCCAGACGTTGTGCCAGCTCTCCCTTAGGAACAGATAACACCCCCGCAGCCACGTAGCGATGCTGGTGAGCATGGACATCAATCACGCCATATCCGGTTTTGCGGGATCCTGGATCGATCCCAATCAGTCGTACCACAGAAAGGTTTCTTTCGGGGTTCTAAAGATAGCTTCTAATTTACCAGACTTTGCAGTATTTCATCAGGGATATCTGCATTTGAATAAACCTCTTGCACATCGTCCAGATCTTCCAACATATCCAGTAACTTGATTAAACTGGCAGCTTCTTTTTCAGTCACTGTAGATTGCGTGCTGGCGCGCATGGTAACGGTTGCGCTGTCAAAATTGAGTGCCGAATCTTCCAGTTGCTGTTTGACCGCACTAAACTGTTCCGGCTCAGTGATCACTTCTACAGTGCCCGTATCATCGGTTACCACATCTTCGGCGCCAGACTCTAATGCAAGCTCCAATAGTTGCTCTTCATCGACATCTGAATCAAAAGAAATCACTCCTTTTTTTTCAAATAGATAGGAGACAGATCCACTAGTACCTAAATTTCCACCCATCTTTGTGAAAGCATGCCTCACTTCTGCTACTGTGCGATTCCGGTTGTCAGTCAGGCAATCCACCATCACCGCTACGCCACCAGGTCCGTAACCTTCGTAGCGAACCTCGTCTAAGTCAGCACCCTCTTCACCGCCAGCACCCCGTTTCACCGCGCGCTCGATGGTATCTTTAGTCATATTATTGGACAATGCCTTGTCGATGGCTGCCCTTAATCTAGGATTCGACGCGGCATCGCCTCCGCCCATACGTGCGGCGACGGTGATTTCTCGAATGAGCTTGGTGAATAGCTTTCCGCGTTTTGCATCTTGGGCGCCTTTACGGAATCGAATATTTGCCCATTTACTATGCCCAGCCATGATTAACCTATCCGATGAATGACCTGTGAAAGACAATTCGCAGTTTCTCACTGCATCTTTATTTTATTAGGGAATAAAATTGAAATTAGCTTACCGAAAACATGGCTTGTAACGCCAGCCGCGCTTCCTTCGCTTCTCGCTCAGGGACTTTAATCTGATTCACCACCCGCCCTTCTAAGAGGTTTTCCAGCGCCCATGCCAAATGTTGTGGATCTGTTCTAAACATCGTGGAACACATGCAGATGGTCGGTGACATAAAATGTACCGACTTACCCTCGGCTCGACACTCCCGATTGAGCCGATTAACCAGGTTCAGTTCCGTACCGACCAACCAACGGCTATTAGCGGAACCCTGTTTCACTGTGTTTAAAATATACTCCGTGGATCCAACAAAATCTGCTTTCTGGCACACCTCGAAGCTACATTCTGGATGAACAATTACATAAGAATCTGGATAACGCTGTTTGAAACTATCTATGTGCTCTGGACGAAACATTTGATGAACAGAACAGAAACCTTTCCACAAAATTACCTTCGCCGCGCGAATTTGCTCTACGCTCAATCCGCCGAGGGGCAAATCGAAGTCCCACACCACCATCTCATTCAGGGGAATGCCCATTTTATAGGCGGTATTGCGACCTAGATGTTGATCCGGGAAAAACAGAACTTTCTGCCGTCGTTCAAAAGCCCACTGTAGAATGTTCGGTGCGTTCGTTGAGGTGCACACAATTCCTTCATGGCGACCACAAAATGCCTTTAAATCAGCGGCAGAATTGATATAGGTAATCGGGGTGACTGTCTGTTCCACGTCAATAACCGTGGCCAACTCTCGCCAACACCTCTCCACATTTTGCAGATTGGCCATATCCGCCATGGAACAACCCGCAGCCAAATCAGGCAAAATCGCTATCTGTTCCGGGCGAGAGAGAATATCTGCCACCTCGGCCATGAAGTGCACGCCACAAAACATGATGTAATCGGCATCGGAATCTGCCGCCAACTGGGACAATTTTAATGAGTCCCCCGTTAAATCGGCGTGGCGGTAGACCTCATCCCGCTGGTAATGGTGACCGAGGACGACAAGCTTTTCCCCGAGCTCCCGTTTAGCTCTTCGAATCCGATCTTCGCAAGAGAGATCATCTAGTGATTCAAAATTGTCAAAAGTGAGTAGGTTTGCTGCCATTTAGCAAAATCTCTTAGTAACTTAAAATTTGGCCGATTTATAATTGTATAACACTTTGTTTTTAATAAATTAAATATTCAAGATGCGGCACTTTTTCTGAGTTTCAAGCCCAACTCTCGAAGATGTGAGTCGGTGACCTCAGAGGGTGCGTCCGTTAACAGACAACTGGCACTCTGAGTTTTCGGAAACGCCATCACGTCCCTGATAGTCTGCGCGCCAGACAACAACATTACCAAGCGATCCAACCCAAATGCAATGCCCCCATGAGGTGGGCAGCCGTAATTGAGCGCATCTAACAGAAAACCAAATTTTTCTTGGGCATTTTCCTTCCCGATACCTAAAATATCGAATACCGTCGCCTGCATCTCCTGGGAGTGGATACGGATTGAACCGCCTCCGAGCTCTGTTCCATTGAGCACTAAGTCATAGGCCCGGGACAACGCATTGCCCGGTGCTTCTGCTAACTTAGCCGTGTCGCCAACGGTAGGCGCGGTAAATGGATGATGCAAGGCGATCCAGCGCTTTTCTTTGGCATCAAATTCAAACATCGGGAATTCCACCACCCAAAGCGGAAACCAGCCTTCTTTTACCCGATCCAGATCCTGACCAATCTTCACCCTCAAAGCACCCAGCGATTCATTCACCACAGTTTCAGAATCGGCACCGAAGAACAGCAGATCGCCCGCCGCCGCGCCACTTCGCTGTAGCAGACTATCAATGACATCTGCAGGCAAAAATTTTAAAATCGGAGATTGCAATCCTGCAGCACCTTGGCTGGGATCATTCACCTTAATGTAGGCTAAGCCTTTGGCGCCATAGATGCCCACAAATTTGGTGTACTCATCTATCTCCTTCCTGGTTAACTTAGCACCACCGGGCACTGGCAACATAGCCACACGGCCGTTGTTGTCCTGCGCAGGCTCGGAAAAGACCTTAAATTCCACCTCACGCATCAGATCGCCCACATCGATCAATTCCAAATCGATACGCAGATCGGGCTTATCGCTGCCAAATCGGGACATCGCTTCTGCATAGCTCATGCGAGGAAAGGTTGCCGCCAATTGCTCTTGGCAAACGTCTTGGAAAAGCTGCCGCACCATCTCTTCCATAATTTGCATCATCTCTTGTTCGTCGATAAATGATGCCTCTATATCCACCTGAGTGAATTCCGGTTGTCGATCGGCGCGCAGGTCTTCATCACGGAAACAACGAACAATTTGATAATAGCGATCAAACCCAGACATCATCAGCAACTGCTTAAATAGTTGGGGCGACTGAGGTAATGAGAAAAAATGGCCCGGGTGGGTGCGGCTCGGCACCAGATAATCCCGTGCCCCTTCGGGTGTCGCTTTGGTTAACATCGGCGTTTCGATATCTATGAACCCCTGCGATTCAAGATAGCGACGTAAAAAACTGGTGATTTTTGCCCGCAGCAGCAGTCTAGACTGCATCTCAGGTCGACGCAGATCTAAGTAACGATATTTTAAGCGATGCTCCTCACCAACATCGGTATAGCCTTCAATTTGAAAGGGCGGTGTCTCGGCTTTGTTCAAGATCTCCAGAGAGTCTCCGAGGATCTCAATCTCTCCTGTGTACAGCTCAGCATTGGTAGTGCCTTCCGGACGCTCTCGAACACGTCCCTTGATACGCAATACATATTCACTACGTACCCGTTCCGCAGTAGCGAATACCTCAGCGTTGTCGGGATCGTACACCAGCTGTACCAAACCCTCTCGATCTCGCAAATCGATAAAGATGACCCCACCATGATCCCGTCTGCGATGTACCCAGCCACAAAGCTCGACGCCCTGATCCAGATGGCTTCTATTTAACTCACCACAATAGTGTGTACGCATAGCTGCTTACCTTAGCATGTATTTCAGTAGCAATTGCCGCTGGGGCTGTTGCTATCCTAAATCAATCTGAAGAGGAGCTTTTACTCTCTTTTTTCTTGTTGCCCGCTGTACTAGAATCAGAGGCCGCCGGTTTGGTATCGCTCGATTGGCCACTTTGCGAAGGACTGGACTCACCGGAACCAGACTGATGCAAGTTCTTTTTCTGACCTGATTTGAAGTCAGTTTCGTACCAACCCCCCCCTTTTAGTCTGAATCCGGCCGCCGAAATCAATTTTCTTAATCCAGGCTCACCGCAATGAGGGCAATCTTTTAAGGGCTCATCACTCAGTTTCTGCAGTGCTTCATGACGTTTCCCACACTGCTGACATTCATACTCATAAATGGGCATTTATTACCTCACTCACCAGCGAAACATCCCCAGTTGAATATACTCAGGACAACTGGGAAAAATAAGGCGGCGATTATACCTCAGTCACCGAAAAAAGCTCCAACCGCTGGGCACTTGGATAAAATCCGATTGCGTGTTGCTGCAGCCAAGGTACACTCCCCGTTGATGAACGAGGCGCTCTGGCATGCCTTGTGGACTTATAGCTAACGGAGTGGTCGTACAGATGCGTCGAAGCAAAATCTTGATCCCCACCACCAAAGAGACCCCCGCGGAAGCGGAATTGGTGAGCCATCAGCTGATGCTGCGCGCTGGTTTAATCCGAAAACTGGCTTCAGGACTCTATAGTTGGTTGCCATTGGGTTTAAGAGTACTGCGCAAAGTGGAACACATTGTGCGCCAGGAGATGGATCGGACAGGCGCTCAGGAAGTGCTCATGCCTGCGGTACAACCGGCTGAATTGTGGCAACAATCTGGCCGCTGGGAGCAATACGGTCCGGAATTGCTGCGACTGCAGGATAGACATCAACGGGATTTCTGTTTTGGCCCCACTCATGAAGAGATTATTACCGATTTGATGCGCGGCGAAATACATAGTTATAAGCAGTTACCGGGCAATTTTTATCAAATACAAACCAAATTTAGAGATGAGATCCGGCCACGTTTTGGCGTCATGCGGGCGCGCGAATTTATTATGAAAGATGCTTATTCCTTTCATCTCGATAAGGCTTCCCTCGATACAACCTATCAACAGATGTATGAAACCTATAGCCGAATTTTTACCCGGTTGGGATTAGAATATCGCGCAGTGTTGGCGGACACGGGCAGCATTGGTGGGGAGAACTCCCATGAGTTTCATATTCTCGCAGACTCCGGCGAAGACGCCATAGCCTACTGCCCAAACAGTAACTACGCGGCGAATGTGGAATTAGCCCCCACACCCGCCTGGAATGGTGAACTCCCAGCAGCGACACAAACGTTGCAACAAGTGGCCACACCTGGTTTAGAAACCATCAATGAGGTCGCGCAACATTTGGGCGTGTCGGCAAAGCAGTGCGTAAAGACTTTGATCGTCGTGGGCAGTGAGGCACCTTTAGTGGCATTAGTATTGCGCGGAGATCATGAACTGAACGCGATAAAGGCGGAAAAACTGCCACAGATCCAACAACCATTACAGTTTGCCGATGGCAAATTAATTGCCAAACAGCTCGGTGCTGAAATTGGATCGCTCGGGCCTCTGGATCTGAACATTCCCGTTCTGGTCGATCACGCCGCCGTCATCGGCGACTTTGTCTGTGGCGCCAACATCAGCGGATTTCATTTCACCGGCGTCAACTGGTCGCGGGATTTAACGCTCTCAGAAACTTACGATCTGAGAAATATTGAAGCGGGTGACGAGAGCCCGGACGCTCAAGGCGAGATCGAAATATGTCGTGGCATTGAGGCTGGACATATTTTTCAGTTGGGGGATAAATACAGCGCGGCATTAAATGCTACCTGCTTAAATGAACAGGGAAAACAAATTACGATGTTGATGGGCTGTTATGGTATCGGGATCTCGCGCATTGTGGCTGCCGCTATCGAGCAACACCATGACCAAAATGGGATCTGTTGGCCGAGTGCAATAGCGCCTTTCGACGTGCTCTTGTTACCGATGAACATGTATAAATCAGAACAGGTTAAAACAGCCGCGGAGAAAATATATGGTGAACTGACTGCAGCCGGATTTGAAGTGTTGTGGGATGATCGCCATGAACGCGCAGGAGGCATGTTTGCAGATGGGGATTTAATCGGTATTCCTCACCGAATTGTTGTCGGTGAGCGCCATCTCAACAACCATCAAGTGGAATACAAAGCACGCCGAAAACAAGAAACAGAGCTGATTTCTATTACGGATTTGATCCCATTTCTCAATCAACAATGCGTCAAACTATAATTTGGTCCGGCATCTATTGTTACTTGTGTGTCAGCAGTGCCTTCGCAGCTACGGTGACGCAAGAGCAATCGTCCCTACGTGCAGCTTTGGTAGCAGCAGTAAATGACAGTAATAGCTTTGAAAGCGTTTATGTAGCTGAGGTCTGGCTCTTGGATATGTCCACTCGCTTAGCGCGTTGGGTGCCAGATCCCAATGAAAGATTTGCACTACTCAAAACCGTACATGCCGAGGCCAAGCGAGTGGATATTAGCCCCTCCTTAGTACTGGCCATTATTGAAACAGAAAGCGCCTTCGATCGCTTCGCAATATCTGTAGTAGGCGCACAAGGCTTGATGCAAATTATGCCATTTTGGACAAAGGAAATTGGCCGAGCCACCGATAATCTGTTCGAAATTCAGACCAACCTGCGCTACGGCTGCACCATTATCAAACACTATCTAGATATGGAAAAAGGAAATTTACCTCGAGCACTGCAACGTTACAACGGCAGCTTAGGGAAGAGAAAATATGTGGATAAGGTGGTCACAGCATTGCATGACAATTGGCGGATAAATTAATCGGGGATAAACTATTTCAATGGGTAACAGACGATATGTATGGAGCTTCATCGGTTTGTTGTGGGCCATGTCCCTCAGTGTTTCGGCCACCGCCAATATAGATTGCGGTAACGAAAAGCAAAACCTAAAACAGCACACATTGGTACAAACGCTCTCTCAACAGATAGCACAGCTGATCCCAGAAGCTCCTGTAGGTTGGCAGATCACCAAGAACGAACTAGAAATCCATCCGGAGTCTTATTGCTCTGCGACCCCGCGCTTGACCCACTCCTGGGATATTGAGTACCCGGAAAACCTCATTAATAGTTTGAAAAAGATGCAAACCCACGTCACCAGAAGTGCGCAGTTAACTGCGGAAGAAAATCAGCAACTGGAAAAACTACTGAAAAAAAATTTCGCTCTCATGAAACCTTATGTTGCGGCACTAGAGAAAAAAGATCTAGATACTGCGCGAGACCATCAGGCAGAAATAGTGGAAATACGCCAACAGATGGACAAAATCTACGCCAAAGCAGATAAGAGAATGCTAGAAAAAACAGAAGCTTACTTGCCAAAAGATAGCCGTGTGTCGATGCAAATCATCGTCAATGAGCCCTATGTGTTGCTGCAAAAAGCAGAACAAATCCAGCTACAAAATTGGCCTCAGATCTACCAGCTAGACGACGCCAAGAGAGTAGGTATTTCCGATTGGCAAGAACCTAAAATCGTTGCCTTATTCGGCCAATGGCGGGCACACAAAAGTCATCAGGAAACGGCCTTAGTCAATAAAATCAGCGACAGGAATAAGAATGGCATAAACAACATCATCATCTCTATCCGAGCCGATCAACATCGCGCCGTAGAACTGCTTGGTCAGATGAATACCAACCATTTAAACGATCTCACACCATAATTGTTTAAATCGTTTTATTCGATTTTCTTTCTGCAAATCAATTTTTGTCTGTCAGTCACTTCGCTATAACCAATCATGCATGGAGAAATTGGTACTCATGCAAGGGGGGGTTAGGTTCGATACTGTATTGATGCTTGTAGATAGAGCTTAACGCAGGGAGCCGGCATCGGCAGACATAAATGATAATACACACCCAAGCATGAGAACCCTAAAACTTTCAGTTCCAGAACAGAGCAGTGGCGAGAATCCTAGGTTAGAGCTACGGATCGCTGAAATTCGTCATCGATTAGAATCACTTCCCTTCGCGGATGCAGGGCAGGCCTGTACTCGAGCTTTAGCCCAGCTCAAAGAGTACAATCGATCGCGCCTCTCGCTTACCAATCGCTATGAAATTTTGCAAGAATTCACCATCATTTATGATCGCATGCTATTAGATTATTTATCGGTGCTGTTTCATGAGTTGCAAAATCGGCATCCGCCGCAAAGAGATCTGCTCATCGAACTCACTCATGAAATGGCCTTTGGCTATAAAAATGTGCTGTTAGAACAATCGAGAAAAAAAGGGCTATTACCAGCTGCATCCAAAATTCAAGTCACAACACTGTATCACGCCCTTAAATTCATCACCCTAGGCATGCAGTTTCGGGCGGCTAATCAAGAACCACCAGCAAAGCGATCTTGGTTAGAATTTTACCAAGTTTATCAATATGCATTAAAAAAGAAGCTGCACTTAAAAAATTTCAAACTGTTAAAAATTGACGGAACACATGAAACACTCACTCTGGAGACAGTTTTTCGTCAAACCGTACTGCATGCGCTATTCGATCCATATCGGCTTAGCCGAGCACAGAGTTGGGCGCTACATTTTATCCTCGGGGATCCAGATCTTGTTTGTCCCATCAATCGCTTAAATGCCGAAGAAATTAATGACGATAGTTACCTTATTAATCTAGAAGAAGATCGTCGACCACTACCCAGTGCTTTAGTAGCTGATCTGCTACGAGCTGAAGCGCAACTGGTCATTCGACCCAGCGAGGTGATCCGTGCACTCAATCAAGAACAATTGTATGTAGAGAAAAGACTCCGCACTACGTTACCAGTCAATATTGTGGATAAGGTGCTCCCTATCGCCAAATTTACCGTCAGAGAGGTGACCCACAATCTCTTGCGGCGCCGCATCAAGAGAAGCAAACGCACACCTTGTTCAGGTTCACTTACGCTATATTTAGGTTTGGCCTCAGCCTATGAAGCGCTGACGGCCCAAGCTGCGATCAGTTCTTCAGAAATAAATAATACACAGTGGCAACACCGCGATGATCATAGCTCAATTTTAGGTTTTCAGTGCCAAATTATGAATGCCACGCAAGGCGGACTAGGTATTCGACTGCACACCGATTACCCGAATCTATTTCCTGGCTTACCTGTGTATATCCAGGTGGCAGCTGGTATGAACCATGAGGATGTGCCGCATGACGCGGTTAGCCTGGTACGTTGGGCGATGAAAACAGGCCCCGGTGTCTGGACATTAGGACTACAACACATTGCCTATAAAGTGTTACCTATCAGACTCCGGGCGACTAATAGCAATAGCCTGGACGGATATTGGCAATCTGGCCTCTATCTCGACAATCAAACAGGTATTCATTCTATTTTGTCTCCACCCAATATGTACCAGGCGGAACGAATCTATGAAATCGAGTTTCCCAACGATGTGCAGGATGCACGCGCCACCTTAAGTTACGATAACACTAGTCATTTTGACTGGTTTAAAATCATTCATCCAGAACAATAATTCTTATTGTTTGCTAAACTATTGCTTTTGACTTATCAGGCTGTTTGGCCCAACCTAGAGTCTAGCGATGGCAATTCAACTTTTTCACAATCCCAGATGTAGTAAGTCTCGACAAACACTCGCATTACTGGAAGCAGAGGGCATTGACTTCGAAGTGATTCTATATCTCGATACACCTCCTGATGTGAATACTGTGCGGCATCTCTTAGAAAAATTGGACTACACGCCGAGGCAGTTAATGCGAAAAAACGAATCCAAGTATCGCGAACTGGAACTGGATAATGACACCTTAAGTGAGGAAGCCCTGATCCAAGCGATGGTGGCGCATCCTATCTTAATTGAGCGACCTATCTTGGTGACCGATGCAAAAGCAGCGATTGGGCGACCGCCTGAGAAAGTATTAGAGATACTGTAAGTGAGTTATTTGCTGATTCTGTACTATAGCCGTTATGGCGCCACGCAAAAAATGGCAAAACTTATTGCTCGCGGCGTGGAAGAAATTGACGGCATGGAGGCACGAATACGCACCGTGCCGGCGATTAGCACTGCTTCAGAGGAAAATTCAGAAGATACACCTGCTTCTGGAGATCTGTTTGTGACTGAGCAAGATTTGCGTGACTGTAGCGGTCTTGCTTTAGGCAGCCCGACTCGCTTCGGCAACATGGCTGCACCGCTGAAATACTTTCTGGATCAAACCGGAAGTTTATGGCTGTCGGGTAGTTTAATCAACAAACCCGCCGCTGTATTTACTTCCAGTGCCTCTTTGCATGGCGGACAAGAAAGCACCTTACTCTCTATGATGCTGCCCCTGTTACATCATGGTATGCTTCTGGTCGGGCTCCCCTATTCGCTTCCGGAACTCAATCAGACCACATCGGGAGGGACACCTTACGGTGCCTCGCATCTCGCCGGACAGAACAGTGATCGTTCCATTGACGGCGATGAAAAACGTCTTTGTTTGGCGCTCGGCCGACGCTTGGCAGAGATCTCAGTAAAGATGCAATCTGCTTAGCGATGAATCCTCCCCATCCTTTTTTGTCTGTCACAAGAGTACTGACACTTGCCGCCTATAGTGCGTTATTTCTTTTACTCATGGCATGGAACACTGTACTGGCGCCAAAACCTAACGTACCCACAGCGATCAGTTTACTCATTATTGTGGGCCCTTTATTGTTGCCCATGAGAGGAGTTTTAGATCGCAAACCAATTAGCCATATCTGGTTGGCCCTGTTGGCCTTAGTCTATTTTATCTTTGGTGTGACCAGCGTGTATAGCGATGCTGAATTACGACTACTGGCCGGCGCGGAAATCTTTTTAAGTGTGATGCTATTTTTTTCTGCACTCTTCTTCGCCAGGTGGGAAGCGCAGCGGTTCCAGACTGTCTAGGTATTAGAATTATTCTGCATTTGTCTGCATCACTTCTTTGACGAAAGGTATAGTGATCTTTCTTTGCGCACTCAAAGAAGTGGTATCTAACAGATCGAAAAAGTCAAACAAAGACTTCGGCTCCCGAGACATGTGAGTCAAAATGTAATTGCATACTTCATCTGAAATACTCATACCCCGCTGTGCCGCTCTAAGCTGTAGTGCTTGGGCCATTTGTTCATCATTCAGGGGTTTGAGCAGTAACACCAAAGCTGAGAGGATCCGTGATTGCAGATCGGGAAGGATCCAAGGCAACGCTTTAGGCGCCTGGCGACTTGCAAATAAGAGGTTGCCTCCCGCATCGATGACTCGATTATAACAGTGAAACAGTGCCTCTTCCCACTCTGCTTGGCCCGCAATCCGTTGTATGTCGTCCAGGCACACCAATTGGTACTGCTCCAATCCTTCCAATACACTAGATTGTAACGAAGGCTCCTTAAAACTAAGATATAAAGTAGTCCATTGCTGAGATTGCGCCAATCCACAGGCGGCGTGTAGTAGATGTGTCTTACCACTGGCGGCTTGGCCATGGATACAAACAGTTGCTGGCTGAACCTGAACCATCTGTTTCAATGCGTCGACCACTTCTTGATTCTGACCGACGACAAAATTAGAGAAACAGTATTGCTCTTGCAGTTGCACATTCAAAGGCAGTTGATAACTCTCTGCCGAGTTATATTGCGCCACTCTTAGATACTCACTTCAACGATTTGGAGCTAATTTTACTGCAGGTGTTTGGTTGTTGCTTGGCTCGATACGCGCGACCACTCCACTCCCATACATATTGACAGCCACTCATTACGGTAGTGGCTACCATCAGCGCCAGTAATATGCTGATCAGGTAGGGGGGTTGCCACCATTGGGAGTAATAGATCAAAACCATGCCCAAATAAAGGATCTGAAACAAGGTATTGGTCTTGCCTAATAAGGTAGGTGCAAACTGATAAGTACCTATCCACAATCGATAGGCGACGGCCCCAGAGACGATGATAATGTCGCGACCTAATATGATCGCCGCCACCCACCAGGGCAGCAGCTCCTGCGATGCCAAAATCAGCACAGTAGTCACCATCAACAGCTTATCAGCTAAAGGATCCACCATGGCACCAAATTCACTCGTCCAATTAAATCTTTTCGCCAATTGACCATCGATAAAATCAGTCATACCGGCAACTGAAAATAAAATAAACGCGGTACGGTACTGCTGTTCTAACATCGCTAGCACCAGTGGTGGCACCAGTCCAATGCGCAATACCGTTAATAAATTGGGTAACTGGTGGATGCCTAGGGTTGCCATTGAAACTGAACCTCATTCTCCGGCCTGTCAGCAAAATCCACATTGGCCATCACCGCCAATTTATCGTGGCGCAAGAGTGCTTGCTTAAGCGCGTTGGCCCCACCTAACACCTCCAACTTTAACACCACTTCATGCCCATGCAATTCACTCACAATAAGCGATTCCACTTGAGGTAGTTGAGTTAAATGTCGCTCCAACGCAACAAAATCTTCTACTGTATGAATATTATTTACCCGCATCGACACCTGCATACGTTGGCTTGTAAGAGAGGTCGCCAACTGCTCTCCCAAAATGTCTGCCGTCCATTCCATGGCATCGATTAAAGTACTTTGACGATCACTGCCTTGGGTTCTCCAGCGATGAGAAAACTCTCCTTGTTGGGCAGAAAACAACATCCACTCCCCTTGCCAACTAGATTCGCTCACAGGGTAGAGCCGCCCTAGGAGGATTAATTCTGGTTCATAGCGCTTAGATGCCGCCGCCACAGATGTGGGGAACAATCCCCAGACATCACTCAATTCCACCAAGCTTTTATCTTCGCTGTCCAGCTTTGGCATCACCACTACTAAGCCTCTGGACTGGGCTGCTCGTTGCAATTCCTGATTGATTTCATCACCTTCCGACTGACCCACAAGCTGCCTGACGTGCTCCTGCTGAACCGCCAACCAGGTCACAATCTTAGGACGGTCTCGCCCCCAGATCCTTTGGCCAGTTATTTTCAGCAAACGATCTATGGATTCATCAGAGAAAGTGGCCTTGAATTCTAAATTCGGTACCGCCTCATCAGTGTAGGGAATCACTTCATCAAAGCTATAACGTTCCAGATAACGTTCAGCCTGGCCCAGCTGCTCCTGAATACCTGGGGCAAATAAGGTCTCTCGGGAACCACTCACCTTCACAAGAACCTGCTTGAATGCCTGTTTCGTTGCCCGCTGACGCGCTGATTCGGACTGATCTGCTACGAAAACAGAGCCGGTGTAGAGATCCGCTACTTGCGCAGCAAAAACCGTAACCGGCACAATTACCGCAACCGTTATGCAGAACACCATATGAGTCAGGCGCTTAACTAGGTCATTTGGCTTGTTCATCGCGGTTAAATTAATTTTGTTTTTCCATTTTTAAGGTGCTTATTCAGTTGGTAGAATACCCAACTTCGAATCGAATTCCCAATCCATGCCCAAGAATTAGGATCTTCCCTTGTCCCAAAGCAATCCCCCATACGATAAGGCCACTCCACCTCTAGACTATGCCGCGGCAGGCGTCAACATAGATGCCGGTAATCAACTGGTGGAAAAAATCAAATCTAGCGTCAAGCGCACCACACGCGCTGAAGTACTCGGTAATCTCGGCGGCTTTGCCGGATTATTTGCCATCCCACCTAATCGTTACCAGGAACCAGTGATGGTCACTGGTACCGACGGTGTGGGCACCAAATTAAAATTAGCACAATCTCTTGATAGACATCACACCATCGGTATCGACCTCGTGGCCATGTGTGTCAATGATATCCTCGTACAGGGGGCAGAGCCCGTGCTCTTCCTCGATTATTTTGCTACTGGTCAGTTAAGTGTAGATACAGCAGCAGCGGTGATCGAAGGCATCGCCGAAGGCTGTCATCAGGCAGGTGCAGCACTAATTGGCGGTGAGACTGCGGAAATGCCCGGTATGTATGCTCTAGGTGAATATGATCTGGCTGGCTTCACCGTGGGTTTAGTGGAGCGCAACCAAATCATCGACGGCAGCCAGGTGCAAGCAGGTGACCATCTGATTGGTTTAGCCTCCAGTGGATTACATTCCAACGGTTATTCTTTAGTTCGAAAAATACTAGAAATCAATGATGAATCGCTAGCACAACCATTCGGTGATCACACGCTGGGGGAAGAACTATTATTGCCCACACGCATTTATGTTCGATCTGTGCTGGCCCTACTGGGTAAATTCCCAGTACGGGGCATGGCACATATTACCGGTGGCGGTATATTAGAAAATCTTCCGCGAACTTTGCCAGATGGTCTCGGTGCCCGTATCGACACCAATAGTTGGCCCACTCCAGAGATTTTCACCTGGCTACAAAATAAGGGTGGCATCATGGACGAAGAGATGTACCGTACTTTTAATCAAGGTATCGGTATGATTCTCTGCGTGTCCCAAGAAGACTCACCGGAGATGATACAGTTTCTCCAACAACAAGGAGAGCAAGCTTTCCTGATTGGAGAAGTGATCACAGAAGCCACTTCGGCGGTTGAACTGACTGCTAACTAAATACCTTAAAACGGAATATCATCGTCAAAATCGTTCGCGGATGCGGAAGGCGGTTGTTGGTACTCACCACCACTAGTACCCTCTGGAGCACCCATAGCCTGACCGCCTCGTGAATCCAACATCTGTAACTCGTTACCCACAATCTCGGTGGTATAGCGATCTTGACCACTTTTATCCTGCCATTTACGGGTTTGCAGCTTACCCTCCAAGTACACTTTAGAGCCCTTTTTTAAATACTCACCGGCGATTTCACCGAGCCGACCGAACAGAACCACTCG
>DJFZ01000060.1:59680-77635 GCA_002432655.1 Thiotrichaceae bacterium UBA5859 | reverse complement strand
AACAGAACCACTCGATGCCATTCGGTTTTTTCCTTCTGCTCACCGGAATCCCTGTCTTTCCAAACCTCAGATGTGGCCACGCTTAGATTCGCCACTGCCCCTCCATTGGCGGTATAACGCACATCAGGATCAGCACCTAAGTTCCCTACCAAAATGACTTTATTCACACCTCTTGCCATCAGAATACCCCCGATTCGATATTGTGTTTTGTGTCCCTATCCAGATCCAAATTAGTCTGCTTGCTCCAAGGTGGCAAGTTCCTTTTCCACACCAGAATGTGGCTGAATCGTAGGTGGTATCATACCCCAAGTCGCCACAAACCAGGCGAGTAAAAACAGGATACAGCTAAAAATAACGCCTTCAACAGCAAAATGAGTAAACATCAAGCCGCCGAATATTCCGCCGCAAAAGGCTCCTAGAAATTGACTGGTTGAAAATATTCCCATCGCCAATCCCTTCTGCTCGACTGAAACATAACGAGAGACTAAAGATGGCAACATGGCTTCGAGCAAATTAAAACCGTAGAAGAAAACCACCAAAGCCAAGACAACCACCCACACAGTGTCGGCGGCAACAAGAGAAAGAATCAATTGTGCCAAAATTAAAGTACCGATCCCCAACAATAACGCCTGACGTAATAACCACAATTTTTCCACCCAAATCAGAGTAGGTAACATAAAAAAGAGTGAGAGCAGGATTGTTCCCGCATAGATATAACCATGTCTCTCAACAGCCAAACCGTGCCCCTGATGTAATAGTAAAGGTACGATCAAAAAGAGCGCAGTGAGGCAAAAATGAAGCACAAATACACCTAGATCTAAGCGAATCAGTTCCGACCGCTTAAGTAATGACACAAGAGTCAAAGAAGGTCGCGCTCTATCCTCTACACTTGGAGGTCTGTCCACCGTGGGCACCAAGAGCCAGAGGATGGCTAATGCCGCCAAGCTACTGAACGCCATCAATACAAACAACCCTTTTAACTCGAGCAACGTCAGCAACACGGGACCACTCACCAATGCCAGCATGAAAGCCAAACCGATACTCATGCCAATGGCGGCCATGGCTTTGCTTTGATGCTGTGGTCGAATCAAATCCCCGGCCGTGGCCATCACCACAGCAGCAATGGCTCCAGCCCCTTGTAGTGCCCGGGCAACAATGATTCCCCACATAGAATCACTGAACACACCCACCAGACTACCGACAAGAAATAACACCAATCCCACCGTCAGCACCGCATGACGTCCGATCTTGTCCGACCACCAACCGAATGGGATCTGCAACGCCGCCTGCGTTAATCCATAGATACCCACACCGATGCCTATTAAAAATGGGGTGGCACCAGAAATTTCGTGGGTCATCAACGTTAATACTGGTAAAATCAAAAACAACCCAAACATGCGTAACGCAAAAATACTTGCCAACGCTACCATTGCCTGACGCTCACTAGGGGTCATGGCATCTTTAAGCAAATCTTCTTTCAACGGCTTTTGCCTGCAAATCGCAAAACGCCGTATATTAGCAGTTTGGCTTTTGCTCGGAAAATTTAATGGATTCTATTCGTATTCAAGGTGCACGGACCCACAATTTAAAAAATATCGATCTGGAATTACCTCGCGATAAGCTCATTGTCATCACCGGATTATCAGGCTCCGGTAAGTCCTCACTGGCGTTCGACACCCTCTACGCCGAAGGTCAGCGCCGGTATGTGGAATCCCTCTCCGCCTATGCCAGACAATTTCTCTCAGTGATGGAAAAGCCAGACGTGGATCACATTGAAGGGCTCTCGCCGGCGATCTCCATTGAGCAAAAATCCACCTCCCATAATCCCCGCTCCACAGTGGGTACCATTACCGAGATTTACGACTATTTGAGATTGCTCTTTGCAAGAGTCGGTGAACCGCGCTGTCCCACTCACGGTCAACCCTTGAGCGCGCAAACCATTAGCGAGATGGTGGACAGAGTGCTGACCTTACCCGCAGGATCCAAATGGATGTTGTTGGCACCGGTGGTCAAAGATCGCAAAGGGGAACACTTACAGCTGCTGGATGAACTACGCATGCAGGGCTTTGTCCGGGCACAGATTGACGGCGCGTTAACTGATCTCGATTCCCCGCCAAAACTGGATTTACGCAAAAAACACTCTATCGATGTGGTCATTGATCGCTTTAAGATCCGCGAAGATCTCGCCCAAAGACTCGCCGAATCCTTTGAAACTGCGCTCAGAGTCGGCGAAGGCGTTGCTTTTGTCCAGTCCATGGATGAAGCCGATCCGAAGCCCATACTCTTTTCAGAAAATTTTGCCTGCCCACACTGCGGCTATAGCCTGTCCGAACTGGAGCCGAGACTATTCTCCTTCAACAATCCACACGGTGCATGCGGCTCCTGCGACGGATTGGGGATCAAAGAGTTTTTCAGTGCAGAAGCGGTGGTCAGACATCCAGAGTTGAGTCTCGCCGAAGGTGCCATTCGCGGATGGGACAGACGTAATGCCTACTACTATCAAATGCTCACTTCCCTGGCGCATCATTACCAATTTGATATCGATTTACCCTTCGAAGCTCAAGCAGATGCGATAAAACAAACCGTTCTCTACGGCAGTGGCGACGAAGTCATAGAGTTCCGCTATTTATCGGACAATGGGCGCGAGATGCGTCGCAGCTATCCCTTCGAAGGTGTGATCCCCAATATGGAAAGACGCTACCGCGAAACTGATTCAACTTCTATTCGCGAAGATCTTGCCAAATACATGGTTCGAAAAGCCTGTCCTGACTGTCAGGGTACGCGCCTGAAAGAGAGTGCCCGGCACGTGTTTGTCGGGGAACACACTCTTTCTGAGATCACTGCCTTAACCATTCGACAAGCTCAGGACTTTTTTCAAAACTTAACACTTAGCGGCTGGCGCCGGGAAATTGCAGACAAAATCGTCAACGAAGTCAATGAGCGGCTGAGCTTCTTAGTGAATGTGGGCTTGGATTACCTCACCCTAGCAAGAGAGGCTGGCACCCTATCCGGTGGTGAAGCCCAACGCATTCGGCTTGCCAGTCAAATAGGCGCCGGGCTGGTGGGCGTGATGTACATATTGGACGAACCCAGTATCGGTTTGCATCAGCGGGACAATCAGAGATTGATAGATACATTGTTGCAGTTACGAGAGCTAGGTAACACCGTGATTGTGGTAGAACATGATGAAGAAGCGATTCGTGCAGCGGATTTCGTCATAGATATCGGGCCGGCTGCAGGTGTACATGGAGGAGAAGTGATTGCCACCGGCACCGCGAAGGAAATCGAATCTGAACCGCGCTCGCTCACCGGACAATATTTAAAGGGCGTGAAACGCATAGAGATCCCGCCCCACCGACACGCTGCGAAGCAAAATCAGTGGTTACGATTACAAGGCGCCAAGGGCAACAATTTAAAATCACCCACACTGGAGATCCCCACAGGCACTCTTTCTCTGATCACCGGCGTATCGGGTTCAGGTAAATCCACCCTGATTAATGAAACCCTATATCGCATCGCGGCTAAAACTCTAAATGGTGCATCGGAGCTGCCCGCACCCTATGACAAAATAGAAGGATTGGAATTTTTTGACAAAGTGGTCAACATTGACCAAAGCCCTATCGGGCGCACACCCCGATCTAATCCTGCCACTTATACCGGCCTCTTCACACCTATTAGAGAACTGTTTGCCTCCACTCAGGAAGCCCGGGCGCGAGGCTATTCGCCTGGGCGTTTTAGCTTCAACGTTAAAGGTGGCCGTTGCGAAGCTTGCCAGGGAGATGGCGATATAAAAGTGGAGATGCATTTCCTACCGGACATTTATGTGCCCTGTGATACCTGTGAAGGCAAAAGATACAATCGCGAAACCCTTGCTGTCCTCTATAAAGGTAAAAATATTCACGAAGTTTTGTCCATGACCGTAGAAGAGGCCAGAGAGTTTTTTGATGCCGTCCCAGCTTTAGCACGCAAATTACAAACACTAATGGACGTGGGGCTTTCCTACCTGCAACTGGGACAGAGTGCCGTGACCCTTTCTGGTGGTGAAGCGCAACGGGTCAAACTCTCTAAGGAGCTCTCTAAGCGTGATACGGGCAAAACGCTCTATATATTGGACGAACCTACCACTGGTTTGCACTTTCACGATATCGCACAATTATTAGACGTACTGACTCGGCTAAGAGATCATGGCAACACCGTGGTTGTCATCGAACACAACCTGGATGTGGTCAAGGTAGCGGACTGGGTAATAGATTTAGGACCAGAAGGCGGTGAAGGGGGCGGAGAAATCATTGCTACCGGCACTCCAGAAGAGATCGCGATATTAAAATCCTCTCATACCGGTAGATTCCTCGCACCTCTGTTGGCATCCGTTAGTGGGGCACAAAAAGTCAGGGCTTGAAATTATGGGGTGGCTACTCGAACTTCCTGAATGAATTCACAGGTCTCTTCTATGCCCCGCAACATACGGAAACTGGTACGACTCAAATAGTCGGCATTAACGTAAGCGTAAGCGGGCCGCTTCCTAGCTGAGATCCTCGGCCAGTGAATATGTTTAAAAAATTCGTCACCGGACATATTCAGCTGAGTAGACAGTATCAGCTGCGGCGAACGGTTGATAAGTGCTTCTAGGTCAATAATGGGTGTCAGGTTAGGTAGATCAGCAAATATATTACGTCCACCGCAAAGTTCTATTACATCGTTAATAATGTGGCTGCCATTAATCGTCATTAAAGGACTTAGCCAGGTTAAGTAAAATACCTCTATCTTAGATAGATCTTGGTACTGTTGACGCAGCAAGCTGACTCGGTTTTCGAATCGTTGTAACTGCTGAGGCAATCTCTTTTCCGCACCCAGTAGCTTGGCTACTCGTGTTATTTCCCCTGAAAACTCATTTAACCGCCCAACGTGGGACGCATACACTAAAAAACCCAACTCTTCCAACTTCTCAATAACTTTTAGCGGTGTGCCCGTGTGCCAAGCTAGAATAAGCTCAGGTTGTAGCTTCAAAATCGCCTCATAGTCTAAGTTACTGCCATCCCCCACTTTAGGTAGACTTTGTGCTGCTGGCGGAAAATCACTGTAAGCTACGGTGGCTACCAGGTATTGTTGCTTATCAAGCGCGTATAGCCATTCAGTCAGGTGAGGGGCAAGCGTCATCACCCGAGTGGGGTTTGACGCTAAGTGAACCCGAACCCCACGGGCATCAGTGACCGTGACCGCTGATAGCGGACCAGAGAGAATGAATAAATTAAAAAATAGTAAAAACCTACACAGATCCCTATATTGCAAAACGTTGTCGCAGTCTGGTCCAGTTAAAAGATTCTCCGGGATCGGTCTTGCGATCCGGCGCAATGTGCTGATGGCCGACGATCTGCTGCGCATTTAGGGCTGGATAATGCTCTAAAAGACATGCCAACACTTCAAATAGTGTCGCATATTGCGCTTCACTGTAGGGGATATGATCGCTGCCTTCCAACTCTATACCGATAGAAAAGTCGTTACAGGCCACACGACCCTGGTAGCAAGATTCTCCGGCATGCCAAGCACGTCTATGAAACGGCACAAACTGCACAATATTACCCTGACGCTCAATTAATAGATGTGACGACACGCGCAAATGTGCAATAGTTTTAAAGTAGGGATGTTTATTTGGATCTAATTGATTGCAAAATAGATGAATAATATCTTCGCCGCCAAATTCATTCGGCGGCAGACTGATATTGTGTAACACAATGAGATCCACGGTAATATCTGCAGGACGATCATCTGCATTAGGTGATTCGATGCGGCGAACAGGATCTAACCAACCTGAATTGATTTTTATCATTTCTTTATTTTAGTGATTTTTCCTTTAGTGCACCATCACCAAGCCTAAAGTTTTATCATTATTCAAAAGATTATATTCTTGTTCTAATAAACGAATCGTTTTTTCTTTACGAGTATGACTGAATGCAACAAAGTTAAAACCTGTCTGAATATCCTGTATTAGCTGGTGAAACTGACCCTCGGCAGTCATTGACTGAACCCCTGAGCGGTCAAGATGGAACATATTGGCAATATTGTGTAAGACGTGCAACGACCAAATAAAGTTTTGGCTTTCCGCGCCTTCACGTTCTAACAATGCATTCATCACCCAACTCCAAGACTCGATAATAAACTGGCAAACGGGTTGACTTAAATGGTAGTTTTCTAATATTCGATTGATGATAGTACACACATAAGTTTCATATTCGTTCAGCTCAATAGGGGTGTTTGGTTGCATCTGGTTTTCCCCTACTTCATCACCACAAGCATTCGAGTCTAATATAGGATATAGTTTTTTAAAGTTCTTTTGGATGTATGCATGCAAACTAGAGCGGGCGTCTACAAATACGTTGGCATTGCCTCTGTATGCCTCCAATAACTCATCGATGATCCGAGTGAATGCTTGCAGAAAGAGTCGCCCATCTGCATCTTTGTCCGGATCATGGTTGATACAGAGTTCGCAAACATCTTTAATCAACTTTCTAGCAGGGTGCTGTTTTCGTGTCAGAAAGCTCTTATCTGTACGCACACTGTCCACCAATGGGGGCTGCAAACGTCTGATCTGTTGCTGCAGCTTCGGGTGTACCTGAGCATTTTCCAAAATGTAATCAAACACCAAAGCGACCACGCCCTGAAGGGCTTCTGTGTGGTCCCATTGTTCCTCGGTATGCTGATTCCGTTTATGAGGACGCTCCTCTAGGTGGCGATACAGGTTGACACTATGGGACAACACCTCTGTTTCAAAACAATCGAACAACAGAGGACGAAGATCCGTGGAAACGTCAACGGAATCTAACGACGACAAAAAACATCTCAGCAAAGGCTTGGGCGCCAAGGGAAAATCTTCTACTGCAGCACCGGCTGGCAATATGGACTGAACCTGTTGCCAAAACTGACTAGACTCTTTGTGTTGCAGTTGATGGATGCGCGCTAACCTATCCCGATGGCTGGCTTTAATAACCTGGTCATAGAGTAGAATTTTTTGTTGGGTAGATTCATCAATATCCGCACCATTTAAGTCGGCAACGCCAAACGCAGAAGTCGCTACCTCGTCCAGAAAATCCGACAACCAACGATCTTGAATTTCACTGATATGCGCTAAACCCATCAGCCATTTCTGTTTGCCAGAGCTATCTGTGAGTGTATCTGCGTGACGCCGCATCAACTTATGCTGCTCCAACAAAAATTGCTCAAACAGGTGACGCAGTGCAGGTTGGATGGCCAACCAGGTTTCACTCAAGAATTGAGAATATGCAGAGGTACCCCTCATGACTGTCACAAAAGCCCCGTCTTAGTAAATATCATGGTATCCACTTCATATATCGGCCCAGGAATCGAGTGGCAGGCACTACAGGTGCTCTGATCCTGTGATGCAGTTCACACCCCGCGCTATGCGGAAGATGCCTAGATTGGGCGTGGCGACAGAAACTGCTACACTGGCGCCCGAAATTAAATGAACCTACTTTTATGACGACAGATCCTGCTAAACAATTACCTTTAGATGAGATACGGTACGACGTTCAATCTGCACTAAGAGAAGACGTGGGCAGCGGAGATATCAGTGCTGAGTTGATCCCAGCGACGCAACATACACACGCCACAATCGTCGCCCGGGAGAGCGCCATCCTCGCTGGGCAAGCCTGGGCTGAGGAGGCCTTTCGACAAGTTGATGCGAAAATCCATCTGAGTTGGCACTTAGTAGATAGCGAACGAATGCAAAAGGATCAGCCGGTTTGTGACATCCAGGGCCCTGCTCGAGGTATTCTCACCGCCGAACGGACTGCGCTCAATTTTCTGCAAACTCTCTCAGCCGTCGCCACTCAGACCGCACACTATGTGCAACTGGTGGCGGACACTAACGTCATCATCCTTGACACCAGAAAAACCGTTCCTGGACTACGAACGGCACAAAAATATGCGGTGCGCTGTGGGGGAGGCGAAAATCACCGCATGGGACTATTCGATGCTTACCTCATCAAGGAAAACCATATTCGTGCTGCTGGCAGCATAGAAAGAGCGGTATCACAGGCGAGGAGCAATCGGCCTGATGTGCCTTTAGAAGTTGAAGTGGAAAACCTAGATGAACTCTCCCAAGCCTTAGCACTTGGGGTAGACCAGATCTTATTGGATAACTTTTCCTTAGAGACGCTTCGAGAAGCAGTAGAAATAAATGGGGGCCGAGCGAGATTAGAAGCCTCAGGCGGCGTAACCGATTCCACGGTGGGTCAAATCGCCCGCACAGGCATTGACGCTATCTCCATTGGTAGCTTAACAAAACATATTCAAGCCACTGATTTTTCACTCCTGTTTGAAGAGATTTAACCTCCAGAAACCGACTCGGGAGAAATCCTCTGAGGCACGCGCGTGCGCCAGATGCCCGCAAGTACACTGCCCATGACACAATGGAAAACACTAGAAATCGCACTTGGAATAGCTGCCGCTGGATCGGCAAAATTGTTTCTCGCCAATACCGCCCCCAGTCCAGAGTTTTGCATGCCCACCTCAATGGAGATTGTGCGAGAAACTATCCGCTCTTGGGTGAATGCCCATGCCGAAACATAAGCCACTAGAAACCCTAATGAATGTAAACAAAAAACCGCCAAAATCAGATTTATGCCGGAGGTCAAGATCATCTCCCGCCCAGATCCGATAATACTTGCGACGATGAAGACAATGGCGATAACAGCGATTGCGGGCGCAATTATCTGTACGCGCTCGGTAAACCTAGGTGCATAACGATTCAGTAATACGCCGAGAAAAACTGGAACTAACACCACCTGCACTGTATTGACGAATAAGCCCCAGGCACTAACCTCTACTCGCTCACCCACCAACACAGTCGTCAAGATTGGTGTCAACATCACTGCAAACAGAGTAGAAATCGCGGTCATAGTGACAGATAGAGCAACGTTTGCACCCGCCAAAAAACAGATCACGTTCGACGCTGTCCCACCTGGACAACAAGCCACCAATATTAATCCGGCGGCTAGAAAAGCCGGCAGCTCAAACAAGTGACTTAATGACCAACCACAAATCGGCATCAGTATAAACTGCAACCCCACTCCTAGGGCCACCCATGCCGGATAACGTAGAATATTCTTAAAATCACCGATGCTTAAAGTGAGCCCCATACCCAACATAATGACCCCAAGTCCGAGGGTAATATAAAGCCCGCTAAACCAAGTAAAAATCTGTGGTTCAATCAAAGCTACTACGCTGGCAACTAACACCCAGAGAGGAAAAGCGTTGGTAAAAAATGTCAGGCCGCGCATCTTGATACCCTTTTTAAAGCGCACAGTTAGGGATGGGTAAACAAGCGAATGGTGCCGGAGAGAGGAATCGAACCCCCGACCTTTTCATTACGAATGAATTGCTCTACCGACTGAGCTACTCCGGCAAAAGAGCGCTCGAGTATAAGGATAAACCAATAGAGAAACAAGGGCTTGGATAATCCGAGCTGAGTTTCAGTGTGCTTCTTCAGACTCACAGACACGGATCACAACATCGATTCCGGCAGCCAGGGTACCCTCCGGAAGCGGTGGCAATTGGCTGATTTTGATATCCGTGGAGGACACATCCGTTAACTGCCCGGTGTCCAAGTGATAAAAATGGTGATGAGGAACCATGTTGGTGTCATAGAAAAGACGGTTCCCATCCACCCAAATCGGTCTAATTAAACCGCGCTTTGCGAACAGACCTAACGTGTTGTAAACGGTGGCCTTGGAGACCATTGACCCGGCAGAATTTACCGAGCGCAGGACGTCTTCCGCGGTAAGATGCTGATTCTTACCAAACAGCAGACGAGCGATCTCAATCCTCTGCAACGTCGGCTGGATCTGATGCTCGCTTAAGTAACTCTTAATTGACTCAGCTGAAAGTGGGTAAGAAGCGCTTATTAAATCCATCTCTATGATATATCAAAGTTATCGACAGATGTCCAAACTCTGATCAACTGACTAAGGGCGCTTCAGAGGAAGACGCTCATGCCGCTAGCATCTCTAGAACTGAAGGTTTAATAGTGTCCTGTGCCTATTGGGAGATGGGGACTCTCCGCCGAACTGTAAAGTTAAAGAAATTGACGCATTGGAGATCAATTCACCCAGTAGGAAACAGCACCAGTGATTGATAAGGATAACTTAAAACTGCATGGCAACGACGACTGACATTCCACTGGATGGGCTAGCACGCAAATTGGTCCAAGACAATTTACTGAGCCATGAAGAGGCTCAGGATGCGCTTCAGGGAGCAAAATCTGACAAACTCCCCTTTGTCACCTATCTCACGAAGAATGACATTCTCTCAGCCCGCCAAGTAGCTACCATGGCATCCCTGGAGTTTGGTCTCCCTCTTTTTGATATCAGTCGCTTAGAATCAAATACCGAAACTCGAAATCTAGTCAAAGAAAAGCTGGTGAGAAAACATCACCTGTTGCCCATTTTTAAACGAGGAAATAGGCTATTTGTTGGGATTTCAGATCCGACCAATTTAGAAGCATTGGACGAAATCAAGTTTGCTTCGGGTCTCAACATCGAAGCCATCATCGTCGAAGATGACAAGCTGGTACTGGCAATCGAAAAAGCCTTTGCCCAGGAGGATCTAGATATCGGTGAAGGCCTCGATGATGAGGACTTAGATGCGCTTGATATCGTTTCCGGCGAAGAGGAAATGGATACAACGGACGATGAAGCAGGCGGAGATGACGCCCCGATTGTGCGTTTTGTTAACAAAGTCTTGCTGGATGGCATCCACAAGGGAGTCTCCGATCTTCACTTTGAGCCATACGAAAAAAGTTTCCGCATTCGTTTCAGACAAGACGGTATTCTGCATACTGCCGCCTCCCCACCCATGAGTATTGCCAACCGACTCACCGCACGGATTAAGGTTATGGCGCGGATGGATATTTCTGAACGTCGCGTCCCCCAGGATGGCCGAATTAAATTGAGCTTGTCGAAAAAGCGTGCCATCGATTTTCGGGTCAACACGCTCCCGACCCTCTGGGGAGAGAAGATTGTGATGCGGATCCTCGATCCCAGTAGCGCCAAAATTGGTATCGATGCGTTGGGTTACGAGCCTCAACAGAAGGAACATTTTCTCGACGCCATTCATAAGCCTCAAGGTATGGTGTTGGTGACCGGGCCAACGGGTAGTGGTAAAACGGTATCCCTCTATACCGGACTCAATATCTTAAATACCGATGAACGCAATATTTCCACAGCTGAGGATCCGGTAGAAATTAACTTAGCAGGAATTAACCAAGTCAATATGAATCCGAAAGTGGGGTTGACCTTTTCTTCCGCCTTGCGTTCATTCTTGCGTCAAGACCCAGATGTGATTATGGTAGGGGAAATCCGGGATAAGGAAACCGGAGAAATTGCGATTAAGGCGGCACAGACCGGCCACATGGTACTCTCAACACTACATACCAATAGTGCACCAGAGACGCTAAACAGATTAATGAACATGGGCATTGAGCCCTTTAATATTGCCACTTCAGTCAACCTGATTATCGCGCAACGGTTGGCACGAAGACTTTGCCCCCACTGTAAAAAAGAAACAAAACTACCGAAAGAAGTGCTTTTACGTGCAGGCTTCACCGCTGCTGAGATACCAGAGTTAAAGCTGTTCGAGGCGGTAGGATGTAGTAAATGTAAACAAGGATACTCTGGCCGAGTGGGCATTTATGAAGTGATGCCGATATCTGAGGAGACACAAAATCTCATCATGACCGGAGCAAACTCATTGCAATTGGCCCGGCAGGCGAAAGAGGAAGGTATTCATGATCTGCGCCGATCTGGGTTAAATAAGGTAGGCGAAGGCCTGACCAGCCTCGAAGAAATCAATCGTGTAACTAAGGATTAAGTACCATGGCGGCATCTAAAGAGTTAAAGTCATCTACCTTTGCTTGGGAAGGAACCGATCAACGGGGCCGGAAAACCAAAGGCGAAAGCCAGGGAACCAGTGCCGCCCTGATTAAGGCCGAGCTGCGCCGACAAGGGATCACGCCCTCGAAAATCTCCAAAAAATCTGCGGCAACAGCTAACCGTAAGAAAAAGATCCTCACCAAGGATATCGCTGTCTTCGCACGCCAGATGGCCACCATGATGCAGGCTGGGGTGCCCTTGGTACAAGCCTTCGATATCATTGGCAAGGGTCACGATAACCCGGCGATGCAAATTTTGATCATGGAAATTAAAGCAGACATCGAGGGAGGCAATTCTTTTTCTGAAGCCTTGCGTAAACACCCGCAATATTTCGATGAGCTTTTCTGTAACCTAACCGCGGCCGGTGAACAGGCGGGTGTATTGGATGATCTCTTAGATAAGATTGCCACCTATAAAGAAAAAACCGAAGCTATTAAGGCAAAAATTAAAAAAGCATTGACCTACCCGACGGCCATTATCGTCATCGCTTTTGCAGTCACCGCCATTCTGCTGGTGTTCGTGGTGCCACAATTTGAAGATCTCTTCTCTGGGTTTGGTGCCGACTTGCCCACCTTTACCCGCATGGTGATCGATCTGTCAGAGTTTATGCAAAAATGGTGGCTGCCGATGCTTGCAGGTGTTATCGGTGGTGGAGTAGCGTTTTCCCAGGCGAAAAAGAAGTCCCTTAAGTTTCGTCAAAATTTGGATAAACTGACACTAAAACTCCCTGTTGTAGGCGACATTGTCACCAAAGCTTCCATTGCACGCTACGCGCGAACCCTCGCGACCACCTTTGCAGCAGGTGTGCCACTAGTGGAAGCTTTGGAAACAGTCGCGGGTGCAACCGGCAATTGGGTGTTTACCCATGGGGTGCTAAAAATTCGTGAAGAGGTCTCCACCGGTCAGCAGTTGCAACAAGCGATGAAAGGCACACAGTTATTTCCTAATATGGTGGTGCAGATGGTAGCGATTGGTGAAGAGTCCGGCTCGCTCGACACTATGTTATGTAAGGTGGCCGATTTTTACGAAGAAGAGGTGGATAATATGGTGGATAACCTAAGTTCACTGTTGGAGCCAATTATTATGGCTGTGCTCGGTATTCTGGTGGGCGGTCTGGTCACCGCTATGTATTTGCCAATCTTCAAAATGGGCCAAGTGGTTTAAGGTCTTTTGTTCACATAATCGATTCAGACACGGATGTCAGAATTAGCTCTCTACTTTAATCATCACCCGATTGCTCTAATCGCAGTAGCTGGTCTACTTGGTCTAGTTGTCGGTAGTTTTCTCAATGTCGTCAGCTATCGTTTGCCGCTTATGATGTTCAGAGAGTGGCGAATTCAAGCGAGAGAATACCTTGAGCTGGATCCAAATGATGAAAGTAAAGACGATAACGACGCACTAAACCTAGCGTTTCCTGCTTCCCATTGCCCAAACTGTAAAGAGGATATTTGGGCGCGGGATAACATTCCCTTATTCGGTTGGATATTTTTGCGCGGAAAATGTCGCCATTGCGGGGCGCGAATTTCAGTTCGCTACCCGATAGTAGAATGCCTCACCGCCATTTTTAGTATGGTTGTAGTCTTTTACTTTGGATTCAATATCGAGGCTCTAGCAGCACTAGTCCTGACTTGGTCTTTGATTGCCTTGTCATTGATCGATATTGATCACCAAATCTTGCCGGATCAAATTACGCTCTCCCTATTATGGCTTGGTCTGTTACTCAGTTTATTTTCCTTTGAAGCCTTTAGTACACCCACCGAGGCGATTGTGGGTGCCATCGCCGGATACCTAAGTCTTTGGACGATTTATATGATTTTTAAAATCATCACTGGAAAAGAAGGCATGGGCTTTGGGGATTTTAAGCTATTCGCCGCCTTAGGGGCTTGGCTTGGCTGGCAAAGCCTACCGTTGATTATTCTGCTTTCCTCACTAGTAGGTGCAGCCTTTGGTATTAGTCTAATAGTGTTTCGTGGCGCAGATCGTCAGCTGGCGATACCCTTTGGCCCATACCTGGCTGCTGCAGGCTGGATCGCCCTGATCTGGGGTGAGAACATCATACAAGCCTATTTAGGCACACCACTACTCCATTAATCTTCTTGCCTTTAAAAATCATCTGACTACACTTGAGACTTTCTTGTTCAGGATGGTCTAAGTATCAATGTATATAGTAGCGTTAACAGGGGGCATTGGATCAGGAAAATCCACTGTCGCCAAGATATTTAGAGACTTAGGGGTCACCACTATAGATACAGATCAGCTGGCACGGGATGTGGTCGCACCAGGCAAACCGGCTTTAAAAAAAATAATCGAACATTTTGGCACTGAGATGTTAAATCAGCAAGGAGAGCTAGATAGAGAACGGATGCGGGAATACATATTTCAACACCCTGAAGAGAAAAAAGTGCTAGAAAATATCACCCATCCCGCCATATTCATGGCGATGCAAGCCGCTCTACAAGGCGCATCGAGTAAGTATGTTATCCTCGAAATCCCACTACTAGCAGAGACAGGGGGGCAACGCGGTTTAGCTCAGCGGGTTCTCTTGGTGGATGTGGACAAAGAGCAACAAATCCAAAGGACTATGATTCGAGATAGTGTCGATCGCGGATCTGTGGAGGCAATACTAGACACTCAATCTTCGCGTGAAGAACGCCGATCTCTAGCAGACGA
Organism: Thiotrichaceae bacterium UBA5859; assembly: GCA_002432655.1. Taxonomy (GTDB): domain Bacteria; phylum Pseudomonadota; class Gammaproteobacteria; order UBA5859; family UBA5859; genus UBA5859. Next base: position 63,020 of record DJFZ01000060.1, on the reverse strand, counting down.
TATCATCGTAAATGACAATGACATCAAAGACCTAGAGGTACAAGTCAAGCAGCTTCATCAGAGATATCTACAACTAGCCGATAACCTAAATTGAACAGACGGGCAAGCTACCAGCATGGCGGGATTAAGCGTTAGAAAACCAATGGCCTTTACACTAATCAGTACTGACGAAACCGCAGATGACACCAGTGTTCTGGGCAACACCAGTGTGCCGATGCTCACTTACGAATTGCCGCTGTGTGAAAGAATTCGTACCTTCCTTCGCTTAGAAAGCCTTTTTGGTGAGGGCACACAAGCGATCTACGGAGAATCCCTGCGAGAAGCACGTCAGTCTTTAATGGCCCTTGTCACTATATTGCATATTTTAGATCGTAATGATCTGCGAACCGATGTGATCAAGGAGCTAGATCATCAAATCAGTCGCTTAGCAGAACTAGACAAGATCCAAGATGTCGATCCGCACAAGTTAACTTACATCTTAGACGAGATGGAATCTTTGTTGGATGAATTAATACAGCATAAAGGACGCCTGGGCCAATCGCTTCGGGATCAGGAGGTGTTAAGCAGTATTTTACAACGCATGGGATTGATCGCCGGTACCTGCGATTTTGATTTGCCCATTCTACAGCACTGGTTGGGTCAAGAGATGTCCACGCGAAGTGAAGATTTGCAAGAGTGGTATCAACAACTAGATGGCATACGTCGTTCTATCAATTTAATTTTAAAATTGACTCGAGAAAGCAACGATGCACAAGAAGCAATTGCTGTAGCAGGTTTTTATCAAAACAATCTAAATAAACAACGTGCTTACCAATTATTGCAAGTTTCAGTCGCGCGTCACTTACAAGTATTTCCAGAAATCAGCGCCGGTAAGCACCGCGTTTCTGTGCGTTTTATGCGTTACGTTAAACATCAACGGGCCACGCAAGTGAAAGAAGATATTCCTTTTTATCTTAATTGTTGTGTGCTTTAACGGATGGCAACCAATGTGGCCTGCCCCCGCTGTCGGCAATCTGTTCCATGGAATGAACATTCCACTCACCGCCCCTTTTGTAGCGAAAAGTGTAAGCTGATCGATCTAGGTAAATGGGCGGATGAAGACAATCGTATTTCTGAACCACTGGAATCAGATCTGATATGGGATCCGTACCGCCCGACTGAGGATTGAAGGTACAGATTCTATTGCTTGCCATAAGATAGAGGTAGCGGCCAATCCCTGTGCACCCAAGTCGAATGCCCGTTTAAAATCATCAGCATTCATGCCTCCCAACAGGTAAGCCGGCATGGGCGCAAGATCCAACAACTCTTTGGTTTTGTCCCACCCCAACGGCACCGACCCTGGATGAGAAGCGGTAGCACATACAGGGGAGATAAAAATAAAATCAATTTTCCGCTGCTTGGCCAATTGTAATTCATCAATAGAGTGGCAGACGCTGGAATAAAGCAATTTTGGATTTTTTCGCAAGCAGCCACTATTTTTTAGTCGATGAGAATCTAAGTGCACCCCATCCGCATCTAACTTCAGCGCCTCTTGCAGACTACCATTATGTAAATAGAAACTTCCATATTCCCGACATAATTCGCGACTGACTCTTGCTAGCGCCATTTTTTGTTTCAGATCTAATCCCTTCACACGAAACTGCACCATGGGCACCCCCGCTTTTAATAGTTGTTCTAATCGAGGTAGAAAAGAGTGCTCTGGGGCCTGCTTGGGATCAGGCTCAGGGGTCACTAGGACTAAGTTAGGCAATCTCAAGCCATTGAGAATAGCTTGGTTTGCCGCAGGAATTGAGAGGTTAGCCAACTGCCCTGGCGCTACCCAAGCCAGCGGTTGGCCCTCATTACTGACTGCTAGGCCCTCGTACGCATGCACTTCATAAATAAATAACTCTACAGACAATTGTTGGTAACTGAACGGTACCCTCATGAAAAAGTTGATATGAGTGGGTTGGATGCCCAATTCTTCTAATAGTTCTCGCTGCAAGGCCTGTTCGACGGTCTCTCCAGCTTCCACTTTGCCGCCTGGGAACTCCCATTTATCCCCTTCAGGCTTATGGGATGATCGTTGACTGAGTAGAACTTGTCCCGCGGTATTCTTGATGATAGCTACCGCAACTGGAAGAACACTATGCCGATCCGGCTTAAGTTCTATATTCCGCATTGATACGCACATAGTCATAACTGAGATCAGTGGTCCAAACTTGGTAGCAGGCATCACCGCGCCCTAGTTCAATACGGATCTTGAAAGCAGACTGTGCCATGATCTGTTGTGCTCTGGATTCAATATAGTCCGGTGCCACGGCACCCGCAGTGGCTAAAGGTAAAGAATCTAAATAGATCTGCACCTTTTCCACGGCTAATTTCGCAACACCTGCTCGCCCAACAGCTGCCAAGATTCGACCCCAATTGGGATCGGAGGCAAAAAACGCGGTCTTACACAAAGGCGATTCGGCGATGGTGTAAGCCACTTTCGCAGCTTCTTGTTCACTCATCGCTTGTGCTACTTCAATGGTCACACACTTACTCGCGCCTTCCCCATCTTTCACTAACTCAATGGCAAGCTCCTGGCAGAGATCAACAGTTTGTGCCAATAGCACTTGATACAACTCACCTTTCTCGGTCTCAATAGGTTGATTAGCGGCTAAACCGGTCGCTGCAAAAACACATGCATCATTGGTTGAGGTATCCCCGTCCACAGAGATACGATTAAACGAAGCGGCTGTTGCTTGCGCCAGGATCGATTGCAAGATGGAAGGTGCCACACTACAGTCCGTTGCTAAAAATGCCAACATCGTGGCCATATTGGGCTTAATCATGCCGGCACCCTTGGCAATACCGCTTATGGTATAGGTTTGACCGCTAACTTCAAACTGACGGGAAGCACCCTTTGGTTTGGTGTCCGTCGTCATGATGCCGCTGGCAGCAAGCGACCAACCTGATACATTTAATCCATCGACTAGTGACGGCAATGACTTCACTATAGGTTCAATCGGCAAACGCTCAGCAATCACCCCGGTGGAAAAGGGCAATACCTCTGTCGCCTTCACCTGAGTTAAGCCCGCGACAGCAACACAACAGGCTAAAGCATCTTCTCTGCCTTGTTCACCCATACCCGCATTCGCATTACCGGTATTAATTAACCAATAGCGCGGCATCGACTCCCGTAGGTGTGTTTTCGCCACCTCCACGGGGGCGGCACAAAAGGCATTTTGAGTAAATAGTGCCGCGGTGTGGCTACCGGGCGCGAGTTCAAATAGTACCAAGTCGGGACGATTTTGATAACGTATCCCGGCCGCAACAGTATGTACACGCACACCCGCCACAGGTAATACCTGTACGT
>DJFZ01000060.1:0-59455 GCA_002432655.1 Thiotrichaceae bacterium UBA5859 | reverse complement strand
AACACAGGTAATACCTGTACGTTGGTATCCAGATTTTGTTTCATAGTTTTGAAATATTAGCTCAATTGGCCGTGGCACTGCTTATATTTTTTTCCGCTGCCGCATGGACAGGGTTCATTTCGTCCCACTTTACGATCAGTGCGCACATAGGGGCGCTGTTCGCTGGCCGCTGAATCATCCCCGGCGGCTGCCGCCATCACTTCGGCTTCTGCTTCGGCCATGGCGCTTTGTTCGGCATGACGAAATTGCATCTCCTGTTCTCGGCGCTTTTGAAGCTCGATTTCTTGCTGTTCAAGCTCGTCTTTGGTTTGCACTTGCACCTTACTTATGATTGAAATCACTTCAAAACGCATGTTATCCAACAAATTCTGGAACAGTTCAAAAGCCTCCCGCTTGTATTCCTGTTTTGGATTTTTTTGCGCATAGCCACGAAAATGGATGCCCTGACGTAAATGATCCAACATGGCCAGATGTTCTTTCCAAGATTTATCTAAAATCTGTAACATCATGTGACGTTCAAAATCGCGCATCACGGCAGGGGTCGCACGTTCTTCTTTTTCTTGATATTGATTTTCCAACTGTTCTACGATTTTATTTCTTAAACCTTCTTCATCTAAAGCAGCATCCTCATCTAACCAAGATTGCAGAGGGAATGTCGCACCAAACTCCTCTGCTAATGCAGTTTGCAAACCCTCGAGATCCCATTGCTCTTCCATACTTTGGGGCGGAATATATCTATCACAAAAAGTATTCACCACATCAGAGCGCATTTCTGTAATCGTCTCGGAGATATCCTGCATCTGCAACAGATCATCCCGTTGCTCATAAATCACTTTTCTTTGTTCATTTGAGACATCATCGTATTCCAATAACTGTTTGCGGATATCAAAATTACGACCTTCTACTTTACGTTGTGCATTCTCAATAGCCTTGGTCACCCAAGGATGTTCGATCGCTTCGCCTTCTTCCATACCCAATCTTTGCATCAGTCCCGAAACACGCTCAGAAGCAAAAATCCGCATCAAGTTATCTTCCAGGGAGACAAAAAATCTAGAGGAGCCGGGATCACCTTGACGGCCAGAGCGCCCCCGCAACTGGTTATCTACTCTTCGACTTTCATGTCGTTCGGAGCCAATTACGTGCAATCCACCCGCCTGCAACACGGCATCATGACGCTTTTGCCACGCCTGTTTTACCGCTGCTTGCTGTACTTCGTCATTGGGATCGGTATGAGCCAGATCTGCCTCTAAACTCCCTCCAAGCACAATATCTGTACCTCGGCCCGCCATATTGGTGGCAATAGTGACATGTCCGGGGCGGCCAGCCTGGGCAATAATCTCCGCCTCCTTTTCATGAAATTTGGCATTCAAAACTTGATGCTCAATCTTTTCCTGGGTCAGTCTTTTATACAGCAGTTCCGAGCTATCAATCGATGCAGTGCCCACCAATACCGGTTGGCCTTTAGCTACACGTTCTTTAATGTCCTCTACAATGCAATCATATTTTTCCTCGGCACTAAGCAACACCAGATCAGGCAGATCTTCTCTGACCATAGCTTTATGAGTAGGGATCACCACCACCTCTAAATCATAGATCTGCTGAAACTCGAATGCTTCGGTATCTGCAGTTCCGGTCATGCCGGAAAGTTTGTTGTACATACGAAAATAATTTTGAAAGGTAATGGCCGCTAGGGTCTGATTTTCTTGTTGGATTGAGACGCCCTCTTTAGCTTCCACCGCCTGATGTAAACCTTCCGACCAACGCCTACCGGGCATGGTTCGGCCGGTGAATTCATCGACTATCACCACCTTACCGTTTCGCACTATGTAGTCGACATTCTTTTTGAATAATGTGTGGGCACGAAGTGCTGCATTTAAATGGTGGAGTAGAAGCACATTTTCAGCTCCATAGAGACTCTCTTCGGGCGACATAATACCCGCCTCAATGAGTAACTGCTCCACATGCTCGTGGCCCTGCTCGCTTAAAAATACTTGGCGTGCCTTTTCATCGACATAGAAATCACCTTCCGACTCTTCGCCGGCTTGCGCCGAAAGTTTGGGCACAATGCCATTCAACTGTTTGTATAATTCAGAGCTATCTTCTGCCGGACCGGAAATAATTAACGGGGTTCTGGCTTCATCGATTAGAATAGAATCCACTTCGTCTACAATGGCAAAGTTTAATTTTCTCTGCATTTTTTGGTCGAGTGAAAAAGCCATATTGTCGCGTAAATAATCGAAGCCAAATTCATTGTTGGTGCCATAGATAATATCTGATGCATATGCGGCCCGCTTTTCCTCTGCCTCCATACCACCCAGGATGACGCCCACACTCAACCCGAGAAACTCATAAATCTGCCCCATCCATTCTGCGTCTCGTCTCGCCAAATAGTCATTGACCGTGATCACATGCACGCCTTCACCGCTCAATGCGTTCAGATAGGCAGCCAGAGTGGCCACAAGGGTTTTCCCTTCACCGGTTCTCATTTCAGCAATGTTGCCTTCATGCAATACCATGCCCCCCAGCAGTTGTTCGTCGAAGTGGCGCATTTCTAATACACGTTTGCCCGCCTCCCGCACAACTGCAAAAGCCTCCACCAATAAATCGTCTAAAGATTCACCTGCTTGTACTCGCGACTTAAACTCCTCTGTTTTGGCGCGCAATGCGTCATCACTAAGGGTCTCGCATTCTTCTTCAAGTGCATTGATTTGAGTCACCTTTTTCTGCAGCCGTTTAACAGTACGGCTATTTCTCGACCCAAATACTTTGGTAAAAACTTTGGCAAACATTGCTATCGAAACCTCTATTTGGCAGGGATGATCGGGAGAAATTTTAAGCGCGATTGTACCTTGATGCGGGTAGGCTCACCATCTATGATCTATCCTCGATGGCCGCGTACATAACGCATGGGATTAGTATGTTTCCCATTTTGAAATACCTCAAAGTGCACATGGGGTCCAGTGGAACGACCCGATGATCCCATTTTGGCGATTATTTGACCCTTTTCAACTAATTCACCTACTCCGACAATGAGTGATTTATTATGACCATAACGGGTGACAAATCCATTGCCATGGTTGATCTCTACTAAATTTCCATAAGCAAAACGCTTGCCCGCCCAAGTGACTAGCCCACCTGCCACCGCGACCACCGGACTATTATCCTTCCCCGCAAAATCGATTCCTTTGTGAAATTCCCGTCTACCATGGAAGGGATCGTTTCGATAACCGTATCGAGATGAAATCCAGCCTTTCTGAATCGGCCAACCGCTGATCAAGCGCTCACCCTGCCATTTCTGCTCAAGCAACAGATTGGTTAACACATCAATACGTTGATCCAACTGGTTGGTTTTATCTCGAAGTTGAGCCACTCGTGTGCGCACAACTACCGCGACCATGTCTTCATCTTGTGCAGAAGGATTTGAAAGAAATTCTGAAGTGGGCGGTATGAGTTCTATATCCGAAGCGCCCGTCATCTTCAGCAAGCGATTGGAAATCGCCTCGATACTCATAATACGCGCCTCCAGTCTTCCAAGCTCGTCGATGAGCACCCTATTGTGCGAATGAATATCACTCTGCTGCGTCTCCGAAGGATCAACGATGACCATATTAGGTAGTTGCGGAGATCTCTGGGTTGCTAACCAATATCCGAGACTCATTAAACAGAGTGGTAAAAAAAATCCGAGCATGAACAAAAGCGACCATTTCACTTTGGGTGCGAGGTGAAATGTTCGAGGTGTTGCACCCCGTCTTGCAATTAACACAATCTTCATGATTGGTGTCCCTTTACGCGCGAAGCCAATTCAAGCTAAAGTAACTGCTAGCACGACGGCCAGGAAAGTGACCATTGAACACAAAATTGAGTCCAATCAAAGAGATATTACGCAAAAAAAATGCCACCCTGGGTAATTTAGTGGCGCAAGCCCATAACAATCTACAACTGCAGCAGCAATTGGCTAAACACTTATCACCTCAGCTCTACAAACAGATAAATATTGTCAAATGGCAGCAGCAGGAGCTAGTCATTAGTATGCCCCAGGGCAGTTTATTCACTCGAATGCGTTATCAATTACCAGAGTTGGAGAATCAGCTTAGGCTTGACCCGGTTTTTAATGGCATAAAGAAGATCCGACTCATCCCGGAGTCCCCTCAGCCAGCCGAGATTATACCGAAGCGCAAACCGCATCCCGCCGTTGGCACCAAACACCATCTGCAGACACTTCGAGACGCCCTCGGAGATGCTAAAGAGAATTAACGAATTCGGTTCGCTTTATCCCAAACGTGAATTTAGGCTAGCGAACAAACTGTGGACGCGTGAAAGATATGGGCGACTCTGATCCCTGTTCAAAGGTCACTTGCTCCCATGCATCTGGTTGCTTGATCAATGTTCTCAGTAACAAGTTGTTCAATGCATGACCCGACTTATAACCGCTAAAAGCGCCAATAAGGTTGGAACCTAATAGATAGAGATCTCCGATCGCATCTAGTATTTTATGACGAACAAACTCATCGCTGTAGCGCAATCCGTCTTCATTTAGCACTCGATACTCGTCTACTACAATGGCGTTGTCCAGACTACCGCCTAGCGCTAAATTTTGTGCCCGTAGCTTTTCGATATCACCCATAAAACCAAAAGTTCTAGCACGACTCACCTCGCGCACAAAGGAAGTGCTAGAAAAATCGATAGTGGCGGCTTGTGCTGTGTTCTTAAAAGCAGGATGATCGAAATCAATGACAAAAGAGACCTTAAAGCCATCAAAGGGTTCGAACCGAGCCCACTTTTCGCCATCTTGAACTTTCACGCTCTTCTTAATACGGATGAACCGTTTTGGCGCATTCTGCTCTTCAATTCCAGCTGACTGCAACAGGAATACGAAAGGACCCGCACTACCATCCATGATCGGCACTTCGGAAGCACTAACATCGATAAACAGATTGTCAATGCCTAACCCAGCTAACGCCGACAACAGATGTTCTACTGTGGAGATCCTGTGCCCATCCTTCTCTAGAGATGTGGATAAGGTAGTTTCACCCACATATTCTGCCAAGGCTGGAATATCCACGGGAGAATCCAGATCAGAGCGAGTAAAGACGATTCCAGTATTCGCAGGTGCAGGTTTTAAAGTTAATAAAACCTTCTCACCGGTATGTAATCCAACACCAGTGGCACGAATAATATTTTTGAGTGTGCGCTGTTTAATCATTGACTTTCCTGGCGTTTCCTACGCAGTAGATTGGCCGCAATAGTGATAAATTCCTTTGCCGATGATTCAACTATCGGCTATTTGCGGCAAATAATGACATTTTTCCAACCAAGTTGCAAATTTGTTTATCGCGCCGCTCTATTTGCACCACTATAGTGCAAATAGAGTTACTCAAATTAATAATTCAATCTAATTAATCAGCTTGTCTCCTTAAAAATGCAGGGATATCGAGATAATCCAGATCGTCACTTTGGTTATCGCGTACCACATCTTCACCTACAGCTCGGTTTCGAATCACCGTTGGCCTTTCCAGCATTTGGTAATTTGGTGTGCCGTCTGCACGTCGTTTGTGAACCAATTTCACAGGCTTATCGCGGGTGGCGCCCAATCCGGTAGCGACCACGGTCACCCGTAATTCATCCGTCAAATCAGGATCGATTACCGTCCCTACCACCACGGTCGCATTTTCCGAAGCAAAATCCTTCACCGTGTTACCTACCTCTTCAAATTCACCAATCTGTAGATCCATACCGGCGGTGACATTCACCAGGATCCCTTGCGCACCGGATAAATTAACATCTTCCAACAGGGGCGATCTCACTGCCGACTCTGCTGCTTCGCGGGCGCGATCGGGGCCTGAAGAGTAGCCGGTACCCATCATGGCCATGCCCATTTCCGCCATCACCGTGCGCACATCGGCAAAATCCACATTGATTAGCCCAGGACGAGTGATCAGCTCTGATATTCCCTGCACAGCACCAAGCAAGACATTGTTCGCTTCTTTAAATGCTTCCAATAAGCTGACATCTTTGCCCAACACTGATAACAACTTCTCATTGGGAATCGTAATTAAAGAATCCACATGTTGACTTAGCTCATCAATGCCTTGCTCCGCCAATAAAAACCGCTTCCTGCCTTCAAAAGGGAATGGCTTGGTCACCACGGCAACAGTCAATGCCCCTAACTCTTTTGCCGCTGAGGCCACTACCGGTGCCGCTCCTGTACCCGTTCCACCACCCATACCTGCGGTAATAAACACCATGTCCGCACCATCCAACACTTCACACAAGCGTTCCCGATCTTCCATCGCGGCTTGACGACCGATGTCTGGGTTCGCACCGGCACCCAAACCACGAGTCACGTTGCTGCCCATTTGTAAAATAATATCCGACTTTTTATCCTTCAACGCTTGCGCATCGGTGTTGGCGCAAATGAAACTCACCCCTTCTAAGTTTCCTGCGACCATATGTTCTACCGCGTTGCCGCCACCGCCACCAACGCCAATCACCTTGATTACTGCATTTTGAGTGTATGAATCCATTAGTTCAAACATTGATTTCTCCTTAAGTTCCCGTCCTGCTTAAATACTAAAATTTCACCGCACCATTAATTTAAAAATTACCCTTAAACCATCGCTTCATCCGCTCCAATACGCTTTGAAAACCTCCTTCTAATTTTGGTTCCACCATTCGATAGTTCCTTTCTTGCTGATATCCATAAACAATTAACCCCACTCCAGTGGCATAGATTGGATTTCTCACCACGTCTCCAAGACCCGTGAGATCTTCAGGCACACCTAATCTGACCGGCATATGAAAGATCTCTTCCGCTAATTCAATCGCCCCCTCTACCTGTGAACTGCCCCCTGTTAAAACGATACCGGCAGCAATGAGATCTTCAAATCCGCTACGTCTGAGTTCAGCCTGAACCAAAGAAAACAGCTCTTCATAACGTGGCTCCACCACATCTGCCAGAGTTTGACGAGACAACTGTCTGGCCGGTCTGTCACCCACGCTTGGCACCTCAATGGATTGATTCACTGACGCCAACTGTTTCAATGAGCAGGCGTGCTTGATTTTTATCTCTTCTGCAAATTGGGTCGGGGTACGTAATGCCACCGCAATATCATTAGTGACTTGATCGCCAGCGATGGGGATCACCGCAGTGTGACGAATGGAACCTTCAGTAAACACAGCAATATCGGTAGTCCCCCCACCAATATCCACCATGCACACACCTAACTCTTTCTCGTCATCCGTTAACACCGCGTAACTAGATGCCAACTGTTCGAGAATCAAATCATCCACCTCTAAACCACATCGCCGCACACATTTGATAATATTCTGTGCCGCACTAGTGGCACCGGTGACCATGTGTACTTTAGCTTCCAAGCGCACACCGGACATACCCACCGGCTCTTGCACACCATCTTGATTATCGATAATAAATTCCTGTGGCAGCACATGCAGGATCTGCTGATCGGCGGGTATAGCTACCGCTCGTGCGGCATCGATCACGCGCTCCACATCACTGCTTGTCACTTCCTTATCCCGGATGGCAACGATACCGTGCGAATTTAAGCTACTGATGTGGCTACCGGCGATGCCCGCATATACAGAATGTATTTGGCATCCGGCCATCAGCTCCGCTTCTTCCACCGCCCGCTGAATGGACTGCACCGTGGAATCAATGTTCACCACCACACCTTTTTTCAAACCTCGAGACGGGTGCTTACCGATACCAATTATCTCAATTTCATGTGCAGGGCTGATTTCCGCAACCACCGCCACTACCTTGGAGGTCCCGATATCCAAACCGACTATGAGATTTTTTTTCTCAGCTCTTTTGTTCATTCGCTACTCCTAATGACTGCCCCATCACCTACCTCGGGCATCAATCGGCTGCTCCGCTGAACCGCCATACCATTGGGATAACGCATATCAATGCTATCAATAATAGTCTCCTCCTCCGCATTCAAATGAGGGTAAATGCGGATAAAATTATAAAAACGTTTGCGCACAGATTCTGCGCCCAGCTTTATATGCACACCATTATCGAGCCATAACTCTAAGGAATGCCTATCATCCATAATCAGTTGATCAATAGTCAGATTAAGAGGGGATAGTTGTCGGTTGAATTCCTGAAGCAGGATATACATTGCTTCTGATTGACTCGAAGGACCATTCAACTTTGGCAATCTTAATCCCTGTGGGATCTGGTTAGGCGTAAACACCTTAAGTTCAGTATCTAATAATTTCGCATTTTGCCAAATCGCAACTGGCGCTCGTTCTTGTACCTGGATCTCCACCCTCCCTGGCCACCTTCGTTTGATGCTGACACTGTCCACCCAAGGGATCCGTTGTAGGGTCTGATGTATCTGACGGACATCCAAACTAAAAAAGCTCACCGCTAATTGAGGTTGCAATGACTCACGGATCTGATCCGGTTCGAGATAGCGCCAATCCCCTTCTATTCGTACTAACTCGATGGGGAAGATCTTCGGATCTTTTAGCATCAAGTGTGACCAAATCAAACCAGCTGCTACCAAACCAATCAAAAACAGTTTACTGATCAGTAACAGCCAATGCTTCCATACTTGTACAGTTGGTGCGATACGTCTATTTTCTCGACGCCAAGGCCAACGACGACCCGGGACACGAACTTCAGAGGTTTGCGCTCGTTGCCATCTTGGATCTTTGTCCCAGGCCGTGACGCTCATGGCTGCCTCCTCCCGGGTGCACCCTTAGATTTTAGCGAAGTCTCTAAAATCTTAATGACTAACTCATCAAAGGAATATCCGGCGGCATGTGCAGCCATCGGCACCAAGGAATGACTCGTCATTCCCGGAACGGTGTTCACCTCGATCAGAAAGGGTTGTTCAGACTCATCCAAAATCAAATCTACTCGCCCCCACCCAGAGGCGCCTAAACAATCAAATGCTCGCCGAGACATGGCTTGTAACTGATTTGTAAGCACACTCGGTAGGGACACAGGACAATGGTACTGAGTGGCATCACTTTCGTATTTTGCCTGATAGTCATAAAACTCGGACTCCGTTTCGATCTCAACTAACGGTAGGCATTCATCATGCAAAACGGTACAGGTTAACTCGCGCCCGGTTATCCACTGTTCTGCTATCACTGCAGTGTCATAGGCTCGCGCCTTGGCATAAGCGGCAGGTAAATCGTCTTCCTGGCTTACCTTTGAGATGCCTACTGAAGATCCCTCTGTGGCAGGCTTTACAGCGACAGGCAAACCGAGAGCAGCGACCAAGGCGGCCCAATCACACCCCTCCTCTATCACTTGAAACTTTGGAGTATTGAGTTGATGTGCTTGCCAAAGGCACTTGCTTCTCATTTTATCCATCGCTATTGCGGATCCCAGTACACCACTGCCGGTATAGGGTAAATTGAGTGATTGTAATAAGCCCTGCATGACACCGTCTTCCCCGCCACGACCATGAAGCACGATAAATGCACGGTCGAACTCTCCCTGAATAAGCGTCTGCGCCCATTCTGTCGTATCCAGCGCAGAAGCGTTCACACCCTGTTTGACTAGTGATTCTAGTACAGCGCCACCACTTAACAGTGATATATCGCGTTCTGCTGAATCTCCGCCCATTAACACCGCCACTTTCCCAAATCGAGTCGCATCAATCATGGTGCTCGCTCCCCCACGATTCTGACTTCAGGTTCTAAATCAATTCCCTGCTGTGCTGTCACTGTCTGTTGCACGAACAAAATTAAGGCTTCTATGTCCGCTGCGGTAGCCTGATTGTCGTTAATGATAAAGTTTGCATGTTTGCTGGAGACACTCGCACCGCCAATGCGGTGACCTTTTAAATCACAAGCTTCGATCAATCTTGCAGCATGATCCTCTGGCGGATTCTTGAAAACCGATCCCGCGTTGGCTGTCTGCGTCGGTTGAGTTGCTGCACGTTGAGCCAGTAGCGTTTTGATCCGCTGTTGCGCTTCGGCAACATCACCTACTGTTAATTGTAACTCCGCACCAACGATGCCATAACCTTTCGGCAGCATCACATGCCGATAACTACGTTGCACTTCTGACTGACTGAGCCGATGCATTTCACCTGCTGGATCGAGCACTATCAACTCAGCCACCAGATCCCATGTTTCACCGCCGAATGCTCCTGCGTTCATTGCCAAAGCGCCACCCATTGCACCTGGGATCCCGGCTAAAAATTCTGCACCCACTAATCCTGCTTGTGTGGCTCGTCGAGCCACTTTTGCGCAAGCAACACCAGCCTCCACATAGACTCGATCTGCGTCGATCTCGAATCTGTTGAGAGCATTAAAAAGGGCCAAAACATGGCCATTAAAACCGCCATCACGCACGAGCAAATTACTTCCTAATCCTAACCACAATCTGGATTCGCTCGTCTCTAATTGCTTCAAATATAGGGATAAATCGTTTAAATCCGCCGGGATAAAATAGGCGCGCGCTGCCCCACCTGTACGCCAACTACAGTGCAGTGACATGGACTCATGATGGCGAAGGTCACCGCGGATCAAATCAGGTACTGGATTCACCATCATAAGTTCTGCCCTAACTGATGCGGTAATTGAACCGCCATTGCGGCAATATCCCCGGCACCCAACATCAACACCAAATCTTCCGACTGCAACAGGGGCGCGATCACATTGGCTAGGTTTTCTTCTTTAGCGCAGACGACGGGTACCACTTTTTTACGCGCACGTATGGCATTCGCCAAACTGCTGCTGTCAGCACCCGTGATGGGTATTTCTCCGGCAGCATACACTTCCAGTAAGATCAACTCATCCACATCACTGAGCACTGCAACGAAATCATCAAACTGATCGCGCGTACGTGTATAACGGTGAGGTTGGAATACCACCATCAAACGTCTCTTTGGCCACGCAGCACGGGCGGCTTCAATGGTGGCTTTCAACTCATTCGGGTGATGGGCATAATCATCTACGAATGTGCACTCGCCACTAGACCAACGAAAATTTCTCACTTGAAAGCGGCGACCGATCCCTGAAAAATGTTCCAACGCCTGAGCAATAGAGTCATCCTTGACGCCCAGCTCCTTTGCAATCGCTATCGCAGCGAGCGCATTCTGCACATTGTGTTTACCCGGTAAATTAAGAGTGACGGGTAACAAAGATTCTTCAGCTTGAAACTTCACGTCAAACTGCATTTGTGTCCCTATTTGACGCACATTCACCGCTTGCACATCCGCATCCGCAGATAAACCATAGGTACAAAGTGGTCGAGAAATACGTTTAATCAATTTTTGCACACCGGGATCATCTACACAGACAATTGCCAAACCGTAAAAAGGTAGCTGATGTACAAAATTGAGGAATGTCTTTCTCAATTTGCGCACATCTCCACCGTAGGTTTCCATATGATCTTTGTCGACATTTGTCACCACCAGCATGCAGGGTTGTAGATGCATAAAAGAGGCATCGCTCTCATCAGCCTCGGCCACTAAATATTGACCAGCCCCCAAGCGTGCGTTGGTACCAGCGCTATTCAACACACCGCCAATCACAAAGGTAGGATCTAATCCATCCTGCGCCAAGATAGAAGCAGTTAAGCTAGTAGTAGTGGTTTTACCGTGGGTGCCCGCCACAGCGATACCGAACCGAAATCGCATCAGCTCCGCAAGCATTTCTGCCCTCGGCACAATCGGTATTCTGTGTGCAAGGGCCCACTGTATTTCCGGATTTGCGCGATCGATTGCAGTAGACACCACAACTACGTCTGCATCCTGAACATAGGCTGCATCATGGCCTACATGTGCACGAATGCCCAATTTTGATAAACGCTCTAACACGACCGAGTGTTTGAGATCGGAACCCGATACTTGATAGTTTAGATTATGTAACACTTCGGCGATGCCGCTCATGCCCACACCACCGATGCCAACAAAATGAATGCGACGTACATGCCTCATGGTGGCAGAGGAAATCGTCGACTGTTGCATGAGCAATTCAACCATGGTTCACCCAACGCTCACAGTGATCCGCCACCTCCTTGGTCGCATTCGGTTGCGCCAAGGTGCGCGCGTTCATCGCCATCTGCAACCACTGTTGCCGTCCCTGCTGCAACAGTTCAAGCAACTTAGTACTCAATATCTCACTGGATAGTTCCTTTTGCAGACAGACGATGGCAGCGCCCCTATCAGCCAGATATTGCGCGTTACGGGCTTGATGATTGTCTATGGCATAGGGATAGGGAATTAACAATGAGCCCACTCCCGCAGTAGCCAGTTCCGATACAGTTAAGGCTCCTGCCCGAGCAATCACCAGATCCGCCCACCCTAAGGCTTCAGCCATATTTTCAATAAATTTTTCCACACGCCAATTTTTCAGTCGTAGGCTGGTATAAAGTGCAGTGGTATTTTCAAGGTGTACCTCGCCACATTGGTGACATACATCTAGCTCAATGGTGTCTGGCAAACGCGCTAAGGCTTCCGGTACCCACTCGTTCAATATGCTGGCACCTAAACTGCCGCCCAATACCAGGATCCTGCATCCACCCCGACGGGGCGCAAAACGCTGTTCTGGGGCAGGCAATGCAGTGATCTCTTTCCTGATCGGATTCCCGGATACGGTGACCTTATCTTTTTCATTGAAAGTCCCCGGAAAAGCCTGCAACACTTGCCGCGCAAACTTAGCTAAAATCTTGTTTGTCGTTCCGGCAACGGCGTTTTGCTCATGTATCACCAAAGGCAATCGACTGATCCATGCCGCCAGTCCCACGGGACCAGTCACATATCCGCCCATACCTAACACACACAAGGCACGCTGCTTCTGTAAAATTTTTATACACTGTCTCGTGGCTTGATAAACCATCAGCGGCGCGCTAAACAATCTGCGCCAACCGTGGCCACGTAATCCTTGCACATGAATATAAGAGATGGGGATCTGATGCTGCGGTACCAAGACCGCTTCTAATCCTTTTTTGGTGCCTATCCAATGCACTAAAAACCCTCTCGTCTGTAGCTCCTCGGCAACAGCAAGTGCTGGAAACACATGCCCGCCTGTGCCGCCCGCAGTGATGACTACTGATCCGCGATGTCCACTCATCGATACTTTTCCCGAATAGGCATCTGACCATTTTTAATTAGCTGTCTATTCTCCCAGTCAATGCGAATCAAAAATGCCACCATGACCATGCTCACCAGCATGCTGCTACCGCCATAGCTCATTAGCGGTAAAGTGATACCCTTAGTAGGCAGCACGCCGGTGTTCACACCAATGTTGATCAGTGCTTGTAGACCGATGCAAAGAGACAGACCGTAGGCCAAATATGCGGAAAATTTCTGTCCCAGATCTTCGGATACCTGCCCAATTTGAAAAGCGCGCCATAGAAACAAGCCAAATAATCCAATTACCGCTAAAGCACCCAATGCGCCCATCTCTTCTGACAAAATGGCAAACACAAAATCGGTATGTGCTTCCGGTAAAAAATGCAGCTTCTGAATACTGGCACCAATCCCCAAACCAAACCACTCCCCTCGGGCAATACCAATTAGCGAATGCACCAGTTGATACCCATTGCCAAACCGTTCTGCCCAGGGATCCATAAAAGAGACAAATCGTGCTAAACGATAAGAAGCCGTGACGATTAGTATCGCCATCATCACCACAATTGCAGTTACGAAGGTCAAAAAGTACGTTAAACGTACTCCCACTAAAAATAACATGCCCATGGCGGTGGCAAAAATCACCACCGTAGCACCAAAGTCGGGTTCAGCTAACAGCAAAGTACCGATAATGGACAGCACCCCAACAGGCACTAAAAATCCCTGTACCGATTCCCTAACCTGTTGCTGACGACGAACCAAGTAGGAAGCCATATATAAAATGGTTCCCAACTTCACCAACTCTGATGGCTGTACATTAAAAAAACCAAGCCTGAACCAACGTCGGCTACCGTTGATTTCTGATCCGACTCCCGGGATCAACACTAAGCATAACAACAATGTACCTAGCAATATTATAGGTGTGCTCAATCTAGACCATTCTTTGATCGGAACGACGAAGACACAGACACCTAACATCCCCCCTAAAGCAATATAGATAGCCTGACGGATGGAAAAATGAAATGGGTTCTGATATAGCCGTTCAGCGTTATATATAGACGCAGACGTCATCACTAACCAGCCAATGATCAGGAGCGCCAGAGCCGCAAACAGTACCAGGTGATCGGTATTTGCCAGCTGGCGCGGGACAATTTTCTTGCGGCTCTCTTTCAACAATGAGGGATGTATGGCATTCATCAGACAAGATCCTCCACTGCTTGAATAAATGCCCGACCACGCTCTTGATAATCAGCAAACATATCGAAACTGGCGCAGGCGGGTGACAACAACACAGTATCGCCGGGCGCAGCGATCTCTGCCGCTGCCGCGACTGCACTGTCCATATCTTGTTGATGAATCACCGGGATAATATCGGCTAACGCCGCTTCCAATTGGTTGGCATCCCGACCAATTAAAACTGCACTTTTTAGATATCGTCCGGCCACTTCCCTGAGCGGGGTAAAGTCCGCATCTTTACTGATACCACCCGCGATTAACACTATGGATGCTTCAGATTGGTCTATACCCAACCCAATAACAGCTGCCTTGGTTGCCCCCACATTCGTGCCTTTAGAATCATTTACCCACCGCACACCCGCCAAAGTTTTTACCAATTCACAGCGGTGGGGCAATCCACGAAATGATTGCGCAGCCGTGATCATGGGTTGAAAATCCAAGCCCACTGCACGACCCAGTGCCAATGCCGCAAGGATATTCGCATAATTGTGAAGCCCGGAAACGGCTAGAGATCTCACCTCTAGTAATTTCTCTTCACCGCAGCTCAACCAAGTCTCCTGGCCTTGCTGTCGCAAACCAAAGTAACGTTCATCTTCAGGCACCTGTAAAGTAAAAAAAAGATCATCCTGACTATTTTGGGACATAGCTCGAACAATAGGATCATCCGCATTAAATACATGCATACCGTCGCCTTGATATACTCGCCGCTTGATATCTATATAATCTTTAAAAGTACCATGACGATCGAGATGATCTTCTGACACATTCAATAGCACCGAGGCAGCCGCATTCAGCGCATAGGTCGTCTCCAATTGAAAACTAGATAACTCCAATACAAAAAATTCTGCCCCTGGCTGTTGCAACAGATCCAGCGCTGGGGTTCCCAAATTGCCACCCACGGCCATGCGATGTCCCGCTGCTTTCAGCATTTCCGCTACTAAGGTGGTGACAGTACTTTTCGCATTTGAACCAGTTATAGCAATAATAGGTGCCTTTGCCTGCTGCGCGAACAACTCGATGTCGCCAACAATCTTCGCGCCTTGTCGCAAAGCCGATTCGATCACTGGTTCGTTCAATGAGATCCCAGGACTGACCACAATCTGTACGGCACGATCCAGGATCTCTCGATCAAAGCCGCCGGGAAGGAAACAGACTGTCGGTAAATCTTTCTTGATTTGCGGCAACAGCGGGGGCGCATCTCTAGAATCCATGCATATGACTGCTTTCTTCTGAGACGCTAAAAATCGAGCCACAGACCAACCTGTATGCCCTAGACCCAGCACCACATGTGGGGCCTGATGTTTATAGCTGTCGTGAGCGTTGATCATCGTAGCTTCAAAGTCGCAAGGCCAGTTAGTACTAAAATGATGGTGATGATCCAAAACCGCACCACGATTTGCGGCTCTTGCCATCCCTGTAATTCAAAATGGTGATGTAATGGGGCCATCTTAAAAATTCTCTTCCCGGTTAATTTAAAAGAGGCCACTTGTAAGATGACTGACAAAGTCTCCACCACAAAGAGCCCACCCATAATCAACAGTACTAACTCTTGACGCACCACGACTGCAATGGCGCCTAGTGCGGCGCCAAGGGCTAATGCACCGATGTCTCCCATGAACACTTGCGCGGGATAGGCATTAAACCAGAGAAAACCTAATCCTGATCCAGCTAGTGCGCCACAAATCACGGTCATTTCCCCCACGCCTACCACATAGGGAATGGCTAAATAACTAGAAAAATTAAAATTGCCAGTTAAATAAGCAAATATGCCTAATCCGCCCGCCACTAAGACCGTAGGCATGATGGCCAAACCATCTAAGCCATCGGTTAAATTTACTGCGTTACTGGAACCGACTATCACAAAGTAAGTCAATACGATGAATCCCAAACCAAGGGGAATAGAGACATTCTTAAAAAATGGCACAATTAAACTGGTTTCCACTGCTTGTTCAGCGGTATAAAAGAGAAAACAGGCCACTACCAAAGCTGCTAAAGATTGCAGCAAATATTTATAACGTGCTCTCAGTCCTTTGGGATCACGACGTACCAATTTGATGTAATCATCCAACCAACCAATGGCGCCAAAACTGATGGTGACGAACAACACCACCCAAACATAGCGATTGCTGAGATCTGCCCAAAATAAGGTACTCACTATGATCGCCACTAAAATTAAGGTTCCCCCCATGGTGGGCGTACCCGCCTTGACAAAGTGAGTTTCCGGACCATCGTCACGTACCGTCTGCCCCACATTATATTTACTTAGATAGCGAATCATACTGGGACCGATAAGTAGACTCATCAGTAGTGCTGTCAATACACCTAAGATGGTCCGCATCGTGAGGTATTGAAACACGCGAAAGCCGCTATGGTATTGCGTGAGCCAGTCAGCCAAGTAAAGCAGCATTATGCACACTCCTCAGGCGCTTGTAGCGCGGTCACCACACGCTCCATCCCAGCGCTACGAGATCCCTTGACGACAAGACAAATATTTTTTGTTAAACAGGATTTAAGTCTTTCTATCATCTCATCCAAGGAATTAAAATGTTCTGCGCCATCACCAAATGCAGTGGCCGCCGCTTGACTCTGTGCACCTATGGTGAATAAGCGTGAAATACCCAAAGATTTAATATTTTTTCCTAGCTCCTGATGGAGCCGTACACCCTCTTCACCTAGCTCCGCTAAATCACCCAACGCCATCCAACTGTCGCCAGGTAAACTCTGCACAGCTACTACCGCCGCCGTTACGGAACTCGGATTAGCGTTATAGGTGTCGTTAATTAAGCGCGCACCATGCACTCCTTGCACCTGCGTCAGCCTACCCGGTGCTGCCTCAAATAATGCTAATTGTGAAGCTATCTGAGAAAGGTCTATTCCTAATAGGGAGCAGACGCCAGCGGCAGCAACCGCGTTTATAATATTGTGTTTGCCTAATACAGGTAAAACCACCTCAATTTCACCCGTCGGGGTAACCAAATTAAATTGATTGTTCGCCAATTTAATCTCGCGTGCGTGAAAATCTGCGGCTTGATCTAATCCAAAGCTGAATTGCTGCTGACTATCTAATAGACCTTGCCAATACTCGAAAAATGGATCATCTAAATTTATCAATGCCGTACCAGTGGGACCCAGTCGGGAATAAATTTCACCTTTTGCCGCAGCGACACCATGCAGCGATCCGAAACCCGCTAAATGGGCCTCTGATGCACAGGTCACCAACGCAATGGAGGGCGCGACCAGATCGGTTAAGTACCCTATCTCGCCCGGTGCATTTGCACCCATCTCCACCACCAAATATTCACTCTCTTCAACTAAACGCAAGAGCGTTAAGGGTACGCCGATTTCATTGTTTAAATTGCCTTCGGTAGCACATACATTCGCCGTTGCCGAGAGGATTTGACGCACCATCTCCTTCACTGTGGTTTTACCGTTGCTACCGGTAATGGCCACCGTGGGCAAATCAAACCGCGAGCGGTATCCATGGGCCAGATCCCCCAATGCCAAACGGCTGTTGTCCACTCGGATAAAAGGTAAGGAGGTGTTAGGTATCTCTTCCACCATCAATCCTGCCGCACCGAGTTCAGAGACTTGAGGAATAAACTCGTGACCATCGAAACGCTCTCCTCTCAACGCCACATACAACTCACCCGGTTGCATCGTACGACTATCAATGCTGACGCCAAGAACTGGACTATCCACCCCAACCAGTGGTGCCTGTACCCAATCCGCGATCTGTTGCATACCCAATGCGTTGTTCAATGAATCGTCCTCAAGAACTGTCTCACCTCTTCTCGATCGTCAAAAGGCAACCGTTGATCAGCAATGATCTGATAAGTTTCATGGCCTTTGCCGGCGATTAAGACTGCATCATCGGCGGCGGCCTGACTTAAAGCGTGACGTATCGCTGTTGCCCGATCGGGCTCCACGTAGGCACGAGAAGGTCGTTTTAATCCAGATAGGATCTGTTCAATGATTCGCTGTGATGGTTCGTGGCGAGGGTTATCATCCGTAATCACCACATGCTGTGCATGCGCTTCGGCCACTGCACCCATCAACGGACGCTTACCAGGATCCCGCTCTCCACCGCATCCAAAGACGCACCAAAGATCCGCGCTGCAATGGGGTTTCATCGCTTGCAACGCTGCGGCCAATGCTTCCGGAGTATGGGCGTAGTCCACCACAACGGATGCGCACAACGCCTTGGGATGAAAACACTCCATGCGCCCAGGGGGCGCTTTGACCTCACTCAGTGCTGCGAGACTCTCTTCCACTTCGTGGGATAAAGATAACAAACAGCCGAGGGCAATCATAAGATTCGATACGTTGAAAGCACCTATCAATGATGTGTCGAAAGGATAGTGATTCCCATTAATATTAAAATTACCCAGGATGCCATCGGCTGAGTACCGCACCTGTTGCGGAAAACAGTAAGTGATCTGTTGGCCCTGACGAGGCGCGATGTTTTTAACCACCTCTGTCGAAGTGAGAAAAAGTCGTTGCGCTTTGATTTGATTGAATAGCAGTTGTCCAAACTCATCGCCTATATTCACTACCGCGCTGCCGACTGGGTACTCGCTAAATAATCTGGCTTTAGCTTCATAATAAGCATCTACAGAGCCGTGATAATCCAGATGATCACGAGATAAATTAGTGAATGCCGCAACTGCAAATTCTAATCCGGCAATTCGATTCTGATCCAAGGCATGAGAGGAAACCTCCATCACCACCACATCAATTTCTTGTGCGCGTAGATCGGCCAGACGACCATAGAGTTCAAATAAGCCTGGGGTCGTATTCTCGGTGGCTTGGTAACGGCCATTCACACCCACGCCTAAAGTACCTAAGGTTGCTACCGAACACCCCATCTTCGCCAGACTTGAGGCGACCAAATGCGTCACAGTGGTCTTGCCATTAGTACCCGTCACAGCCACACAGGTGAGATCTTGTTGCGGATGTCGGAAAAAGCTTTGCGCCAATGCTACCCGCTTACTGTCTAAATCAGGCAGCCGAATAATCGGCTGTGGCGCCGACTCAAACTCTTTAGGCAGTAGAGAAGTGGCGTCTACCAATATTGCGGCAGCACCATTGTGCAATGCATGCTCTATAAATTGTTCCCCGTGGTGCTGAGAGCCAGCACGTGCAACAAACAGATCTCCCGGTTGCACAGTACGGGAGTCATCACTGATTCCGTTAATATAAATGTCCGCTGCCTGTTTAGGTAACTGGCCGCTAAAGGGCGCTAGAAATTCAGCTAAAGAATAGTTTAAATTCACCGTTCTACTCATCAGTTTGCCGCGATGCGAATAGTTGCTGCGCCAGATTGATCTGGAGTCACGCTAAATAGTCGAAATGCACCTGACATGATTGTGGAAAAAGCAGGCGCCGCTACATCTCCACCGTAATAAGCCTTGCCTCGTGGCTCGTCAATCACCACTACTGTGGCAAATCTAGGCTCGCTCACCGGACCTAGCCCAGCAAACACTGAGAGATAAGAATCGTTTTGATAACCTGTGGGGCCTAATTTTTTTACCGTACCGGTTTTACCTGCAACGCGATATCCAGGCACCGCTGCGGCAGGCGCCGTACCTCGAGCGGAGACTACCGTTTCCATCATCTCGACCATTTGACGGGCAAGCTTCGGCTCTATCACCTGCTGCCGTTCCACCAAGGCATCTTGATTCAACAGACTGACCGTTAAGCGTTCACCATCATTTCCCAATACTGCATAGGCGCGCGCCAACTGTAATGCGGTCACAGATAATCCATAACCAAAGGACAATGTGGCCAACTCTACTTGACGCCAGGTGTCTGGTCCCCGCAAATTGCCCATAGACTCGCCCGGAAAGTCACTACCGGAATAGCCGCCAAATCCCACCCGATCAAATAAGTGCCAAACCTTTTCGCGACCTATCTCCAGTGCTAACCGGCTCGCGGCCACGTTGCTGGACTTAGTAATCACCTCTGTCAGCGAGATGCTACCGTAGTTGTGCACGTCTTGAATGGTGAGGCCCTTAAAGGCAAACCAACCAGGAGCGGTATGCATCACGGTGCTCGGCTGATAAGCGCCAGTTTCCATTGCTGCTAGCAGAGTAAAGGGTTTGACTGTAGAGCCGGGCTCAAATACGTCCGTTACCGCGCGATTGCGCAGTGCAGCACCGACTAACTGAGTGCGATCATTAGGATTGAAAGAAGGCTCATTCACCATCGCCAAGACCTTCCCAGTTTGAGTGTCGATTACCACTGCGCTTCCGGAATTGGCTTGATGGCGAACGACAGCCTCTTTCACCGCCCGATAAGCTATGTATTGCAGACGTAGGTCTAAACTCAACTGTAGATCATTTCCTGGACTCACCTCCCGCGTAATTCCCAACTCTTCTATGGTATGGCCTTTAGCATCTTGTAGCACTTGCTTCAATCCATCACTACCCTTTAGCCAATGCTCGAATGAAAGCTCAATGCCTTCCTGGCCCACATCATCAATATCCGTGAAACCTACTACATGTGAAATGACCGCGCCTGCTGGATAAAAACGTTTCGGCTCCTCAGTGATATGCAAACCAGAAAGTTTCAATGCGCTCACTTGGCTAGCGAGGTTAGGATCAGCCCAACGCTCCAGATACATAAACGACTTCGACTGTTTACTGCGAATACGATCCGCTAGCTGCTTGCTCGACAACTGTAAATGCTCTGCCAGCTGGTGCCACTTTTCATCCTCAAGATCGACCTGTTTTGGATTGACCCAAATCGTCGGCATCGGCGTACTAATGGCTAAGGGCTCACCGCGCGCATCACGTATCATGCCGCGATTGGCAGGGATCTCTACTTGACGATTGATATAGCCTTCCCCACGACGCTTATAGGTATCGTCTAAAATTTGCAAATGGATGATCCGCGCACCCAAGGCAGCCAAAGCTAATCCCATCAGGAGTAGCACCAACCATTTACGTAGCGCGAAGCTAGGGGTGGGATAGGTTTCGCTGGTCAAAATTCGACCCTCTTTATCTCTTCGGCCAAGGGTTGCACCATATTCAAGCGTTTCCTAGCCACAGACTCCAAATGTGCATGACTAGACCAGGCTCCTTGTTCCAGCAGTAACTTGCCCCACTCAACATCTAACTCTATTTGCTGTTGTGAGAGTTGTTGCAATTGGGTAGTGAGTTGTCGACTCTGATGTTGTGAATAGATCAATGCCAATGCCGACACAATCAGCGCTGATAATGCCACCACAGTTAAAGCTATTGCCGTCACCGAATGATTGAACCAATCTGATATTGTCTGCTGCATTATATTTTTTCCGCCACACGCATAATGGCACTACGGGCTCGAGGATTGCGATCGATCTCCTCTGCAGAGGGACGAATCGGTTTGCCCACTAATTTTAAGGCTGGTGTTGCCTGTACCTGCGCCCAGTGGGGCATTTCTGTGGCCCCATAGCCTCGCGCCTGGTCACGTATAAAACGTTTCACAATTCGATCTTCTAGAGAATGAAAGCTAATCACTACCAAGCGTCCACCGCGACGCAGTAGCGCCAACACTTCTTTTAAGGCAGTTTCCAGTACAGACAACTCCTGATTGATAAATAGGCGCAATGCCAAAAAGCTACGGGTAGCCGGATGTTTATCCTTTTCTTTGCGCGGAACGGTTTCACCAATCAGCTTCGCTAATTGTTGCGTCGTACTAAGGGGTCGTCGCGCGATGATGGCTGTAGCAATACGTTTGGCGTAGCGCTCTTCCCCTAACTCCCAAAGCACCTGTGCAATCTGTTGCTGTGAAGTTTGATTCAGCCAATCAGCAACCGGTTGGCCCTGACGAGGATCCATGCGCATGTCCAAAGGACCTGATTGATGAAAGGAAAACCCTCGCTCTGCTTCATCGAGCTGGGGTGACGACACACCTAGATCTAACAATGCCCCTGACAATCCTTGTTGCAGATCGCACCGTTCACAAATGGCTTTTATATTGACGAAATTGTCGTCGTAAAAATTCAACCTCGGATCCTGCTCAGCCAGTTGTTGCGCAATGGGAATAGCAGCAGGATCCTGATCCAGCGCAATAAGCCGCCCCTTGGCACCCAGCCGTGACAAAATTTCTCGGCTATGTCCGCCTCTGCCGAAGGTTCCGTCTAAATATATTCCGTTTTCCTCTGTCATCAATGCATCAACGGCTTCTGATAGTAAGACACTTATGTGCGATCGTTTGTTCACCTGACATCAAAGCGTTAACTGTTTCAGTGCTTCTGACACCTCACCAGTCTCAGCCTGCTCCAAGATCTCATCCCAGGCCGCACGCTGCGCCTCCCATGCTGCTCGACTCCAGAGTTCAAATTTTTCACCTTGACCCGCCAAAGTGACCTCTTTTTCTAACGCCGCGTTCGAGCGTAAACCGGGTGGAATCAAGATTCGTCCCATGCTATCCATCACACAATCTACGGCTTGCCCCTGCACCATGCGACGCACCTGACTTGCCTTTCTATCCCAGGTAGGCAAAGCATTTAGCTGATCTTCTTTTATTTTCCAAATTCCTAAGGGAAACAACTGTAAACAACGTTCAAGAGGGTGCCGGGTGAGAACTAAATGGCCACCATCATTTTCTTTCAAATGATCGCGATAACGTTTAGGGATCGCTAAGCGCCCCTTGTCATCTAAATTTAGGTCGTTTGAGCCACGAAACACGAAGGTGCACCCTGAATAACTCTAGTTGGTTGGATCCCGAGTTTCTACAAAACACCCCATTTCAGGGGCAAATAGATCCATCTGAACCCATTTCATCCCACTTCGAATCTCAACTATAAATCGTCACCACCTAGTGTCAAGCAAAAACTACAATTATTTAACGAATTTCTGCCTTATCTCACAATGACTTAGCTAATTTAACTAACAAAATCACGGCCTGATCGGCTTATCGCTTTATTTTCATACTGTTGTACAGATTTTCTAAGATTGTGGAGCTATAAGTAGAGGTAACTGCTTATTTAGGAAGAAAAAGGAGTCGACCTGTAAGCCGGGTTCTGTCGTGGATAGCCATTCATCTGGGATGATTGTCACCAATCACCTCTTGCGACCAACCCAGATCCAACGCGGGCCACGCCTTAGGATCTCTATTTGGTCTTGCTTCAAGTGGGGTTTGCCCTGCCATTGATGTTACCATCAACGCGGTGCGCTCTTACCGCACCATTTCACCCTTACCATGTCGCCATGGCGGTATCTTTTCTGTGGCACTTTCCGTAGGCTCACGCCTCCCAGGTATTACCTGGCACTTTGCCCTGTGAAGCCCGGACTTTCCTCCATGCTTGACGCACAGCGGCTACCCGGTCAACTCCCTTGAACAAGATAATCAAGAATCCTCAATTGCGCCAGTTTCATTTTCATTGAACGCCAGGGCCCGTTGATAGATTGATTGTTTAGGAAGGCCAGAATAACGGGCCACGACCTTGGCGGCATGACTTGGAGAGAGGTGTTCTAGGAGGATTTTCAATAAACGATCGACCTCAGTTAGGGCCAAATCTTCCGTTTCTTTACGACCTTCAATGAGTATCACCATCTCCCCCTTTAGCTGGTTGGTGTCGCTCAAAATTTGCTGTCGTACCGCCGCCGCCGTGCCATAGAGAAAAGTCTCGAATTTCTTGGTCATTTCTCGCGCAATACAGATGTTGCGCGCATCACCCATCACCTGATTGAGATCTTCTAAAGTCGCGCATAGGCGATGGGGTGATTCATATACAATCATGGTGCACTCTATCGACCCATATTTTTCCATCAGCTTACGACGCGCCACCGGCTGATGGGGTAGAAAACCCAGAAAACAAAATTGGTTCACGGCAATGCCTGCAGCAGAAGCAGCTGCAATCAGTGCCGAGGGGCCAGGAATGGGAATCACCGGAATTTCGGCCTCACGAGCAGCGCGCACCAATAAAAAACCCGGATCGCTCATTAGCGGTGTACCTGCATCAGAAATCAATGCCAATTGTTCACCCTGCTGCAATTTCTCTAAGAGCGCAGGAATTCTCGCAGCTTCATTGTGTTCATGCAGCGAAAGGGAGGGAGTGGTGATCTGGTAATGATCCAGTAACTTTTTACTATGTCGTGTATCTTCGGCGGCAATATAATCTACCTGTTTGAGAATATCTATTGCGCGGATAGTGATATCATCTAAATGGCCAATCGGAGTAGCCACCACGTACAATACACCGGATGCGACATTTTCTGGCTCAGCAAGCTGTTTCATTTGACCATTTTGCAATCAAGGCACCCTATACTCAAGTCATGAAAAAAATAACTCGAACTCTCATTACCGGCTTCATGCCGTTACTGTTCATGTTTGGCTGCGCCACGCCCACACCAAAACCAAGCGCTCAGCTCACCGCAGAAGAGCTGGCGCGACAAGAACTCGAAGAAACGGGCAAACAGTATTTAAACCAAGCTGAAAACGCGCGCTCACCCGAACGAGAAGAATTGTTGTTGTGGGCGGCAGACTATTTTGCCCGAGCCCACAATATCTCCCTCAGCCAACACACTCTAGGCCGTATTGAGCAACCAAAATACTTATCCAGTGAACTGAAAAGTAAACTCGCACTGGTGCAAGCGCAGATCCTACTTGTAGAAAATAACGCGTTTGCGGCTTTACAGCTCTTAAACAACTTACCGGACTCCGTATTAACTGAGGAAAATAGTATTCTCTTTTATCAACGTCGTGCCGACGCCTACCGGCAAATGGGCAATTATTTGGCCGCCACGCGGAATTTAATTTGGCTGGCTGGCAAGCTGGAGCCCTCCCCAGAAAGAGATTCCACTCATACGGAGATTTGGGATCTATTACAAAATATTCCCTTACAGTCCTTGATGAGCCTAAAGCAGCACGCCTACTCGGAAGAAACTCAAGGATGGTTAGAGCTCGCTTACTTGTATAAATTGCATCGGGAGAATCCGGAACAACTCAACCTTGCTACGCTCAGATGGCAAAATCAATATCCGCATCATGCGATCACCGATCCGAGCAAATTCGTTGGAGAACTCAACCTACCCAGGTTAGAGAAGTACCCCAGCCGAATTGCACTGTTATTACCGCTGAGCGGTTCTTTGAAAAGAGCTGGTTTAGCAGTGAAACAGGGATTCCTCACGGCATACTATGAATCCTCTTCCATGCAGCGGCCAAAAATCGGTTTCTACGATACCGGAAATCAACTAGAAAGTTACCAAGCTGCTCTGGCACAGGCTTTGTTAGAGGGTGCTGAATTGATAATCGGGCCACTTAACCGAGAATTTGTCGCTTTTGCCAGTGGCTCTGAACGTCTCCCCATTCCTATGTTGGCTTTAAACTACAGTCAAAATCAAGTATCCGAGACCAGCAACTTGATTCAATTTGGTTTAGCGCCAGAAGATGATGCTCGGCAAGTGGCAAGTATGGCCTGGAGCCAGGGACATCGCTCGGTATTAATTATTACCCCCGCGGACGAATGGGGAGAACGCATAAGTGCTGCGTTCGATCATCATTGGCGTGAACTCGGAGGTCGAGTTTTGGAGACTCAGCAATTCACCGAAGATGCTTCCATAGCTGGATCTGTTAGACGCCTATTAAATGTGGATGAGAGTGAAGCACGACATCGTGAGTTACGCCAACTCTTAAGGAGAAATCTTAAATTTGAGACGCGACGCCGACAAGACGTAGATTTTATCTTCGTGGCTGCGTTTCCCGCCCAAGGGAGACAAATCCAGCCGCTGTTACGATTTTACTATGCGGAAGATTTACCTGTGTTCGCCACCTCCCATATACATTCAGGATGGCCAGATCCACAAGCTGATCGTGACCTAAACGGCATCATATTCTGTGATATCCCCTGGGTATTGGATGCCAACAATCCGCGTAAAGAAACCATCAAAAGACTCTGGCCAGATGACTATAGAGACTACAATCGCTTATTCGCCCTAGGCATGGACGCATACGAACTGGTGCCTTATCTGGAAAATTTAATCCTCTACCCGTCGCAATTTTATGAAGGCCAAACCGGTAGTTTGTCGCTGAATAGCCAGCATCAGATTGAACGCCAACTAGACTGGGCACAGTTTCAGAGAGGCCGAGCTGTACGTATGCAGTCTGACGTTGGAATTTGGTAAACTTAGCTTGCCCAGTCCCAGTCAACTCAAAGGCAGCTCAGCGGAATCTGAGGCGGAAAAATTTCTACTATCCCAAGGGCTCAAAAAAATTTCGCGAAACTATCATTGCCCATATGGTGAAATTGATTTGGTGATGTGCGCCGGCAGAGAACTCATCTTTGTAGAGGTACGTCATCGAACTCACTCAGACTTCGGTGATCCTGCAGCGACGGTGAGCAAACATAAACAACAAAAAATCATCAAAACCGCGCTACATTTTCTCCAGAACCGACCAGAATACAGTGAATTTGGTTGTCGCTTTGACGTAGTAGGCATTGGCTCTGATGCGGACAGTGTTCAAAAACTCAATTGGATACGAGACGCTTTTCAGACAGAAGTGAGCAATAGCTAAATTGATACTATATTCAAAGTTTTGGAATAGACCAAAACCCATTACAATTTACACAACAAGTAGAAATGAACTCCACTAATCAGTGACAAGGGCGGTATCTATGAAGTGTTTGGTACAACAGTCAGCGATATTGTTAGTCCTGCCCATACTACTGCAGCTACAGGGTTGCCCTGCCGCCATTGTCGCTGGCGGTGCAGCGGGGGGCGCGGTAGCCTATGACCGGCGGTCCGCCGGTACCTTCGTAGAGGATCAAGCCTTTGAACTGAAAGCCCGTGACGCCATCTATTCTAGCCCTCAATTTGAACAAAATAGTCATATCAATGTCACCAGTATTAACAATAAGGTCTTGCTGACGGGTCAAGTGCCGGACGAAAAGAGACGGGAGTTAGCCTCAGTATTGGTGCGCCAAGTAGAACCTGAGATTGTCATCTATAATCAGTTGGAAATCGGCGTACCCTCTACGCTCAAAGAGCGATCAGCGGACGCTTGGCTAACCACCAAGGTGAAGAGCCGTATATTAGGCGTTAGAGGCATTGAAGGCTCGCACATCAAAGTGATCTCTGAAAATAGTGTCATTTATCTAATGGGATTAGCCAGTCGGTCTGAAACTGAAGATGCCATCTATGTGGCTAAACGTACCAGTGGCGTGAAAAAAATTATTAACCTCATTGAATACATAGATTAGTTTCAACTCTCCCTACTGTGCAATGTCATTGGCTCCCTCCCCCACGCAACTTAGAGAATTTAAAACTCTTATACAGAAGATCCTGCAACCCCAGCAGATCCTATCGGATCCGGCTGAGCGCTTGGCCTACGGAGTAGATAATAGCCGTCTTCAGGCGCTGCCGGATCTTGTCTTATTACCCACCACTGCTGAGGAGATCCAGCAAATTGTGCTGGCCGCTCGAAATCATCGAGTACCCATCGTTACCCGCGGACGGGGTACTGGCACCACCGGCGCTGCGGTACCGCGTCACGGCGGCGTGGTGTTATCCACGGAACAGCTCTGCCATCTGGGGCCTGTAGAAAAAAACAATCGCATGATCCGAGTCCAATCCGGGGTCACAAACCAGCAAGTGCAACAAGCAGCGGCAAAGGCAGGACTATTTTGGCCGCCCGATCCTGGCAGTGCGGCCTTTTGCTCGGTAGGTGGCAATATTGGCTGCAACGCGGGTGGCCCACGCGCTGTTAAATATGGCGCCACCCGAGACAATGTACTGGGCTTAAGCATTGTCACCGGTACTGGTGTCCTGATCCATACCGGTAGCCACACAACTAAACATGCAGTGGGTCTTGATCTAACCCGTTTGGTCATCGGCTCTGAAGGCACCTTAGCAATCGTCGTGGATGCATTATTAAAGTTGCTACCACTCCCGAGCGCGAAGCTCTGCGTGCGGATTTTTTATCGCCAAATTGAAGCTGCCGCAGAAGCTATCGGTGCAATTATGTCGCGACCCATCATGCCCTCTGCCTTGGAGTTTATGGATCATCACGCATTAGAGCTATTACGCCGTCAAGGACAAACACATATTCCTCAGCAAGCGCGCGCGCTACTAATGATCGAGTTGGACGGTAGTCAACAGGCATTACAAGAAGACACAGGATCACTCAAGAAACTGATTGCATCCACACAACCCATATCCGCAGAATATGCCTCCGAGGCAGCAGAAATTGAAGATCTATGGCAAACCCGTAAAGCATTATCACCTGCTCTACGCCACTTGGCTCCAAAGAAGATCAATGAAGACGTAGTGGTCCCTGTCGCTGCTCTTCCAGAGTTGATTAATGGATTGGACCAATTATCTGAGCGACACCAAATCATGGTAGCCAGTTTTGGACACGCGGGTAATGGCAATATTCATGTCAACCTGATGCTCGAAGAGCACCAAACTAAGCTGGTATCCGTGTACCTAAATGAACTATTTGAACTCACGCTGAAATTACGGGGCAGCCTTTCAGGAGAGCATGGCATAGGCGAGCTGAAAAAAGAGTACCTCTCTTTGGCACTAGAGCCTGAGGCAATTGCCTTGATGAAAGGAATCAAAAAGCAGTTTGATCCAGATGGTATTCTTAACCCCGGCACCGGATTACCAGATTAGTCGCCCAAAAAACGCTCTTTTTTCTCTGCAATCACCTCGGCTCCCTACTTCCTGTTCTTATTGACTTGAGTCAATCCTGCCTAGTGTTGCGCAGCCACTCAACAATCAAGTCGCATCAGGCTGGATGAGTGGTACCTATTTTCACCATCAATCAGCTACCTGATCCAGGTAACCGTTAGATAGATCTGTAAATCAAAGCATCCTGAAAACTAAAGCAACAGAATAGAATCAGATCAAAATCTTCTAAGTATGGTTTGATGGATCGCAACGCTACCTCAGCTGCGGCTTGTTTAGGATAAGCGTACGCACCTGTGCTGATAGCAGGAAAACAGATAGATTGACACCGGTGCTCCCTGGCCAATCTGAGACAATTGTCATAACAAGCCGCCAGTAATTGAGGTTCCTGATAGCCCCCTCCCCGCCAAACTGGTCCAACGGTATGAATCACAAATTTGCACGGCAATCGATAGGCACGGGTTAGTTTAGCCTGCCCGGTGTCACAGCCGCCTAATAAACGACATTCCGCTAACAACTGAGATCCAGCGGCACGGTGAATAGCACCATCTACGCCGCCACCCCCCAATAGTGTTTGATTGGCAGCATTGACTATCGCATCCACTTGAAGAGTAGTGATGTCTGCGCAGATTAGTTGCCACATTGGCGTTTTTATAGCAAAGCTATTTGACGACGGTTAAGGTTGGCTTAGTACGATTCTCAGTGGCTGTAGTGCCCACATCTTCCGCGGATTCTGCACCTTCTTCCACTGATGGGAACGCCATGCCTTCACCGGTTTCTTTGGCATAAATTGCCATCACATTATTGACGGGAATCACTACGTCCATGGCCTGGCCAGCAAAACGCGCACTAAAAATAATAAAGTCATTTCCCATCTCCAAAGCTTGTACCGCAGAGGGTGCAACATTCAGGACTATGCGTCCATCATGCACATACTGGGTCGGAACCTTAACGTCATCGCCAACAGCCTCTACCAGCAGATGGGGCGTCAATTGATTATCAATAATCCACTCATAGAGTGCACGAATTAAATAAGGACGATTTGAGGTCATCTAAAGCTCCTCCAACTTACCGCCTGACACCTTTATCTTATCCGGCGATTACTATCCAGTCATCTGAGAAAGCGCCTTTACCGCTTGTAGACCAGATTAAACGCGCTCAAAAATTCTATAACTCTATACAAATAATATTCTTATGATAGCTTGTTGCGCTGGGATCTTACTGGCGCTAGGCATTTCGCATATTGCGCTCTGCATCTGACAAACTGGCAACAAAAGCGTCCCGTGCAAAGAACTCTTCCGCATACTTCAGCAACGGTTTGGCGGCCGCAGGAAGTTGCACACCCAAATGCTGCAAGCGCCATACAACAGGAATCAAACAACAATCTGCCAAGGAGAGCTCCTCGCTCATAAAATAAGGCATCTGTTCAAATACCGGTGAGATGGCCAATAAGTTTTCTTTTAATTCCTTGCGTGCCGATTCCAATTCAGCAGCATCCGTCGCTTTAGTAATTTTGTCCACTAAAGCGTAAAGATCTTTTTGCATCCGATACATCATCAAACGAGTTTTCGCCCGTGCCACTGGATAAACTGGCATCAATGGAGGGTGAGGAAATCGTTCATCCAGATATTCCATAATGACATTCGATTCGAATAGCACTAAGTCGCGATCCACTAAGGTAGGTGTA
Source organism: Thiotrichaceae bacterium UBA5859 (assembly GCA_002432655.1). GTDB lineage: Bacteria > Pseudomonadota > Gammaproteobacteria > UBA5859 > UBA5859 > UBA5859. Next base: position 28,856 of record DJFZ01000060.1, on the reverse strand, counting down.
CTACCATAGGGGTTCAACTCTAATAAATCTTCCGGCAAATTTTCTGGATCGATATTATAGACTTCAACATTGACACCCTTTTGGGCCAACACAATACGACAACGATGACTATGAGGACATTCTGGATCAGAAAAAAAAGTCATCACTGACCGTCTATTTGCTATTACAGCCATGGGCGCGCTCCGGTACTTCGATGGAATATCAACTGTATAAGTGTAAAGCGAGACGGCTCAAGACGCCAGCCTGCGCAAGATATGTGTCAAGTGTCTTCAGGATTGGAAAATTAATGCACGTCTTCCCAGTAATCTTGTTTCAGTGCATAGGCGGCTACTAAAAATAAGATCAACACTAGAATCGCCCAGATCCCATGTCGGCGAACTAATTTAGCAGGTTCGCCCACATAGACTAAGAAATTGACTAGATCCCGCGCAGCTCGATCGTACTCTTCCTCGGTCATTGAACCTGGCACGACCAATTCGTACTGAGTTTTGCTGGCTCCATGGCCGCCACCATGGCCATCATCGGGCTCTTGCTCGGCATGGTGAACCTGTTTTTTCAATCCCTCTAGCTCCCATAAGACGTGGGGCATGCCAACACTGGGGAAAACACTATTATTCACCCCATAGGGGCGAGATTCATCCAGGTAAAAGCCCTTCAAATAGCTATATAACCAGTCCGCGCCGCGTACTCGAGAAATTACGGTAAGATCCGGAGGTGCGATACCAAACCACTTTGCCGAATCTTCTGTAGGCATGGCGTTAACCATCAGTTCACCGACTTTCTGCCCGGTAAACACCAGGTTGTTCAACACCTGTTTATCGGTCATGCCTAAATCCTTAGCGACTCGATTATAACGACTATACTGCAAGCTATGGCAACCCATACAATAATTAACATAATATTTAGCACCCCGTTGCATGGAATGCTTGTCATTCAAATTCACAGGCATTGTTTCCAACTCAACGTGAGCGCCACCTGCGGCCCAAAGGTGACTGCTCATTGCAGCCATCAATACCATGAATAAAACTCTTTTCATTGATACACCTTTCTATGTGAGACGATCAGGCAGAGGTTTAGTGCTATCTATGGAAGTATAAATAGGCATTAATAAGAAAAAGCCAAAGTACACCAAAGAGAAGAATCGAGCCAATTGTGTATAGAGCTCCGTGGGCGGCATTAAACCGAGATATCCGAGTCCCAGAAAGGCAATCACGAAAGCAGTCAATGCGATTTTAGTCAACGGTCCCTTATAGCGAATAGAACGCACCGGACTTCTATCTAACCAGGGCAGAAAAAAGAACAGCATGATAGAGGCACCCATAGCTATGACGCCCAATAGAGGATTGGGGATCGCACGTAAGATGGCGTAGAAAGGCGTAAAATACCAAACTGGGGCAATATGCTCAGGAGTCTTTAGGGGATCCGCCGGGATAAAATTGTTGGCTTCGATAAAATAGCCACCCATCTCCGGCAGATAAAAAATCACTACCGCAAAGAAAATTAAAAATACTGCGACGCCAACAATATCTTTTACTGTGTAATAAGGGTGAAATGGTATCCCATCCAAAGGTTTTCCGTCAGCATCCAGATTGTCGTTAATTTCAATTCCATCCGGATTATTTGAACCCACTTCGTGGAGCGCAATTAAATGCACCACCACCAAAGCCACGAGAGCTAACGGCAGAGCAATCACATGCAATGCGAAAAATCGATTGAGGGTGATGTCTGAAATCACAAAATCACCCCGCACCACCAACGCCAATAGATCGCCGATGAAGGGTACAACCCCTACCAAGTTAACAATCACTTGCGCGCCCCAATAGGACATTTGTCCCCAAGGTAACAGGTAGCCCATGAACCCTTCGGCCATCAGTACAAAATAGATCAACATACCGACAATCCATAACAGTTCCCGTGGTGCTCGATAGGATCCATACAACAAGCCTCGGAACATATGTAAATAAACAACCACAAAAAAGGCTGAGGCTCCAGTGGAATGAATGTAGCGAATCAACCAGCCAAAGCGCACATCCCGCATGATGTATTCCACACTAGCAAATGCATCTTCCGCGCTGGGCTTATAGCTCATGGTGAGAAAGATGCCAGAAACAATCTGGATCACCAGCACTAACAGCGCTAAGGAACCGAAAAAGTACCAAAAGTTGAAATTCTTCGGCGCGTAATACTCCGACGCGCTGGCACGTATTATGGCTTGAATAGGAAATCTATGTTCCACCCAATCCATCAACTTGGTTGTGTTGTTACTGATAAGTTCTTTCATCGCCTAAGCCGCCTCTGTATCCACACCAATGAGTAGAGTTTCGTCGTCGAGATATTTATGCGGTGGAATCGGTAAATTCGTTGGTGCCGGTACACCCTTATACACTCTTCCAGCTAAATCGAATTTGGAGCCATGACAGGGGCAATAAAATCCACCTAACCAGTCTGCGCCCAAATCCGCGGCACCAGCATCTGGACGATAGGTAGGTGAACACCCAAGATGCGTACATTTCCCTAACACCACCAGGTACTTGTCCTTGAGCGCACGGGCCTCATTGCGACAGTAATCTGGTTGCTGATTTTTTTCTGATAGAGGATCTCTCAATTCGTCGGTGACCTGATCCAGTGTCGACAGAGCAGAGTCTGTGCGATATAAGATCCACACGGGTTGACCACGCCACTTAACCCGGATCAATTGCCCAGGTTCGAGCTTTTTTAGTGAAACTTCTACCGGCGCACCCGCCGCCCGGGCCTTCGCGCTGGGTGTCCAACTGGCGGCAAAGGGTATTGCCACCCCTGCGCCCACCACGCCGCCAAACGCTGCGGTCGTGCCAATAAGAAACCAACGACGGCCGTTACTTACACCATCTTCGCTCATGCCAATTTTCTCCGGGATAGTCGCAATTCACTCAAGGACCAAGCTGCTGATACGCCCCTGCGAGGCGAGAATGTACAGTGGCCGGATCTGACTCGGCGCGTATTGTCCTTGAGAAACCACTCTGAATCAAGGTCAATCCCGTTGAAATACTTCCCCCCTTGGCTTCGGTCCCTGTGAACTACGTGCAAGAAAACGGTCAATAAGACCCAAAATGTTATATTCACTTATAATTAGACGTTTATGTCTCGGGACTGGCGCCGCAAACTTTTTCAGTCCAACGAGCTGAGGATGGTGCGATTCGGGCGCACAATGAATACCGAATAGGCCAATTTTCTACCTAAGAACAAACTGAAAGCGAGCAAGGTGTGACAAATCCTATAATAAAATCGGCGCCTCAACTGCGTCGACTCACCATTCGCCGGGGATTACCGTGGATCATTCTGATCTTTACCTTAAGCAGTATTGCCATCACTACCGTCAATTATCAAGTCATTCGCGCGCTCTCGCTCAGCCGTGCGTATATCAATGCAGAGGCTCTCTATGCTAAACATAGAGCCCATGCCGTTGAAGAGCTGATTCGCTACGCCTACAACCAGAACATCTTTCATTTTGAGCAATTCAAGCAGGAAATTTCTGTCCCACTTAATGGCATAGAAATTCGCGCAGAGCTACTCAAAGGGGAATTTGAATGGCCGCTTCTGAAAACTCACTTACTGCAAGCTGGACTTGGAGAAACGGATGCAACGCTTATAGTCTCCTCTTTTAAACGATTTCAGAGCAGTGGCTTTGTGGAAAAGTCTGTTAAAAGATGGGAGCAAGTTGATCCGTTACTGATTCAGTTGATGGCTCAGGGGTTAAAGATGCATGAAGCGATATCGAGTTCACACTGGAGCCTACTAGAACGGGAAGCACAACTGCTGAAACTACATCAAATTAATACCAAAATTATCTTACTAGAGGATGAGTTTGCAGATTGGATTGCTGAGGAATCCCAGGAGCTTGAACAAATTTTGCTACGAGTTTCCGTGGGGATCACCCTACTATTTATGGCGGTCAGCATGGCTGCCGCCGTCTATTTTGGTCAACGCTTCAGGCGCGGCGTGATGGCGCTCTATCGTACAGCGCTGCGTATTACACAAGGAGATCTGTCCGCTAAAGTAAGCTTACCGCCAGGCGACGAGCTGAGCAAACTGGCAGAGAAATTCAATCAAATGACCGCAACCATCAGCGAAAGTCAAGAGCAGTTGATGGAGCAAAACCAACAGTTAGTAGAAGCAAAAGATATGGCGCTGCAATCTCTAAATGCCAAATCGGAATTTCTGGCCAATATGAGCCACGAAATTCGCACCCCCATGAACGGTGTTTTAGGCATGCTAGAGCTATTAGCAACAACCGAATTAAATGAATTCCAGCGTGAGTGTGTGGAGTTGTCTCTCAGTTCTGCCACCACTCTTTTGACGCTAATTAATGATGTACTTGATTTATCGAAAATTGAATCCGGCAAACTCGTGCTGGAGTCCGTAGAATTTGATCTGCACCAGTGCATCGAAGAAATTGCTTCCCTCTATTGTGCGCAAAATAAACAAGCCGAGCTAGAAATTGCCTGTTATATCGCCCCCAATGTGCCGCAAATCATTCGTGGCGATCCGACACGATTGCGCCAAATCCTCGCCAACTTAATGGCCAATGCCATCAAATTTACCGAAGCTGGTAGCGTGGTCGTGCGTTGCCATTTGGTGGAGTCGAGAGAAAATAACCACTGCTTGTTACATTTCGAAATTGAAGATACCGGCATTGGAATCGCTCCCGAAAACCAAAATAAGTTATTTAATGCTTTTGTGCAGGCAGATGGATCGACCACAAGACGTCATGGTGGCACAGGACTGGGGCTCACGATCGCCAGCGAGTTGAAAGAGTTAATGGGCGGTGAAATTGGCGTAGATAGTCAGTTGGGAGAAGGGGCACGTTTTTGGTTCACAATCGATGTCACGATCGTGACATCCTACCCATGCGAACCTGCTTTAGCAAACCTTAGTGGTTGGTTAATTGGTAGTGACAGCATTAATTTGCGTATCCTCTCACAGTATCTCGATGAGTGGCAGATCCAGATGAAACGTATCTGGGATCCCACCGAACTGCTGTCGGAAATAGAACACAACACAAATTACGAAATTCCTGATTTTATTATGCTGGATGATCAACTGGGAGGCATTTCACAAATACAACTTCATCAACGTCTGTTAACGGAACCTAACCTAAGCGCAGTACCTATGATGGCGCTCAACCGTTTTCAAGATTACCTTCAAGAACCCAATGATATCACGCCCTATTTTGAGCAATTAAGTAAACCGTTACGACTTTCAATTCTACGTCGTGCTTTACTACGCATACAGACCGACCTAGGTGAAACCAACGCCACGCATCCAGTGCAACCCACTCCGTTACGCGGACACATCATGATTGTAGAAGACAACAAAATCAATCAGCAGGTGGCGTTGCGTATGGTGGAAAAACTAGGTCTCACTGCTGACATCGCCAACTCCGGTGAAGAAGCCATCCAGCTTCTTCATCAAAAATCCTTCGATTTAATTTTAATGGATTGCCAGATGCCAGAGCTTGATGGCTATCAGACCACTGCCATTATCCGACAAGAAGACTCTCTAAAAGATATCCCCATCATCGCGATGACCGCAAATGCCATTGGTCCGGTGAAACAAAGATGCATTAATGCCGGTATGGATGAATGTTTAATTAAGCCGGTGAAACTAGAACTCCTGTATCAAACATTAGCAGTTTGGCTAAACTCACATTCGAAATAAAATAAAAGTATTGTATTTGTTTCAAGAAGATACGATATTTGTTCCGAACGCCATTCTATGGAAGAATAGTTTTTAACTAAAAGATTAAACTCGGAGTACGGCGATGATAGACGCCGATGGTTTCCGCCCCAATATAGGTATTATGATTTGTAATGAAGATTGCCAACTACTTTGGGCGCGACGTATTCAGCAAGATGCATGGCAGTTTCCCCAGGGGGGGATAAAACGACATGAATCACCAGAGCAAGCACTGTTTCGAGAACTGCATGAAGAGGTGGGACTCGATGACACTCAAGTTAAAATCTTGGGGAGAACTCAAAATTGGTTGAACTACCGCTTGCCGAAAAGATACATCCGTGCGGATCAACATCCTACCTGTATCGGTCAGCGACAACTTTGGTATTTATTACGCCTAAATTGTGAAGAAAGCGCCGTGAAGCTGGATCACAGTCCGCATCCGGAATTCGACTATTGGCGTTGGGTAAACTACTGGTACCCGATCCACGGAGTAGTGGAATTTAAACAAGCTGTCTATCGGCGCGCCCTTGCAGAGCTCGCGCCGCTTTTGTTCTCCCCACAGAAGATTCAGTCGTGCTAAAAATCTTGCACAGCATTGTGCAAGAAGTGAGTTCTGCACCTAATCTGGACAGCGCCATGCGCATCATTGTTGAACGCGTTCGATCCTCAATGGCGGCAGATTTGTGTTCCATATATCTTTTCAATCCAATCGATGGCAGTTACCTATTGACGGCTAGCACGGGCCTGAAACCCGAAGCCATTGGCCATATCAGTTTAAAACCCGATGAAGGATTGATTGGATACGTAGCAGAAGAGAAACGGCCGATCAATATAACCAATGCGCAACAACATCAGCGCTTTAGATTTTTTCCCCAAAGTGGCGAAGAATCTTTTCATGGTTTTCTAGGTATCCCCATTATCCAGCATGGGCAAGTGCTAGGGGTCATCGTGGCACAGCAAAAAGCAAAACGTGAATTTTCTGAAGACGAAGTTGCGTTTTTAGTCACGGTGTCCGCACAACTGGCAGGAGTCATTGCGCATGCAAAATCGACACAGTTCTCGCATCAATTAAAATCCAGAAAATCCAACACATCCTTAAATCAGCTACACGGCCTCTCTGGTGCGCCCGGTATCGCAATCGGCAAAGCAGTGGTGGTGTATCCCAGTTTAGGACTGGATACGATACCGGATAGGCGCACTGCCAATCCAGCCATTGACTTACAGCTTTTGGAGATGGCTATCCAAAACACCCGTCGCGACATTGAAGCTAAATTACATCAACTAGAACCCTTACTACGCAAGGAAACCCAAGCATTATTTGAAGCCTATCTGGCCATGCTGGAGAGCGACACTCTAATTGGCGCCACTAGGCAGGAAATAGAATCGGGCCTATGGGTAGCAACAGCACTGCGCGTCAGTTTTAGCAAACAGGCTAATATTCTTGCGGGTATGGATGATCTCTATTTACGACAGCGGGGATCGGATATTCTGGATCTGGGAAGACAAATTTTAAATCATCTCGAGCCAGGCGCACGAAAACCGCTTCATTATCCCTCTCAAACCATCTTAATTGGTGAGGAGATAACACCAAGTCTGTTGGTGGAGGTGCCGCCCAACAAACTCGCGGCCATTGTGCAATGCCGAGGTGCAGTGGCCTCCCACAGCGCCATCTTAGCGCAAACTTTAGGGATCCCGGCAGTGATGGGCATCAGCAATCTACCCTTACGATATTTAGATGGCTTAGAAGTAATCGTGGACGGTTACCGCGGACAGGTACAGCTCAAACCCGATCGATTAACGAAACAAAACTACCAGCAGTTAATTCGCACTGAAGAGTCGCTACAAAATTTGCTTAACAGCGCGCGTCAAAAACCTTGCCGAACATTGGACGGAGCCACCGTCCAATTGCAGGTCAACTTAGGTTTGGCCGGTCAAATGGCTCCCGCAGAAACCTCTTTCACCGATGGTGTGGGCTTGTTTCGAACCGAAACCCTATTTCAACAAATGGAACGATTTCCCAGCGAACAGGAACAATACCAATCCTATCGAGATATATTGCAAGTGTTTCATCCCAAACCGGTGTGTATTAGAACCTTAGATATCGGTGGAGATAAACCGTTATCTTACTTTCCAATCGCCGAAGAAAATCCGTTTTTGGGCTGGCGCGGGATCCGCATCTCATTAGATCACCCAGAAGTATTTCATGTGCAATTGCACGCCTTGATGCGGGCAAATTTGGGCTTAGATAATCTGCACATTTCGATTCCCATGATTTCACAACTGGCTGAGATTAACCAAGCGCTGTGCATTGCAGATCAGGTCAGGGATGAACTCATCAGTCGATACGGTGAATTTCCTGCCCCCCAGATAGGTATTATGGCAGAAGTGCCAGCTGCTATTTTTCAATGTCGGCAATACGCTAAACGGGCGGATTTTGTCTCCATAGGCACCAATGATTTAACGCAATATTTACTCGCCGTCGATAGAAATAACAGCCGTGTCGCGAAACTCTACGATCACCTCCACCCGGCAGTGTTAACTGCCATCGCTAACATGGTTGCCGACTGCCAACTTGAAAATACCCCTGTGAGTGTGTGTGGGGAAATGGCAGGGGATCCACTCGCGGCGGTGTTGCTGGTGGGACTCGGGGTGCACTCCCTGAGCATGCCCATTATGCGCATCCCGCGTATTAAATGGATATTAAATCACCTCGATTCCCGTGCCATGGTGGAACATAGCCAGCTCTGTTTAGAATTGGATACAACCAGTGCGATTCGAGAACAAACCAAAGCCTTCCTAATCGCCAATGATTTGCGGCCGATGATCGAAAGTTCGCTTTTAGAGACCCATGCTGCCCAGGGATAACTAATTGAAATTATCTGCAATTGTTCCCAGCGCATTTTCAGAACGAGTGAAGCAGGGTAAACTTGTTAGTGAACACGCTCGGCTCTCAAATGTCAGACGCCACGAGGTTATCCTCACCATTGAACTAGTGATTAGGAGTCATCCGATGAAAAAGATAAATAATATAAAATTCATTGGCTTATATATTATTTTGTTGCTCACAGCAGGGGCACTACAGGCATCCAATTCTCCCGAGAGGATCGTGGAAGAGGTCACCACGCAGATGTTGGAAAATCTCTCCACGAATACTCAAAATTATAAAGAAAATCCTAGTGAACTCTATCAAGCCGTTGAAAAGATAGTATTTCCACACTTCTACTTAAAAAAAATGACCCACTATGTATTGGGTGAAAATAGAAAAAACGCCAGTGAGGAGGAGATCGAGGCGTTTGGCCAAGAGTTTAAGCTCTTGCTCTTACGCTCATATGCCTCCACTCTGCTGAGCTACTCAAATCAAAAAATCGAATTTCTCGAACCCAAATATTCACAAAAAAATCCTCATAAAGCCGCAGTGCCCACACAAATTCTAATGTCAAACGGCTCTATCATTAAAGTCACCTATTTTATGGAGAAAAAGGATGACCATTGGCTGGTCTTCGAAGTCAATGTGGATGGTACGGGATTGCTAAAGTCTTTTCGCAGCGATTTAAGTCAAGAGTTACAGAAAAGCGGTGTGAATTCTGTTACCAAGCAACTCAAACTAAAAAACGAACAAATTAACTCCTAATGTTTCTTTGTAGCTTAAATCCGAACAACTCGCTTAATCGCAACTCACGCCATTCAGTGATCCACCATAAGGGAAGCGTTACATTTCATGCTCCAGCCGAAGTCTATTAAAGAATCTATCCAACAAGGTCTACCGGACGCCGAGGTGATTGTGACAGGTGATGACGGCACCCACTTTGAAGCCGTTGTTATCTCTGCGCAATTCGAAGGCAAAAGTCTATTGCAGCAACATCAACTTGTTTATCACACTTTGGGCGATCGCTTTACTCAAGATATTCACGCTCTAGCCCTAAAAACATATACACCGGTGGCGTGGCAAACAAAACAGTCCTCAAGCAAATAAGAATTCACTTAATATGGATAAACTAATCATTACTGGTGGCGAGCCGCTAGAGGGCTCTATTAAAATTTCCGGTGCCAAAAATGCGGTGCTGCCTATACTGGCCTGTTCACTATTGTTAGATGACACCATACGAATTGGCAACGTTCCCCATCTGCATGACGTCACTACTACCATGGAGCTCTTAGGTCGCATGGGCGCTTCCTTGACCGTGAACGAGCAGATGTCCATTGAGGTCAATACCAGTACAGTCAACGACTATTGCGCACCGTATGATCTGGTGAAAACCATGCGTGCCTCCATTTTGGTCCTCGGTCCCCTACTGGCGCGATTTGGACGAGCCGACGTCTCCTTACCTGGCGGATGTGCGATTGGATCCCGTCCGGTCAATGTGCATATCAAGTGCCTCACACAAATGGGCGCAGAAATCCGTATTGAAGGCGGGTATATTCGTGCACGAGCCAACCGACTACGAGGTAGCCGCCTGTTTATGGACGTGGTCACAGTCACGGGTACAGAAAATGTGATGATGGCAGCCGCTTTGGCAAAAGGCACGACTATCATCGAAAACGCAGCAAAAGAACCTGAGGTGGTTGATCTAGCCAATTGTTTGAATGCCATGGGCGCGCATATTTCCGGGGCCGGCACCAGCACTATCACCATCGAAGGCGTCGAGAAATTACATGGGGGGCACTATTCCGTCTTACCCGATAGGATCGAGACCGGAACCTACTTGGTGGCCACCGCCATGACCCGTGGCCATGTGACCCTGAAAAATACCCATGCTGAATTGTTGGAATCCGTGCTACTGAAATTGGAAGATGTAGGCGCGCACATCAACACTTCAGAGGATAGTATTGAGCTAAACATGAATGGAGAGCGGCCAAAATCTGTAGATGTGCACACTGCACCCTACCCGGCATTCCCCACAGATATGCAAGCCCAATTTAGCGCCTTAAATTGTATCGCCGAAGGCACAGGAATCATCACCGAAACCGTATTTGAAAATCGTTTCATGCATATACAAGAACTGCAACGTATGGGTGCCAGTATTCAGCTAGAGGGCAATTCAGCCATTTGCAAAGGTGTGCCTAAATTACAAGGTGCACCTGTGATGGCGACGGATCTGCGCGCCTCGGCGAGTTTGGTCTTGGCTGGATTGGTTGCAGAGGGTGAAACTTCCGTACACCGTATTTATCATGTAGATCGCGGTTACGAATGCATTGAAGAGAAACTTTCACAACTCGGTGCCAATATTCACCGAGTACCCGATTAGATGTCACGACAGATGAAACAAAATCTCACTATCGCTATTTCAAAGGGACGAATCCTAAAAGAAGCGCTACCTTTACTCAGTAAAATTGGCATTGAGCCTGTAGAGGATCTCAACACAAGTCGCAAACTGATTTTGCAGACTAACCGAGCACCTATCCAGGTGGTGGTCATTCGTGCTACCGATGTTCCCACTTACGTAGAATACGGTGCCGCCGATCTCGGCATCACTGGCAAAGATGTTTTAATGGAACATGGGAGTGATCAACTTTATGAGCCTTTGGATTTAAAAATTGCGCCCTGTCGTCTCATGCTCGCGCAAATCAAGGGCGCCACTCAGTACCTGCCCCAACGCCGACTGCGCATAGCAACCAAGTATGTCAACATCACGCAGCAATATTTTAATCAGCGGGGAGAACAGGTGGAGCTGATTAAACTTTATGGCTCCATGGAGCTGGCACCGTTGGTGGGCTTAGCGGATCGCATTGTCGATCTAGTGGATACTGGAAATACCCTAAAAGCGAATGGCCTGGAGCCAACGGAATTGATCTTGCCTGTCACTTCACGGTTGGTGGTGAATAAAGCGTCAATGAAAATGAAACAAGCCGCCATCTTGCAATTGGTCACAGATTTGAAAGAGGTACTCTAGTGGGAAACTCCAGTGACATTGCTGGATCCATACCCTGCCTGAAATACGGCGAAGCCGGGTTTAAGTCTGCATTAGAGTCCCTGCTGAGTCGTGACAAAACTCAAGATCTGGATCTGCAATCGCAAGTGAGCGCGATTTTAGAAGAGATCCGGAGCCAAGGAGATGCAGCATTAATTGAATTGACCAATCGCTTGGATCGGCGTGCAGTACAACAGATAAGCGAACTCTGTATCGGTGCAGAAGAAATGACTCTTGCCACCAGCTCGGTGGAAAAACAGACTGTACAAGCCTTACAACAGGCGGCCGATCGCATCCGGAAATTTCATGAAAAACAGGTGCAATCTTCTTGGTCTTTCGAAGATGAATGGGGTAATCAGTTAGGACAGAGGATCCAAGCTATTCAACGAGTAGGGATCTATGTACCAGGAGGACAAGCAGCCTACCCTTCTTCTATGTTAATGAATGCCATTCCCGCCAGAGTGGCAGGCGTCACTGAAATTATTGCCACCGTACCCGCACCAAACAACCTACTAAACCCAATGGTGCTGGCTGCTGCGCAAATTGCCGGTGTGACAAAGATCTATTCTATAGGTGGTGCACAGGCCATTGGCGCGCTAGCCTTCGGCACAGAAACCATTCCCAAAGTTTCGAAGATAGTGGGGCCAGGCAATGCCTATGTGGCCACAGCAAAACGTATGGTGTTTGGCGCAGTAGGCATCGACATGATTGCCGGTCCTTCAGAAATCATGGTCATTGCGGACCAAGATTGCGATGCCAATACCGTGGCGCTAGATCTGTTCTCACAAGCCGAACACGATGAGGTGGCGAGAGTCTTTTGCATCAGTACAGATCGGGACTTCCTGCAAAGGTTAAAAGAGGCCATTAATCGTCTATGGGCAGATTTCCCGCGGGCAAAAATCATTCAACAGGCATTGCAAAATTGTAGTGCTCTAATAGAGACACCGGACATGGATTGCGCCATTGAAATTGCCAACCTGATTGCGCCGGAACATTTGGAATTACAGGCCGCTGAAGCCATTCAGCGTGAAGCAGAGTTTATTCATGCCGGCGCCATTTTTATCGGCGAGGCCAGCTCCGAAGCCCTTGGCGACTACTGTGCTGGACCGAACCATGTATTACCCACTTCGGCCACCGCGAGATTCGCTTCCCCGTTGGGTGTATACGATTTCGTTACACGCACATCGATTGTTCGCTGTAGTGAGGCAGGTGCCTCGCAATTGGCCAATGTCGCTGCTCGGATTGCCCGCGCCGAAGGTTTGGAAGCTCATGCTCGTTCAGCAGAAGCACGTTTGAAAAAATCCGTCTAGTTTAATCTAGTCTACTCAATATACTGATGGGCGTTCTGTATCTAATATGAATTTACTAAAACAGCGGATCACGAAACTGGTTCGTGGAGAAATCCAGAATTTAACTGCCTATCAGGTGCAGGATGCCACTGATCTGATTAAACTTGATGCCATGGAAAGTCCATTTGACTGGCCAGGGAATCTACAGCAAGAATGGTTGGCAGAACTTCAAACCATTAGTCTCAATCGTTACCCAGATCCAGAGTGTCGCTCATTACGTGATGAAATTTTAGCTTATTTCAATGCACCAACTGATGTTGACGTATTATTAGGAAATGGTTCCGATGAACTCATTAGTTTGCTGATGCAACTGGTGGCCGGCCCGCAGCGCACCGTTTGCAGTTTTTCGCCCAGTTTTGTCATGTATCAGCTGATCGCTTGCTATACACACAGTCAATATCTCGAAATCCCATTAACTCCTCAGTTCACTATAGATCTCAATGCTACCTTGGACACCATTCAACGCCACCAGCCAGAATTGATCTTTATCGCTCGCCCTAATAATCCGACGGGTAATTGCTTTGCCACCGAAGAGATCACCACTATTGTGGATGCTGCCGATGGATTGGTTATCATAGATGAGGCTTACCACGCATTTGCCGACTCCAGTTTGCTCCCCCTTTGCGTCGAATATCCGAATGTATTGGTGTTGCATACGCTATCCAAAGTAGGCTTAGCCGGATTACGTTTAGGCATGTTGTTCGGGCGCAACGAGTGGTTAAACGAATTAAATAAAATTCGTTTGCCTTACAATATTGGCTCGCTCACCCAGGCGACCACCTCCTTTGCACTACGAAAAGGAACACAAATACACGCACAAGTCGAGACTCTAAAACAAGAGAGAGAAAAACTTTCTATCGCCCTAAACAAAATCAGCTGTCTGACAGTTTATCCTAGTGAAGCAAACTTTATTTTGTTCAGAACACCAACGGAGAGTGCCTCAGATATTTTTACTCGCTTAAAAGCTTCAGGAATACTGCTCAAAAATCTATCGCATAGCCATCCTTTATTAAAAGATTGTTTGCGCGTCACCGTGAGCACCGCAGAACAGAACCAAGCTTTTTTAACGGCACTGAAACAAGCCTTAGACAGCAACTGAGTCAGGATCTCATGTGGTTAACGCCGCATATCGCGGTTCGGTCGCCGACCGATCTCCACCACAGTTCGCTTCCGTTTACCATCGCGAATAAATTTCACTTCCACCTTCTGCCCTGGGCGGTAACTGGCGATGCGATTCATGAGGTTTTGGTTGTCCGATATTTCCTTGCCATCGATCTCATATAACACGTCCCCTGGTCTCAATCCAGCTCTGTCTGCCGGCCCATCCCGGAACACGCCAACCACCACCGTACCGGTATCATCTGCTAGTCCGAAAGATTCAGCCAACACAGGCGTCAAATTTTGCGCTTCTAAGCCAAACCAACCTCGCACAACGGAACCGAATTCGATAATGTCTTGCTGAACCCCTTTTGCCAACTCCAAGGGAATGGCAAATCCGATACCTTGAGAGCCACCAGAGCGGGAAAAAATAGCGGTATTGATTCCCACCAATTCTCCATGCGCATTGATCAACGCACCACCAGAATTACCGGGATTGATGGCAGCATCAGTTTGAATAAAATTTTCAAAGGTGGTCAACCCCAACCGACTGCGACCAGTGGCGCTGACAATGCCCATTGTCACCGTCTGCCCCACACCAAATGGATTACCAATGGCCAACACCACGTCTCCCACTTGCAGATTGTCTGAGCGACCGAGAGGAATCGCAGGTAAGTTGTCTTTCTTAATTTTTAATATGGCTAAATCTGTATCTGGATCGGTACCAACAATTTTCGCATTCAGAGTGCGCCCATCACGTAAGGCCACTTGAATTTCATCTGCACCAGCTACCACATGGTTATTCGTCAACAGATACCCTTCTTTGCTCACTATCACCCCTGATCCCAAGCTCGACTGTTTTTGTTGTAGTGGAGGCACAACTAAACTATCACCAAAAAACTGCCTGACCACGGGATCATCAAAAAACGGGTGTGCGCGTCGCGTCACCGTCTTGCTTGTGAAGACATTGACCACCGCCGGCGCCGCGCGTTCGACTGCGTTTGCGTAAGATACCGGCCCTTCACTCAATGCCCAACTAGTGCTGACCGGACTGGATATCACTAGTAATATCAAAATACAGAAAAATCGACTCACCGTGATGGGATCTTTCATTAGTTTGCTTCCCTTAAGCTAAAATTTAGTATTATGGTGACACCATTTAATTACAGGCAAAATGATTTCCATGTTGCAGCTTCGCGAATTGGATAGCTACTTAAATAAATTGTTGCAATCTCAAAATTTTCAAGACTATTGCCCAAATGGATTACAAGTCCAAGGTAAAACCGAGATTCAGAAAATTGTGGGTGCTGTCACCGCCAGTTTAGCGTGTATCGAAACCGCTTGCGCAGTGGGTGCCGATGCATTGCTCGTACACCATGGTTTATTTTGGCGCGGAGATGACATGCGCGTGGTTGGTCTACTAAAACCCCGGCTGCAGATGTTACTCAAACAGGATGTCAATTTATTAGCGTACCATTTACCTCTAGACGTTCATCCAGTGTACGGCAACAACAGTCAACTTGCTGCTCAACTGGGTTGGTCCGTATCCGGTACATTCGGTTCCGGATCGACGCCGTTAGGACAGTATACAACACTTTCTTCGCCGATATCTGGCGTAAAGCTTGCACAACATTTGGAAAAATGTCTCGGCAGAGCCGCCTTACATATTCCGGGAAGAGAGACACCCTTGCAACGCATTGGTTGGTGCACTGGGGCAGCACAAAATTTAATCTCGGCGGCCTATGAAGCCCAATTAGACGCCTTTATCAGTGGTGAAATATCCGAACAAACCGTGCATCAAGCAAAAGAATATCAACTTGACTACTTTGCCGCTGGACATCACGCTACTGAACGCTACGGAGTGCGATCTTTATTGACTCATTTGTCTGATAAATTCGAAGTTGCGACCCAGTTTTTAGAGATAGATAACCCGGTGTAGAAAGTGCCAACGAACGAGACAGGATACTCTTTTGATTTCTCATCTTTCCCCAAAAGAAAATAGTAGTGACACGACAGCTAGTGCAATTGCTCAAGTGACCTGCGAACTGCTTACCAAAACCGTAGACACTCCGGAAGGTCCGTTAACAATTTTAGATCATCTCACCCTAGAAGTGGCCGCTGGCGACAGTTTGGCCATTGTCGGTGCATCCGGCTCGGGTAAATCTACCTTGTTAGGGTTGTTGGCCGGGTTAGATCTTCCCAGCTCGGGCGAAGTATTTATCAATAACGTCTGTCTGACGCAATTGAGTGAAGATGAGCGTGCCTCTATCCGAGCAAAGCATATAGGATTTATATTCCAGTCATTTCAACTTCTGCCACAGTTAACGGCGTTAGAAAATGTCATGTTACCCCTGGAGTTAGCGGATATACCCGATGCAAAACAACGGGCAGTGTCCATTATGGAGCAAGTGGGTTTAAGCCATCGTCAGCAGCAATATCCGAAAGTCCTCTCCGGTGGAGAGCAGCAGCGAGTCGCCATCGCCCGGGCTTACGCCACTCATCCAGATATTCTGTTTGCCGATGAACCCACCGGAAATTTGGATACCAAAACGGGGGCGGCGATCATCGATCTCTTGTTTCAGCTCAACGACCAAGAGCGCGCGACATTAATTTTAGTGACCCATGATCCCAAACTAGCAGCTCGGTGTGCACGTCAGATCACCTTGAGTGAAGGGCGGATTGTCAACGCATCATGACTCCTACTAGCTGGGCTTTACGTTCCATCAGGCGAGACTGGCGTACCAGCGAAGTGCGCATTCTATTTAGCGCCATGGTGATTGCAGTTGCCAGCCTATCTGGCGTGACCTACTTCACAGAGAGGCTAGAGCGCGCCATGGCCAATCAAGCCGGAGAAATATTGGCTGCCGATTTAGTGGTGGAGACCCAGGTACGTACCCCTGATGAATGGATATCTAAAGCGAAACAAAGCGGACTAGCCACAGCCGAGGTGGTTCTGTTCCCAAACCTTGCGGTGATCGAAAACAATTCACAATTCTCTGCCTTTAAGGCTGTCTCCGAAACCTATCCCTTACGTGGTCAGTTAAGAGTAGCAGATCATCTAGAAACAGAGGGGACTTGGGTGAACCACGGACCCGAACCTGGAAAAGTTTGGGTAGATGCACAACTGGTTTATCAACTCAAGGTGAACACTGGGGATACCCTATATTTAGGTGCAAAAAGTTTTACCATTAGCAAGATTGTGCAGTTCGAACCGGATAGAATGGGTGACTTCTATGCCATGTTGCCGAGAATTTTTTTGGCAAAGCAAGATCTCGCCGCCACTCGCCTAGTAGGTGGTGGTGGCGTGGTACAGTATCGATTGCTGCTCTCAGGCCAGTCTGAAAAAATCAAACAATATCAACAATGGTTAGAAACCAAAGAAAACCCGGCAGCACTCATTCTAAACGTGCATGATATTCGACCGGAAATAAAAACAGCATTGAATCGCGCACATCAATTTCTCGGGCTGGCGGCATTGGTCAGTGTAGTGTTATGCGGTGTGGCGATCGCCACCAGTGCTCGTTATTTCGCTCAGTCTCGCATGGATCATTGTGCCTTACTGCGTTGCCAAGGTTGTTCTCAATCGTTCGTGTTGAAAAGCTACTTAATTGAATTGCTGCTCATCGGATGGATAGCCGCCTGCATAGGCACCGGCATTGGATATTTTTCTCAGGCGGTTATCAGCTCCATGTTAAAGACTCTTATCATCACCGATTTACCCCCACCTAGCGGGTTACCCGCTGCCTATGGCTTGGTGACCGGGATGGTCATTTTGCTGGGTTTTTCCCTACCACCCATACTGGCGCTAAAGGAAGTTCCGGTGATGCGTGTACTACGAAAAGAGTTAGGAGACAATCGCTTCAGCCAGCTCACCGTTTACAGTTTTGCACTTGTTAGCTTGTGGCTATTAATGTTGTGGATATCAAAAGATCTATTCTTAACTGTCATTGTGAGCATTGGCGCATTCATCACAATTAGCTTACTAGCATTCGCCGGTTGGATATTGATCCGTACCCTCAACCCCTTGCGTCAACAAGTGGGAGCGGCCTGGCGCTTTGGATTCGCCAATATCGCCCGTCGTCCCATGAGCAGTCTCACTCAACTCTTGGCTTTTGGTATCGGCCTCATGGCACTTTTGCTACTCTCTATGGTACGCAACGATCTCATTAATGGTTGGCAACAAGCACTACCGGAGGATGCACCAAACCACTTTCTGATGAATATTCAGAAAGAACAATTGGCAGCACTTCAACAGTTCATTGTCAAAAATGAGTTGAAGAGTAGCGCCATGGCGCCCATGGTTCATCCCAAACTACTCAAAATTAACGGCGAGCCACCAATCCAACGTCTGCGCATGAAAAGCCTGCGTTCCAAGCGTATGTTAGAGCGCATGATGAATGTCTCCTGGGCCACAGAGTTAGCAGACGATAACAAAGTTATTAAAGGAGAATGGTGGGGGGATGCGGGATCCGGTAAACCCTATGTCTCCTTAGAGCGAGACTTTGCCCGCGCCTTTAAAATTAATATAGGGGATGAATTGCTGTTCCTGCATGACGGAGAAAATGTTCTGTTAACCGTGACCAATATTCGTGCTATCCGTTGGGATTCATTCAATCCCAACTTTTTTATGGTAACACCGCCTGATGTATTCAACACCGATCACATTACTTATATCGGCAACCTCTATTTGGATCCCACAGAGAAACAAACGGCGAAAACTCTCATGCGAGCACTACCTGGGATTGCTGTCATTGATATGTCAGCCATCATCGAGCAAGTGAAAGATACTGCTGACAAAGTTATTCTAGCCGTTGAGTACATCTTCGGGTTTACATTTTTGGCAGGTTTAATGGTGCTGTTGAGTGCGATTCTAGCGAGTAGGGAAGAAAGACTCTATGAAGGCGCGGTCATTCGGACTTTAGGCGCCAGTAGGAAACAATTGCAGAGGGGATTACTGGCAGAATTTGTGACCTTAGGTGTGCTCGCAGGCATTTTGGCTTCAGGTGCCGCAACCGTGATCAGCATGTTACTTAGCCACTTTATTTTTCATATCGAATTCGTCATCAATCCTTGGCTATGGTTAATTGGCATTGTCGGCGGCGGGTTAGTGATCGGCGGCACCAGTCTCTGGGCGATGCGTGCTGTGATCAATGTGCCACCACTTAAAGTCATGCGTGAAGTTTAGTTTCGCAGCGTAATTTTAGTTCATGATTGGTCACTGTATCGTAAATCAACAAAAATAGCCGGTGGTGCTCATTTGTATTTTGCTTTTCCAAGACTGGTCGTGATTCAATCACAGTATGATGGTTGCATCACTAACCGATTACCTACACTCGTTTTTCGCTTGTTGCCACTCCTGTGCCCAGATCTGGGTACTACATTGGTGAAGATCCATGCCTTTGCTAGCTAAGCTCGACTCCATGCACTGGAACCGACGATAAAATTTTTCGTTTGCTAAACTCAATGATTGCCCGGGATTCATATCTAACCAACGCGCAAGATTGATACAGGCAAATAGCAGATCACCTAACTCTTCTTGGATGCGTGATCGATGCTCCGCTGCCAATATTTCCCGATTTAATTCCGCTAATTCTTCACGAATCTTTGCCACAACTTCTTCTGGTTGTTGCCAATCGAAATTCACCTTTGCCGCTGCAGCCTGCAGCGCCACGGCCTTGTGCAGCGGATCCGTTATTTGCGCGCATCCCGCCAAAATAGAAGGCTCTGTCTGATTACATGCTAGTTGGTCACTCACTTTTTGCTCCGATCCTGATCATTATCCTATTGAAGAGTTCAAGTATTTGTTTTTGATAGTCAGATTTCAATCTAAAAATTAACCAACCGCTAAATATGTGACACTGCCGGCAGATATAGAGATAGGTCGCATCACCTATTGCGATGCTTGATCGTGGCCACAAACAAAGAATTGAAAATGACACAACAGATAAATTTAGCGCTTTCCACCCTTCCTACAGGCCACACGTTTTCACAAGGCCGGCTGTTTGTCATCGCTTTTATCTCTCTTTTTATCGTAATGAGCGGTATTTACCTGTTGGAGTTACGGGATTCATGGGCGTTAGAACAAAATTTGAAAAAAAAGCGTCAAGAACATGCTGTCCAGGTAGCCAAAATTGACGATATCGCTTTATCCACTGGGCTGTCGGCGGAGGAGTTAGCGATCCTCATCCAGCAACGAGAAACCATGGTACGCGAGCGGCGCAATCTCATTACAGAACTGGTAGGTGGGCCTAATTTAGCGGCCCCGGGGTTTTCACATTTTCTCGATGGTCTGGCAAATTTTCCGATTTCTGAGGTTTGGATCACCGCGTTCACAGTTGGCGCAGAAAATGGCAGCGCCATTGAACTGGTCGGCCAGGCCACGCGAGCCGAGGAAGTCGCCAAGTTCGTACGAGGCTTGTCAACACAAGAGATTTTTCTCGGCATGGAGGTGGCGACTCTGGAAATCGAGGAGCAAAACAAATCTGCTCGGGTCAACTTTCGATTATTGCTGACCGAAGGTAGGTTAGCAAAGGAGATCAACTAAGCCATGGATAAATGGCGTTCGATAGTACAACAACGTTGGCAAAGCTTAACTCCTCTACAACGATTGTTAGCTTCTTGCACCGCGCTTGTGGCGCTATTTGCCGTTTGGGATCTTGCTTTAATGGGGCCGCTAAAAGCTCAACAAAGTAGTATTCAAGAGGAACAGATCAAATTAGATCAGCAATTGCATGAGCTTGCCGTGAACGCCATAGCTGGAGAAGAGGCGAAAAAAAACAATCCCCTTATCCAAGCCAATCAAAAAGCTGCCAGTCTCAAGTTAGAACTGGAAAAACTAGATGCCGCTATTGATGAGAAACTTCGTCACTTTCTCAAACCGGATCAGTTTGCCGACATTCTGCAACAGATGTTAGTCAATAGTAGTGATTTGTCACTCATCAGTCTCAGAACAAAGATACCCGAACCGCTCAATCAACCCTTGTTAGAAAAAGAAAACAGACGATCGGTGGATCTATTTCAACAATCCCTAGCAGCAAAATTAATTGAGCAACAGCGAGCGATTGAAGGCGGTGACATTGACCACCCCTTAATGAATGGTCAGGTACGTAGAACCGATATAGTCTATCGCTATCCACTCGCTATCACTTTCTCCGGCGACTATTTTGATACCTTGGCTTACCTCAAAAAACTGGAATCCATGGAGTGGCGACCGGTTTGGGAAACTCTCGAATATGAAGTGACTGGCTATCCTCAAGCCAAAGTCACGCTGCAAATCTACACTCTAAGTCGGGGTTGATTCATGTACTTCTCCAATCCTAGCTACCGACTTAGAATCATCATTAGACTCTGCGCCATCAGCTTGTTGGTACTGAAATTCATTCATCCAACTAATAGTCTTGCCAAAGAAGCTAATCAGGATACTCACAAGAGAATGCAAGTAAATTTAGACGATCCGACGATGCCACCCCATTTGCGAGCGAAAGCACCTTCGACTAAAAAACGTCGACTACTATTCTATGACTGGAGCGTGGAATCCACACTGGTTTCACCTTCTCGTCGAGCAGCAGTGATAGATGGACAGTATGTTGCTGAAGGCGACTCTTACCAACAGGTTCGATTGTTGGAAATCGCGCCTATGTATTTAACTCTAGAATATCAGGGTAATACCTATCGGTTACATCTTAATAAAAAACGCGTGACACATGAAATTGGGAACCCTTAATCAGATGAACTTGATACGACACACTTTAGGATTAATGTTAGCGCTGTGCTACTTGCTCATCAACGGTTGTGCGCTCTTGCAAGAGCGTCTGCCCAATGATGATTCCATTGAATCCATGCAACAGCAGATCGATGAAGTCGTCACAGATTCGCGTAATTTTGCACCGAGCCCCGGCACCCCTCCACCAGAGGTAGCAGCAGCGCTGCTCCCACCGATGAGTATGGAAAACAAAACCCCCTCCTTTGGTCCGCGGGAAGCTCGATTCGATGTACAAGTGAATCGCCTCAGTGCTAGACAATTTTTCATGAGTCTTGTCAATGGCACACCGTTGAATATGGTGGTACATAACCAAGTAAGAGGAAACATTTCGTTAACACTAAAAAACGTCTCCTTAGATGAAATCATGAATACCGTGCGTAACATTTATGGCTATGAATACATCAAAACCAGTAACGGTTACGAAGTGCTTCCACGCGCCCTAAGGACTGAGATATTCAATGTGAATTACCTAGCGTTGCAAAGGCGCGGCCAATCCCAAACCAATGTGCGCTCCGGAGAAGTGGGTGCCCCCAGTTCCTCATCAGGCTCGAACAATCAAAATAATTCGTCCAACTCCACACTCAATTCAAGTAATGGCTCGGGTGCCAGCTCAAACAACCAAACAGGCAACGACAGCGGTTTAGGTAGCAGCCAAGTCATCACCGATTCTGAATCTGATTTTTGGCAAGAGCTGACCAACGCACTAAACCTCATTATTGGTAATCAAGAAGGCAGACAAGTTGTGGTGACGCCTCACGCCGGTGTCGTCGTGATAAAGGCTTATCCAGATGAATTGAGACGAGTGGGAACATTCCTCAATAAGACCCAAGATGCGATACGTCGACAAGTCATACTGGAAGCTAAAATCTTAGAAGTCGAATTAGATGAAAATTTTCAATCGGGAATCAATTGGGCAACGTTGGCAGACAGTGCATCGGTTCTGGCAAGCCAAACCGGTGGCGGCACCGCTTTTAAAAGTAGTTTTTCCGATACCGCAGGGCAAACGGGAAATCTAAATCCCGGTCTGTTTTCACCAATTGACAGTACGCTTGCCAGTGCTTTCGGCGGTATTTTTAGCTTAGGCATTAAACTCGATGACTTTTCTGCGTTTATTGAACTTTTGCAAACCCAAGGAAAGGTTCATGTACTCTCCAGCCCTAGAGTGTCTACGGTCAATAATCAAAAGGCGGTGATTAAAGTCGGCTCCGATGAATTTTTTGTCACTGACTTCAGTAGCCAGTCAGACACTGCTAATGAAACTACTAACAATACGGTGGACGTGGAGTTAACACCTTTCTTCTCTGGTGTGGCACTGGATGTGATCCCACAAATCGACGAGCACGATGCAGTGACCTTACATATTCATCCTGTCATTAGCGAAGTGAAAGAAGAGGTCAAGAACATTAACATTTCCAATGAAACTGCGGTTAGTGTACCTCTGGCTAAAAGTAAAATTCGCGAATCGGACTCAATTGTGCGCGCCCAAAGCGGTCAAGTGGTGGTGATTGGTGGATTGATGCAAAACAGCAGCAGTACTTTGGATGCAGGCATCCCCGGTTTAAGCCAACTCCCGTTATTGGGTCGGCTTTTTAGTCATCAAAAAAAATCGTACAAAAAGAGCGAGTTAGTTATTTTACTGAAACCAATAGTAGTCAGTAGCCATCAAATCTGGACTAACAACTTAAACCAATCTGCCGAAAGATTAACTGACGTCAATCGTGTTCAGCGCATTCAAAGTGCGCTTTAGATAGATAGTTAACGGAAAAACAATGTATTCAGAACATTTCGGTATCAAGGAAGAGCCGTTTTCTCTTACGCCCAATACCAAATACTTTTTTTGTCAAGGCCAATACCGCGACGCCTATAACGTTCTTTTGGTCAGTTTGAGAACCGGCGAAGGCTTTGTAAAAATCACAGGAGAAGTAGGTTCAGGCAAAACGCTACTATGTCGTAAGGTACTCAATTCACTAGGCCCCAATCACGTGTCGGCCTTTATTCCCAATCCATACCTTACCCCCGCTGCGTTGCACATTGCGCTCGCCGAGGAGTTGGGGATCCCCTGTGATCGCTTTATGGATACCAATAAGCTACTCAACATCATTACAAAAAAACTGATTGATTTGAACCGCAGTGGTCAACGAATCATCATCTTCCTTGATGAAGCGCAAGCGTTACCAAATGAAAGCCTAGAAGCACTACGTCTGCTCACCAATTTGGAGACTGAAACCTATAAATTGTTACAGGTGGTGATGTTTGGACAACCGGAACTGGATCAACGTCTTGCTACACCCGCCACCAGGCAATTAATGCAGCGTATTGCGTTCTCCTACCAGCTCAATTTACTGACATACGCTGAAGTTGAAGCCTATATTCGTTACCGTTTACAAATATCTGGTTACACTGAAGAGGATCTGTTTACTCCTGCCGCACTTAAAACCATCTATCGTTACACCAAAGGTACACCGAGGCTAATAAATATCCTCTGTCATAAAGCCATGTTGAGCGCATTTGGTGCCAATGAACAACAAATTAATAAGCGCCATGTACTCTTGGCTGCAAACGATACCGAAAGCTTGATGCCACAAAAACCTATACGCAAATTCAAAAGATGGATCAGTCGTGCTCGGCCGTTGTATAAATCGGCTGCACTTTAGGATAGCCTCTGCATGAGTTTAATCAATCAAGTACTCAAGGGATTGGAGTCCCGTAAAGACGCTCTGCCTACATCTGGACCCACGGAGGATTTGCAATGGGTCAACAACGAAGAGCAGAAAACCAATTACCTGTTAATCGGTAGTCTAGTTGTCGGATTCATCACTCTATCTGCTGGAAGTCTGCTCGGGATCCAATGGCTATATGATCAATCAGTCATTCCCTCTCCAACTACTGTCACGGATCCGCAATCTATATCGGAAAATCTCCCCAGCGACTCGGAGGACCTTAGCGCATTGGCGACAGTAGAGCTGCCGGAGTTATTGTCTTCATCAGTAGACATACAAGAGTTATCCGATAGCTCAATCATGCAAGATTCACTGGAGACTGAGATAGTACTATCGCCCTCAATACCTAATGAACAAGCACTCATTCCAGGAACAGAAAATAGCGACACCTCCTTCCCAGAGGAGGTACAAGAAATTTTTCTAGCCAGCCTTCCAAATGGTGAGAATCGGATTCACGCCTTTCGCTATTCCAATACCGAAACAGAAGCACGTTTAGTCTTTGAGTTGGATCACACGCTCGCACACGAACTGCAGGTAGATGAAGATTTACGACGACATCGTCTCTATTTGCCCGATGTCTATCTGCCCGAAAGCCAACACAAGACACTCAATGATGATGGTTTAGTCAATTCAATTCAGTATGGGGGTACTGAACAGGATTTAGAACTCGTGATTGAAACTCGAGCCCCAACGACTGTCTACAGCTATTTTCTCACGCCCGATGACCGTTATGCACGACATAGGTTAGTACTCGATCTAATGGCACGACCACAATCTAATGATGAGACATCAGCTGGGCGGGCAAAAAGAACGGCTCTAGTTGACAAAAACACCGATGTTCAGTTAAGTAACAATGACGATATCACTAGCACCACGCAAAGCGGCGCATCACCAGTCATTGAGGCGAAGCCAACTCAAGCACCGAAAACTAGAACCATGACTCAATCGCCAGCTACCGACAACAGCTTGGTTCCCGCAACGACCCTAGTCAACAACAAGGCTGTCACCAAAGTCTCTGAGCCGGCAAGCTCATCAACAACTCTTACGAAAAGCGCGCCACCACTGCGTACCGCCAACCGCATCCCACGAAAATTGACGCCCACTGAAATTGCTGACCGTCATTATCACCAAGCTTTGAAATTCATTGAACAAAAGCAAGATACTGAAGCCTATAATATGCTCTCAAAAGCACTTGAGCATTCGCCGGATCATATAGCCGCTAGAGAGCGGTTGTTAGATCTGCTCATGCGCACTGGTCGCATCAGTGAGGCAGAAAATGGTCTACGAGATGCATTAAGGATGCATCCCAAACAAAGCTCGTTTGCAAAACTATATGCGCGTATTCTGGTTGAGCGTAACAACGTTGGCGGTGCCATTTATATTCTAGAAGATGCAAAACCAGCGGTCGCTGATGATCCAGAATATCACGCCTTTCTTGCCGCCATGTATCAACGGCAAGGCAATCATGAAAAAGCGGTTGAGCTATACCAATCAGTCGTCACCGAACATCCTTTTAATGGTGTTTGGTGGATGGGTCTGGCCATTTCTCAGGAACATACTCGTGAAATCGAGTCCGCTGTTAACAATTACAATCAGGCATTGTTTCGTGAAGGGCTAAGTCCTGAACTCATTACCTATATTCAGTCGCGTTTAAAACAATTGCAATTGAACTAAATTCATGTTGGAAGCAAACAACCCATGAATTCTCCATCTCTTGGTGCCAGAAAAAAAATCAGGTTGGGCGATCTGCTAGTAGAACATGGCATTATCGATGATGTTCAGCTGCGCAAAGCACTCGCCAGCCAAAAACAAAATGGTAAAAAACTAGGTCATATTCTGATCGAAAATGGTTTTACCAGTGAGGGAGAAATCCTCACCCTATTATCAAAACAGTTGGGTATGCCTCTTATTGATCTTGCCAACTACCGCTTCGATCAATCCGTTGTCAAATTGCTACCCGAAACCTATGCTCGTCGTTATCGAGCGATCGCCTTGGAAAGATCTGCAAAAGGGATCCTAGTAGGATTTTCAGATCCCACCGACATTTTCGGATTCGATCAGCTGGTTCGCCTGTTGAGCCAACCTGTGCAGCCAGCGATTGTACGCGAGTCAGAACTGCTGGCCGCCATCAATAAAATATACAAAAATCCTGCTAGTTTGAGTAAAACTGCCGGCGAATTAGGTCAAGATGTGGCTCGGGACACACCCAACACATCTGAAGAGACTCCGCAGGCAGATGCCGAAGCGCCAGTCGCACGTTTTATCCAAACCTTATTCGAAAGTGCTATTGAGAGCCGCGCCTCTGATATACACATCGAACCAGAAGAAAATATTATTCGTGTCAGGCAGCGCATTGACGGCCGATTGAAAGAAGAAATTGTCAACCAAAAGAATATTGCCTCTGCTATTACCTCTAAGTTTAAAATCATGGCGGGATTGGACATCTCAGAGAAAAGACTCCCTCAGGATGGTCGGTTCAATTACGACATTCTTGGGCATAAACTGGATGTGCGAATCTCCACTATGCCTTCGCAATTTGGTGAGGTAATAGTCTTACGTCTATTGGATCGTACGGACGGTATTCCCGACCTAACGACAATTGGTATGGGAGAGTCGTTACAAACACGATTTAATCAATTCATCTCCCGACCCAATGGCTTAGTGTTAGTCACTGGCCCCACCGGCAGTGGTAAAACCACCACCCTTTATGCCGCATTACAGCAAATTAATACGCCTGACATAAAAATCATAACCGTGGAAGATCCCATTGAATATCGACTTGAACGGGTCAACCAAATTCAAGTGAACAGCCGTATTGATCTCACATTCGCACGAGTATTGCGCGCCGCCTTGCGACAAGATCCAGACATCATCTTAGTGGGTGAGATCAGAGATGGTGAAACTGCGGAAATAGCCTTGCGAGCTGCTTTAACTGGTCACCT
This sequence comes from Thiotrichaceae bacterium UBA5859, assembly GCA_002432655.1. Lineage (GTDB taxonomy): Bacteria > Pseudomonadota > Gammaproteobacteria > UBA5859 > UBA5859 > UBA5859. The sequence continues at coordinate 1,361 of DJFZ01000060.1, read as the reverse complement.
GGTATTTTCCACGCTACATACCAATGATGCAATCTCCACTGCCATTCGCCTCGTAGATATGGGTGTGGAGCCCTATCTAGTGGCTGCAGCGGTGAATGTGATCGTGGCGCAGCGATTAGCCCGTACCAATTGTGAGAAATGTGCACTACCCACTGCCCTAGAAGCCCATCAAATCGCCTGGCTCACCGCCACCTATGGGGAAGAATCAGTACAGCATTCTTACTACAAGGGTACGGGTTGCGACAGATGCAATCGCACGGGATATTTTAAACGGAAACCGATATTTGAACTATTGGAACTAAGCACTGAACTGACAGAGCTGCTGAGGGAATCCCGATACCAGGCCTTTACCGATTTTGCCAAACAGCACCCACGTTATATTTCCATGGCAAAAGCAGGGCTAGAAATGGCAAAGACAGGTAGCCTGAGCATTGAAGAGTTAATGCGGTTAATCGGCTGGAATGACTGATGGCACTGTTTGAGTACCAAGCGCGAGATCGCGAGGGAAAACTGAAGCTAGGCACCCTAGAAGCCATGAATAGTCAAATAGCTGCGCAAAAACTCAACGAGTCTGGCCTGATCCCAGTTTCTGTTCGCTCCGCTGCTGAGGCCGGTATCAGTAAAACCGAAAAACCCCAGGAGCGTCTATTCACACGTAAAGTGAAATCTGGTGATATGTTCCAGCTCACCCGTCAGCTCTACAGTCTCACACAGGCCGGTGTACCGATTCTCACCTCCTTGACGAGCCTCGCTCGAAGTACCCATGATGTGATGATAAAACGGGCGCTTGCCGACGCCATTCGAGCCCTGGAAAGTGGACGCGATCTGGCTAGTGCGTTAGCGCTCCATCCCGAGGTGTTTAGCCCATTTTATGTGAGCATAATTCGCGTTGGGGAACAGTCTGGTCGTTTAGACGATGTTTTGTGGCATCTCAGTACCTATATCGAGCGAGAAAAAAAGACCAAAGATCAGATTAAATCCGCGATTCGATACCCAACCATCGTTATCGCCTCAGTATTTGTTGCCATCGGTTTTCTCAATGTTAAAGTGGTACCTGCTTTTAAAGGCATTTTTGACTATTTTGGCTCCGATCTACCCTGGCCAACTCAGATTTTAATCCTCATGTCTAACTTTTTTGTCAACTATTGGACAATTTTAGTTATGGTGATTTTTACTGCAATTATTGTCTTTTTATCTTATATACGTACCATGAAAGGGCGTTATTTATGGGATCGCACCAAATTTAAACTACCCGTGGTGGGACAGCTAATTTACCAAGCCACCATGTCCCGCTTTGCACGACTCTTTGCAATCGCCATGCGCGCCAATTTGCCGCTATTTTTGGCGCTTGGTTCTGTAGC
>DJFZ01000056.1 GCA_002432655.1 Thiotrichaceae bacterium UBA5859 | reverse complement strand
GATTCTACCTGTCTAATGTCACGACCGGTGAGACGCTCATAGAACAGGGCACGATAGGGTGCACTAATGATATCCCCCACACGCAGTCGTTGGGTGAGCTGACGACCCAAATAAAGATCTATTAATGTTTGTTTGTCCACCGACTCTATAGAACTTTGACTAGACACCACTAGTACTAATTCATTAGCAAATACAGAACCTGCAACAATAGACAACAAAAGAGTTAATAGTCTGAAAATTCGCAAGAGATTTGTACAATTCGTTTAAAGTGAAATTGCCGGTTTCGTTCGAAGAATTTTGACCGCCACTTTATCTAAATTGTTCACTATTGACTAGTTGAAACATTCGAATCCTATATGATAAAAAAAACGCCGCTTAAACGCGGCGTGTTTTAGTCATTAAACAACTAACCGTGACTCGCCTGCCCGTGCCAATAGCGCGCTTCGATTTCTTTCTTCGGTAACTTACCGGCGAGATTTCTTGGTAATTCACTAAAATCTATAATTTTAGGTAATTTGAATCCGTACAATCCCTCTTGTTTACAATGTTCCAGAATCTCCTCAGCAGTCACTGATTGGCCTGAAACTAACTGAATCACTGCAATGGGAACCTCACCCAAATCTTTATCTGGCCCCCTCACTACCGCCACATCAGCAACTTTCGCATGTTTTTTAATCACATTTTCAATTTCATTCGGAAACAGATTGACACCGCCACTAATAATCATCTCTTTCACTCGCGAAGTGAGGTAAAGAAATCCATCTTCATCGGTGTATCCGATCAATCCGTCGTCGTACCAAAGCTCTCCATCCACTTCGACAAAGCACTTTTTCATATCTTCTTCGCTGACGCCTGCGTATTCCAATCCATAGACTGTTGGCGTACGCATAATCACCTTACCTTCTTTTCCAACCTCAGCCCATTGCTTCGTGTCGGGATCAAATATGCGACAATCACAGCCGCGGATCTTACCCACGCTATCGTATCTCTTTTCTTTTACCTGATAATCTTCCGGCGCCAGCACAGTTACCAATCCTGTCTCGGAGGCAGCGTAATATTCATGAAACACGTCGTTTTTTGCGCCTTGCCTTCTGAACAGAGCGTTGATGTCTTTTTTTACTTTCGGTGGACAGGGTGCTGCAGCACAAATTATCGATACCATACTCGATAAATCGTATTTGCTTAGCACATCCTCCGGCAATTTTAATATACGCTCTAACATGGTGGGTGCCACAAATGTCCAGTTAATGCGCTCTTTTTCTATCAACTGCAATACACCCTCAGCAGAAAATTTTCGCATCGGCACAACCGTACCACCTAAAAAGAATGGCAATACACCCACTTGTACACCAGCATGGTAGAGGGGTCCAGGGATCAATGATCGTACATTCCCGGTTATCGGATCTTTAATTTGTCCTAACTTATAGTGATGAAAAGCCGATAGCTGCATCACAGCAAAATGTCCCACATCCGATTTAGATGCACCTCGGCGATCTGCATCATTATCAGAGGTGAGTCGTTCACGGTTAATGTTCATATATTTGGGTGTTCCAGTGGTGCCTCCACTGTAGGGACGCGCCGCCATATCTAACTTACCCGGAGGCAAAATGGGCTGAGCTTGCGCCGTGATCTGTTCGTAACTCAAGAAACCTTTCGTTGGCTCGGCGCCCACCAGGATTAGATGTTCCACTGAAGGAATTTCGTCCAAAATCGGCTCTACTTTTTCCATAAATTCTGAGTCAAACACCAACGCCTTAGGTTGCGCAGCATTAATACACTCCGCTAACTCTTTTGGGCGTAGATGCCAATTCAGCATAGGCATTTGAACTCCCATCAGCGTACAAGCACCATTCACCTCGAACCAAGTAGAACCGTTATACAGTAGCTCCGCACAAGCATCGCCTTGCTTCAATCCTAATGTGGAAAGTGCATTAGCGAGCTTTAATACTCGATCTTTATAGTCACTAAAAGTGAGACGTTCACCACTGGGATCAATGATCGCTTCTTGTTTCCCCATCGTATCCCAAAATGCCAACATCCCTTGGCGTGGTAATTCTGCCCGATTAAAGCGACTCCTTATGAGTGCCTTGGCAATTATACGTATGCCCCGACCAACTCCAATCTGTTTGATAGGGGCCATTGCCCCACTACGTGCTTCAGGTAACGCACGAAATTCACTGATAACACCCATGTATTGCCTCCTTTAGTTGTCCACCCCCACTCTGCCCAACAACATTGAACAGAGAGCTTTGAATCTATGTCAGTGACTAAATAACTGCATACTTATTTATTATATCTAGTGAGCGCGAAGATATATTTCTACCTGCCGCCAATCGAAAGAGTTTATCGAAGTATGGTAGGAAAAAACAACGCAGTTTCCGCTTTCTTCCCCTACATCATTTTTTTCTTCATTATCAATTAGTTAACGATACGCCTCAAACCAAGGCACAGTAAGACGGATGGGATTCTTAGTAAATCTTTCCGAAACCAAACACTGCGATACACTCTGCATTAGGACATTCATATATAAGAAAAGTCTAAATTTTTTGCCAATATTAGCAGCTTATAAAGAGCTAATAATTAGTATAGAGCAACTTGCATTAGAGAAGACTATTAAGCTAGTAAAGAACTAAATCATGTCGTCAGTATCAATCTGGATTGAATATTCAATTACTGAAGTTATTACCATTGCGATGAATAAGTTATTGAATTATAGTTCGGCTATTGATGAAACTCTCTTAAGGGTAGTACTGCCGCTAAAATGCAAGTCTGTATCCAAGGAGTGGATCTAATTTACTGTTCTCGTTTTGGCGACTTGATCGTTCGATGTCACCCCTATTTTATTATCCTATCAACTAAATGTTCTGGATTTGGTAAGGCGGTGTTCAATAATTATTTTTTTTCCATTAACAAGTACATCAGTCTCAGTATATTCAACATAAAACCAACTAATAAAATAGATAGCTCGTATACGACAAACTATTATTGTAAATTCTTAAATGGAACTAACGATGAAAATAAAATATTTATACCCATTTTTAGTTATTGTCCTTTTATATTACCCTTCCTCTGGTTACGCTGAAATTGTTGTTATTAGTAATCCATCGAGTGGCATTGAAAGCATTAGCCAGGAAGAATTAAAAGAAATCTATTTGAGACGCAAACGCAAAACAATATATGGCAAATGGGCCAATCCAGTAGACATGGAAGACAATATTGAAATTAGAGATCACTTTTATTCCTCCATTACCGGCCGCACAACCAGACAAATGGATCGCCATTGGTCTGCCCTACTCTTTGCAGGGGAAGGCTCTCCACCCAGAATGTTACCTTCCCAACAAGCAGTAGTAGAATATGTCGCAGTTACTAAGGACGCAATAGGATTCGTCGAAAAATCTAATGTCACGGGAAAAGTTAAGATAATCTTCGTATTAAAATAAGTTTTCACATTCCAATTTGATCGGAAAAATAGTTTATGAAAATAAGAAAATTGATGATTTATTTGACCGTATTCTTAATCTATATCTTAGCATTCTCAACAAAAATACATGCTAATGAACTTGGCGTGTCTGGATTCGGTACAGTAGCGGTAGCGATTAGCGACAGTAAAGTTCCATACTTGAATAGCAGAAAAATAAGCGATGAGTTGAATTTTTTGTCGGATACCGTTATAGGACTTCAGTTTACAGGAAAAGCCCAAAACTCTTTTGACTATTTTATTCAGATTGTTGCAAAAGATAATATCGGACATTTCGATGCCAAAATAGATTGGATCGTGGCTTCTTATAGATTAAACGAATCTATTCATCTGCGAGGAGGAAAATTACGCATCCCCTATTTCTTACTTTCAAAACACGTTGAGGTTGCATACACATACCCATGGATCCGCCCACCATCTGAAGTTTATGACTTAATTGAATTTACAAATTATGTAGGTATAGATGCGATATTCAAAATCGATATTAATGACATGAGATTCTCTATCCGACCGATCATTGGTCAAACTTCGGATCAACTAGTTAGAGATTCAATTAGTGGTGGTCCAGCAGAAGTACTTACTGAAGAAAGTTTTGGTTTTTCAATAGAAGGTAGCTTCAATTTATTGAAAGTTCAACTTAGCGCATTCCGTGCTGATGCAGTTGTTGTTCCCAATCCAGCATTCACTGATACTTTATCAATAATTAGTCAGTTTTCTCCAGCACCTTTACCTTTACCAAATAATTTTGAGACAAAAACGTACGTGGATATATTTTCTTTGGGAGTAAGGCATGAATATAGAAGCTACATTTTTATGTCAGAAATCGCACAACGTAATGTTGACCCTCAACTTTCATCTAATCTTATTGGGTACTACATTATGTTAGGGAAAAATATTAACGATTACCTAGTTCATCTAACCTTCGCAGTATTAGAGTCAAAGGAAGATCCTATTTCCACCTATAGTTTAAGCGGGATTCAAGAACAACAATCAACTACATTGGGTATAAAATTTCAATTAATGTCAAAAGCATCTTTTCATCTCGATATTCAAAATATCGAGCCACAAAACGACACTAGAGGGCTATTTATTGCCGCACAAGATACCTCAACAATAATAAGCACATCATTTAATTGGATTTTTTTGTCTTGATTTGTGTTTTAAAAATTAACAAATATTTCAAGCGTCTTGCTGTCAAGAACCCCACGGATGATATTGCCTATATGTGATTAACGACGTCTACGACTATAAGAGTCTTCGATGTATTGAAACAAGCTCCAGCGCGTCCTTCATTAGCGTTTTTTTTTAATTCATGATTCACGAGCGTGTGTTCACTTCTCCATTACTGATACATACCCAAAGTAGAGTTTTCCAATTTCTGGCGATAAACCTCCGGGAATAATTTGTCCAGAACTTCATTTCGGCGTTTGTCGTTGCGATCCAACATCCATAAGGCGGCCTGTTCCCGAACCTAACTAAGCAATTCAAATAAATACGCAGCGAGAAACTCGTAACAAAAAAAGCCATTAAATCAATCAAGAAATCTGTCATGCTTGGATAACGTAAATTATTTTTCGCGCGTTTGAAAGGCAGTGGTTTATGTGACTAAGATGGGATGGCAAGATTTGAACAATCACCGAGGAGAACCACCACCATGAGTAATCATAGTAAAAACTGAGCGAAATTTTCAGCATTGATAAAGCGAAATTTCAAGACTACCTAGAAGAGCTGGTGTTGAGTACTGTGTGAGAGACGCTCAACGCTGTGCTTGATATCTAATCTGATGCCCTGTGAAGTGCCAGTGTTATGAACGCAGTGTCAACCCAGGCACGCAGCGACGAGCACCAGTTTCATATCGAATGCCCCAGAGAGGTAACTCTCAAAATTCCTAAGCTACCCAAACAAACCTTTGAGACGGCGATCATCGAGCGCTATAGTCGTCGGGAAGCCTCTATCGAAGAACCGCTAGTCGACATATACTTGCCGGAGATTCAGTACTTCGCGTCGAGTCTGTCATCCAAGCGCATTAGGCAAGGCGTTTCTCATCAGGGGAAGTCGGTAAACTTAACGTCTACAAGTATATCGAAGCCAGTCGCAAGCGCACCATTGAGAGTAAGTCCCCTAATGTGTATCATGATAATATTGTTCTCAAACGTAGCTGGGCTGGCGAAAACAAGAATGTCTTTGTGCTTGTAGCCGTCGGTACCTTGCTGGATGGCTAGTTAGCAATGATGCTTTGTACCGCGAGCGTCAGACACATCACATGAACTAAATAGGGTACTAAACATTACCTCTCTATGGAGGCATTAGTTAAACAACATGTTAATGAACAAGTAACTGCATGGCCTACTACCTGATCAACAGTGCGAAAGACTATTGACACTACCCAATTTACTTTCCCAGCATTAATATGTCAGCTTGGTCACCCACTATTTTTAGCTTATAGTGAAAAATACGCTTATTAATCGGGACACCAATCTAATACAAAATGAAAATATTATCCCATAAGATTTAGTTTAGTTTGAGTCATAGTCATATATATCGTATAAATGACAATAAGTTGATAATTTGGTAATTAATCTTTGAGCCTGAATACATCCAGATTTTAGACGCTCATTCGACCACTGCTGGAGCTCGTTAAATGAAAACCTTTGACTTTAACCCATTTGATCCGGATCTCTTAAAAAATCCATATCCAATCTATGAAAAATTACGTTCCAATAATCGAGTGTATTACAACGAGCTAAGGGGATTTTGGGTAGTATCCAGGTACGAAGACGTAAAGTCGATTTTAAAAAATACTGAAGATTTTTCTAGTGCTGAAGGCGTACATCTAATATTGGACACTAACGGCTGTGTAGACAAATCGAATCACAAGAGTCCAATCCCATTATTGATACAGCTCGATCCCCCTCAACACACTAGAATGAGAACCTTAGTACAAAAAGCATTTACACCTAGCAGAATAGTAGAATTAGAACCGACTATCCGTAATCTAGTTAATGAATACATCGATGGTTTTATAAGCAAAGGAGAATGTGACATTGTAGAAGATTTCGCCTCCCCTATCCCAGTAGATGTAATTTCTATAATGGTAGGTTTTGATAAGAAATATAGAAAAATGCTGAGAAATGTTTCTCGTGAGTTAGTACAGACTTCATCCCAGCCAGGTGGGTATAGACCATATCTAGCGGAATTATTTCCAGTACTAATAGAAGAAGCTAATTCACGAAAGAAAAACCCAAGGGACGATTTATTAACCGAACTAATCCATACTGAAATAGATGGCGAGCGATTAACCGATGCTCAATTATATGCATTCTTTTTTTTGTTGTTGGTTGCTGGATCAGAGACTACAACGAACTTATTAAGCACTTCATTATTGACTCTTAATCATTATCCAGATATCCGCAATCATTTAGTAAAGCACACAGAAGATATACCTAACGCTGTGGAAGAATTCTTAAGATTCGAGTCCCCCGCTCAAGGACTAGTAAGGACAACAACTAAAGACATTAATTTTGCCGGAGTTGACATACCCAAAGGGGAAAAAGTTCTCTTACTGTACGGAGCTGCTAACAGAGACTCGGAAAACATCCTTCGTAGTGATTCTATTAAATTAGACCGCTCTTCACGAGAACATTTAGCTTTCGGATACGGTGTACATTTCTGTCTAGGTGCAAATTTAGCAAGATTGGAAGCAAAAATAGCGCTCGAAGAACTTCTAAGTCGAATTCCTAACTACACTATAGTAAATTCAGAGCCCTCCTGGCTAGAATCAGGCATCGTAAGAGGACTTAAGAATCTAAACATTACATTTACTCCAGAACCCCGTTAACAAAACAGGAAGGAGAGTTTATATAAAACACACAATACCGAAATCCATCTTTTTGACAATGTACAAAACAATGACCCTGACGAGTTGTCGTCTGAACTAATACTCCATTATAATTGCTACTACACCACATTACACAACGACTAATCTATCATAGAGTGATACTTATAAATACACATTATTTCTGTATTTCAGATAGAATTTTTTGATGCCTATCACGCTGCCAATGAAAACTGACATTAGAAAACAAGAAATATCGGCCTACGCGAATTAAAATTTCCTATATAAATTACTACTATGGCCTAGTTTTAGTGCGCGTTTAGTTAAAAAATAATTTATGACCATTGAAACCTGGGAATACCAAATTAACAATAAACTCACCCTACGCGGCGCTCACATTACCGGCAGTGGCGGCCCTTTAATCCACTTCATGCCAGGCACGGCTTTCGCTTGCCGAATTTATTTACCTTTCTTAAGTCGCTTGGCAGAACATTTTGATATTTTCTTCCACGATTTTCACGGGCACGGAGAGTCGGATACAGGTGATGGTGTGTTTTGTGGTTGGCAAAAGTGTGTGCAGTGGTCAGCTGAAGTAATGGATGAACATCAACTTTTGCAGCGCTATGAAAGGGTCATCGGTGTGGGGCATAGCTACGGTGGTTGTATGACATTTATACTTGCGGCAGAAAGACCGGATCTTTTTAGCCACCTGTTCTTAACCGATCCATTTATGGTACCCGAAAAGGATGAAGCTACATATCGTCAAATGATTGCCCCCTTGGTGCAAAAAACCCATCTAAAAAATCCCGTTTTTGAAAATGAATCAACGGTCCGAGAGTATTTAAAGGGCCGATTCATGTTCATGAATTGGCATGAGGAAGCCGTTCAAGCTTATATCAATCACAATATGAATCAATTACCGAATGGTAGCTTTGAACTCAAGTGTTCGCCAAGTATAGAGGCAGGTGTATATGACAACGTGGTTGAAGGATTATGGCCTAGTGTGGCAAAAGTTCCCCACCCAACCCGTATTCTCTCAGGAAAGCAATCCGTGCCGTATTTTAGAGAAGGCGCCCAAATAGCTGCCACCAGAAAAGAGAATATCGAAGTTCATGAAACCGAAGGAAGTCACAGTTTTATGCAAGAGCGTCCCCAAGAGGTCTATGAACAATCTCTTCAATTGATCGAAGAACTATTACAAAATTTTTAATACTCTTTTTAAAGCCTGTAAATATTTTCCATGCTATTTATCGTTTATTATTCTAAACACCCTCCCAGGCCACTTGGATCTGGTCTCGCCCCAATAAAACGCACACATAATTTAAGCAACGGTCTGCTCTTCAAACTCTACCGGCATTATCTATACCTGCCAAACCCTACACACAGCAGTACGGTATCATTGTGCGCAAATGTATAAATTAAAACCTCTTAGTGGTAATTTAGTTTGTTTTCATCAGCAAGTAATAAATTGAACTCATACCATGAAGCCAACAGTAGTGGATCCTTCTCAATTTGCCGCCCTGGACTTAGGCTCGAATAGTTTTCATTTGTTAATAGCAAAAGAGACCGCGCATGGTTTTACAACTCTAGATCGCGTGAAAGATATGGTGCGCTTGGCAGAAGGGCTCGACGAGAACGGTGAGCTGTCAGCGGTTGCCTGTGAACGCGCGCTAGAGAGCCTGGCCAAGTTCCAGCAACGTTTAAGAAGTGTACCTACCGACCACGTCAGAGTAGTAGGCACCAGTGCCTTAAGACGCACCAGGGGAGCAAATTATTTTATTCACCAAGCAGAAAACACCCTGCAACACAAAATTGAGGTTGTCTCTGGTCGAGAAGAAGCGCGTTTAATCTATTTAGGTGCGCGCCACACCCTGGCGCCAACCGACACCCAAAGGCTTATCATTGATGTGGGTGGCGGCAGCACAGAACTGATTCTAGGAAACCAATCTGAACCTCTGCTATTGGAAAGTCTCGACATTGGTTGCGTCGACATCATGCAGCAGTGTTTTATTGACAATAAGATCTCACAGAAAAACCTAAATGCAGCACGATTGGTTGTTGGTTTGGAGTTAGAACCCTATCTGACTCAATTTCATCGCAGCGGCTGGGATCAGGCCGTCGGAACCTCAGGCACCTTGGCCGCCATCGATCACGTACTCAACTTTGGTGCTCACCCTACTGGTACTATCCAATACCAATCATTGTCGGATCTTGTGACATCACTGAAACGTCAGCAAGCGGCCAATCAGATCCAGTTACCAGGCTTGAGTAATAGACGTTCACCTGTGTTTCTAGGAGGGTGCGTCATTGTCCTGAACTTAATGACGCTATTAGAAATTGATAAGATTGAGGTGACCGATGGTGCGCTACGAGAAGGCATCCTGATTGATCTACTGGGACGACATCATCATCACGATGTTCGTGATCTCAGTATTCACACGCTAGCGAAAAGATTCCAGGTAGATGAATCACAATCGGCGGCTGTATCAGAATGTGCGTTTAAATTATATCAAGCATGTGCCGAACCCTGGAATATCGTCAGCGATGACTGTCAACAACTCTTAAAATGGGCCTGTGAAGTTCATGAGATCGGAATGGCGATCTCTCATAGCCAACACCATCATCATGGATCAAATATTCTAGCCGCGGCAGACTTACCCGGTTTCTCTAAGAATGATCAATACTTACTATCCCTTTTGGTACGTTTCCACAGACGCACCATCAAAGGAGAGCAGGTTGCCTCCTTGCACCAAGAGCAGTTTTCATCCCTAGCGCAACTAATTGCATTATTGCGCATTAGCGTGCAATTAAACCGCGGTCGTAGCTTTAGAGATCTACAACTGATCCGTGTTGAGGCAAAAACAGATAAGATCACGCTTCAATTTCAGCGAGGTTGGCTAAAAGATCACCCACTCACCCACGAAGATTTAAAACAAGAGAAAGATGCGTTAGAAAAACTCGGGATAGCACTAGTGCTCAATGAATATTAATAGCGGCTTTCCGCCCAATTCATCAATTGCTCTTGGGCAGTAATCGTTTGCTGCTCAGGATCTCTGTCTCGCACGTAGTCCCCCTCACTATTCAGGTGCCAACAGTTGTTTGTGTCCTGCAAATAGAGATCTAAATCACCCAAAATTTGTTCTTTCAATTTTTTAGCATGGATCGGAAAGGCCAACTCCACCCGTCGAAAGAAATTTCTCGGCATCCAATCTGCACTGGAACAGTAGAGCTCGTCTTCACCGCAGTTTCTAAAATAGTAAACGCGAGTATGTTCTAAAAATCGCCCGAGAATGGAACGCACACGAATATTATCGGACACCCCAGGTACTCCGGGACGAATTGCACAGGTGCCACGAATAATTAAGTCTATTTGTACCCCCGCCTGAGATGCCTGATAAAGCGCACGGATTATTTCAGGATCAATCATAGAATTCATTTTGGCAATGATGCGTGCAGGTTTACCAGCTAGTGAATTCTCTGCTTCCCGCTCTATTTTTTTGATCAGTTCAGTATGTAAGTTGAATGGTGCTTGCAGAAGTTCATGCAATTTTGGCACTTTACCCAAGCTAGTTAATTGCATAAATATATTATGTACGTCTTCGCCCATTTTTTTATCTGAGGTAAAGAGACCGTAATCTGTATAAAGTCTTGCCGTATTGGGATGATAATTACCAGTACTCAAATGCACATAGCGGATCAATGCTTTCTCTTCACGACGGACCACCAACGCCATCTTCACATGAGTTTTATAGCCTACCACGCCATACACGACTTGCGCTCCGGCTTCTTGTAGACGGTTAGCCAATTTAATATTGGCTTCTTCATCAAATCTGGCCTTTAGTTCGATGACCACCGTCACTTGCTTGGCGTTTTGCGCAGCTTTTACTAATGCATCTACCACCGCAGATTTATCAGAGGTTCGGTAAAGCGTTTGCTTAATCGCCAGCACTGAGGGATCACTAGCCGCCTGGCGGAGGAAATCAATAAAGGGTAAAAAAGAATCGAAAGGATGATGGGTTAACACGTCCTTATTGCGTAACACCGAAAATATTTCTGGATTACCTTCTAAGCTTTTTGGGATCGCAGGAGTGAAGGTAGGATATCTTAGATGACTTTTATCCTCTAGATCACATAGAGAGATCAATCGATGCAAATTAACCGGCCCGGCTACTCGATAGAGATCCTGGGCGGTCAACTTCAGAGTGGTCAGTAAAAAGTCCACAATAGAATCGGGACAAGAGTGATCAATTTCCAACCGCACTGCGGCCCCATGCCGTCGAGCCACTAACTCCCCTTGCACCGCGCGTAGCAGGTCATCTACTTCTTCCTCGTCCACAAAAAGATCGCTGTTTCGGGTGACTCGAAACTGATACATGCCTTCCACGCTCACTCCATGGAATAGCTCATTACCAAACTCTTGTATGATGGACGAAAGTAATACAAATTGATGGGACTCCTGACCTTCTTCAGCTGGCAGCACAATCACTCTCGGTAAAGATCGCGGCGCTTGGATGACGGCCCAGCGGCTGGTGCGACCAAATGCATCTTTGCCTTTCAAGGACACAATAAAGGCTAACCCCTTATTGATAACAGAAGGAAATGGGTGCGCGGGATCCAGCCCTTGTGGACTCAGTACCGGTAACAGATTTTCCACAAAATATTGATGCAACCAGGCATGCTGGGTAGGATTCCACTTCACACTAGGCAAATAACGAATACCCTCCTCCTCCAAGGCAGGATAGATATGTTGATGCAACAATTGGTATTGGTTATCTACCAGTTCTTGAACATCTTCCTTGACCCGTCGCAATACTTCGTGCACTGGGATCTGATCCGATTCACTATAGTTCGGCGCAATCTCGGCTTTTTCTTTTAAGCCCGCGACGCGAATTTCAAAAAACTCATCTAGGGTAGCCGTTGAGATACACAGGAACCGCAATCGCTCCAGAAGCGGGATAGTTTCATCTTCGGCAAGTTCTAAGATGCGCCGGTAGAATTTAATGAGAGATAGTTCACGATTAAAATACAGAGAGCTGGATCTTAAATCGATCTCATTATCTGAACTGTTCTGAACATCTTCTTGATGTGCGGCCATATTAAAAAAGAATCAATTGTGTCAGTCGTATTTTCAATTCATCACCAAATTGTAACAAAGCTATGTGTCATCCCTGTTACCACTTATGTATTGCAGCGGCACTTTGTATCACTACCGTAGTTCAAACAATCAACATTTTAGCAGCTGGACGTGGGCGCTGGCCCCCTGTGCGGCGCACTTCGTAAGCGCCACAAACAAATCTATTTTTACTATATTTAACAATAAGTTATTCGTTTAAATCTGTTCTGGATTGCACCCCCAAGGGTCGGTATTGGGCGCGACAACGGTGGTCCCACTCTGTCACCAACGGATCGCCTGCCAATCAGGGATCCCAGATCTGCAAATCAGTTCGCCATTCGAGCCCTCAGAAGAGCAAATGCTTCGTTAACAGCAAAATTAGTATCGATGCCCTACCTCAATTGACACGCCGGGAGTGGCTCTTATTCTCAGCATTGGGGGCTTTAAATTTGATTTATCTAACTTTTACGATCACCATACGGCCTGCAATTTAGACCTCACTGACATTCGGTAGACAATCAATGACTCTTTGTTCGAAGTTACTCTATTTTCTCAGTCTAGTTTTGATTTTTAACATTAATACCGCCCTGGCAATTAACAGCACTGCGGATCTACACCAAAACGAATTAAGCGATGGACTATCTTCACAAACCGATTTTAGCCTAGCAGGGGCCAAGGGCAATGTGGATAAATACGATGCTACCTTTAGCCTCGATCTTTTTCATCATAATGAATATCGCACTTGGGCAATGGTATTGGTGGCAGCCAGGAGCGAAGCGGCCAACCAACTCACCAGCGACAATTTATTTAGTCATGTGAGATTATTTCTACCCAGAGCGCCACAGCGCGATTTGGAGCTCTATTTGCAACTGTCCCAAGATGAGTTTTCACGCCTAGAGTATCGAGGACTATTCGGTGGCGGTGTTCGCTGGAGACACCAATCGGGTGACACTAAATCACAAATTTTTAGTGGCCTCGGGGTGATGTATGAACGAGAAAAGATCGCTGCTCAAGGGCTCCTCGCCAGCAACATTGAGGAACAGATCAGGCTCAATTTATATGCCGTCATTCGGCATCCTTTAGAGAATCAGGCAGAGTTGGAATTTAACGGCTATACGCAACCCAGAATCGACGTTCCTTCAGATACAAGAGCACAGCTCGGAACATCAATTTCATTTGTGCTCACTGAGCGCACAAGAGTATCTTTAAGTATTACCGTGAGTCACGACAGTCAGCCTCCAGATAACGTCGACCATACCGACCTAACTTACAGTTCAGGAATCAGTCTATATTTCTAGAGCTATCCTCACGATCCTCAATTCCCAAGTTACATCTCTAGAGTTGAGATACCAATAGCGAAGCAGTAACTGGTTTGCCGAACAGGTTCCCTTGTAGATACATACACCCCAGATCTAAAAAGAAACTGCGTTGTGCTTCAGTTTCGATCCC
>DJFZ01000065.1 GCA_002432655.1 Thiotrichaceae bacterium UBA5859 | reverse complement strand
AAGTAAAATTTTTGAGTTCCAAGTTACCCATGGCCAGCGCCAAGACAACGATTAAGCTACTGAGAAATAGA
Source organism: Thiotrichaceae bacterium UBA5859 (assembly GCA_002432655.1). Taxonomy (GTDB): domain Bacteria; phylum Pseudomonadota; class Gammaproteobacteria; order UBA5859; family UBA5859; genus UBA5859. The sequence continues at coordinate 7,278 of DJFZ01000065.1, read as the reverse complement.
ATAAATTGTGTTCTGGTCATAGATTAGGAAATTTATAATGTGTGCACCGCATCATTTTAAGAGTGCAAGAAGAATTCCAATTTTGCGAATTTGTACCTGGTTTTGAGTAAACGGTCATTTTTATTAAATATCGGGGGTTTGGATGAGATGCCGTTAACTTAAATGCCCCAAATCCTCGGGGGACAAGTGGATTTGGGCTGATTCAGATCGGATAGCGAAAAATAAGAGGTAGGTTTGACCCTCGATTGTTACCACTAGATTCTGTAAACGGTGATAGGAGGCGGACAGTCTTTCAGTTCTTTTAAACAGATCATGGCTCAAGAGATTAAAAATATAGTACCGCTGGTTGTCACCGATCTGACTGAGGGTATGTTTGTCAGTGAGTTAGATCGTCCTTGGTTAGAAACGCCTTATCTTCTTCAGGGGTTTTTTATTCAGTCGCAGCAAGATATCGATGAGCTAGGCCAGTATTGTCGCTATGTATTTATCGATACCAGGAAAGGTAAGCCTCCTCCTCCACATGTACAACCTATTGAACTAGAAAATAACAACGGTAATAGGGTTCCTGAACAACGCTACCAGAATTCGGTACCATTTGAAGATGAATTACAGTCAGCAGAGGCATCGCATGCTGAGGTGGCAAATTCGATGATGCAAATCATGAAAGATCTAAAACAGGGTAAACAGCTGAGCATTCCAGCATTGGATGAAATAGTACGACCAATGATCAATAGCATTGTGAGAAATCCGGATGCATACATGTGGATGAGCCGCATGCGCGAAAAAGATAGCTACAGTTACAAACACTCTGTACGCTGTTCAATCTTTGCTATTACCTTAGGTCGGCAAATGGGCCTGCCGATTAAAGACTTAAAAGAACTAGCAATGGGTGCGATGTTGTTTGATGTAGGAAAAACCCAATTAGCTGATGAGATTCTCTTAAAACCGGGAAAGTTAACAGACTATGAATACGAGGAGGTCAAGCGCCATGTTAATTATGGGGAGGAAATCTTAAAACGTACTCCCAATATTAGTAACAATATAATTTCAATGGCGCAAACTCATCACGAACGATTTTTGGGTCAAGGTTACCCTCGTGGGTTAAAGGGTGATGAAATCCCACTGTTTGGACAGATAGCCGGAATGATCGATTGTTATGATGCCATTACTAGTGCTCGTCCCTACGCGGTTGCTATATCGGCCTATGATGGAGTCAAAACTTTGTACGGCTGGAGAAATAAAGAATTCCACGGCGTATTGATTGAGCAGTTTATTCAAGCAATTGGAATTTATCCTGCTGGAACATTGGTTGAATTAAGTAATGGATGCGTGGGAGTGGTAATCGCGCAATCTCGTACTAGGAGACTCCGTCCTATGCTGAGAGTAGTATTGGATCAGGAAAAGCAGCCTTTGCAGTCATTTCCAACTCTAGACTTAATGACCGAAGTGACAGACAAAAATGGCAACGCATTAGCAATAGTAAAAAGCCTTGAGCCTGGCGCATATGGTATTAATCCACAAGAGCTCTACTTATAGAAATGGATAACGGATGCTGACACAAGCACAAAAAGTCGCAGATAGAAATTCGTTCGTTCTATATTTGGATAATCTCATGTCACAACATGATGATAATCACGAAGCCTTGGCGTTAGTGGTAGTCAATATTAACAATTTTAGACGTGCCAATACTTTATTTGGTTTTCGTGCGGGTGATTCTTTATTAAATCAGATTGCCGAGCGATTGTATCTTGTTGCTGTGGCGCCTGAAATGGTGGGCCGTCTATCTGGTCACACTTTCGGGTTAATAGTCCCTAACTTGAAAAACATGGATCAGGCACAATTGGCTGCAAATAAGGTGCATAGTAAATTAGTAGATACTTTCGAAATTAGTGGTAATCGATTTAGAACTCGTATCGCAATGGGTATAGCTTATTTTCCGAAAAATGCATGGGATGCAGAAACTTTGGTGGAAAAAGGTGAGCTCGCGTTGGAATCGGCTTTAACTCAAGATACACAGCTTGAGGTTTATACCGATAGTATCAAGCATAAACTAAGTATCGGGTGGGATATAGAAAATGCAATGGTCGATGCACTAGATAACGAAGAGTTTGAGCTACATTATCAACCGAAAATTGATCTGCACACGGGCGAGCCTTTTGCTGCGGAGGCTTTGTTAAGGTGGCGTAGTCAGGAAAAAGGCTTATTGTTGCCTAACGACTTTATTCCAGCCGCGGAAGAGACTGGGTTAATCATGGATTTGACTGACTGGGTATTGCATACGGCTTTGAGAGATGCGCAAGAATGGCCTGACAAATGGGGGAAACATGCAGTTGCAGTTAATATTTCCACCTGTTCACTTCGCGAATCGGAGTTGCCTGAGCTAATTAAACAAGCTATTGCCTGTTGGAACTTTCGATCAGAACTGCTTACACTTGAAATTACTGAAAGTGCTTTTATGTCGAATATTGAGACTTGCATTAAGAATTTGTACGACATAAAAAACAACGGTATTAAGATTTCAGTAGACGACTTCGGAACTGGATATTCATCTCTTTCACAGTTTAAAAGAATTCCGGCAGATGAATTGAAAATTGATAAATCATTCGTTTACGACATGATTGATGATGAACAGAACAAACACATAGTTGAGCTAATTATTGAACTGGGTCATCGGTTTCAGTTGAAGGTGGTTGCAGAAGGTATAGAAGAAACCCGTACTCTTGAAGCATTGGTAGACGCGAATTGCGACTATGGGCAGGGATATTTGATTGGTAAATCAATGGATCAAGAGGAATACATACGTTGGCTGGAGACGTTTTGCCCCTCATGATCCTCAGTGTTCGAATCTGATTGGATTTGAATCCCCTAAATACACGACAGAATAGAAATGATTGTTTAGGGACTTCCAAGCACCATATGACTTTATCACTTGTCTATTTTAGTACCTATCTCCTTGATTTAATACTATACTTCATTCTAAGCCAACATACGGCGTGGATAAGAATATTAATGCATACCGAATTATTATATATCTAGTTTACATATCTTTTGGATTTTGAAGCCATGACAGACGTTAAATCATTACGAGTCCACCAAATTAACGGCGCAATAGAGTCGCGGATAGAACAGTGTGCCGACCCAGATTTAGCAACTGATGAAGTCAGTATTGAAGTACATTATTCAAGTCTTAATTTTAAGGACGCATTGGCTGTCACCGGAAAGGGAAAAATACTTCGCAGATATCCCTTAGTAGCGGGAATCGATGCTGCTGGTGTAGTGACATCGTCAGCAGTACCAGAATTCACACCAGGAGATAAAGTTGTGGTTGTGGGCGGAGGTATCGGTGAGGTTCGGGATGGTGGTTATTGTGAGAAATTATGTGTGCCTGCAGATCTAGTCGTGCCTTTGCCTGATAATTTAACATTGATGGAATCGATGATTATAGGTACTGCCGGATTCACTGCGGCTCTAGCGATTGACCGCATGCAGATGAATGGACAGGCTCCAGAGATGGGCCCGATACTTGTAACTGGCGCCAGTGGTGGAGTGGGTACTTTGGCTATAAACCTATTCAACCATATCGGTTACGAAGTCGTGGCGCTGTCAGGTAAGTCAGATCAGGTAGAATGGTTGCAAGAACTTGGTGCGAGCCAAGTTCTCGATAGGGCAGGAATAGAATTTGGCAATAAACCTTTAGAAAAAGCACAATGGGGAGGTGCGGTTGATAATTTAGGTGGTGAGTATTTAAACTGGCTATGTCGTAGCGTTAAACCATGGGGTAATATTGCAGCTGTGGGTTTAGCTTCGAGTACTGAGCTAAATACCAGCGTGATGCCATTTATTCTGAGAGGCGTGAGTTTGTTAGGAATCAATTCAGTTTATCCAAGTCAGAACGTGCGTCATCATATATGGAATCGGTTAGCAACCGATCTAAAACCTCCTGATTTAGATTCAATTCATCAAGGTTCATTAAAGTTGGAAGATATCGAATCTAAAGCACAACTCATGATGTCTGGTCAGAATAAAGGGAGATGGACAGTTCGGGTAGCAGAATAAAGTTAACTATCCGACTATAATAATCCGTATTGAAGTGATTTTTTGTCTAAGAATAGTGTTTATAAAAAATAGAATGCTAGCTAGAAACTATTTAATTCGTTATTTTTTAATTGCTGCCTTGTTACATACGGTGGTGTTGCAATCTGGTTGTGCCACCTTAGCGCCAGCTTACTACGCTGAGGAGCATGATAACAGCTTAACACCGGTGGAAGATTACAGATTTAGTCATGGCCGTGATCTGGCGCCCTTAGACACATTGGGTAATATTATTTCTATCCCGAATAAATTGTTGTTGTGGGATAAAACAATAGAAAATCACCATATCACTCCTGCCACTGAGCATATTTTAAAAGCATATTTAGATGATCATGGATTGTATGACGTAAAAGTTCGCGTTAATCAATATGCGCCCTTGGGAGAGTTGCAGAGGCTAATTAATAACGAACAGGTGGGCATCGGTTGGCGTGTCACAATCGGTGCATTATCGGTACTCTACTATACACTGTTCGTGGGCAGAATATTTGGGGGTGATAGTTATAATCCATTTACCAACACGATTAGTCTATATTCCGATAGTATTCCCATTGCTTTACACGAAGGCGGACATGCCAGTGATTTTGCATCTAAAAAATATAAAGGTACCTATGCATTTATCAATGCTATTCCCTTTACATCTCTTTATTTTGAGGGTGTGGCTACTAACAATGTTCTTGAATTTTTGAATGAAAATAATGCTTATGAAGAATACAAGCGAGCTTACGAAGTGCTCTTTCCTGCCTATGGAACTTATGTGGGAGGCAGTCTAATTGATTTAAGGTTGTCATATGGCCCAGGTGCCAGCGATCAGGTGCTTTATCTGGCACCAGTGTTAATTGGTCATATAGTAGGTCGTATTAAAAGTTCCCGTCTCCGACGAGAGGAACATAAACAGGTTTCTCCCATCAATTCAGAGCAAAATATACCCGCAACCAATTCACAAGAGATCGAATGCTGCGTTGAGGGTGCAATACGTTAATCGCCGATTAATACCCGTTCCTCCTACCACAGTTTAAAAAATTTGAAACTGTTCAAGTATCTTCCGTACCGGCCGTTTACTCCGGTACAACTCAAATAAAAATCTGTCTATAAGTCGCCTTAACTTTAGTCTTCCGCTTAAGCACAAAGGCAAATGAGAATTCTAAGTGCTGGATCCTGAATGTGGATGAATCGGCACGATTTCAATTTCCAATCAAATTTTTAAAATGCCTACCCAGGGGGATGCGCAATGAAGAATCATTTAACTCGTACCACATTGGCTGTTGCCGTCGCCGCAGCAATTGCTGGTTGCGGTGGTAGTTCTAGTAGTTTAACAGGTGGTGGTGCTTCCTATGAGGCAGTTGGTGCTGTAGCGGATGGATATCTTGTTGGTGCGACAGTGTGCTTGGATCTCAATGAGAATAATGAGTGCGATACGGATGAACCTTCAGCCACATCTGGTGAAAATGGTGTATTTACTATAAGCACCAGCACACAAGCCGACTTAGATGCATCGATAGTGGTAGAAGTGAGCAGCACAACTATCGATGAAGATACTGGCGCCGCAGTGGGTGCGGCTTACACCCTGACCGCGCCCGCTGGCAGTGCATTTGTCAGTCCTATTACAACATTGGTGAAACACTTTGCTGATTCAAATCCTGCCTTCACAGATGAGGAAGTGCAAACGATTGTACGCGCCCGATTGGCCGCCAGCACAGGATTGGACATCATGGCGGATTACGTGGCGAATGGGGACAATGCTGAAGCTGGTGCCGAAAACAAACAGGCATTTGAGCGTTTACATATCATGGCGCGTGTGATTGCCGACGGATTTGGTGACAATCTGGGAGCTATAGACAGTTCAAGTGCAGCCAGCAGCGCTACCTTTGATGCCAAGTTTGGGGTGATGGTTGATCATATTTTGAATCAGCTCGAGTCACTAGCGGCAGTGATTGATGAAGCCATTGAACAAGGGTCGATTAGCATTTCCGATGTGTCCGCTGTATTAGAAAATGCGACCGTTGCTGATTTGTTGGCTGTGGATACCGACACCTTAGCAGATGCACTTTTGCAGGCCTCTTTGGATGTAACCGCCGCGGATTTCAGCTCTCTTCTCACTGCTTCAGCCAGTTTGTACGAAGTGGAAGCGGAAGTCGATGAATCAATTGAAGGGCCCGCTCTGTTCAGAGAAGTTTTTGGTCTAAATGACGATGGTAATGCTACCTTTGTGGAGCAAGCTTTTGATGCTGCCAACGGTACTTGGGAAGTAGAAGGCAGTGCTGATCTGGCACTGTTTTTAGATGCCAGTGGTAACTGGTCGCAAGGCGACTGGAGTATTTCGACTGCTTTTACCGTAAACGTGGATGGTTCGGCTACTATTGAATATTCTTTCGGATCCTTCGACTATACCGCCGCAGCTTTAGGCTTGTCTGGAAAAAACATTGCTGATTTTATCGGTAGTGCTTACGACAGTGCGCCGACCTTTAGTTCTGGCGCCAGCGCGATTCGTTTGGCTGAAACACCTGCCGCAGATATATTTGAAATTTCTATCTGGGACGAAGGCGACACCTCTATGTGCCCAGATGCAAACTGTAATCTAGTGTTTGATGCCATAGGTTCCCCAATTACTAGTCTGACCAGCTTAAAGTCTACTGGATTACTTGGGGGTGTAGTGGTCTTTGGCGACTCTGAGGGTACCTCAGGATCTTTGGATATGTCTCAACAAGCTTTAACGGGCGTTCTCAATGTGATGTTGACTCAAGCAGGTATGACTCAAGATCAAATCAACTCTGCTTTGGCCGGCATAGGCAGCATGATTGATTTCGATGAGACTGGAATGTTGAATCTAGGTAGCTGGCGCACCGAAAGCCATGGTAGTGGGGCCGATGTGATCGTACTGGATACCCCAATGGAATCGCCAGTTGATTTGAGTTTGGCTGCTTCCGTTTTACCAGGCGTGGACTTGTCTATGCTTACTGGCGTATTCTCAATGCTCTTTGACCACGACATGGACGAGTACCCGATGTTTGCCGAAGTAGCCGGAAGCCAGATGACGGTGGTGCGTTTTGGGTATTTCTTTGAAGGAGGACGTACCGCACAGTTGAACGAACTCTGGTTCAATGAACAGGCCATGAGCGATATCGTCGAATTTCGTCTTGGGCTGCCAGAAGGTCAGGGTGGCGGTGACAGCAGTGCGTGCAGTCTACC
>DJFZ01000035.1:3370-45252 GCA_002432655.1 Thiotrichaceae bacterium UBA5859 | reverse complement strand
GCTGGCAGTGAATCGCAAAAAGGTGAGCATCTGCCCAAGCTCGCTGCTGGCGAAGCCATTGGCACCTTAGCCATTCATGAAGCCGATGGACGCTACGATTTAGGCGGCACCCAAGCCTCAGTCAAAGGGGGCAAGCTTAGCGGTGTAAAAATTCCTGTATGCGACGGCACAATCGCTAACCTCGCCATCGTCAGTGCCAAAGGCGCCAAAGGGGTGTCTTTATACTTGGTTGATTTAGATGGCAATGGTGTCTCTCGCGAAGAGATAAAAACCATGGAACTGTGCCGTAAGCAAGCACGCATTACCTTTAAAGATGCACCCGCAGAATTACTTGGGAAAGAAGGCCAAGGTGAGGCACTCTACAACCAAATATTAGACCGTATGGGTGTACTGGTGGCTAATGAACAGCTAGGTGGTGCCCAACGCTCCTTCGAGATGGCTCGTGACTACGCGAAAGAGCGTTACGCATTTGGTCGGCCCATCGGTTCATATCAGGCCATCAAACATCGCATTGTAGATATGTTTGCGAAAATCACTCTTGCCCGCTCTAACTGCATGTATGGCGCCTGGGCACTTCAAGATAGTCCAGACGATTTAGCTGAAGGTGCTGCACTGGCACGGGTCAGCGCTTCTGATGCTTATCTCTTTGCAGCGCAAGAGAATGTGCAAATACACGGCGGGATTGGTTTCACCTGGCAGGCGGATCCTCACCTCTTTTTGAAGCGCATGAAACACTTAGAGCTACTCATTGGCAGTGAGGGTGTCTGGCGCGAAAGACTGTTCCAGGTGATTGAGAAAAAAGCAGCCGCCTAAGACCAGTACGCAGAATATTTTTAAGGAGTAAATTATGGATTTTAATGATTCACCACAAGAAGCAAAAATTCGCGAAGAAGTTCGTGAATTCTTAAAGCAACATGTTCCTGAGCGAGATCCCAAAGAGGAAGATGTGGGCTTCTCTATGTTCTCAGAAAATGAGAGCGATACGATGATTAGTGAAGCCAAAGAGTGGCAAGCGACCAAGTTTGACAATGGCTGGGCTTGCATCAGTTGGCCTAAGGAGTTAGGCGGCCGTGGCGGCTCGTTGTTAGAGCAAATCATCTTCTCTCAAGAAGAAGCTAAATTTAAAACCCCGCCGAATATTTTTATGATCGGCATAGGTATGGCTGGCCCCACGATCATGGTACATGGTACCAAAGAACAGAAAGAGCAATGGTTACCTGATATGGCTCGCGGTAACGTGGTCTGGTGTCAATTATTTAGTGAACCCGCAGCAGGTTCAGATTTAGCAGGACTCAGAACGGCATCCGTCCAAGACGGTGATGATTGGGTCATCAACGGGCAAAAAGTTTGGACCTCCGGTGCACACTATTGTAAGTGGGGTATTCTGGTCACACGCTCCGATCCAACCGTACCCAAGCATAAAGGTCTGACCTACTTTGTTGTGGATATGGAATCACCCGGAATCGAGATCCGTCCCATTAAACAAATTACCGGTGGTGCAAACTTCAATGAAGTATTCTTCGACGATGTTCGCATTCCAGACGCCAACCGCTTAGATAAGGTCGGCAATGGTTGGGCCGTGGCGCTCACCACCCTCATGAACGAACGCGCCTCGATTGGCGGCGGCATGGGTATGGGTGGCGATCTCATCGGTGGAAATCTCACCAAGTTGCTGGATCGCTATTACATCAATGGCAAACCAGCGCGTGAAGACTCCAATGCTCGTCAGAAGCTGGCTGAATATTACTCCCGCTTGAAGTCCATAGAGTTGTCGGGCAACCGCATTATGTCTGCAATTTCTCAAGGCGGCATGCCCGGACCTGAATCTTCCACACTGAAGCTCTCTATCGGCTTGCTGATGCAAGAGATGGCAGCGTTCTGTATGCAACTTCAAGGTCCATTCGGAACTGCTTTGGACGACAATGCGTTTATGGCCGGATTATTCCAAGAGATGTACCTGGGGATCCCGGCGATTCGTATCGCGGGTGGCACCGACGAAGTACAAAGAAATATTATCGGCGAACGTATGCTTGGTTTACCGGCAGAACAACGTGTAGACAAGGGAATTCCATTTAACGAAATTCCCACTTCTGCGCGCGTGGCCTAATCATACATCTAGATATATTCTCCGCTGTAATGCCCTGGCGTCCTACTTCGCCAGGGCATTTTTTTATATCAGAAAAAGGCATCGGATCGTTCAGATCCGCCTCAACAAGTCTAGTACAAACTAGATATCCAAAGGGAAAAATCCAGGCCATTTTAGGATGAACGTAACCGCTGGCTTTTATCCTAAAGCCTGTGTCGTCACACCAATTTTCCATTTCCCTTAAGGTGGGCAAATGGATCCCGGTTATTGGCAAATGCAGGGTGCGTGCCCATGCAGGCATCACTAAATTCACTAGACCTAATTCTGCGCCAGGTACCAAGACCCGATGCATCTCACGCAATGCTTGTTTTGGATGAGCATAAAATATCAATGAATTGGTACAGGTAACCAAGTCATAACAAGTCGATGAGCAAGTTAATTGTTGTGCGTCTGCGACGGCAAAGTGCAGTCGATGCCCGGCATTTGCGACCTTGGTTTGCGCTTCTTCAATCATACCCTGCGCCATATCTAAACCCGTGATCTCTGCTTCGACAAACATATTTGCAAGCGCCAAAGTAAACTCGCCTGTGCCGCAACCCACGTCCAGAATTCTGAATACATTTTGTGTGGCTAAGTTGCGCAATAATGTCTGTTGTGTGGGTCGATAAACTAGTCGCTGTAATAGCGGGTAATCATAGGCCTTCGCGATCAGCGACCAGAGACGATCACGCCAATGTCTTTGTCGTCGATGGATCACTTGATTGCTCCATATTGAGTCCTTTACCGTGTTGCTCTGGAAAGCTCACCACCAATGGTTTTTTTAATTGTAGCTCCGTGATCCGATGTGCAGAGAGAGAAAATCATCTATACAGCGTTGTTGATTTATCTCAAATCAATCACTCGGGCTTGCTAATTTGAAGCCACTAAGATGGTAACATCAAAAGTGATGACTCAAATACACTAACCACGCGAGAAAGGATAGTCATGCAAATTTCTGCCGTTCCCTCAGCAAGCATAATTGAACTAAGAATTCTAAAGACGATGGGACTTGTCTGCCTACTCTCTTGTTACACACCCACCCTCATTGCAGAGGTAAACGCCGAAAAGAACTATCGAATAAATAAAATCACAGACTCCACCTACGTATCCGGTCAACCATCTGTGAACGACTTCGCTCTTCTTAAACAATTAAAAATTCAAAATATCATCAGCTTTCGCCCGCCCAGCGAGCACCCACAAATCAACGAAGCTGAAATTGCCAGCCAATATCAAATGGCTTTTTACACGATACCCATTGATACACCAGAGCAGATCACCTATGAAAGAGTTGCCACCCTGGAGCAGATATTAACCTCGCTCAATCAGGAGCCCACTCTAATGCATTGCGCAAGTGGCAATCGAGTAGGTGCAATGATGACCGCACATGCCTATTGGTTCCGCGGCCAAAACCTAGAGGACGCACTCAAAACAGGGGAGCGTTACGGACTGACTCGGTGGCGAGGAGATATTGAAAAGCTACTACTTCAATACCGATTGCAATAAATCGCCTCCTCGAAATCACTATATTCCAAAGTTAACACATCCTTTATCACGCACTATTATCTTAACGTTTATTTACTCGCCATAACTTCTGCTTATCAGGCGGCCATAATAGGTTATTTGCCTAACTGAAACACTTACAGTATAAATTAATAACAACTTAAAAATGTCTTCACCAGTTACTTGATTCTACTTAGGGAGGTAATCGCGTGCACACAAGCTTACAAAAATCTTCTCTGCCTTCAGGCGTGACGATTGAACCGCGGAGAATGGATTTTCAGGCCGTCACTAACAAACCGAGATACTGGCATCCGGTCGCCGCGTTTACCCATATACTTACCGCTGCTTCGCTATTCTTCCCGGAGGGAGAGCGATTTTTTGTACGCTCGGTGCAAAACTACGAACATGACATCTCCGATCCACAACTAAGAAAAGATATGGCGGGCTTTATGCAGCAGGAAGTGATTCATGGCGAAGAGCATGAACGCTTTAATTATGACATCGCCGATCAAGGTTACCCCTATCTATACGGTATCGAACGTTTCCTGGTAAAAGGCGTTTTCGCTAACATTCGGCGTTTTACTTCACGTCAAGTGCAACTGGCGCTGACAGTTTGCCTAGAACACGTGACTGCCACACTTGCCGGCGCGCTATTGAAATACCCTCAACTAATGGATGATGCGGAACCTCAATATCGAGAGATCTGGAATTGGCATGCAGTAGAAGAATCAGAACACAAAGCGGTTGCCTATGACGTATATGACGCAGTGGGCGGCTCCTACTGGATCCGTGTCACTACTCTGGTATTAAGTTCTCTCTTCTTTTTAGGCTTGGTGTTGTTTGTCACCGGGCGCATGTTGCACACGGACGCAAAGCTATTCAACCGCGAGATGGTCCGCGAAACCAAAGAGTATGTCAGCGAACGTATGTGGATCTTTAAAAACGTCGGTAAAGATTTTATTCAATTCTTTAAACGCGATTTCCACCCCTGGCAAATTGATAACAGAGACGACATTGAAGCTTGGAAGAAACAACAAGTAGCCTACGCTGAGCAGCACCAAGGTTAGCCGCGGACTACATTATTCATCAAGAAAAACATAACAACTCAACAGGATTTCACCATGGCCAGTACCGCAGAGAAAATCGACATTCAACAAAGTAGTCCTCAATTAGACAGTGAGATCATGATAGTTGGTTCGGGAATAAGCGGCCTCTATATGGGCATGCGTTTGAGACACAAAGGCATATCTAATTTCACTATATTAGAAGCCAGTGACAATCTTGGGGGGACCTGGCGAGACAATACCTACCCGGGTATTGCGGTGGACATTCCGTCTCTCTCCTACTCCTATACCTTTGAGCCGAACCCTAACTGGAGTCGACTCTTTACGCCAGGCAGCGAAATATACAAGTATCTCAATCACTGCGCAGATAAGTACAGGATCAGAGAACACATTCGCTTTAATAGCGCGGTTGAGAAAGTCGTATTTGATGCGGAAAATGCTATCTGGGCAGTGCATTTACGCAACCAGGATATATTACACTGCCGCTATCTAGTAGTCGCTACTGGCATTCTCAACCAACCTGTAATTCCCAATTTTAAAGGTCTTAAAGAATTTAAAGGTCGTTCCTTCCACACCAACCGCTGGCAACATGATTGCGATCTAAAAGGTAAAAAAGTGGCCATCATCGGTACTGGCGCTTCCGCCGTACAAGTGATCCCCGCCATTGCTCCAGAGGTGGGCCAGCTGGATGTGTTCCAACGCACGCCAGTTTGGGTCTTACCCCGCACAGATTTCAAGATTACCCCAACGGTAAATAGGCTGTTTAAACGATTACCTTTTGTTCAATGGTTTGTCAGACAAATGATCGATTTGGGATTAGAAATCGGCATGAGTGCCACCACCATCTACAAATATATTCCTTCTATGACCGCTTTAGTGGAAAAACAAGGTAAAGCCTACTTAAAATCTCAAGTACGGGATCCTCAAATCCGTGAAAAACTCACACCGGATTACGACTTCGGTTGTAAACGAATGACTATGTCGAATACTTATTTAAGAACATTTAACCGAGACAATGTGGATCTGGTTACTGCAAGCATAGATAGATTATCGAAAAAAGGCATCGTCACTAAAGATGGGCAAGAACATGAGTACGACATCATTATTTTCGCCACTGGCTTTAAAACCCAAGAGCGCGGTAATAATCCCAGTTTTGAAGTGTACGGACTAGACAATATGGAATTAGGTAAATTTTGGGAAGAAAACCGTTACCAAGCTTTTAACGGTATATCCGTACCCAAATTTCCTAATTTATTTTTAACTTTTGGCCCCTACTCTGGAGGACTCAACTGGTTCACTATGATTGAAGCCAACGGGCGCTACATTGTGCGCTGTCTACAAAAGGCGACCAAGGAAAAAGCCAAGTATGTGGAAGTCAAACAAGCGTTCCATGATGCTTATTTCGAGCTAATGCAAAAAATGTCTGAAAACACCTTGTTCAAAAATGGATCTTGCGCCACCGCTAACAGCTACTACTTTGACAAGCATGGGGACGCTTCACTACCGACACCCTTTCCACCTATTTGGCGATGGTTCCGGGTTCGGTTGTCTAGTCTGGACAGCCATCGCTTCGAAAAAGAGGTACCTGCACTCAGCAGACAAAAAGGGCGAATCAGTCAAAAAGAGACGGCGGTCAACGCTTAGATCTAGCAGTCCCTACCCCGCGAAATCGGCTGGGTTAAGTGTTAGTTGACTAATAGAACTCGTGCAAAAAATCTAAGACGAGTAGGCGAAAACCTGGCAATCAGGTTTTCGCGGTCCTTGCGAGTAGTGCGACTCTAACTTTCATAAGACATCAAAAACCGAGAGACGCTGAGCCAGGTTGATACACAAACCAAAAGAGAGGCCAAGTGAGTAGACCAGAAGCCTGATAGCGTTTACCAACTACGAATATACGCGGATGAACCCACCTGGTATCTCGAACCATTTAGGACTAGGTGAGGTTCAGGCTATTGACCCAATTATCATGTTTATTACACACACTGACGGCATAAATTTTACCACTTAACCCCGACAAAGGGTGTATTGACACTGCGGCTTTATCCCGCACGGGGTCAAACATTTTTTCTGCAATCAAATTAAAATTTTGATCAAATAGTTGGTGTTTGACAATATAGTGCTCATACCCATTCATTTCGTGCCCAGTCACAATCTTAAGCGACTCACCGCTTACTTCAAAATGGGGGATATGACCGGCCACCTTTTGATGCCATCGCCCTGGACTCTTCTCTGTGTAGTAAAAACTCCCCGCACCAAATTGATCCTCACTTGCCGAACTATTTTTTACACCCAGTAGGCCGAATAAAGTTCCCGCAGATACAACCTGGATAAAATTGCGTCGATTCATCTATCGCTCCATTTAACTAATCGGGTAACAAGAATTACTCTAGAACTCACATGCCGAGATTCATTGTCGCCTAGATTATCAAACCCTTCTCCGTATTTCCTTAGAAATCCGTAATCGATTTCGCCGACAACACCCAAGCTCGCTAAACGGCTAAGAAAGTGCTGAATAAATATCCTTTCTTATTTTATGCCTTTTATCCCGTTGACAGAAACCGAAACCCAGCGAAAAGTTTTTACTTTTATAGCGCTTGATTTTATATTTACCATCCCAAAACTATGAATGTTTGGTTTTTCTGGAGAATCTAGATGTTAAGAGTCCCACTGTTTCTCGCTACGAACTTAGCAATACTCGCCGTGCTCTGGGTGAGCGCGCAGTTATTGGGTATCGATCAATGGTTGAACCAGCAAGGAATTCCCTTTGCGGGATTATTTGTTTTTGCTGCTCTGTTTGGATTCGGTGGTAGCTTTTTGTCTTTGGCCATCTCTAAATGGCTAGCTATCAAGTCAACTGGCGCACATGTCATTACAGAGCCTAAAAATCGCGCCGAAGCATGGCTAGTGGATACGGTGCATTCTCTGGCCAAACAAGCCAACATCGGTCTACCGGACGTGGCTATCTATCGCGGATCGGAAATCAACGCCTTTGCCACCGGCATGAACCGCAATAACGCCTTAGTTGCGGTAAGCGATGGGTTGCTGCAACAGATGGATCAGGAAGAAGTCGAAGCGGTACTGGCCCACGAAGTGGCCCACATTGCCAACGGTGATATGGTGACCATGGCGCTGCTGCAAGGTGTGTTAAATACCTTTGTCATCGCATTGGCGCGCATTGTAGGCATCATTGTGGACTCTGCGCTTTCTCGCGACGGTAGAAGCAGCGGTATCGGGTTCTATGCCACTTATTTCATCGCTGAAATGGTATTTGGTCTGTTGGCTTCCATTGTAGTGATGTGGTTTAGTCGTCGCCGAGAGTTTCGTGCCGACGCGGGTTCCGCCAATCTTGTTGGTCCATCCAAAATGATAGCCGCATTACAAAGACTGCAACAAGCTTACGAACCTTCCAGTTTACCGTCACAATTCGCCGCATTTGGCATCAATGGCGCTATAAAAGGTGGTATGGCGGCGCTGTTTCGTTCCCATCCCCCCCTTCAATCACGTATTGATTACCTGCGAAACTCTTTAGGTCAATGAGATAAGTATTTAATTAATATTAAATCACTCAAAGATAAAATATAAATATCTGACCTTCATCGCATCTTCATAATCATTTTCTAATATAACTGCCATGGCCAGACATAGAAAAAGCGCCCTGCAAACAGATCCTTTTCTTTTCGGCCAAAAATTTATTAATTCGATATTTTCGCATAAATAAATGTAGATCCTCACACAAGCAGTCTACAATAGTACCCGCATCGATCCCTAGGTTCTGACCGCATGGGGTCAACTTCATGTAACTACATCAGTATCATTCAACTTAAGAAAATTGAGGATAAAAATGAAGCTAAAACAAATCACCCCCTGGGCAGTGATGCTCACCAGCATCACCTGGGCTGGGATTGGGCTCAGCGCAGACTTTTCTCAAAGCGCATCTGAAATTGGCACGGTCACCGACAACAACGACGATGGTTTCGAAACTGTCACCACCGGTGATATGCGGGTGCGCCGCTTTGATGGTACCGTTAGAGATCGTGGCGTAGCCACCTTCGATGTGTCGGCGGTGGAAGATGCTGTGGTGCTAAGCGCCTCTTTAAGCTTAAACATCACTACGAGCAACAATCCTGGTACCATTGATATTGTGCTGTTTAATGGCGATACCTTAGTAGATGTCGGCGATGCGACCGCAGCCGGTGAGAGCGGAGGCAATTTGGATCCCGAAGCGTTAGGTGCCGGAACTCATGACATTGCGCTAGATCCAACCGTTGTGGGTAATTTGCTGCTCTCTGGGTTGCCTATTACTG
The DNA here is from genome assembly GCA_002432655.1 of Thiotrichaceae bacterium UBA5859. GTDB lineage: Bacteria > Pseudomonadota > Gammaproteobacteria > UBA5859 > UBA5859 > UBA5859. The sequence continues at coordinate 36,259 of DJFZ01000035.1, read as the reverse complement.
CGCGGCTACAATCTGCTGACAATGGCGTGAACACGGAGCTTGACAGCGCCACTTTGAATATTGCTTTTGAACCTGCCACCACTTTTAATGCCACCGATGATGCAACACTCACCGACGCCAATGGCGATGGTATATTCGCATCAATAACTAATGGTACCGCTGATAATGACGTCTTTAAGGGCACAATTCTGGGCGATGAAGATAGAACCATTATTAGCTTCGAGACCTCTGCAGTGAATCCCGGTCTGCTGTTGGGTGCTCTGGTAGACATCACCATTGTTGATGTTGACGGAAACTCCGAAAATATCTCTGTAGTTGGGTTTGCCGGCGATGGCTCCCTAGGCACCGGTGACGCCACCCGCGCTGGAGTGGTATTAGGAGAATTCTCTCCTGCCGGTCTAGGTGTGGGGACTCACAGTATTAGTTTGGATTTAGATGGCATGCGTTCGCTATTAGATGGCAACACCAGTGTGGAGTTGCGTTTCGATCCTGTGGCAGCTGGAACCAACGCAGAAATCGGTGCTATTGAGAGCGGTCTCGGTGCCGAATTGATGCTGGATGTCTATGACGGCGCTGAGCCCACACAAACCATCCGCTCCTTCAACATCTTCAGATCCACATTTGTGCGCTGGAATTGGGATAGCACCGCAGATGCTGTCGACCTTTATTTAGACGGCCTGTTCTTTGAAACCAACGGTAGTGGTAACCGCAACATGCGTATCAGCCGAGAGCCTCATACTTTCCAAGTTTGTGTCTCCAATACTGAAATCTGTTCAGATGTGATTGACATCGAAGGTTAATTCATCTGGCGTGTTGCAGTTAAAAAGCCCCGCTTCTTAGAGCGGGGCTTTTTGTTTAGGGATAAGAAACTTGCGAGGATATGCGATGGTTCTGGTTGTTTTTACTGCGGAGTTAAATTTAAAACTTGTGGATGAACAGTATTCACAACAAGCTGAAGATCTCAGAAAATTGGCTCTAGAACAGTATGGTTGCCTAGAGTTTCAATCAATCACTGAGGGAGACCAAGAGATCAGCCTTTCCTATTGGCCAAATCAGCAAACTATGTCCGCTTGGAAAGAACAAGCCGATCATCTGCAGGCACAACAACAGGGTCGCCAGCGCTGGTATCGTCATTATCGGGTAGTAGTCACAGAAGTATTACGGGACTATTCGTTCTCTGACTAAAGCTCACCTTTTGGTACGAATCACATAGTTAGAGCAGAGAGCGACTCTCTAACCTGATTTGCTAATGGCTCCGTATCCACTGCTCCAACTGCGCGCCCATCAAAGCACCGGAAATTCGATCTATCTCCTGACCACTTTTAAAGACAATTAAAGTAGGAATACTTCTAATCTGAAACGTTGCGGCTATAGTCTGCGCCTCCTCTGTATTCAGTTTCGCCAAGCGAAAATCCGGCTCCAGTTTGGCTGCTGCTGCAGTAAAAGCCGGCGCCATGGCGCGGCAAGGTCCGCACCAAGGAGCCCAAAAATCCACCACCACAGGGATTTCATTTTTACTGATCATGCGCTGAAAATTAGCCTCACTTAAGTTGACTGGCTCACCACTAAAAACGACATGTTTACATCGTCCACAGCGGGGCGCCGCAGTTAGCTTATCAGCAGGAATTCGATTTACCGCATCACAAGCGGCGCAGGTGATATGTACTACTCTAGACATCTTATCTCTTTTTTTAAAAGCTAAAATCTACAATAGATGCAATATATAGGTGAACCTTCAGATTGCAATTCGTTGACAACCAAAATGTGGGCCAAGCTAAGCACAGAAAATAACACGAACACTGTCTACCTGTATTTGTACTTGTGCTATTTCCGTGCGCAACCGTTTAATTTTTTTCTCTAAGCACTCAATTTCTGCCTGTGGAATATTAGGGTTTTTTTGCTTGAGCATAGTCAGTCGTTGGATCTCCGCTCGTGTTTCCGTGAGCATTTTTTCTTCAGCCTGCTGCAATATCTGAGGCATTCTCCTTGCGGCCTCCTGTTCTAATTTTGTTAACATCGATTCTATTAATGGTTTAGTTTTCTTCATCAGATTTACCGCGCCTGTGCGCGGGATATCCATTACTGCAGTGTTTAAAATAGGAATACCTGCTTCTATTTCACCACTCGGATCACAATACAGCCGTAAGCCAGCGGCAGGCAAATAACGTTGTAACTGTAAGCCTTTGGGCGCCTGAGAAACCAAAACAAAAGGCACATCCAGATAAAAACTACCAGGCGCAAAAGCATGCTCCTTTATAAATGTCACACAGGTGTTACCCAAGGCGCTGCTCATTAAGAGATCAAAGGATGCGCGGACAAATGGATGCTCCCAAGTAAAAAACTGTACATCATCTCGACTCAAAGCCACCTCACGATGGCAACTGTAGGTCAAGCCCTCTTCTGGAAGATTTGGAATATGATCCGCAATCATGGTATCGCCCGGCCGCAAAGCAATACACTGATGACTACTCTCTTGTTGCTCCATGCCGTACACATCGCAAAGCTGCTCTAAATAATGAGGAAGCTGTTCGGTGGCGTCTCTATCTGCCCGTCGGATATGTTCAACCAACGACACGGCTTTTTCTTTATCACAGGAATGAAGCTCTAATAATCTATCTCTACCGCGCGCGAGCTCAATATCCAACGCAACTTTTTCCTCTTTAATTTGTGACAGTAACATTTCGAAGCTAGTTGCGGTCTCTTTCCCAAACTGATTAAGTTGTCGTTCAATATTTTCCTGATACTGTTCAAACAGCGCCTGTGCGGCCACACTGGGCGCGCGGAATAAGCCCAATCCTTCATCATACAGACGCAACAAGGCTTCATTGGCAGAATGTGTCACATAAGGCACATGAATGTAGAACTCTTGTTGCTGCCCAATCCTGTCCAGCCGACCGATGCGCTGCTCTAAAAGATCGCAGTTAAGAGGTAAATCAAACAAAATTAAGTGTTGGGCAAACTGAAAATTTCGTCCTTCACTGCCAATTTCAGAACAGAGCATCAGCTGAGTACCCTCTTGCGGATCAGAAAAATAGGCAGCAGCTCGATCGCGCTCTATTAGAGACATCTGCTCATGAAACTGTGCACAATGGATCCCATATTTGCGGCGCATGGTTTCATGTAGGGTTAGTACCGTCTGTTGTTGATGGCAAATTAATAAAAACTTATCGCCAGGGTTCTCTTTGAGTAACTGTTGTAACCAAGGAATACGAGGATCCCAGTCATACCAATCTACACAGACTCTTTCAGGATAAAGTAACGGCATGAGTATTCGTGAAGACGCAGATGCCATCTCCGCTTGCGCTTCGCTAAGACGCTCAACCCAATCCTCAGACTCTAGTGGGTGCTGAATTAATTGGCGACTAGGAAACCCCTGAATGCCATTTCTAGTATTTCTAAAAATGACCCTTCCGGTGCCATGACGATCGATTAACTGTTGGATCCAGCGCGCTCTTTGCGCAGGAGTGGGCGAAACCACTACCTCCTCATCCAACCATGTTTTTAGATGTTCTACTTGTTCCGGCTTTAGCTCGCTATTATCGAGCAGGGCATTGGCCGCATCCGCCACAAGATGATACTGTTGACTCTCTTCGTTAAATTGCTGGAAATCATGGAAACGCTCTGGATCCAAAAGCCTTAGCCGAGCAAAGTGCCCAGCCACGCCAAGTTGTTCGGGAGTAGCGGTTAACAGTAACAGCGCCGCCGTTGTAGCGCTGAGGGCGGCAACTAACTCGTATTTTGGATCTAACTCAGACTGCTCTGAGGACCAGCTGAGATGATGTGCCTCATCCACTACTAACATATCCCAATCAGCATCGAGACATTGACGCGCCAGCTCTGGATGGCAAGCCACCGTCTCTACCGATGCAATCATCAGTTGCGACTGGTTGAAGACATTGTCCGCCGGTGCTTCTGACCAAACGGTTTCATCCACAATCGAAAAACGCAAATTGAATCGGCGAGCCAATTCAATCCACCACTGATGCACTAGATTTGTCGGCACCAGAATCAATATCCGTTGCACCCGTTCACACAAAAGCAAACGATGCATGATCAAGCCCGCTTCAATGGTTTTACCTAACCCCACTTCGTCGGCCAATAGTACCCGTGGAATTTCACGATCAGCTACTTCTTTAGCAATGTAAAGCTGATGGGGGAGTAACTCGGTGCGCGCACCTAAGAGACCAAAACTCTCACCTTCCGCCTGTTGGCCTTGATGTTGTAGCGCCGCCATCCGGAGTTCAAATGCCTTTAGTCTATCTATTTGACCAGTGAATAGTCGATCTATCGCACGGCTCAAATTTAGATGTGCATTGAGTTGTGTCTCTGGATACCAGTCGTGTCCATCCGAATAAAAAACTAATTCTGCTTCTTCGCGGATATCCTGAATACAAATTTCGACATCTTGTAGGCGAACTTTATCTCCTATTTGAAAGATCACTCGAGTCAGTGGCGCATTGTCATGGGCGTAGCGTCGAGTGGCTTCAGCGGCCGGAAAATAAACTTCAACGAACCTGCCCTCGTAATCTTGTATTAAACCCAATCCCAATTCAGATTCAGTATCACTGATCCAACGCTGCCCGAGTGAAAACATGGATTCATCACTTTTTCTAGGTTAAATGAATGGACACACCACATTGTCACAAAAAACAATGTGAGAGCAATCCACTACGAATTAGATAAGGGGGCGAAGTCTAACGGAATCTGTAAAAGAGTGCATTAGCAATACGATGAAATAGCTAGAATACCAACCTGGTGCCTTTCAATCAGATCCATTTCATAGCTGATGAGTATCAGTAGTATCGACTTTGGATCCTCCAGCCTGGTGATGCAAACTTTGCTGGACCCTCGTCCCTGCATTGGCCATCAAGGCGCCCAATAGCGCGAGGGTTATTAGAACTTCAAAAAAGAGTGCGCCCCAAATATAGGCACCCGCATTGGGTTCAAAAACCACTCCATAAGTTCGACCCAAGACCAAGCCGCCAATTAAGAAGACCAATGAAAGTAAACCCATATTCTGAAATTCCTGGCGTACCGCACACAACAATGCCCAAATCCCTAACCCGAGCTGCAAACCACCATACATCGCCTGCGTTTCTATCTTCGCGGCAACCCCTTCGGCGCTGAGGCTGGTGACCATACCAACTATTTGTGGAAATACCATACAGACCAATCCGTAACTTGCGAAGATAATGCCTACAATTAACAATATAATCCTGGGGGTATTTTTAAAATTATCTACTAATCTATTTTCAGACATGACTTAAATCTCGAATGTGGGATTTTCTGGTGATTATATTTCGAATATCTTAATGTCACATCTCATCGTTGCATTGATCTGACGCAACCCTCCACCACTTTAAATTTGCTTTATTCACTTGACGGGCTAAACTCACTTAAGGTTAGTCCTCGCACTGGAACAGCATTGCTCGATTGCCTCCCCCTTACCAATAAAAATCATTCTCATTATCAGTAGGAAATTTTATGATAATTAGACTCACCATCGGCATATTTGTCGGCATCACGGTGGCCACACTGGCCGCATTATTAATGATTATTTCTTTCACCGGTAACGAAAAAGACACCATTGTACGCATCAGTGCCCTTGCCTTTATAGGTGTCTGGCTAGGCAGTATTGTATTAAGTGTCTACGCAAAAAATGGCTTCTCGGCAGCTGGTCGCATGTTACTAATTGGTGCCGTACTTATTTATGCACTTCCTTTGGCGACTTTCGTATTTAGTGGGCAGCAGATCAGTTCTCTGGGTGCCAATCCTGGCGTGCTAGCTGGTATATTTGCCGCCATGAGTGCTTTGGTGGGCGGTATTATTGGGGCGGTTTCCGGAATTTTGGGGTTTATCTTAGGGACGTTGGCTTTATTTTCTGGAGTAGTACTGGTACGAGTGGGACAGATGGTTGACGACACTCGTAGAAACCCGTCAAAAGAAATATTACCTGAAGAATAATCTCATCTAACGACAAAACCGCTACTGATCTTCTGTCCAGTAGTGATCTGTCTGTTAACAGCACCCCTATTACTTACTTGAACTGCGAAGAAATTGATTCATGGACAAGGCGGATACTCTTAAAGTAAAGAGTATCCGCTCAATCATTATCCGCAAAGATTACAGTTATCGGATTAGCATACTCCTCAGTCTACTGCGGCTCTTCAATCACCGTGCGCAACACAGCCACAACGCGACGATTTTGCTCACGTCCCTCTGCGGTGCTGTTGTCCGCGATGGGTCGACTTTCTCCCATGCCGACAGCCACTAATCGACTTGGCTTGATACCAAAACCTTGAATTAATGAGGATCGCACCGCTTCTGCACGTTCTCGGGATAGTCTTTGGTTATATTCTTCTGAGCCTGTGCTATCAGTATGCCCCTCTAATACTGCTTGAGTATCGGGGTATTGACGCATAAATTCCCCCACTTCACTTATCTTGCCAATATGTCTGGGTAATATCTCAGAGGAATCGAGTTTGAATTCCAACTGTAAGGTAATTTCCACGGTTTCCTTGAGAATAATACGACACCCATCATCATCCACCTTGGCGCCTTTCGGAGTTTCTGGACACTTGTCTTTATAGTCGGCCACCGAATCCCCGTCCGAGTCTAGTGGACAGCCCTCTTCATTAACAATCACCCCATGTTGGGTATTGGGACACTTATCTTTATTGTCCGGAACGCCATCCTTATCATCATCTTTAGTACATCCAGCGGCATTTACCAATGCCCCCTTCGGTGTTTTTGGACACAAGTCGATGCCGTCAAATATACCGTCGTCGTCGGAGTCGATCGGACAACCCTTGTTATCTACAGTTGCGCCGCGAGGTGTACCAGGACATTTATCGAAGGGATCCAGTACCCCATCCCCATCTTCATCATCGGGACGTTTGTAACCACCAATGAAGTAGAGCAGTCCCACATTCAGCTCCGCATCAGCAGTTTCATTATCAAATCCATACAGGCCGCGCACATCAGCACGCAATAAAAAACGGTCGGCAATCACGCCTTGATATCCATATCCCACAATACCTTGTGTCTGCAATGAGGTACTGCCCACATTAGGATTGTATTGTGCGTCACCCAAACCAACGACGATAAAATTAGTCCACTTCTCCCAATGTGGTCGACCAAAAATCATATCGATCTCATACTCGAGCACGTCAAAATCATTACCAGTAGACTTGGTCTCAGTGAATATGGAGCGCACGGAAAGTTCTAGTGCAAAGTGACGTTGAAATTGGAACCCGACACCCAGACTGGGGAAAATTTGGGCTTCTACTCCTGTAACACTATCGAAGTAGTGTGCGCCTAACCCAGGGATAACATACACACCATCCTGATCGACAGTCGCCTCCCCCATAGCGGTCAAAGGGGCCACTACGCAAACCATCAAGAAAGTGAGTTGCTTCGTGAATCCAGTTAGGCGAAATTTCATAGGTTTTCTCCATGTTTTTTATACTTAGCCCTTTCTTGGGATAAGGACCTATTATTCAGGAAAGAAGAATACCTAAATTCTAAACAAATTGCCGCACTTGATTTTCTTGGCGACAAAGCTTTGACTCTTCTATAGTCCTTGATTAAGCAGGCGTTAATTTAGAAATCTCCGATTTACTCTTTATTTTCCACCTTATCCTCCGCGCCTTGTTTCCACTCACGCACTCGACGCAGTTTTTCACCGATTTTAATCTCCAAACCTCGCTCCACTGGATGATAATACTGGCGCTCACCCAACTCAGGAGGAAAATAGGTTTGTGATTTAGCAATCCCTCTCTTCTCATCATGGTCATATTGATAATCCCTACCATAGTTCAAGGATTTCATTAAACTTGTGGGCGCATTGCGCAAGTGCATAGGCACCGCTAACGAGCCGGAAGATTTGGCCTCTTTTAATGCTTGGTTAAATGCCTCATAGACCGCATTACTTTTCGGCGCAACCGCCAGATAGACCGCAGCCTGGGCAAGCGCCAATTCTCCTTCCGGGCTGCCCAAACGCTCTTGCACCTGCCATGCGTCCAATGCCAATGTTAACGCACGGGGATCCGCATTACCGATGTCTTCACTGGCCATGCGCACTAATCTACGCGCTATATATCGAGGATCACAGCCACCATCCAACATCCGCGCTAGCCAATAGAGGGCACCATCTGGCGAGGATCCGCGAACTGCTTTGTGCAATGCTGAAATCTGTTCATAAAAAATATCACCGCCCTTATCGAAACGACGCACGTCCTGTTCAAGCACGGCCAGCACAGCCGCTTCATCAATGGCCCGACTCCCAGATGCGTCGCTAGCCAAATCTGCCGCGAGTTCTAACATGGTCAAAGCTCGTCTCGCATCCCCCTCACTACTCCGAGCGATTAAATGAATGATTTCAGGAGAGACAGTCAGGGGTTGTGTCCCATGTAAATGAGCGACTCCGCGCTCTAATACCTGCTCCACCTCCACCACTGTAAGCGGACTGAGCAGGTAAACACGCACCCGGGATAGAAGCGCATTGTTTAGTTCAAAAGAAGGATTCTCGGTAGTGGCACCAATAAAATGGATGATGCCTTCTTCCACATGGGGTAAAAATGCGTCCTGTTGCGCCTTATTAAAGCGGTGCACTTCATCTACGAACAATACAGTGGCCCGCCCTTGAGCCTGCAATAACTCCTTGGCACGCTCCACCGCCTGACGTATCTCCTTTACCCCAGATAGAACCGCAGACAAAGAGATGAAATTCGCCCCGCTCTGTTGTGCAAACAGACGCGCCAATGTGGTCTTACCGCTGCCAGGTGGCCCCCACAACACCATGGAATGGAGTTGATGACTAGCCAATGCCATTGCCAATGGTTTATCAACACCAAGTAGGTGAGTTTGCCCCACGAATTCTGCAAGGCTTTGGGGGCGCAGCTTAGCCGCTAGAGGTTGAGCAGACTGCGATCCTTGATCTGCCATCTCGATAACTCAGAACTGTTCTATCACATCCACACCGTCTGGGATCTTAAACTCAAAATACTCTGCGGGTAGGTTAGGATTTCGAATGGCATCTTGAAACTCAATTTCAGTGCTTTGTTCTAAATGGTCGCTAAGCACCATTTTGCGCAGCTTGCCATCCGCAAAACCCAGTTCAATGCGGGTAAAGGGAGATCCCGCTTGTCGCGGTAACAATAAAAAGCGAATTATTCTACCCTCATCTTGCAGCGGCTGGATCTCAAAAGAGTCCGCCAACTGTCCATCATGACTGAGTAAAAGTGCCGGTAACGCCACCTTCTCTTCACCTAAGTCCTTCACCGTGACCTGCTCTAAATCTTTGTCATAGATAAAGAGTTCTCTACCGTTGGAAACAACTAACTGCTCATAAGGCTTTTGATAATGCCAACGAAATTTTCCTGGACGCTGAATGGAAAAGTGTCCTGAAGAGTGTTGCAAGATCCGATGTTCGGGATCATAAACTTGCTGTACAAATTTTCCCTCTACAGAGGAGAGCTCTGCGAGCCAAATTTCAAGATCCTTTTCATTCGCAAACAGAACACCAGGTAAGAACAGTAAGAGACAGAAGCGTTTTATCGGCCGCATCGAACGTGACTTCCTAATCAATAGGGGGTGGTGGACCAGCAAGCACTTTACGGTTGCCGTTGCTTTCCATCGGACTCACAATGCCTTGCGATTCCATTTGCTCCACCAAACGGGCGGCTCGATTGTAACCAATTTTAAATCGGCGCTGCACACCAGACACTGACGCTCTGCGGCTTTCGGTCACGTAGGCTACTGCCTCATCATAAAGAGGATCCAAGTCCTCATTCGCGCCTCCACCATCCACCGACTTCACGATATCCGCCACACCTGCATCTGCCGCTTGATTTAAGATCTCTTCGTTATATTCAGGCCCACCTCGGGCCCGAAGATCAGCTACCACTTCATGCACTTCATGATCATCCACTAAAGCTCCATGGACTCGCATCGGCATACTGGCAGGTCTCAGATAAAGCATATCACCGTGGCCTAACAACTGCTCAGCCCCCGACTGATCCAAAATAGTACGAGAATCGATTTTGGATGACACTTGAAAGCCGATACGCGTGGGAATATTGGATTTAATCAAACCAGTGATCACATCCACCGATGGGCGCTGAGTGGCCAATATCAAATGAATTCCGGCAGCCCTAGCCTTTTGCGCCAATCGTGCAATCAACTCCTCCACCTTCTTGCCCACCATCATCATCATGTCTGCTAGCTCATCCACTACCACCACGATGTAAGGAAGGTGAGTCAATTCAGGAGCCATTTCACCCGGCGGCAATTGGGTCAGAGTGGGATCCAATATAGGCTCTCCCTTTTTAAACGCTTCAGCCACCTTTTTGTTATATCCGGCAAGATTACGCACGCCGAGAGCAGACATTAAGCGATAACGACGCTCCATCTCAAATACACACCAACGCAACGCACTGGCCGCCTCTCCCATATCAGTGACTACCGGTGTTAACAGATGAGGGATACCCTCATATACCGACAACTCTAACATTTTAGGATCTATTAAAATGAGCCTGGCATCTTCCGGAAGCGCCTTATAGAGTATGCTCAATATCATCGCGTTGAGCGCCACAGACTTACCGGAGCCAGTGGTGCCGGCCACCAGCAAATGCGGCATACGCGCTAAATCCGCCACCACGGGTTGGCCCCGAATATCTTTACCCAAGCCCAACGCTAAGGGTGATGTGGTGTGGTCGAATTGCTCTGAACTCAGTACTTCACTCAACCTCACCACCGCACGGTTGTCATTGGGCACTTCCAAACCAACAACAGATTTACCGGGGATCACCTCCACTACACGCACACTGCGGGCGGAAATAGATCTCGCCAAGTCTTGCGCCAGGTTAGTAATGCGACTGGCTTTGACGCCGGGCAGCGGTTGCAGCTCTAGTTGGGTGATCACCGGTCCCGGGTGGGCGGCTACTACGTCTACTTCCACGCCGAAATCGAGCAATTTTGACTCGATTACCCGTGATAACTCCTCCAACGCCTTATCAGAGCGAATTTCTTGGCTAGGCTCTGGGGGCTCAAGTAAGTCCAAACTAGGCAAACCAGCCTGTTGCTTCAACGATAATAAGGGGATCTGTTTCGGCTCCGAGATGGCTACCTGAGACGCTTTGCCATCCCAAGTAGGCTCTACTCTAGGCTTCGACTTTTGACGGCTTTTGGGGTTCTTTTTCTCTGCTTTTTTAGATTTAGGTTTCGCTTTTGTAACAACCTCCGGCTCCAAATAGATTGTTTCATTCTGCGCTAAGCGAGCGATCTCCCTATTTTCTTTTAACTGGTGATATTGTGCCAACATAAAGGCACTAAATCGATCGATCGCCGTTAACAGCAATGCACCCAACATCTGCGCCAACCATAGCCAAGAGAGATTAGTGAGTAGTGTGATGCCTACCAACAAACTCGCAAGAAACAGCAGCGTGGCCCCTGAAAGATTCAAGATATTGGCAATATTCTCGCCCAGGATGGATCCGATCACGCCGCCGGAGCCTAATGGCACGGAGCCCGCGGCCGGCACCACATGCAACATCAATAATGCGGTTACCCCTGACAGAGTGAGAATGAATCCCACAGTTTTCAGCGCCACATGGAGCGGTGTCAGCGGTTCATCGGCCGCGCGTTGGAATAGAATGGACCAACCCAGATAGACAATTGCCATCGGGAACAAATATGCAAAGTAGCCGAATAAACTTAATGAAACATCCGCATACCAAGCCCCCACTATTCCTGCGGCATTGGCGATCTCCTGGTAGGACTGCGTATAAGACCATCCTGGATCTTGCGGATGGTAACTAAACTGCGCGACCGCCATGAAGATGCCGAAAAATGCCACCAAGATCATGGCACCTTCCCGCAAACCTCTTTGCAAGACTGAGCCTAATTTATCTTCCGGTGCTATCTGTTTCTTTGCTTTGGCTTGCGCCAATGGTCAATCCCTTTGACTAAGTGTTGACCTATTGTAGTGCAGTTAAACAGACTTTCCCAGATGCAACATTAACGGCATTAGCTAACACCGGATTTTCTCGCCAATTTGGTTCCGCCAACATGGACACATAAGGGGTAATCACCGCTGACAACGCCTGTGACGAGGTGCGGGGTACTGCACCGGGCATATTCGTCACACAAAAATGCACTACTCCCTCTTCCACATAGGTGGGATCGGCATAGCTAGTGGGCCTCGTGGTCTCAATACAGCCGCCCTGATCCACGGAGATATCAGCAATTAGGCTACCTGGTAACATTGAGCACACCATCTCCCTGGTGACAATATGGGGGGTTTTTGCACCTGGCACTAACACCGCGCCAACGAGCAAGTCAGCCTGCTCAATCTCAAGATTCAGTATTTTTTGGTAAGGATGTAAAGCTGTCACATTAGCGCCCAGGCGACGGATCTCATGCAAACGTTGATGAGACACATCAAATACGGTGACTTGTGCGCCTAGTTGAGCCGCTAGTTGGGCTGCCGCAGTGCCGGCTACCCCAGCACCTAATACCACCACTCGGCCTCGTTCTGATCCCGCCACACCGCCCAATAGGATCCCCCTTCCACCCATTGAGCTATGTAAATAGTGGGTAGCCGCTTGCACCGCAATTCTGCCCGCCACTTCGCTCATGGGCGCCAACAGCGGCAAACGCCCCCCCTCCTGCACAGTTTCAAAGGCCACTGCGGTCAGCCCTTTATCTACCAACACCTGAGTCAACTGAGGCACGGCCGCCAGGTGCAAAAAGCTGAACAGCAGATGCTGTGAACTCAGATAATCATATTCCGCCGCAATGGGTTCTTTTACCTTGACGATTAACCGCGCTGATGCATACAGGCTTTTGGCGTCTGGTACAATCTCCGCGCCCGCCTGCAGATAGGTTTCATCTTCATAGCCACTTTGTACCCCGGCCTGCGTCTCGATGTAGATCTGATGCCCCTGTGACACCAGATCTGCTACCGCTTCGGGTATTAATCCGACTCGCCCTTCAAAGGGTTTTACTTCCTTGGGAACACCAATCTCCATTGAAACTCCTTAGCTCAATCTCTACTATACCGTTCGGCCTCGCGCAAACATACTGGAGTACCTCCTTGTGAGTCAAAACATTAAATCATGCAAGCTATTAATCATTGGTTCCGGCCCCACCGGTTACACTGCCGCGATTTATGCGGCGCGCGCCAATCTCAACCCAGTGCTAGTAACAGGGATTGAGCAAGGTGGGCAATTGATGACCACAACAGATGTAGAAAACTGGCCGGGCGACGCCGAAGGGCTGCAAGGGCCGGAGTTAATGAGCCGCATGCTGCAACATGCAGAACACTTTGATTCTGAAGTTATCTTTGATCAGATCCATCAGGCAGATCTACAGACTCGCCCCTTTGTGTTGTCAGGAGACAACCACCAATATCAGGCTGACGCATTGATAATCGCCACCGGCGCTTCCGCAAAATATTTAGGCTTGGAATCCGAAGAAGCATTTAAAGGTCGAGGCGTTTCCGCCTGCGCGACCTGCGACGGATTTTTTTACAAAAATAAACCGGTAGCAGTGATCGGGGGGGGAAATACCGCCGTAGAAGAGGCACTTTATCTTTCTAATATTGCGTCTAAAGTGTACGTGGTGCATCGTCGTGATAAATTTAGATCTGAAAAAATATTATCTGATCGCCTATTGCGTAAAGCTGAAGAAGGAAAAGTAGAAATACTCTGGAACAATGTCCTTGATGAGGTTTTAGGCGACGACGCCGGTGTAAACGGTATGCGTATTAAGAGTACAGTAGACGGTGCCACACAAGAGATCAGCTTAAGCGGTATCTTCATTGCCATCGGACATCAGCCCAATACCACCCTCTTCACCGACCAATTGGAGATGGATAATGGCTACATTCGCGTGCAATCCGGCCAACAGGGTAATGCCACGGCCACCAGTATAGCTGGTGTGTTCGCCGCTGGAGATGTCACCGATCAAATCTATCGGCAGGCCATCACATCAGCGGGTACCGGATGTATGGCAGCCTTGGACGCAGAGAAATATTTAGACGAACTGGAAACCCAATAGCTAACGAATGCCGTCCGATTCTCAGTATTATTTTCCCGACGTTGACACCGCGCTTGCCGAGCCTAATGGGCTCTTGGCACAGGGAGGTGATCTGGAACCAGGGAGACTGCTATTCGCTTATCGCCACGGCATCTTCCCTTGGTACTCAGAAGGAGAGCCGATCCTTTGGTGGTCGCCAGATCCGCGCGCAGTATTGTTGCCGTCTGCCTTTAAAGTTCATCGCAGTTTTCGTAAAGTGCTCCACAATACCAGCTATCGTGTGTCCCTCAATCTCGACTTTAAAGGAGTCATAGAGGGCTGTAGTCACCCAAGATCTGGCCAGACAGGAACCTGGCTCACGCGGGAAATGAAACTGGCTTATCTGCGCCTACATCATTTGGGGCACGCACACTCTGTTGAAACCTGGTTGGAAGATCGATTGGTTGGTGGCCTGTATGGCATCAAAATCGGGCAGATCTTTTTTGGTGAATCGATGTTCTCTCATATCACTAACGCCTCCAAGGTCGCCCTCGCCTATTTGGTCGCCCTACTCTTGCAATGGCAATTTCAACTTATTGATTGCCAACAAGACACCCCTCACCTCACGCGTCTTGGTGCCATCCAGATGCCAAGAGATCAGTTTGTTGCTGTACTCACGAAAGCGACCCGACGAGATGCCGTAGAAGAAGATTGGTCTGCGAGAACACTAGCTAGCTCTGTCATTGCACCCCTGCTAGCAGCACAGAGCGCCAAGAACAGCGGATAACTTTGATTCCGCACTTCGATTCAGGCATCATTAGTGCCCTTTTAAACCCCATGCAATCTGGGGTCGCATTCCTTGTTACTCAGTAGGGGGTAATCGCTAGATGGCGAAAGAAGAACACATAGAAATGGAAGGTACAGTAGTGGAGACCTTACCCAACACGATGTTTCGCGTTGAGTTGGAAAATGGGCATGTGGTCACCGCCCATATTTCTGGAAAAATGCGTAAGAATTACATCCGAATTCTCACTGGAGATAAAGTCACCGTGCAACTCACACCTTATGACCTCAGCAAAGGTCGTATTGTTTATCGTGCTAGATAGGAAATGGGTGCGTTAGTAGTCTATGTCCTTAAGTAATTTTGGTTGCTGAAGGTGAGTGTGCCTCCAGAAGAAATTGCAGTTCATCATCTTCAACCGATACGGTGACTTCCCCGCCTTTGGCCAACTTACCAAACAGAATTTCATCCGCCAATGGACGTTTAATTTTTTCCTGGATGACCCTTTCCATGGGTCTCGCACCCATTTGAGCGTCGTAACCTCGCGTAGCAATCCAATGTTTAGCCGGCTCTTCCACCACCAATTCCACCTGTTTTTCTTCAAGTTGGGCTTGCAACTTAGAAATAAATTTTTCCACCACAAACTGGATCGTGTCTTCAGTCA
Organism: Thiotrichaceae bacterium UBA5859; assembly: GCA_002432655.1. GTDB lineage: Bacteria > Pseudomonadota > Gammaproteobacteria > UBA5859 > UBA5859 > UBA5859. The sequence continues at coordinate 20,795 of DJFZ01000035.1, read as the reverse complement.
AATGATTGAATTGAATAATCGCATCCAGACGATTTCTAAATTCCGGAGTGAACATACGCGTAATCACTTCACTGGCATCAGTGGAGTGATCTTGTTTGGCAAAACCCATACTGCGCCGGCTTATTTCTTGTGCGCCAGCATTTGAAGTCATCACTAAAATCACATTACGGAAATCCACTCTCCGTCCATTAGTGTCCGTTAGGCTACCGTGATCCATCACTTGCAATAACAGATTGAACACATCCGGATGCGCCTTCTCTATCTCATCTAAGAGCACCACAGCATAGGGATGTTTCGACACAGCCTCAGTTAATAGTCCTCCCTGATCGAAACCGACATAACCTGGAGGTGCACCTATTAATCGCGAGACTGTATGTCGCTCCATATACTCTGACATATCGAAACGAATTAGTTCTATTCCCAGGATATAGGCTAATTGTCGAGTCACTTCAGTTTTACCCACTCCGGTAGGACCGGTAAACAGAAATGAACCAATCGGCTTATCAGGATTACCCAAACCTGAGCGCGCCATCTTAATTGCGGCAGCTAACTGTTCAATGGGTTCATCTTGACCAAATACCACTAACTTAAGATCGCTCTCTAAACTCTTTAACGCCTCTACGTCTGAGACGGTCACCTGTTTAGGTGGGATTCGAGTCATTTTAGACACTATCTCTTCGATCTCGTGTACGCCGATGGTTTTTTTTCGTTTGCCATCGCTTTTTAATCTCTGTCTGGCTCCCGCTTCGTCAATCACATCAATGGCTTTATCTGGTAAATAACGATCGGTGATATAGCGAGCAGAAAGATCCACTGCGGCTTTGAGAGCGGCTTTGGTAAACTTCACATCATGATGAGATTCAAAATGTGTTCGCAATCCTTCTAAGATAGCCACTGCATCTTGCGTGCTCGGCTCTTCCACATCAATTTTCTGAAAACGTCGAGACAAGGCGCGATCTTTTTCGAAAATACCACGGTACTCTTGATAAGTTGTGGCACCTATACATTTTAAATCGCCGGAAGCCAATAGAGGTTTCAATAGATTCGAAGCATCCATGGCACCCCCAGAAGTGGCGCCTGCGCCAATCATGGTATGGATCTCGTCAATAAATAGAATGGCGTGCTCTTTTTCCTGCACCTCGCGCAAAACCGCCTTAATTCTTTTTTCAAAGTCTCCACGATATTTGGTACCCGCCAAAATGGCACCCATATCTAACGCATAAACGGTACTGGCTTTGATGACGTCGGGAACCTCCCCCTCGACGATTCTTTTCGCAAGCCCCTCAGCGATCGCGGTCTTGCCGACACCAGCTTCGCCCACCAGTAATGGATTATTTTTCCTACGGCGACATAATATCTGCACGGTGCGTTCAATCTCAGCATCACGTCCGATGAGCGGATCGATTTTTCCTGAGAGCGCTTGCTCGTTTAAGTTATTGGCATATATCTCCAGTGGTGTTTTTTCCGGTTGCGATTCAGCGGCAGCCTCCTCGTCATAATCAATATCAATGGGATCTTCCTCTTGCTCCCCCTGAGACTCAAGGCGTGAAATACCGTGGGAAATATAGTTCACCACATCCAAGCGAGAAATATCTTGCTTCTTCAAAACGTAGTTTGCCTGCGAATCTTGCTCACCGAATATTGCCGCTAACACGTTTGCGCCGGTTACTTCTTTTTTACCAGCCGACTGCACATGAAATGCCGCTCGTTGTAACACTCTCTGGAAACCCAATGTGGGCTGGGTATCACGCTGTTTATCTCCTAACGGGATCACGGGCGTGGTTTCGTCAACAAAACGCACTAATTCGCTACGCATTAACTTGAGGTCGGCACCACACGCCCGTAATACGCCAAAAGCAGATGAGTTATCTAAGAGTGCGAGCAACAGATGCTCCACTGTCATAAACTCATGGCGTTTTTCCCGGGCTTCTTGATAAGCCAGATTTAATGTTACTTGCAATTCTTTGTTTAGCATCTCGTTTTCTCTAATCAGCCTCCACCCATCTATTAAGCTTCCTCCATGGTGCATAAAAGAGGATGTTCATGGGTCTTAGAATATTGATCCACCTGATACACTTTCGTTTCGGCGACATCTCTGGGAAACAATCCGCACACTCCGGAACCCCGCGTATGAACCTCTAACATAATCCTCGTAGCTGTTTGACGATCTTTATTAAAAAATCGTTCCAAAATGTCCACTACGAACTCCATAGGCGTATAGTCATCATTAATTAACAGTACCTTATACATTTTCGGTGGCTGTAGCTTGGGTTTAGCAGTTTCCACCGCCAGCTCTTGGCCCCCTTCTTTTATCGGCTCTTCTTCCATAATTGCTCTTAATTCAACCAGTTACCTTAATATATCAGATTCTAATCACCGCCTCGATGGAAAACAATATTTAGGCCATCTGGTGTCATTTCAATGGTCGACTCCGCGACCTAACTAAGTTTACTGGGTAAAAAATATACGGCCAAGTATGTTTAGCACTTGACATTTCCTACGGCACATGAGATGAACCTATACGGTAAATGAAAAGAAGAGCGCGCAGACGCCTATTGCTGTTTAGTGATTTAAAGGATGGAGATTAAAATGGCTCGTGGCACAGTAAAATGGTTTAGCAATGCCAAAGGGTACGGTTTTATCTGCTGTAATGAAACAACTGAAGATATTTTCGCTCACTATTCTGCTATCTCAATGGATGGCTATAAGACCTTAAAACAGGGACAAGAAGTCGAGTTCGATCTGAATGAAGGTCCGAAAGGGTTTCAAGCGGTAAACATTCGATTGCAATCCAATGGTGAACTAAATATGTCTACAGAGCAGAATATTACAGAGAATGTGAATAAAGATTCTACCGATCAATCTATTGCGGTAGCCTCTTAATATTCTTATATAAGTATTATCGCTGTAGCAGGGGCTGTTGATACGGATAACAGCCACTGTTCTGTGACTCGCCGGAACAGATCTTCTTAATCTTTAAGGTTTCAAGAATTGGATCCTTAAGAACCCTTTGTGCCGCCATCTCATGGAAAATGTTTCGTACCGGTCAATACTCTAATTATCGCTCTTAATTAATCAGACCATCGATTAATGGCACTATTGTAAGAAAAACTCCTCGGGACTAATAAAGCGAAGATGCCCGCGATGACCATTGTTAGGGAACCAAATGGAATACTTCATATTGAGCGTCACCGCCACACCCGTTGCTTGTTCAATCGGCATGATGGAGATGTTTGTCTCACTCACAGTCTTAGTAAAAAAGTTTTGCAGCTGATTGGCGGTGAAAATATTGTGTTGATACATATGTTCCATATTCCATTCGGCCTTGGCCTGGGTACTGAACACCACTACAACCAGAAGTAACAACTTCATAATCACTTTGGTGGCACTGGGTTTCAGAACCCGAATTGCCGTTCGTGGGTGACTGTCCATGTTTTTGTTCTCCTGTTCCGATTCTAGACCTTTCGGTCTTTTTTAAGGTAAAAAATTTTTACTTTAACTGAGCAAAAGCGGTTTCTAGAGTTTGCACCATCTGCCGTTTATCTGTGTTCATGCGCATCATGACGCCGAAGCCCATGAGAAAAGTATTTAGGTATTCCGCTAAGACCTTAACATCTGCAGCCTTCGACAACTCACCCACATCCTGTGCTTGAATTAGAATAGCCCGTAACATCTGTTGTCGTTTATTCAGAGAATCCTGTACCACCGCAGCAATATTGTCATTTCTAGTCGCCACTTCCGCGGCAGTATTGGCTAACATGCAACCGTTACTAGGATCGGGTGAACTACAAACTGTTAACATCAGCTGCTTGAGATCAGACAAGGGCGTCGCACTCTTGGAGATCGCCTTAAAAGGTTCTAAGGCGCTCATGCAAAATCGCTTCAGTGCGGATATAAATAGACGCTCTTTATTTCCAAACGTTTGGTACAGACTCGCTTTGTGAAGTTTTGTACGTTCTAACAAATCTCGCATAGAGGTGGCTTCGTATCCCTTTTGCCAAAATACTTCCATCGCAGACTGCAACGCTTCGTCAGGAGAAAATTCTTTCGTTCTAGCCATAATACGGATAGCATGCCGTTTTTAGACCGATTGGTCAAGTATTTTTTTTGCGCTCTGCCAATACCCTTAAGATTTCTATTTTTGATGTTAGTTTTACTCTGATGGAGAAGCTAATACGCTGGCGTTCGAACGAACTCGCGGACGATGATTCATTTACCTCTGTGATTAGATCGTTCTCATAAATTGATACATCCCATGCGAATTTGACGCCTGGTTATTAAGGAGAAGGTTATGTATTTTGATCTAGCGCCATTTAGTTCAAATTAATAAATGGTATGATTTAACAAATCAAATAATAGAGAAGTAAACTATGTCCAAACACCGCAACATTTTAGTCGCTGTTGATCTAGAAGATAACGCTGCAAACATTTTGGCGAAAGCCAAAAGTATTGCCGATGGTAGCAATGCCCCGCTACACGTCGTACATGTTTTCAAACCTCTCGGACATTCCTATGCTGGTGCACTCACCCTGGGACGACTAGAAAAAGATATCCAAAGCTGGAACGACGATTTAGCAGTAAAAGTAAAATCTGATTTACTCTCTCTAACCAATCAATATCAAATAGACGATGACCACCTGCATATCCAAGCGGGTCACCCTGCAAGTGCAATCATGACCTTGGCACAAGAAATCGGTAGTGATCTAATCGTTGTCGGTAAACATGCGAAACGCAAAGGCCGCATCGGTGGCGCCAGCACGGCAAATTATCTTTTGCATCATTGCAAACAAGATTTACTACTCATTAGTCCGGATAAATAGTCAGGGACACCTTGGCAAATTGGTCGACGTATTTTCAGTATCCAATACCAAGGCCAACATTTTGGTCTACTACTTGTCTCTCTAGGTGTTCACAAGCTGATTGTGAACACCTTTATTTTTGTCTTTTAAGACCGCTAAGGGGCCGCTCAATACACTAAGGAATTACGCCCATATTTAGAATTCCGGAATCAAACAGGAATGAATTGATTCTTCACCCGGCACTTCACGGGCTAAAGTTCTAACAGCCAGTTCGGCCTCAGTTAATTTAAAATTGTGTGTATGCATCTTTTCAATGGGCACCTTGCCTTCCTCAATGACTCGGATGGCGTTTTGATAACCGCTGGTGGTGACGCCGATCGCACCCTTAATGGTGATCTCTTTAATCACTACCCAGTCTGAGATCCAATTCTCAATTGGTTTAAAGCCCTTTGTACCAGCGAGCACAATAGTACCACCTTGCTTCACATACCCCAGAGCTTCGGCTATGGGTTTAGTCGCGTAAGAAGTGACATCGATCACAATATCCGCGCCGCCTTCGGTATACTTTTGGATTTTACTGGTGGCATTCTCATTCTCCACATCTACAGTGTGATCTGCGCCAAACAATTTCGCTATCTTTAACTTTTCTGCGTCGGCCTCTAGCCCTGTAACGACAATATTTTTTGCCCCTGCCAATTTACAAGCTATCACACAAGATAACCCCCGTTGCCCCGGCCCCATAATGACCACTGTATCGCCTGGCTTGGTATCGGGTATCTCCACGCCCCAACGAAAGCCTGCTCCCAATGGGTTGAAGATGACGGCCAACTCGGCTGGCACATCTTTACTGACTTTATGCAAAACACTATTGGGATCGAGATACATATATTGAGAATACGCACCCCACATACCATGTTGTTCTTTCAATGGAATATATGAATAGATTCGTCGCTCATTACATAGATGATACTTGCCGGTTAGACAGGTAGAACAGTGATGGCAAGAGAGCATGGTTTCTACTGCCACCCTGTCGCCCACATCGACCCCCCATCTTTTCGCGGCACGATCGCCAATCTTTGCAATGATACCGAGCGGCTCATGCCCAGGTACCGCCGGGATGGGGGTGCCCAGTTTACCGGCCAGCTGTTCGTAGTCACTACCACATATTCCACAAGCTTCTACTTGCAGAATCGCTGAATCCTCATCTATATCTGGGATCTCTAGTTCATAGGGCTCTAGAGTATTGATATCCGTTTGTACCATAGCCAGGGTTTTACTGGGTAAAATCATGCTCTTCTCCTTATGAATTTCTTAGCTGTTCCCCAAACCTCAGCAGAAAACTAGCCATAGGTTGCTAATCGGGTTAAGTGCTCTTTAGTGGCAATTATCTATTTCTATTCGGTAATGACAAATTCAATAATAGAGCATTCATACTTACATAAAGTAATTAAATACCGTGCCATAAGATTTAAATTAGTGATGGATACAAAGTTATCAAATGCACTTAGCCGCAGATACATACTGCTAATAACTAAAGCCTCAAGGTAGACAAAACTTTAATTTGCGACGATACTCGCTTGACAACTTCGATAGAGTATTGTGATGATCGGCAACTATTACTTAAGCAGCATCGGCTTCGTTAAACAGCTAATTAAGTAATAGAATCCTGTTCCTGAGATCTAATCACCGAATCCAGCAACTGTAGCTTACACACCAGCTCAAAACGAAGAATCAGACTGATCAAGTGCAATCATATCCAACACTATAATTCAATGAGACCGATAATATAACGAGGATGACGATAATGGATGATAAAGCTAAATGTCGTGTTAGATTGTTATCGAAAGAGGAAGCGCATCATGCAGCACAAGAGGCAGGCATTTCTCCGATGATGGCGGATTTGAACGTATTTCGTGCCTTACTCCACCACCCAAAATTGGCGGGCGCCCTAAATGCTCAACTCTCTATGTTGATGGGCCTTGGCAATGTATTGGATCCTCGTTTGCGAGAGTTGATTATCATGAGGATCGGTTGGGAAACAGGATCGAACTACGAATGGACACAACATTGGCGGGTGGCAAAAATGCTAGGCATTCCCGAGAATGATCTATTGTCTGTTCGAGATTGGAAAAGCGCCAGCTGTTTTGATGCCGCGGATCAAGCCGTACTGCAAGCAACGGACGATATTCTACAAGACGGGAAGATCGCCATACAGACCTGGACAAAGTTGGAAAACGCTCTGAATGATGTGCAACAAGTTTTAGAGGTGGTCATCGCTATCTGTAACTGGCGTACCTTTTCACAACTATTAATGAGCTTAGAAGTACCCCTTGAAGATGACGTCGAATCTTGGCCTCCGGATAGTATTATTCCTGCCGCTGCGAGCTAAGCTCGCTTTAGACCATTAGTCTATGAGCAGCATCTTAGCCAGCAGTGACCTATTGATGATTGATCTTAAGGTAAAGGATCGCCATTTTTAAACAAAATAGATAAACGCAAGAAATTCTTACTGAAACTAATTTGTTACCTTTACTCGGGCGAGCTACACAATGCGGTAGATAATCGATCCCTTGGCAATCAGTTTATTGGTATCAGCAGTAAACACATCAATACTGCTAAAATTTAGCTCCTTGCCGCGCTTGGTACAATGCGCTTCCGCCACTATGTCTTGACCCAATGCTGCTGATAAAAACTGTACATTTAGCGTAACCGTAGACGCCTTCGCACCCTTCTTTTCGGTATCATGCCCCATCCACACAGATAGCGCCCCCGTTAAATCGATTAAACTACTAATTACTCCGCCGTGATATGCATTACCCCCACCGGCCAGCTCTTGACGAAAGGGAATCATTACCTTTGCGTAATCTTCTTTTGTATCTACCACTTCCACTCCAAGTAGTTTCTGAAATGGCACCGCTGGGTACATTTCTTTAATCATCTCTGAATAGGACTTTGACATTTGGATCACTCCGATTTTTTATCGTAATTGTGTTTGTTGATGAGTTGTTTGACCAATATGGGCACCTGGCTAGAGGGAGCAAAACTTAACCTGTTCATAGCGATGGTGCAAGTATGAAACTATTTAATGACTCTTTTATGTTTACATTTATTTATACCTTGGCAAAGGTTGTTCCTTCTCACCTCAATTTCTGATTAAATCTCTCTGATCACACACATTAATCTAACTCAAGGTGAACTGACATGCATCATCTCTTTTTGCGTGGTTTATGTTTTATTTTTGTTGTTTGTGCTCTTTCCGCTTGTGCTACACGGGAGCTTCCCTGCGAAGGCACAGACAACATAGAGGTGGTCTGCTCATTCGATAATCCTGAGGATTTTGCCATCATACCTGATAGTGACTTTTTGGTAGTCAGCGAATACGGATTTAAACATGCAAACCTACCTAGTCCACTCTCCATGTTGAACATGAAAACTCGTGAAAAACATATATTATTCCCATCCGATGCACATCCACAAACAGCCACTTCAAAAGAAGTAGGATGGGGAGATCCGGACTGCGATTTGCCCACAGCGGAGTCGTTCAGCCCCCATGGTCTACATTTAACTCGACGCGATGGCAATCGTCTACAACTCCTGGTAGTAAACCACGCAGGTAAAAACGCAGTAGAATTTTTTGAAATTCTTTTGGACGAAGAGATCCCCCGTGCTTTGTGGCGTGGCTGCGTCAACATCGACAAAAGCGTAGTCCCAAACAGTGTGAAGTGGTTGCCTCAAGGTGGATTTTTAGTCACACACATGGGTGGCGATCTCTCAAAAATTGATGGCGTCATCACTTCGGCTCAGGGCCTGTTGGGCATGGATACGGGCTATGTTTTGCGTTGGGATAGTGAAAATGGTATCAGGCGCCAACCTGGTGGTGACGGCCCCATGCCCAATGGCATCGAAGTCTCCCCTGATGGACGCTTTATGTACCTGAATATCTATTTTGCCAGTGAGGTGAGAAAAATTCGCATAGAAGATGGCGAAAGAGTAGCCACTGCCGATGTCACCCATCCAGATAACATCAATTGGGGCGCAAACAATCAACTACTGGTGGCCTCTCAATCACCCAGCTTTTTTGATATGGCTCGCTGTTTTCAGATCAAAGGGAAAAGTTGTGCAGTACCCTTTAATGTCGTCGCGGTCGATGGCGACACCATGAAAACCAAAGTAGTATTTTCCTCTACAGGCGCCCCACTCCCAGTGGCTACCGCCGCCGCTTATCATGATAACCGGCTCTATACCGGTACATTCGCCGGTGATCGAATCGGTATTATTTCAGACGTCAAACTTTAATGAGTTGCATTTAGAGCCCCACCGCCGAGCGTTTAGATGGTTCTTCGGTTTCCGTGGATGTTGCCGGCGCAAAGTCAAATTCTTCTAGCCGTAATTCCTTTAGGTGTTGGCGAAACTGTCGCCCCGACCACGGCCAAGAGATGGGATCACCATTTCTATCCAGATACCAACTCTGACAGCCGCTGGTCCAAACTGTGGTGCGCGCTGCTGCCTTCAATTGATCATTCAACTGATTGGTGATTTCCACCTTGGGCGACATCGCCTTAAAACTGCCTTTCATATATTCAGCAATGAATTTCATAATATAATCTGTCTGAGTCTCGGCCACAGAAATCACAGAAAAGTTACCAATAGGACAATAGGGGCCGAGCAACATAAAGAAGTTAGGAAATCGCGGTAACGCAAGAGAACGATAACTATCTACACCATTGCTCCATGCCTCTTCTATTGTCATACCATTCACACCTTCCATGTGAGGAAGTTGCTTATCCACTCCCGGATAAAATCCAGTAGCTAGAACGATCACATCCAGCTCTATCAATTCACCGGTTTTTAGACGTACACCCTCTGCTGTGATGCAATCAATTGGATCCGTTACCAGTGCCACGTTCTCTTTTTGAATGGCCGGATAATATTCGTTCGACATCACCAAACGCTTGCACAACGCCTGATAATTCGGCCTCAGCTTTTCCCTCAATGCAGGATCTTTCACGCTATTTAGGTTATATAAGCAGGCTCTGTTCACTAACTTTCGCTGCCAACCGGCCTTCTTAATCGCTCCTCCGGATAACAATTCGAAACCGATTCGAAAGCCGTGATGATACAGTCTATTTAATAAAGGTAATCGCTGTAATATCTGTTGATGTATCCTGGAATAGCCAGGATTGGGCAGAGGCATAATCCATTGGGCGGTACGTTGGAACTGATACAACTGAGACGCCACATTCGACAAGGGCGCGATAGTTTGAATGCCCGAGGATCCCGTACCAATAACACCGATGCGCTGCCCTTTCAGTTCAACGTTATGATCCCATTGTGAAGTATGGAACAGCGCGCCATTAAAAGAATCTATACCTGCTATATCAGGTATTTTTGGGGTATGCAAAATACCGCAAGCGGAAACCAATATATCCGCCACATCTGTTTCACCATCCTCTGTTTCAAGATGCCACTGTTCATTTAGAAATTTTGCGTTCTTGACCTTCTTATTGAATTTTATATGGGGCGATAGATTATATTTTTCGGCGACACCCTTAAAGTATTCCAATATCTCTGCACCGCCGGAGAAAGTGCGACTCCACTGCGGATTTAAATCAAAGGAGTAAGAATAATAATGAGAAGGCACGTCACAGGATAATCCTGGATATGTGTTTTCTCGCCATGTTCCTCCTAATGAAGCGGCCTTTTCTAATATGGTGAAGCTATCGATACCGGCCTCTTTTAATCGAATCCCCATCAATAGCCCAGACATTCCAGCACCCATTATGCAAACCTTAGGTGATCGAGTAATGCTCGTTGCGACGGCCATAGCGTTCTAATCCTCATCAAGATTGGTGAATTGATACAGCTTTTACGTCTATCTGTTAAATGACATTGGAAAAAAATATACTCGTCATGAGATGTTGCGCTAAATCTCACACAAAGAATAAGTCTATAGCAGAGTCTAATACCAGCAAAGGTGTTCTACATACGTATTTTCTTATATCCCAATTAATTCAATCATTCACTCATAATCCAAATAAACAGGCTTTATAGACAAATAACTTTGCTTACTATGACACCACTCCAACAATTATGTTATTCATAATACGTTGTATCTGTGGTTTGTGTCATACAGCAATTCGTTTGTGATCAGCAGTCATTAATCTATCTACTAGCAATATCAATTATTTTCAAAATAGGCTGTCTATAGATAGTTATCCATAATCAAAGAAGATACGTTAATCAACAAGGAGGCTGTCGATGGCAGGAAAACACACCTTTGTGCATGCGCTTGAACAGAACGCCAAAAACCTTCCCGGTGCGTTAGCGGTAGTTCAAGGTGCTAGATACCTCACATTTCAGGATCTCAACGCACAGGCGAATCGAATTGCCAACGGCCTTTTGCGTTTAGGCATTCAGCGAGAAAGCAGCATCGCACTTTGCCTTACCAATTCTATCCCTTTTATAGAGTCTACTTATGGAATTTGGAAAGTGGCCGGCGTCAGTGTACCACTAAACTATCGTTTCAAAGACGAAGAGCTGATCAATGTCTTAGATAATTCCGACAGTGTAGGTGTCATCGTGGAAGAAGAATTTGTCGACGCCTTTTTAAGAATACGCTCACGCCTACTTAAACTTAAATTTGTCATTCAGGTAGGTGGCCAGCCCCGAAGTAGAGATATTCTGAGTTACGATACCTGGCTCCGTAGTCAACCCAAGAACAAACCAACGCTCATTTGGCCCGAACAATCAGACAACGACATCGGCTACAACATCTATACAGGTGGCACAACTGGAATGCCAAAGGGCATATCCTATAATGAAAAGGCGATGATCCGCTCCACGCTTGAAGGTTTTAGTGGCAGCGTGCCCACAATTCTACAGCAGATCTCTCAAGCAAAAGATACCACTCTCGATGCCGTACCCGGAGGTGCTTTTTTGAAAAGCGGGATCGGTCGCCGTCTGCTGGCAGCTCAAAGCACGGCATCTATTGTCAAGTGGCTGCTGTTGCATATGCCTACCCAATATCGCTCAAGGCCCGCAAAATTAATGGCTGGAAAGCTTCGCGTTTTGATCGTTAGCCCCATGATGCACTCTCTTGGCTGGGTTCTGACCTTTAACCTGTCCAAGTTCGGCGCCACCATATTTTTATTAGAAGAAAAATCCTATCGACCTGAGGAAGCACTATCAATCATTGAGAACAATCATATTGCGATCCTTGGCGCCATTGGCGACGCCACACTCAAACCTCTGTTAACTACGTTAGATAAACAAAGATACGATCTGAGTTCACTGCAAGGGATCTTCGCCTCCGGCATGCCCACTTCTGCAGAAGTAAAACAGCGCCTGCTACAAGAATATATGCCCAATTGTCGCTTCATGGATTTTATTGGCGGCTCCGAGTTGACTGGTATGGCATTTCGGTTTTACACCAAACATGATACTGAATTTAGTAAATCATCATTTCCCGTGAATGATCGAGTGATGATCTTAGATCCCACCACAGGTTTACCGGTTGCTCCTGGAGAAATTGGCGAGTTAGCGAGGCGTACAGATAACCTACCCAACGGCTACTATAAAGATCCAGAAAAAACAAGAAAACTCATACGCTACTACCACAATCAAAGTTGGCTCATGAGTGGTGATCTTGCTCAACTGGACGCCGACGGTACTTTTCACTTTGTCGGTCGTGGCTCGGAGTGCATCAATACCGGTGGAGAGAAAGTTTATCCAGAAGAAGTAGAAAATCTGTTGATCCAATTACCCGGTGTCAAAATGGCGGGTATCACTGCCACTCCGGACGACAGGTGGGGAGAATTGGTCACTGCCGTCATACAATTGGATGAGCACAAAAACCTCAGTGAACAGCAGATCATCGATTTTACTCAAGATAAAATTTCAGGCTACAAGCGCCCTAAGAGAGTTATTTTTGTAGATGAGTTTCCCACTACCCTAATCGGTAAACCTCATTACCGGGCTTTACGCGAACTAGCCGCCCAAACCGCGATAACTCAGCAGGAGACAGCCTAATCATAGGGACTATAAACAGTGCATCGCAAGGTCGCTCGATTCACTTGCACCCCTTTATTTTCCCATCTCCTTTAAAATGATTACCTTAGCGCCTAGAAACAATTTCGTTTCTAGAAATCACGAGAATATTCTCTTGTTGATGCCAACCTGTGTTGGGATAGATCAGCCATGACCACCTCATAATTGAAAACCCTATCCTAGTATCCCCCTAATCGATTGGACTCCAAACACCCCGTTGATTCGCCTCAGATCCTATTTTGCCCGTTTAGAGCTAGCCAAACTCACGGCAAACAGTGGCTTAGAAAGGGTCGACTACAAATTTAGTGGCTACTTCTTAAAATAAGCTCTGAAATTTGCTACAGTCGCCAACCGCCGAGATGTAGGTCACAGCGTGCCCTCCTTGATGTTAAAATTTGCACCCAAATTGGGCATTCTGAGATCCTGGTATCACAAAGAAAGGATTTTTTCTTGGATAAAATTGAACACTTTTTAGAGTCTACAATTTTTCGCAGCCGCTGGTTACTGGCACCGTTTTATTTAGGGTTAATTTTCAGTGTAATACTACTGTTTATTAAGTTCACGCAAGAGCTTTGGCACATGAGCACCCATGTGTTAACGGCGTCAGAGGGTGAAGTCATAGTGGGCATTCTAGCTTTGGTAGATATGTCTCTGGTGGGCAGCCTATTGCTGATGATCATTTTTAGCGGTTATGAAATATTTGTCTCCAAAATTGATGTCACCAATCATCAAGATCGCCCCGACTGGATGGGTAAAGTTGATTTTTCAGGACTAAAGCTAAAAGTTATCGGCGCCATAGTGGCCATTTCCGCTATCGATTTACTCAAATCATTCATGAACATACCTAAAATGGTCACACCGGATCAAGAAAGCGTGCTCATGTGGAAGGTCATTATCCATATGGCATTTGTATTTTCTGGACTAATTTTCGCTTATATGGATAAAGTCGCAGGCGACACGGTAAAACACTAAGTTAAATAAACCGATAATAGGATTGAATCCTGAGAATAGGGCTGTGCTCTTTTATGCTACTGCTGGCCACGTAGACCTACTACAGCACTAGACTAAACACTGCGAGTCGTCCCAAAAACTTCCATCGACAGTGTCATAAACTTATGCTTGGGGATTTTATAGAACTTGACCGCTATAAAATCCCCAAAATCCATCTTATATATTTTCGACACACTCCTAGTTATTCGTCCGGCTTCTTGCTCAACTTCATCAGTACTCGGGGTGGTTCTGGATTATTGGATGCATACTCTCGTACCTCTAGGGCTGGCTTAACATTCAACTCATTTTCGAAAAAATTCGCCGCAGAGATACCCACTTGGTCGGGGAAGGTAAACCTCACTTCAAACGCTATTTCTTTAAATAAACGTGGAAAGTCATTAAGTTCATATCCAATCTTGGGACTAGAACCTACAAAATTCTCAAATTCACCTTTTGCTTCTGAGTCATCCAAGTAAATAGCATCTGCGCTGACATCAAAATCTTCAGGCACAAACAATTCTACGATTAGATCCCAACCATACGGACTACTCATCCACATCCACGGATGATCGTCGAGGTCTACAGCCATATCTTTTTCAAAATCACTCATCTTTCCATCCACGAGTGCAAAGCTATGGGGATCTTGAGAGTGTGAACTGTTCACCTTCGCGCCTTGTAGCTCCATAAAATCAAGGGCCACGTTTAAGTGAGGATCATGTAAGAAAATAGTTAGGTACTGGATACCAGGAATATTGTCGGGTATCGATATTAAAGCTTCAAAGTTTAGTCCTTGATCGTATAAATTCATCTGTGCCTTAAATGTAATTTCTGTACCCTTGGTAGTTAAGCCCATTCTCAGTGTCACTGCCGTACGTACTGGCCCGTCCCTCACGCCCACAGGACGCGCAATCAAATGATCTTTTGAGTTAAGATGAATTCTCGGTGATATAGGACTTAATATTTTTGTATCAAAGGTTGCATATATAGCATCTACCATTCTCGTTCGTGGTTTATCTCCCACCAAGGTATAAAAATCCTCGAACATGAGATAATTCTCTTCAGTGGTATCGTATCCCCAAAAAGTAGTTTCCACTTTCGATTCAGTTTCATCATATACTACATAATCTACATCTGAACGTTGAGTGGATCCTTCAACCAAATAGGCGTAACGGGTTTTACCGTTCCGCGCAAAGATTAATTCTTGTAATATTTGGCCATCCAGCCCTGCCATCTCAGGACGATATTTATTCTCACCGGTATCTCGAAACATAAAAACCAGTTCATCATTCTCGTCTAGCAAACCAACTTCTCCATCAATGGGCCCCTGCCCTCGTTGGTACACAAATCCATAGATATCAAAGTCATCGAACTGATAAGGAATGGGCACCAATTTGCCACCTCGCACCGCCATGACACTCATATTCTCAAAAGACTTACCGAGCTGTTTGGGTAATCCACCACCTTTGATCTCAACCGGATGAAGCCAAGAATAGTGAGTAAAACCCAGTTCCTCAATGGCGGTAGCGAGTTGCTCGGGACTTAGATTAGCCAGTACTGCCTTATTTTTTGCGAGATGTGTTGGATCCTGCTTCACTGTCTCTACCAACGTGCTCAATTCATCGCTGCTGAGATAAGATTGGATCGCTTGTAGGGATGGACTAAAGATAAAAAAACTGCTGACAAAGAGATAAAAAATCAGTGGACGTTTGCTCGTCATGCGCATGGAGGGCTTCCTTTGGTTACTGTCACTTTTTTATATTAATAGACGTTAAGTAAAAGAGAATGCAATTTGCTTCAGCAAACTAACACACATCTCGTCAATATCTTACCCGTACTAAAACCATAAGTCTGCGCAATAGTATAATTATCACATCAAAGTTTATTAGTACACCATAAGAGCGGTATATTGAACCCGCATATCTATTCTTTCTTACCTTTCGATCGTACTAATAAATTCTATTAGTGTTCGTGGTACGATGATTTTAAATTTAATTAAGTTTTGTTAGTGTACACCCATTAAACACAATTTCATCTGAACTTACTGACCGAATAATCTGCACGTCTCTATGAAATCGGACTTCGAATATCGACGATCAATAATATTATTATCCTAAGAATCTATTACCCCACACTTTGGCAGAACCATTGCCAGCCACCCTGCCAGCGGCTGATGACAAACCGCTCAACTATTGAATAGGATCTATTCACAGACATTTTATATGCAGGTGTTACGTGGACCTACCTTTCAAGGTTGTATCGCTCGTTATTCTAGCGGAAGAATGATTATCAGCGTTAGAGATCCATCCTTTCGTGTTGTCCCGATGGCGAAAGGAGCACCGAGAAGAAAAGACCGTGGCTGACAAGAAAATCAAAATCACCGGGCTGAGCAAGGAAAAGAAAAAATAGATCAATTAAAAAATCTGGAAAAAATAATAAGAAAGAAAATGAACTTAGCTACCAGATACACACCATTGTCCGGCACAGGTACATTTACACTTTAAAACAGTGGACATTAACTACCTGGTAAAACTAGCCATATAATCTCCTGGATGCACTCTTGCCTTTGATCCATTCAATCGGTGCAAGTTTATGTATTTGTTCTGCCCTTTTTTTAGTTAGCTTAAGTTGATATTCTTCCAGAGAAGAAACGCTTCCCACAGCGTGGAAAAAGTACTTCTGGAAATGAGATACCGAATCAATCCAGCTTTCCTCTTCAATCCCTAATCGTCTGAAAATGGGCGGCAAGGAACCATCTATTACACCCCTTTTATCTCCACGCACCACCCTTCCTGTCCAATCTAATAACTTGATATAGTCCTGTTGAGTGAATGGAATACCTTCTGACAAAGGTGCATCACTGCTGCCATTCAGCGGCTTTAATTTGGCCTGGTTTTTAGCCGTTTCCTTTTTGTCCAGCAAGTTTATTTGATAATTTTTGATTAGTTTCTGTTGTTGGCGATTCGGCTGGCTTTGTCTTTTTGCATGGCAATAAAGCCGCTCTTGTATAGATGTAAAATTAGATTCTTCGGGACTAGCCACCTCCTTTGCTCGAACAGGATTTAAGTCTACGTAAGCCATGCAGAACAATAGCGTTTTTTCATCCAACAAAGCCTGGCTTTTGAATCGTCCCTCCCAAAAACGCCCCTTACAGCCGTCTTCTTTATTGGCTCGTCGAGCCACCGACTCATTTAAGCAACGCATAAACCAGGAGATATCGCATAGATTATCTTGCCATTGGGCTAGTTTATCCAGGTGGAATTTCTTATCTACTTCAGCCACCGGAGAATCCATCAGGCTTTGTAAACGCTGGGCACTAGTAGGAAACAATTGCGCCCATCGATCCATTATTTCTTCTGGTAACCAGGACTTTGCTTTTTCCTCATGTATGAAAAGCACTACATGATAATGGTTGGACATGACAGCGTATGCGCACACGTCTATGGCAAATACAGAAGCGAGAAACATAATTTTCTCCACTAGCCATACCTTACGATGATCGAAATTTTGTTGGGCATGGAAGTCTTCACCACACAAATAGACCCTACGTATGCAGCGAGAGATGCAGTGATAAAAGGGAGTGTCTTCTACCG
>DJFZ01000035.1:0-3230 GCA_002432655.1 Thiotrichaceae bacterium UBA5859 | reverse complement strand
TGTTTTCTTGTTGATTTTCCCCAGTTTTAATTTTTCTGCTCAACCTAAATAAAGGTCAATTCACTCTCAATCCCATTCCACGACTTCACGGATCACTGTGCGCTAACTATTTTACAAGCCAAACCAGAAACATTTTGTCCGTTGGCATGGTGGACAGAATGCGAGATTCCGGGACATATAATAAAAAAACCTATTTATAATTAGTGGCTATTATTTTTGTATGCTATTAGCTTAAAATAATTAAAGCAATAATAGTTGATAGTCCTTTGTTCCAACGACTAAAAAAATAATTAAAGCATCGACGCATGACAAAATCACCAACGTTCCCGAATCTAAGCATTTTTATGGCAGCCATTGTTTATGGCGGCACACATGGTGTGGCCAATGCTGGCCCAATTATCGGCCTACAGATAGGTCAGTCCGATCTATCTGCATTCGCTGTTGTGACTCCAAGATCCGAGTTTCTCACGACATTGAAAGATAATGATAACGATATCTCCTTTGCGTTTGACGTCGGATATCAATTCAACCCTTATGTGTCTGTGGTATTGAGTTATATTGATTTTGGTGAATATAAAGCAGAAATCGGCCTGAGTGCATCACAAGCCAATCCACCGCCACCGGCGACATTTGAATTGGGCTTTGAGGGATTCGCCATTGCTGTACAACCCACTTGGCCAATAACAGATCACATCAGCGTGTTTGCCAGCTTAGGTTATTCAAATTTGGAGGTGAATAGTAAAACTACTGTTTTCACCTCATCAAACGGAGGACCCCAAATATTCGAAGTTTTTAAATTTTCCGATAAGGATGACTCGGCACTGTTTGGGATTGGTATCAGCACTGCAATAACCGACGACTTTACTCTAAAAGCGTCGGGACATGAATACGAAATCGAAGATGAAGCGTTGAGAAATTTTTCGCTTTCTTTAATCTACGCATTCTAGGTGCAGCTCTATCTGAATTATTCTTAAACTTTTCCTCTTCGACTGTTATCAACACACTATTGTCTTAACAAGCGTGCTGGCAACAGGCTGCTGGTGTTCATTTTGTTCAGTGCACCGCGCCTTGGCTCTGAGTGTCGTTTTAGAAGACGACAATTATCACCCTACTGATAATTCACCACGCACACCCCGTTGTCAAAGGTGCCGGGGCCAATCAGTCATCCATATGACTGATCACCGCATCACCAAAACCGGAAGAAGTCACCAGAGTCGCACCTTCCATCAATCGTTCAAAATCATAGGTGACCGTTTTCGCTTGAATGGCGCCATCCAAACCTTTCACCACCAAATCAGCAGCCCGTCGCCAACGAATATGCCGCAACATGAGTTCGGCAGATAGGATCAAAGAACCTGGATTCACCTTATTCTGGCCCGCATATTTGGGCGCCGTACCATGGGTGGCTTCAAACAGGGCAATGCGATCTGATAAGTTGGCACCTGGTGCAATACCTATGCCCCCCACCTGCGCCGCCAAGGCGTCGGAGATGTAGTCGCCGTTCAGGTTCATGGTAGCAATCACTGAATACTCTTGGGGCCGGGTTAAAATTTGTTGTAGGAATGCATCGGCAATCACATCTTTAATGATGATCTCTTTACCGTTGGTTGGGTTGGTCAATCGACACCAAGGACCACCATCTATCTCTTCCGCGCCAAACTCGCTTTTTGCCAGCTCATAACCCCAAGATTTAAAGGCACCCTCGGTATACTTCATGATGTTGCCTTTGTGCACCAAGGTCACAGAAGGACAATCGTGATCGATGGCATATTGTATAGCAGGGCGCACTAAGCGCTCGGTACCTTCACGGGATACTGGCTTAATGCCAATACCAGAAGTATTGGGGAAACGAATGTTGGTCACCCCCATCTCGTCAATGAGAAATTTAATCAGCTTTTTGGCTTCAGGGGATTCCGCCTCCCACTCCAATCCGGCATAAATATCTTCAGAGTTTTCACGGAAAATAACCATATTGGTATATTCAGGATGCTGTAAGGGACTGGGTGTGCCGGGATGAAATCGCACAGGACGTAAACAGATGAAGAGATCGAGTTGCTGGCGCAGCGCCACATTCAATGAGCGAATGCCTCCTCCCACCGGGGTGGTGAGCGGACCTTTAATAGAGACCACAAATTCTTTTAAAGCCTCTAAGGTTTCATCCGGCAACCAGACATCAGAACCGTAAACAGTCGTGGCTTTCTCTCCACAATAGATTTCCATCCAATGAATTTTGCGATCACCTTCGTACGCTTTAGCCACTGCAGCGTTAATGACCGACATCATGGGTGGAGTGATATCGACACCGATACCGTCGCCCTCAATGAAGGGAATAATCGGATTGTTTGGAACATTCAATGTGCCGTCACCATTGACAGTAATGCGCTCACCTTCTGATGGAACGATGATTTTTTCGTAACCCATGGGATCCCTTCGAGTCCAATATGCACCGAATTAGTGCGATTTTAAGTTTTATCAATAACTTAGCTTTGCTTGTTTCATTATATACCGAGTGGTATTTTAGGCTACACTCAGTGCTTTATTCAACTCACTTAGTCGCTAGCATAAAGGTAAGATTTTGAAATCTCCGTTTAAAACCGCTCTTCCCCACCATCGCCCGAGGTCGACAGTAGCCGCAGTGGTGGAGGAACGCCGTAAATTTCTAATGGTGGAAGAGAGAGGCGCAACGAACTCGGTATTTAATCAACCTGCCGGTCATGTGGAAGTAGACGAAGATTTTGAAGAAGCCATCATTCGCGAGACTCTGGAGGAAACCAGTTACCCCTTTACGCCCGATTACATCATCGGTCTCTACCTATATAAGAGTCCACATTCTGGCCAAACGTTTCAACGATTAGCCTTTGCCGGCATGGTGGACGAATCCTTGAACACTCGACTAGACAGCAGCATTATAGCCACACATTGGCTGACCCTGGATGAAATATTTCAATTGGAGCAGGATGACAGATTACGCAGCCCATTGGTCACACGCTGTATACATGACTATTTATCTGGTGAGCAATATCATCTAAACCTCTGTAAGAGCCTGCTTGAACACAGCGACTTTAGCCCCATTGGTGTAGAATAATCGGTTGTTGTTCTCTCTGGTGTATTCATGACTGTTAATCAAGCCATACCCGTCGTTATTGGCATGTCTGGTGGCGTGGACTCTTCCACCACCGCTCTGCTACTCAGTCAAAATGAGGCATATGCACCCTGCGGTCTCTTCATGC
>DJFZ01000009.1 GCA_002432655.1 Thiotrichaceae bacterium UBA5859 | reverse complement strand
TTATGAGGTCGAAGCCCTTATAATACTTAAGCGACTTGTTCCTAGTTAATTAGCCTAAAGATACTCAACCTATGAGTCGTCCACAGACTGAATTTCAGCCTCTTGCATCAGGATAGCAATATATTGGCTCACTGCCTGCGTATAAGACTGATCCTGCAGGTATCTTTTAATTCTAGTTTTACAGGCATCAAAACTTTGTTGCTCACCCTCTACTTTATGATTCACATAGACCACATGCCAACCATACCGACTCTCGATTGGGGACATGCACAGCCCTGGCTCTAATAAAAAGAGCTGCCGCTCAAACTCTCGTGTGGTTTGGCCCTTACTGATCTGTCCCAGACTACCACCCTCCGCTTTTGAAGGGCAGGACGAGAATTCTCTGGCCAATACGGGGAATTCTTCAGGACACACCGCTAATTTTTCAATGATCTGTTCTGCCTTGGTTCGCATGTCCAGTCTGAGCGCGAAATCTTCCGGAGGCGCTGCCAGTAAAATATGCGCGACCTCCATCAAGCATTCGCTCTTAAATTTATCTAAGTTGGCCTCATAATATTGCTGGCATTCTTCTTCAGTGGCGCAATAGGGATCTATCTCTCGCTCCAATAACAGTTGTATACGACGCTCTTGCGAGGAGTCACCGGTATCCATCGAGTCATCTATCACAATGCCTAACTGCTCTGACTTTTCCAGTAACAACTGTTTGATGATCAATGCTTGGGTGGCGTTGTTAATCGCCTCCTCTGCCGAACCGGCAGGATGATACTGTAACTCCTGTGCAATGGTATCCGCCTCAATCAATACCTCATTCACGCGTACGCCGTGAATGAGGGGATGCTGTTGATGTTCAGTGATCTGCTGCGACATGTGCAAAACCCTCTCGTCTAAGCCTGTTGTTTTTGCCTCACTACTTGATAACGTCGACCAAAATACCAAATGGGCGCACTCACAATATGCACCAGACGGGTAAAGGGGAAGACTACCAACAGGCTTAAACCAAGTAGAATATGCAGCTTATAGATAATGTGCACAGACTCTACATAAGCAGCGGCTTTGAGCGGTGCCAGAGAGACAATTGACTGAGCCCAATTCGCCAACTGCACCATCACAGAGCCGTCCAAATGATGTGTGGAGACCACAATACTGAGTAAGCCTAAGGTAAGCTGTAACCACAACATGATTAGCACCAACATGTCAGACACTGTGGTGTTCGCACGCACTCGCTCATCCACAAGGCGTCGATAAATCAACATCGTCAAGCCGATAAAGCAGAGAATGCCGAAGAAACCACCTGAGACCATAGCAAGCAACTGTTTCGCTTGCGTGGAGATAAAATGATGGTAAATCACTTCTGGCGTCAGCAGACCCACGAAATGTCCAAAGAGAATGAAGATGACACCGATATGAAAAAGATTGCTGGCCACACGCATATTCTTCGTGCGCAACATCTGGCTGGATTGCGCTTTCCACGTATACTGCGCCATATCAAATCTAGCCCAAGCACCTAATACTGCGATGACCATGGCCACGTAGGGAAAAACGCCGAATAGTAAAATATTAATGGTCATAACTGTTCCTCTAATCACTCAATCCATGTGTCTATGATTCACTTCTCAACTGTGTACCTGATGTAAGGGAATGGTTCTCGACTGCCGATCCCCACCCTGTTTCATGCCCACGCCATCAGGGGACTGCTTCTCGATAGGCGTCATGAAGGTGACGACCTCTTCCTCCCATACCTTATCCATCGCCTGCAGCGTGCGATCGGAAGGCTCATCCGCCAGCTCTTTCTCCAAACTCTTGAAGTCGATATTTAGCTGCGCAATCTGCAACACCGCTGTTAACGCACTGGCATAGGGACTGGCACATTTTTTTAATCGCACCGCAATCAACGACACAATATGCGCCACCTCTTCTATACCCTCTTTTATTTCCGATACCGGACGTGTGGAGAGAAATTCCAGATATAAAGGCAGATAGTCCGGCAATTCTCGAACCTGGATCTCATAACCTGCCCGCTCGTATAGCGCCATCAGATCCACCATTGCCTGACCGCGATCCCGTGATTCGCCATGCACATGCTCAAACAGTAATAAGGAGTGTGCTCTACCCCGCTCAAACAGGCTGTCATACTGCTCTTGTAGATCCATCAAATCCTCATCACGCAGGTAATGCAACAGTGCAACTAACTGTTCTTTGCCTGACGCTGACAGTTCGCTGCATGCTGTCACCTCTTGCGTCAACTCCTGGTTATGTTGCTGCAGTTCCGCTCGCGGATAGTCCAATATCAGTGACAGCACTCTTAAAATTTTCACCTAAGCTACTCCTGGATCTGAATCATTTTGATTTTTTCACGGCCATTGGATTTTTTACCGCCGAACATGTTGTAGTCACTGCTGCCATGACAGCCATCACCGAAGGTAAAACCACATCCACTACGCTCTGCAAATGCATCCGACATCGCCTCTTCACGGTGGGCAGTGGGGATCACATAGCGATCTTCGTAGTCCGCAATGGCCAAATAACGATACATCTCCTGCACCTGCGCTTCAGTCAAACCTACTTTTTCTAAAACTTCTAAATCTTTTTGATTCTCTACTTGTTCAGATCGCTTATAAGCACGCATCGCCAATAGTCTGCGCAACGCCAATAGCACTGGGCGTTCATCTCCCGCTGTGAGCATGTTGGCCAGATATTTCACCGGGATCCGCAGACTCTCCACATCGGGTATCACCCCATCCATGCCGATAAAACCCTCCTGGGTAGCATGTTGAATGGGGCTCAGAGGCGGCACGTACCAAACCATCGGCAAGGTTCGATATTCAGGGTGCAATGGCAAGGCCAGTTTCCAGTCGCAAGCCAGCTTGTAGACCGGAGACTTCTGTGCCGCTTCAATGACGCTGAGGGGCACACCATCCTTGAGTGCTTGTTCTATCACTTGGGGATCATTGGGATCTAAAAAGATTTCCAATTGACGCTCATAGAGATCTTGATCTGAGGCGACAGAGGCCACCTCTGCTATCTTATCCGCATCATAGAGCAACACACCTAAATAACGGATGCGGCCCACGCAGGTTTCCGCGCACACTGTGGGCATACCTGACTCCACTCGCGGATAACAGAATATACATTTTTCTGATTTGCCCGATTTCCAATTGAAGTAGATTTTTTTATAGGGGCAGCCAGAGACACACATGCGCCAGCCACGACATTTATCCTGGTCAATCAGCACAATGCCATCTTCTTCCCTTTTGTAGATAGCACCACTGGGACAAGAAGCCACACACGCAGGATTAAGGCAATGTTCACATAGACGCGGTAAATACATCATGAAAGTATTTTCATACTGACCGTAAATCTCTTTTTGCACCTCATCGAAGTTTTTGTCTTTAGAACGGTGTTCAAATTCAGATCCGAGGATCTCCTCCCAATTCGGGCCCCAGTCAATTTTCTCCATTCTCTTACCGGAGATCAGCGAACGAGGTCGCGCCGTCGGTTGATGGTCACCCAAAGGTGCGGTATGTAGGTGTTGGTAATCAAAGTCGAAGGGTTCGTAATAGTCATCTATTGCCGGCAAGTCCGGATTAGCAAAGATGTTAGCCAGGACGCGAAACTTACCACCAATTCGTGGTCGGATAGAGCCATTGTCACTGCGTTTCCAACCGCCATGCCATTTGTCCTGGTTTTCCCACTCTTTTGGGTAACCGATGCCTGGCTTGGTTTCCACATTATTAAACCAGGCGTACTCGACGCCTTCTCTTGAGGTCCAAACATTTTTACAAGTGATGGAACAGGTATGACAGCCAATACACTTATCTAAATTTAACACCATGCCCACTTGGGATCGAATCTTCATATTACCGGACTCCTATACCTCTTCTTCCAGTGGGACAGGCAACGCATCACCACTTGGACCATCTAACCAATCCACCTTATCCATTTTACGTACCACAACAAATTCATCCCGATTACAGCCCACGGTACCGTAGTAATTAAATCCATAAGATTGCTGCGCATAGGCGCCTATCATGTGGGTGGGCTTCATCACCGTGCGGGTTACGGAATTATGGTGTCCGCCCCGAGTACCAGTGACTGCCGATCCGGGCACATTGATAATGCGCTCCTGAGCGTGATACATCATCGCCATGCCCTGCTTCACCCGTTGGCTCACCACTGCGCGACAGGCAATGGCACCGTTGACATTAAAGACTTCGATCCAGTCGTTGTCTTTAATGCCTGCTGCTTTGGCATCCACCTCACTGATCCAGGTAATGGGCCCGCCACGGGACAAAGTAAGCATATGCAGGTTGTCGCTATAGGTGCTGTGTATACCCCACTTTTGATGAGGGGTGATCCAGTTCAGCACAATCTCTTTATTGCCGTTGGGCTTTTTATCTTTGATATGTTGAATGGTTCGCGTATTGATCGGCGGACGATAAGAGACCATCTGTTCACCGAATGCTTGCATCCATTGGTGATCCTGATAAAACTGCTGCCGACCGGTAATGGTGCGCCAGGGTATGAACTCATGCACGTTGGTGTAACCTGCGTTATAACTGACATGTTCATCCTCTAATCCAGACCAAGTGGGCGAGGAGATAATTTTTCGCGGCTGTGCACGCAGATCTTTCACTCTGAGGCTTTCGTTCTTTTTACCCGCCACCAGATGGCCATGATCGCGCCCGGTGACTTTGCTTAATGCCTCCCAAGCTTTGACCGCCACATGACCATTGGTCTCTGGCGCTAAACTTAGAATCACCTCTGCGGCATCCACGGCACTCTCGATTTTTGGTCGCCCTGCACTGATCCCCTCTTCTAGCACTGGGTGATTGAGCTCACGCAGAAAATTCACCTCCTCTTCTGTGTTCCAGGAGATCCCCTTACCACCATTGCCGGCCTGCTCTAACATCGGGCCGAGAGAGGTGAATTTTTTGTAGGTGTTGGGATAGTCTCTTTCCACCACCATCAGATTGGGCATGGTTTTACCCGGCAGCGGATCGCATTCACCTTTTTTCCAATCCTGAACATGGAAAGGTTGCGCTAGCTCACCGGGAGTGTCATGTAACATAGGCACCGTGACCACATCCTTTTCCACACCTAAGTGTCCAGCAGTGAGTTCGGTAAACTTTTTCGCAATGCCTTTGAATATGTCCCAATCACTTCTTGCCTCCCAAGCGGGATCGGTTGCTTTGGCAAGAGGATGAATAAAGGGATGCATATCTGAAGTACTGAGATCATCCTTCTCGTACCAGGTGGCTGTGGGCAACACGATATCGGAATAGACACAAGTAGAAGACATTCTAAAATCAAGCGTTACCAAGAGATCCAATTTGCCTTCTGCGCCGGTTTCCTCCCACTCCACTTCTGTAGGCTTCGGCCCCCCCTCTTTGCCGAGATCTTCACACTGCACGCCGTTCTTAGTACCTAGTAGATACTTCAACATATATTCATGGCCCTTGCCTGAAGAGCCAAGCAGATTGGAACGCCAGATAAATAGATTACGGGGGAAATTTTGGGGATCATCTGGTGCTTC
>DJFZ01000034.1 GCA_002432655.1 Thiotrichaceae bacterium UBA5859 | reverse complement strand
ATGGGTACTTCCAGCGATTATTTTCACTATTTCCGTTATGGGCAGAAGAAACCGCTGGTGTTCTCCGACGGCGAGGCCTTTGCCGGTGTTTTTGACGTGGTACTCGGTAGCGAAGTAGCGCGCTCGCTGGGCTATCACCTGGGCGACAAACTGGTGTTGGCACACGGTCTCGGTCGTACCAGTTTCAGTCAACATGACGACAAACCCTTTATGGTAACGGGCATCCTCAAGCCCACCGGCACCCCGGTTGACCAAACGCTGCACGTCAGTCTTGAGGGCATCACAGCCATTCACGTCGATTGGCAAAACGGCGTGAAAATGCCGGGCCGCTCGCAGACGCTGGAGCAAGTCGCCCAACTCGATTTGACCCCCGATAGCATCACGGCGTTTATGGTTGGCCTGAAATCGAAGATGGCAACATTCCGCCTACAACGCCAAATTAACAACTACCGGGGAGAGCCTCTACTGGCGATTCTTCCTGGCGTAACGCTGACTCAGCTCTGGCAAATGATGTTAGTCATGGAAAATACATTGCGGCTGATATCCGCATTGGTTCTGCTGGCCTCTTTATTAGGGCTTGCGGCCATGCTGTTGGCATCAATTCGGGAGCGCCAGCGGGAAATAGCGGTGATGCGCGCCATTGGTGCCCCTCCATGGTTTATATTGTTGCTCATCGAAGTCGAAGGCTTGCTAATCACCGTGAGCAGCTTAGTATCCGCAATCTTGATCCTGGCGCTATCAACAAGTATGTCGAAAGATTTTTTAGCGGAACAATTCAGTTTATTTATCGATGGTAACTTACTCACATCCCAGTCGATTAGTTATCTGATGATGATTGTTGCGGGATCTCTAACCCTCGGACTGATACCGGGAATGGCGGCTTATCGACGCGCATTACAACAGCAACTAACTTGATAAAGTTCGAAAGTGAGCCTTTCCGTTCTTGTAAAGATACAGAGAATATAGATGCGGTAGAGAATGATTTGAAATAGCCAAACACGGAATACATCAGACAAGCCAAAAATTGCGCACCTAAGATATAGAGATTTGGGATTATTCGATGCTCTCCTTCCGGAAGCTAGATATGTAGGTGAGATTGGTCTCTATGGTGGTAACGGATTGAAGAATGATTGGGATGTTCAGTACACAGTATTCCGACACATGCTCAATGCTGTAAATCTTGCTGTCGGGAGAACTATGCCAATACACAGCTGTGCGAGTTCGGCAGCCGTACAAGATGAGCCCATAGGTATTGATGGCACCCAATAATTCATTGCTTCACAGAGACTAAGAATCAACTGCACAGAGCTGCCGATATTGAATTCTAAAAATGGGAATTGAACGAGTCTCAATTATTCCTCGGGAAAGGATATTCACTGAGACGGATGGCCCTTTTGCTAAACACGAAGGAAATGTACTAATACCATGGGAGTGCGACATAGCTCTACATATTTTTTCTTCCATATGGAACCCACCCGTTGAGCACATTCATGCTGATCTAAGAGAGAACTTTACAGCTATCGTATCTTGTTGAGATAGATAATTTTTTAACATAGCCGCCAACGGTCAATCTTTGGTCCCATCAACAGCCCATCTAGACTCATCGTGTCGACACGGCTTGCTAGACAGCTCTAGAAATGAGAACAGGTTGTCGCCGCGCAGCGTTTCTCGCAGCAATAAACATAAGAAACCTATTAAATTCAGCAATATAAAAGCTGATATCTAGATGCCTTCGTGGGTCTGAATAGAGCCATGATTTGGCTCACCAGACGGAAAAGGAAAGAAGAATTTGCAAATCAGACTCCCCGGTAATCATTCAGCGACTGTCGTAGTTGGTCGATAATTAATCTGTGAATCCAGGAACTTACTGTTCCCAAAATAAGCATGGTTGATTGAATGGAAACAACGGTCGCAATTCCAGTTGAAGAACTCAAAATTGGTATGTATGTGTGTGATTTGGATCGTCCTTGGTTAGAAACCTCCTTTCTGACACAAGGTTTTCGCATTTCTAGTGTGGATCAGATAAAGCAACTCAAAGATTTATGTGAGTATGTCTACATTGATTCTGAATATGTGATTGGTGAGACAGATCGGGAGAAGTTAAGAAATATTTCGTCGAATCAAAAAAATGTAGAGAAAGATAAAACGAATATACACAAGCGCAACTGGGGCGATTCGCCAAGAATTGATTATAAGAATCGACATTCTATTCAAGACGAGCTGCCGAAAGCAAAATACTTGCACCATTGGTTAAGTAACAGTCTTAAAGGCGCAATCGATACCCTAAAATCTGGGGGTAGTATCAATGTCAAATTGTTAAAAGAGGCGGTTAATCCACTAATAGATAGTGTTATCCGTAACCCTGATGCTGCTATGTGGTTAGCGCGAATGCGCAAAGCAGATCAATATAGTTATGAACATGCGGTGAGTGTGTCGATCTGGATTACCGCGTTTGGACGTTATTTAGGATTGCCAAAAGAGGATTTACGAGAATTGGCGCTCGGAGGTCTCTTGTTCGACATAGGCAAAGCGAGAATTCCTAAGTGTGTACTTGAACAACCGCGAAAGTTAATCGATAAAGAGTTTGATCTGGTTAAAAGGCACGTGGTTTGGAGTGTAAAAATTTTAGAATCAACGGCAGGCATATCTCCTCGTGTGTTAGAAATTGCGGCGCATCATCATGAAAGACACGATGGTAGCGGTTATCCCCAGCATCTAAAGGGCACAGAAATTCCATTGTTTGCCCGTATGGCAGCTATCGTGGATTGCTACGATGCAATTACGAGCAAACGGACCTATGCTCGTTCACTGTCACCTCATGAAGCTATCCGCAAGTTGTATGAATGGCGAGACAAAGATTTTCAGGCAGAGCTGGTAGAGGAGTTTATTCAAGCGATAGGTCTTTATCCGGCGGGTTCGTTGGTGGAGTTAAATACTGGTGAGGTAGCAGTGGTCATTGCGCAATCACGTTCTCGTCGATTGAAACCTCAAGTGATGTTGATACTCGACGCCCAGAAACAGCCTTTAGAGGAATTTAGGACATTAGATCTATTTGATGAGTCCGCGAAACATTTAGAAATCAGTCGTAGCTTGGAGCCAGGTTGCTATGGGATCAATCCTGATGAGTTATACATATAACAAATGACTATTTCGATAGATGCAAAGCCCCATCTCCTCCCCGTTGGACGACCATCATTCCTCAAGCAGATGGAAAAAATTAATACTGAAGTGGATGCGGTATTGGCCATACGCTTGACCAATTTCGATCGTATTCAAGATTTACTAGGTTATGAGGCAGCGCAAGATATTCTGTATTTCATGCAGGAAATTATTAAACGGACTGCGCCTCAGTCACAGTCCAGGGTGGCAAGAGTAGCAGAATCTACTTTTGCTCTACCACTCACTCAGTTACAGAATGAAGGCCATGCAAAACTGGCCGCGATGAAATTCATTCGTCTTGCAGAAGAGCCCTTTGTTTGGCATGACCACAATATTTTGGCTAAATTCGCCGTTGGCATATCAAAAGTTAAAAATAAAAGCGGAGATGCTTCAGAAAAATTACGTCAAGCAGAGTTGGGTTTATCTACTGCAGTGGTGTCCAAGGAGAAGTTTGCGGTATATACAGATATTGTTTCAGATCAAATCACGCGCTATTGGCAACTGGAAGACCAACTGCATCGAGCGATTGAGATGGATGAGATGGAGCTTCACTATCAACCAAAAATCGATATTCAACATGATAGGGTATACGGTGCAGAAGCATTGATTAGGTGGCATTCATCTAAGTTCGGCCAGGTGTTTCCTGATGAATTTATTTCTATTGCCGAAGAGTCGGGGCAAATCGCTGACATGAGCCGGTGGGTGTTAAAAACTGCATTTAGAGATGCTGAGAATTGGTCTCGATTTCAGCAAGGTGTGTCAGTGGCGATCAATATCTCCGCATCAGTGTTGAAGGATCCAGATTTTCTATACTATGTTGAATCTGCGGCTGCTATTTGGGGTATGCCGCTAGAACGATGCACAATAGAGATTACAGAATCCGAGCTGATGTGTAATCCCGAGAGTACGATCGCTATACTTGAAAAATTGAAAGAAAAGAATATACGAATATCCATCGACGATTTCGGCACCGGATATTCCTCGCTTGCCTATTTAAAAGATATTCCAGCCGATGAAATTAAAATAGATAAGTCCTTCGTTCTAGGGATGGCGGAAGATTTAGGAAAAAGAGAAATCGTGCGTACCATCATTGCTCTGAGTCATAGCCTTGGCTACAAGGTAGTAGCGGAAGGGGTAGAGGATTTGACTACTCTAGAAATTCTTCACCTCCAAGGTTGTGATATTGTGCAGGGTTATTACTTTGCCAAAGCGTTGCCTAAAAAGTTTTTTTATCCATGGCTTGAAGATTGGAAGTCATTGGATAAGTGGATAGAACTCCACTCCTAGTACGGTTTTTCGACGCCACGAAATTCTCGATTTTCAGATATTATTTAGACTCAGCCCTTTCCTGCCAAAAAATACTTTTATAGCTTCCAAAATATTACTCGATAGCACAAGGTGATTATTCAGTGCTAACTTGGGTTATCTGCAATCGCGCGTTGTCTCAATCAGTAGATAAAAAAATTTGGAGGATAACATGGCTGGCAAACACACCTCGGTTTATGCGTTGGAACAAAATGCTCAGGTGATACCGGGAACCGCAGTCTTGGTTCAAGGCGCACGCGTCTGTACGTATCGTGATCTAGACGAAAGAGCGAATCAAGTAGGACGTGCATTGTTGAAACTAGGAGTGAAGCGGGCCGAACGGTTTACCATTGCTTTGACCAATTGTTTCGAATTCGTTGAGTCTACTTATGGCGCCTGGAAGCTTGCTGCCATTACCGTGCCTCTCAATTATCGTTTTATGGATGATGAGTTAGTCAATGTGATTGAAAATTCAGACTCTGTGGGTGTCGTGTTGGAAGATGAATTCCTCGAAACATTCCTACGAATTAGAACTCGATTACCTAAGGTTCGTTTTCTCCTCGTGGTTGGGGAAACGCCATCCAATCCAAGTGAGAGGATTTACAATTATGATGAGTTTGTTTCAGAACAAGACACAAGCAAACCGGTGTTGGCTTGGGCTGAACAGACGGACTCTGATGTGGGTTACAACATATATACCGGTGGTACCACCGGGATGCCGAAGGGAATTTCCTATAATGAGAGAGCATTGTTGGAAACCATTCGCGAAGGGGCATTAGGAGGCATTAATAAGATATTAAAAACCGCCACCGAGACCGATACAGAAAAATTAAAGGAGTTACCAGGCGGTGCTGTTTTAGCCTCTGGGTTTGGCCAAACGGTATTAAAAGCGAGTTGGACATCGAAGGTATTAACTGCGCTCGTAAGGCGCATACCGCTTTCTTACACGTCGCTGTTACCGAAACGTTTATCAGGGAATGCTCGTGGCTTAGTAGTGAGTCCGATGATGCATTCGGTTGGCTGGGGTGTTTCTCATGCGTTGCCTCGTGTGGGTGGTACGGTTTATATATTGGAAGATAAATCTTTTAATGCTAAAGAAGCGATCCGACTATTGAAGCAAAATAATATTGCTTTTATCGCCGCAATTGGGGACGCGACACTGAAGCCTATCTTGGCGGAATTAGATGAAAATCCAGTCAAGCTTCCTTATCTCAAAACAATTGGTGCTGTGGGTATGCCAACCTCTCCGGAGGTGAAAGAGGGTTTATTAAAGCGTCATTTGCCACATGCGATGTTTGTGGATTGTATTGGTGGCTCTGAACTCACGGGTATGGCGGTAACCGTTTATACTGCTAAAGATACACAGTTTGACAAAGCTACTTTTCCCACCACCGATATTGTGCAGATCATTAATCCAGAAACCGGATTGTCTGTTATGCCAGGTGAAGTAGGAGAGTTGGCCAGAAAAACAAATATTTTGCCGAATGGATATTATAAAGATCCTGAGAAGACGAAGAAGCTCATTCGGGAGATCAACGGTGATACCTGGATTATGAGTGGGGACTTGGCTCGGTTAGATGAACAGGGTAACTTTCATTTTGTCGGTCGTGGATCGGAGTGTATCAATACTGGTGGAGAAAAAGTCTATCCTGAAGAAGTGGAAAACATAGTGAAATTGATTGACGGTATAAAAATGGTTGGAATCACTGCGACACCAGATAAAAAATATGGCGAGTTAGTTACCGCTGTAGTTGAGCTTGAACCGGGTATAGAGCTATCTGATGAGGACGTGATTAATTTTACCAAAGGTAAAATCTCTGGGTACAAACGACCTCGAAAGGTGATTTTTACAGAAGAATTTCCTCGCACTCTGATTGGCAAGCCGCACTACAAGGCATTGCGAGATCTGGCCATGCAAGAACTCACGAAAGAAGAGCACCAAGCAGAAGCGAGTTAAGAAAAAGCCCGCACCAATTGAGTGATTAGCGCGGGCTTTGATGAATTAAGCGTTAGGAGATTTCGCTAGGATTCTTTGGCTGTATTCATTGTAGGCATACCGGGCATGCCTTGGAATTTAATTTTATAAGTCTGAAAGAACCCGCCTAGTGTCGCCAAGACCCGTCCAATGGCAAGAAAATTATCTGGTACTTCCACATGGAATTCTTGGAAACGCTCCATAAATTCATTGATAACTTCATCCATGGCGCGCCCCTTTTGTGATTTCATGGCTTTCTTGGGGTTGATGGCATAGACGGACATTTCATCTACAATTTCATCGGATAAACCTTTAAATCCAGCTTTTTTCATTAATGGGCCAAGATTTTTAGTATTACCTTGCATCATTGCCATAATAAGCATGGAATAATTTATCGTTTCTTCGGGAGTTAGACGCCCAATAGTGCCGTAGTCTACGATCCAGACATTATCTTCGGCGTCCACTAAAAAGTTGCCTGGATGTGGGTCTGCTTGGAAGCAACCGAACTCGGTTATTTGTTGCATGTAACTATTTTGCAAAACCGTTAATAGATCTCTTATATGGTCGGTATCATCATTGCGGTAACATTCATCCAGAATATCTACTAATCGCTTGCCTTCAATCCAGTTGGTGACCATGACCCTCTTTTTACAAAGATCGTGTTGCAAGACCGGTACGCGAATTCTTGGTTGATGGTTGAGTTCGCCAAATCTTTTGGTATTAGCATATTCATATTGAAAATTTAGCTCTTCAGCAGTCATTTCTAGCATGAAACGAATCATCTGTTTCACATCAACACTAGGGATCTTGCCATCTAGAAGAACACCGATGAGCTGGAACACGGTGAAGTCTTGATCGAATAGTTCGTCTACCTCTGGCAATTGCACCTTAATAGCCACTTCTTGGCCATTTTTTAGGCGTGCTTTATGTACCTGTGCGATGGAAGCCGTAGCAATGGGCTCCTCGCCCACCCATTCGAAGAGATCTCGCCAGTTCGGACCTAACTCTTCTACTAATACTGGAACCAGAGCGCTGAAGGGCACCGAACGATTGGCGTTTTGTAATGGTTTTAAGGCTTCAATATAAGCACGAGGTAGGATGTCAGGCCGGGCACTTAGAAATTGAGCAAATTTAACCCAGGTTGCGCCGTTATTCTTACATAGCTTGTACATCAAGTGGGCGTTTTTCTTATGGAGTTCTTTATACATCGGATGGTAAATTTCTCTTGTCCACCCTTGTTCCTCTTTGCCCTTTCTAACCTTTTTGTTCAGTCGTGCATAGGAGCGTTCTACTCGAATCACGGTGTACATTGCCCGAAAGAACCGATCTCGCCCGACGGCAATTTGCTTGATCTTTCTCCAGTTTAATAATGGTTCGTCGAAATTAAAGCCGTGATAAACATCGCTGCCATACATCGCGCCTCTCCCTAAAAATTTTTAATGGACAGGTCAGGGGGCGATGAGCATTAACTCAACACGCTTTTTTCCCATAACCTGTTGATAATTTGGTAAGTTTTTTAAGATAACTTACTGAATTATGGCACCTATCAAGGGTGCCGTTGTTTACAGAGAGGGGATTTTAAGCGTATTTACCTATGCTTGTCTCTATTTTAACGTTCGTTTAAAGAGAATTTTAATTAAATTCGCATTTATCTAACAGCCCCTGTTTTACTGTCGATAAAAAATTGAACAAGCTGAGTTTAGAGAATTAAGTGTTTAATTTATGCGCCCTTCTGGATATCTGAAATTATTATTTATCTGCCTCGTTGTCTATTCGATGCAGGTGCCTGCTGCGGATATCCAGCGAGAGCTCGATCAGGCGGCCGCAGCGGGTGATCTGAAAAAACTAGAGATGTTAGTGCTGATGGGTGCAGACGTCACCCAGACCGGTGCCGGCGGGAAAACGGCGCTCATGCGTGCAGCCATTTTCGGAAATTTGAGGGCCGTACGATTTCTCGCTGCCGAGGGCGCCCCTCTCAATGCACAAGATGAGTTGGGGAATACTGCCTTAATTTTAGCGTCTACTAGCGGTTACACTGAAGTGTCCGAAGCCCTACTGGTGTTGGGTGCTTCGCCAGATGTGAAGAATAATTTGCAACGAACAGCGATTATGGAGGCAGCGATCGGCGGCCACCGAGAGGTGATCAAGGTCTTATTGCGTTATGGTGCCGAGACTGAATCGGTAGATTCTCAAGGCATCACCGCTGAAAGGCATGCGGTCAGGGCGGGATCTAAGAGTCTAGGCAAACTAATTAATAAAGCGACTAAGGCGTCTACCAAAGCTAAGGGGGGTTAGACGCCCTAGCTTAGGTCTCATTTAGCACTCTCGAGGTGAGGATGCTAAAATCAGCTCATTCCCATAACCAGTTAATGTAAGGTGAGATGGCATCGCAACAGGGGCTCAATAGCCGCGCGCAAATCCTTTTAAAGTCGTTGGTAGAACTTTACGTCGCCGAAGGCCAGCCAGTGGCTTCGCGGGCGCTAGTCAGTCATTCAGGTCTTTCGATTAGTCCGGCAACGGTTCGTAACGTACTTGCGGATTTAGAGGCGCTGGGACTGGTTCATTCCCCTCACACCTCCGCAGGCAGGATCCCCACCGTATCTGGTTATCGATTATTTGTAGACCAACTGGTTACGGTGCAGCCCTTTGACGATTCTGCTCTGGAATCTCTGAAACATAGGTTCGGGGAGACTACCCTTAAGGAAGATTTGAGCAAGAGGGCATCTTCTTTATTATCAGAGATGACAAACATGGTTTCTGTGGTGACCCTACCGAAGGTGGAAGAGGAAAATTTGCACCACATTGAGTTCC
Source organism: Thiotrichaceae bacterium UBA5859 (assembly GCA_002432655.1). Classification (GTDB taxonomy): domain Bacteria; phylum Pseudomonadota; class Gammaproteobacteria; order UBA5859; family UBA5859; genus UBA5859. The sequence continues at coordinate 31,979 of DJFZ01000034.1, read as the reverse complement.
TGAAATTAGCGCAAAACAGGGTGTTGGTCATATTGGTTACGCAAGAGCAGAGTGTGCAGAATCGGGTGATTCATACGGCTAAACAATTCACGGAATCTGAACTGAAGGTGATTGCGAACTACCTAAACGACACTTTTCACGGCACCCCACTGGCGTTGATTCCAGAGCGATTGGCGCAGCTAATCACTGAAGAAAAGGATCAATTTAGGTTGCTGTTGCAAAAGGCAAGCGACATGACTGATACCGTGTTTGGTTCGCCTAAGGGCTCGGGTGACTATGTGGTATCGGGCGAATCCAATATCGTAGATATTGCCAAGGAAGTCGGTGTGGAAAAATTACGCCAGCTATTTGAAGCTATCAGCCAGAAACAGGAAATTTTGCACCTGTTAGATCAGTGTATCGCCGCTGAAGCCACGCAGATTTTTATTGGCCAGGAATCTGGCTATGAAATCTTAGAAGATTGCAGTATCGTAGCGGCCCCGTATGGGAAGGATGGGCGTATTGTGGGTGTACTGAGTGTGATTGGTCCCACCAGGATGGCCTATGACCGAGTGATTTCGGCGGTGGATATCACTGCAAAATTGATGGGTTTAGTCTTGACTCACGAACAAGAGTCACAATAATTCAGGCCATCGATAGATTCCATGTGTGGCTGTTCACCCAAACTGGTGGCAGTGTGACCTGTTGTATTATTTGGGAGTAATTAATGGCGGAGGAAAAGCAATCTGAGCAGACGGCCGAGTCCAATGACATGCCTGTATCAGAGCCGGCGCCGGCGAATGATTCAGCAACCGGCAACATAGAGGGGTCTGCACATACTGAGGAAATCAGTACATCTGAGTTAAGGCAAGCACTGCAAGCAGCAGAACAGCAAGCTGCTGAAAATTTAGATAAATTCATGCGTGCTCAAGCTGAAATGGAGAATATTCGTCGTCGCAGTAGCCGTGATTTAGAAAATGCGCGCCAATATGGCATTGAACCCTTAATGCGAGAATTAATTCCAATTAGGGATAGTTTGGAGCGCGGATTAGAGGCCGCTGCAGAGCATCAGGCTTCGGAAGAGATAGATGCAATGCGAGAAGGCATCAGATTAACTCTCTCCATGTTGCAGTCGCTGTTTGAAAAGTTTCAGGTAGTGCAGTTGGATCCGCAAGGCGAGCTTTTCGATCCTCGTGCCCATGAGGCAATGACTATGCTGACTACCGATGCAGTGCCAGATGGTCACGTGGTGGAAGTGCTCGAAAAGGGATATCAGTTGCACGAGCGGGTGTTACGAGCGGCTATGGTGGTAGTGGCAAAAGCACCGTCGAACTCATGAGGGACGACAACATACGGTGAGTCGTCTGGCATATTCTCTGCTTTTGACTTGAAATAGAAACAATAACCCCAATGCTTGTGACTGTTTCTGAATAGGCAGATGATGAGAATCAGTTGGGTTCTCGAGGAATTAGACGGAATAATTTATACGGTTTCACAAATTTAAGTAATGGTTTTAGAGGATTAACGACAATGGGCAAAATTATCGGTATCGATTTGGGCACGACCAATTCTTGTGTGGCAGTGATGGAAGGCAATACGCCACGCGTGATAGAAAATTCTGAAGGTGATAGAACCACGCCCTCTATTGTTGCCTTTACAGAGGACGGTGAAACGCTAGTTGGCCAACCCGCAAAAAGGCAGGCGGTCACTAACCCGGATAAGACGTTGTTTGCCATTAAGCGCTTAATTGGAAGACGCTTTGATGACAAGGTGGTGCAGCGGGATGTGAAGATGGTGCCTTACAAAATTGTCAAAGCGGACAATGGAGATGCGTGGGTATCGGTCAATTCTGAAAAAATGGCTCCGCCGCAAGTATCTGCTCATGTGTTGCGAAAAATGAAAAAGACCGCTGAAGAGTTTCTTGGGCAAGAGGTGACTGAGGCGGTGATTACGGTACCGGCCTATTTCAATGACTCTCAGCGCCAGGCCACCAAAGACGCGGGTAAAATTGCTGGACTTGAAGTGAAGCGAATCATCAATGAGCCTACGGCTGCGGCGCTTGCCTACGGCATGGACAAGAAGCGTGGCGATCAGACTGTCGCCGTTTACGACTTGGGTGGGGGTACATTTGATATTTCCATCATAGAGATTGCTGAAGTGGATGGTGAACATCAGTTTGAGGTGTTGGCCACCAATGGTGATACCTTTCTCGGCGGTGAAGATTTTGACATGCGTTTGATTGAGTACCTGGCGGATGAGTTTCAAAAATCCAACAGTATGGATTTGCGCAATGATCCACTAGCGTTACAGCGGTTAAAGGAGGCGGCGGAAAAAGCCAAGGTGGAGCTTTCTACCAGTCAACAAACAGAGGTCAATCTGCCGTACGTGACAGCGGATGCCTCCGGCCCCAAACACCTTAACGTTAAAGTGACTCGAGCCAAGCTTGAATCTTTAGTGGAATCATTAGTAGAAAGCACGATTGACCCCTGTCGTATGGCACTCAAAGACGCCGGATTGTCCGTCAACGATATTACAGAGGTGATATTGGTGGGTGGTCAGACACGTATGCCGTTAGTGCAGACAAAAGTGAAGGAATTTTTCGGCAAAGAGCCGAAAAAAGATGTCAATCCTGACGAGGCTGTGGCCTTAGGTGCTGCTATTCAAGGGGGTGTATTAGGCGGCGATGTGAAGGATGTGTTGTTGCTGGATGTCACACCACTTTCTTTAGGGATCGAAACCATGGGCGGTGTGATGACCAAGTTGATTGAAAAGAACACCACGATTCCAACACGCGCAGCACAGGTTTTTTCTACGGCTGATGACAATCAAACTGCGGTGACCGTGCACGTGTTGCAAGGAGAACGTGAAGTAGCTTCTGCCAACAAATCCTTGGGTCGATTTGATTTGTCCGACATCCCTCCTGCACCAAGGGGAGTGCCGCAAATCGAGGTGACCTTTGATATTGATGCCAATGGTATTTTAAATGTCTCGGCAAAAGATAAGGCCACTGGCAAAGAACAGTCTATTGTTATCAAAGCATCCAGCGGATTGTCTGATGATGAGATCGAGAAGATGGTGCGTGATGGTGAGGCACACGCGGACGAAGACAAAGCTTTCCAAGAGTTAGTGGGAGCCAGAAATCAAGCAGATAATCTGATTCATGCAACAAAGAAATCCATGGGTGAATTGGGTGACAAGCTGGAAGAGTCCGAAAAAAGTGCTATTGAAGCCGCAATTAGCGAATTGGAAGAAGCCGTAAAAGGAGACGACAAAGCGCAAATTGATGCCAAAACAGAGGCATTAGCTCAGGCTTCCGGTAATATGGCGCAAAGACTCTATGCAGAACAACAGGCTGAAGGTGGACAACAGGCTACCGGTACGGATGATGCGTCTACCGGTGGTGATGATGTGGTCGATGCCGAGTTCGAAGAGGTGGATGATAATAAATAAGTCTAAACATGTTTGAAACCGGAGGCATATTGTTTTTGGTTTTGAGGACAACCTTAGTCACAGAAAAAGAGAGCTATGGCCAAACGGGATTATTACGAAGTATTGGGTGTTGCCCGAGATGCAGCAGATGCGGAGATAAAAAAAGCGTATCGACGTTTGGCGATGAAATTTCATCCGGATCGAAATCCGGATGATGCGGTGGCCGCGGAAAAGTTTAAGGAAGCAAAAGAAGCTTACGAAGTCATAAGCGATGCTAAAAAACGAGCAGCCTATGATCGCTTCGGTCACGCCGGTGTGGATCCCAGTGCGGCTGGTGCCGGTGGTTTTGGCGCCGGTGGCTTTAGCGATATTTTCGGCGATATTTTCGGGGATATTTTTGGTGGCAGCGGTGGTGGTGGGCGCCAACGGCAACAACGCGGTGCCGATTTACGCTATAACTTAGAAATCAGTTTAGAAGAAGCCGTTGCCGGGACCTCCGTTAAAATTCAGGTGCCGACTTTGGCGGCTTGTCAAACCTGTGACGGCAGTGGTGCCAAACCGGGAACCTCGCCTGAGACGTGTCAACAGTGTCAAGGACATGGTCAGGTGCGTATGCAGCAAGGATTTTTCTCGGTGCAACAGACCTGTCCGGTGTGTCGTGGCACGGGTCGCGTGATCAAAGATCCTTGTCATGATTGTCGGGGGCAGGGACGAATTCAGAAAGAGCGCACCTTGTCGGTGAAGGTACCTGCCGGAGTGGATTCAGGTGATCGCATTCGTTTAAGTGGTGAAGGTGAAGCTGCTCCTCCAGGTGGTGTGCCTGGTGATCTCTATGTGGTGGTGTCGGTTAGAGCACATGAAATATTTGAGCGGGATGGCAGTAATCTTTATTGTGAAGTGCCTATCTCGTTTGCTACCGCAGCTTTGGGAGGAGAATTAGAAGTTCCGACCTTGGGAGGAAAGGTTACCTTAAAGATTCCCGCAGAGACACAAACAGGAAAAATGTTTCGCCTCAGAGGTAAAGGTGTGAAACCTGTGCGTGGTCATGGGCCGGGTGATTTACTCTGCCGGGTAGTGGTGGAAACTCCTGTGCATCTTTCCCGCAAACAGAAAGAACTCCTGCAACAACTGGATGAAACCTTAACCGGACATAAACACTCTCCCCGATCCAGTGGATGGTTCGAAGGCGTGAAAAAGTTCTTCGAGAGTATTTGATTTCCTTGCAGTAAAAAAATTAGGCGATTTATTCGATGATCGCCCGGTTCCGAGTGTACACTTCATCTTTCAGTTTTTAAAAGGAGCCAAACAATGGTGAGAGTGGGCATTGTTGGTGCCTCGGGCCGCATGGGGAGAACCCTTATCGAGGCCTGTGTGCAACATCCTGAGATTACTTTGACCGCTGCGGTTGAGCATCCACAACATGAATTGTTGGGTAAAGATGTGGGTCAATTAGCAGGTCTCGCACCGTTGCAAGTTAAATTAACTAGTGACCTTAAACAGATCACTGATGAGATCGACTGCCTTATCGATTTTACCCGTCCAGATTTGACTCTGGAGAACGCAAAAATCTGTGCGGCTGCAGGTGTTGGCTTGGTGGCCGGTACGACTGGTTTAACGCCCGCACAGAGTGGTGCACTAGCGCAGCAGGCAAAAAATATTCCTATTATGTGGGCACCTAATATGAGTGTGGGCGTCAATCTATTAAAAAAATTGGTGGCGCAAACTGCTGCGGTGCTGGGCGAAGATTTTGATGTGGAGATCATTGAGGCCCATCACCGTTATAAAGTGGATGCGCCTTCTGGTACGGCGTTGGCCCTCGGTCAGGCGGCTGCGGAGGCTCTAGGCCGAGATTTAAGCGAAGATGCCGTCTATGGACGTGAGGGTCAGACCGGCGAGCGAGATCCAAACACCATTGGCTTTGCCACTATCCGCGGTGGTGATGTAGTAGGTGATCATACGGTGTTGTTTGCAGGCCTGGGCGAACGCATCGAATTGACTCACAAAGCTTCCAGTCGTATGACCTTTGCCAAAGGTGCGGTACGTGCTGCGGTCTGGATAGCGGATCGGAAACCTGGTTTTTACGGAATCGACGATGTATTGGGTCTGAATACTTAAATAGCTACCGCAAGGAGTTTGATGGCTCGGTTGGGATGGACACCTATTAGTACGATCCGATAAAATTTAACAACACAGATTAAGCGTCAGCTGTGTCCATTCTTAGATGGCGGGAGAGTTCAGTTTCTGATCCTCCCGTTTATTGTATCTGTAGGGGGTTTTTCGTTGTCATCTAATGCTTTGCTCGCTCTTGCTGATGGCTCACTATTTTGGGGCCAAGCCATTGGGGCGACAGGAAAGTCGGTGGGTGAAGTAGTGTTTAATACTGCCATGACCGGTTACCAGGAGATCCTTACCGATCCCTCATATGCGAAACAAATTGTGTGCTTGACAGCCTCCCATGTGGGCAATGTGGGTACGAATCTAGAGGATATGGAATCTTCCCAGTGTTGGGGCGCGGGTTTAGTAGTACGTGATATGCCGCTTCGTCACAGTAACTGGCGAGCAGATTCGGATCTAAGTTCTTTCCTGAAAGCACAGCAGGTAGTGGCCATAGCAGATGTCGACACGCGCGCGCTCACTTCACGTTTACGGCAACAGGGGGCGCAGTCTGGTTGCCTGGTGTCAGGAGAGCAGATCGACGTAGAGGATGCAATCGCCGAGGCGCGGCAATTTGTGGGCCTAAATAATCTAGACTTAGCGCAACAGGTCAGCACATCTAAACAATATGAATGGCAAGAAGGTAGCTGGCAGCTGGAGCCTGTTCGTTCGCAGAAGATCACCGCAAAATATCATGTGGTGGCCTATGATTTTGGCGTCAAGCACAACATTCTTCGTCTGTTGGTGGATAGAGGTTGCCGCCTCACGGTCGTGCCCGCAAAAACCAGTGCTGAAGGGGTCATGGCGCTCAAACCCGACGGTGTGTTTCTCTCCAACGGCCCAGGAGATCCCGCGCCTTGCGATTACGCCATAGCCGCTATCCAAAAATTGTTAGATAGAGACGTACCGCTGTTTGGGATCTGTTTAGGGCATCAGCTACTAGGATTAGCGCTGGGCGCAGAGAGTAAGAAGATGAAGTTTGGTCACCACGGTGCCAACCACCCGGTCCAGGATCTGGCAACTGGCGACGTTATTATTACCAGCCAAAACCACGGTTTTGCCCTTGACGAAGACACTTTGCCTGCGGCAGTGGCGGCGACACATCGTTCTTTGTTTGATGGCTCTTTACAAGGGATCGCCCATCGAGAGAAGCCAGCGTTTGGCTTTCAAGGCCATCCAGAAGCGAGTCCAGGCCCCCATGATTGTGTGTCACTGTTTGATCGCTTTATTACTTCTATGTCTCAATCCGTTCGCGTGACTGTTTAAAAATGCCTAAACGAGAAGATTTAAAAAGTATTTTAATCATAGGTGCTGGCCCGATTGTAATTGGTCAGGCATGTGAATTTGATTACTCCGGTGCGCAGGCTTGCAAAGCTTTGAGAGAAGAAGGCTTTCGGGTGATCTTAGTTAACTCCAATCCAGCCACCATCATGACCGACCCCGAGATGGCTGATGCTACCTACATTGAGCCCACCGAGTGGCAGACGGTGGCTAAAATAATCGAGCGCGAAAGGCCGGATGCGCTGTTACCCACTATGGGCGGGCAGACTGCCTTAAACTGTGCTCTCGATTTAGATCGCGAAGGTATACTGGATAAATATTCAGTAGAGATGATTGGCGCTAATCGTGAGGCGATTGATAAAGCAGAAGATCGAGATCAATTTCGAAAAGCGATGAAGAAAATAGGCTTGTCCATGCCTCATTCTGCAATTGCTCATAGTTTAGAAGAAGCTATTCAGGTACAAGCCCCAATTGGATATCCTTGTATTATTCGACCCTCATTTACCTTGGGTGGTAGTGGTGGCGGGATTGCGTTTAATAAAGAGGAATTTGAGGAGATTTGTGAACGCGGTTTGGATCTGTCACCAACCAATGAGTTATTAATCGAAGAATCGGTGCTTGGATGGAAAGAGTATGAAATGGAAGTGGTGCGGGATCGTCAGGACAACTGCATCATTATCTGTTCGATCGAGAACATTGATCCCATGGGGGTGCATACAGGGGACTCTATTACGGTCGCACCGGCACTCACGTTGACGGATAAAGAATATCAAATCATGCGTGATGCCTCGATCGCCGTATTACGCGAAATTGGTGTGGATACGGGGGGTTCGAACGTTCAATTCGCCATCAACCCTGAAGATGGACGCATGATCATTATCGAGATGAATCCAAGAGTGTCTCGATCTTCTGCATTGGCCTCAAAAGCGACGGGATTTCCGATCGCTAAAATCGCTGCAAAATTGGCTGTGGGTTATACCTTAGATGAGTTGAGCAATGATATTACCGGCGGCGCCATACCCGCCTCGTTTGAGCCCACCATTGATTATGTCGTGACAAAGATCCCTCGATTTACCTTTGAAAAGTTTGCGCAGGCAGATCCGAAGCTAACCACCCAGATGAAATCTGTAGGTGAGGCGATGGGCATCGGGCGCACTTTCCAAGAATCCTTTCAGAAAGCTTTGCGTAGTTTGGAAATTTCCCGAGACGGACTAAATTCATTAACGAGCAAGCTTCATCCTGAAGAAGTTTCCTCGCGCTTACGAAGCGAATTACAGTCTCCGGGGCCTGATCGCATCTGGTATGTGGCAGATGCATTTCGCGCAGGTTTTTCGCTAGATGAGATATTCGATCTGAGTAAAATTGATCCTTGGTTTTTGGCGCAAATCGAAGATCTTGTGACTAGAGAAAATGAAGTTGCCAAGCTTCAGCTAGAGCAGTTGGATGAAGCGCAATTGCGACAATTGAAACGTCAAGGTTTTTCTGATTCGAGATTGGCGACCTTATTAAATGTGCCTGAGGATAGGGTGAGGGCTAGGCGACATCAGCTTAGTATTCGCCCAGTTTATAAAAGAGTGGATTCTTGTGCGGCTGAATTCGCTGCATCGACCGCGTACATGTACTCAACTTACGAACGGGAATGTGAAAGTGATCCCACCGACAAAGATAAGATTATTGTATTAGGTGGTGGCCCGAACCGCATAGGTCAGGGCATTGAGTTTGATTATTGTTGTGTTCATGCGTCTATGGCGCTGAAGGAAGATGGATATGAATCCATCATGATTAACTGTAATCCCGAAACTGTATCCACTGATTATGACACCTCTGATCGGCTCTATTTTGAGCCACTCACTTTAGAAGATGTGTTAGAGATTATTCATCTTGAACAACCCAAAGGAGTATTGGTTCAATATGGCGGACAAACGCCGCTTAAATTAGCCATTGCGTTAGAAGCGGCTGGTGCGCCGATTATTGGCACCTCGCCAGATGCTATCGATCTTGCAGAAGACAGAGAGCGTTTTAAGGCGTTATTAGAAAAATTGAATCTACGCCAGCCGCCAAATGCATTAGCCCGCAATGAAGAGCAAGCCATTCAGCAGGCCACACAATTGGGTTTTCCCATTGTGGTTCGTCCTTCTTATGTACTGGGTGGACGGGCAATGGAAATCGTCTATAACGAAGAAGAGATTACCCGTTATATTCGAGAGGCAGTGGAGGTTTCTAACGAAGCACCAGTTTTACTAGACAGATTTTTGGATGATGCTGTAGAGGTGGATGTGGATGCCATTTCTGATGGTGAACAAGTGCTGATTGGCGGCATTATGCAGCACATTGAGCAGGCCGGGATCCATTCCGGTGATTCAGCTTGTTCACTTCCTCCCTACTCTTTGAGTGATTCGATACAGGATAGCCTTCGTGAACAAGTGAGAGCCTTGGCGTTAGAATTGGGGGTAGTGGGATTGATGAATACTCAATTCGCCATTCAAGGACAAGAGATCTACGTATTGGAAGTGAATCCTCGCGCTTCTCGAACGGTGCCCTTTGTCTCCAAGGCAATTGGTCGGCCGCTGGCGAAAATAGCCGCCAGCTGTATGGGTGGTAAATCTTTGAGTAGTTTGGGCGCGACGGAGGAGTGGATCCCAGAAAATTATTCTGTCAAAGAGGCCGCATTTCCATTTAATAAGTTTCCCGGAGTGGATCCTATTTTGGGGCCTGAAATGAAATCCACCGGTGAGGTGATGGGTACAGGGGCTAACTTTGGCGAAGCTTTTCAAAAAGCGCAAAAAGCAGTAAACGTGGAGCTGCCGCAAAGCGGAGTAGTGTTTTTAAGTGTTCGGGATGCTGACAAGGGATCGGTTGCTGATCTTGCCAAGCAATTGATAGACTTGGGTTTTGATTTGGTGGCAACTCAAGGCACCGCACGAGAAATTGAAAAAGCAGGATTGGCAGTAGAAAGAGTTAACAAAGTCAAAGAAGGTCGGCCACATATTGTCGATTGGATAAAAAATGATCGGGTCAATTTGATTGTGAACACCACCGAAGGGCGTCAGGCGATCGCCGATTCTTATGAAATTCGACGAACCGCATTGCAACGTAAAATCACCTATACCACTACTATTGCTGCGGCTGAGGCGTTATGTTTGGCGTTGAGTCTCAAAGAGCCCGGAGCAATAATAAAAGTGCAGGAAATCACCGTACGGAAGCGAGCGTCATGACTAATAGCGTCCCGATGACAATTGAAGGTGCAGAAGCACTGCGTATTGAGCTACAAGAGCTGAAACAGGTGAAACGGCCTGCTGTGATTACAGCAATTGCTGAGGCACGTGCACACGGCGATTTAAAAGAGAATGCCGAGTATCACGCGGCCAAAGAGCAGCAAGGTTTTATTGAGGGACGTATAAAAGAAATAGAAGCGAAGCTCGCCGTATCTCAAATCATCGATGTGCAAAAGCTTCCACAAGAGGGACGGGTTGTTTTCGGCGTCACCGTAGTGCTATTTAATGAGAGCACTGAAGAGGAGGTGTGCTACAAGATTGTCGGCGAGGATGAATCCGATTTAAAAGAGAATAAAATATCTATTACTTCTCCTATTGCGCGTGCTCTGATCGGTAAGGAGGAAGGCGATGTCGCCACGGTGGATGCGCCTGGGGGCATGGTGGACTACGAGATCGTCGAGGTTCGTTATATTTAGTCAAATCAACTAACTGATATTGCTTAGCATGTCGGCCAATTCGTCAACTATTATATTGATTGGTGAAAAAATTCTGCTCTCTATATGGGTTGGAGGCATGTGGGTGATCGGCTATCTGGTTGCACCTTTTCTGTTCAGTAAATTAAGTGAAACTGCATTAGCCGGATATTTGGTTGGTGAGTTAATTAAGACCATTTCCTTAGTTGGCGTAGTGGTGTTGGTGTCGATTCTCATTCGCTTAGTGTGGCAGCTGAAAACAAGTAGTTTTCGGCATTGGCTATTTTGGTGCGTGTCAGTTGCATTAGGTTTGTTATTACTGAATATATTGCTTCTATATCCGGAAATGGCGGCATTAAAAATTGCTGGTATAGAAAATGGGACCGAGCGAACGGAGCAGTTCAATCGCCTACATGGAGCGAGCGCTATGAGTTATTTATTGGTAAGTATTGCTGGTTTATTTATGATTTCCAATGGTCTTCGATCTGAGCCAGACTCGATCTAGGGCAGTTCAATTTTTTTAGCGTCACCTGGTCGATATAGAGTTAGAGTATTGCCTAACAGTTGAACCTTGACAGCATCTGTTTCGTTTATGATTGAGTCAACGATAACGTTACGTTGGCTTTTATCGGCTACCGACAACTTGATTTTGATTAATTCATGTATCGCTAAAGTACTTTTTAGTTCCTCGAGAAAGGGTTCGGTGAGTCCCGACTGCCCCATTAGTACTACAGGTTTTAATGGATGCGCACGTGCTTTGAGAAACTTTACTTGCTTAGGGGATAACTTCATAAAACAAAATTCAATCAAGACAGGGATAACTTAACATTATAGCGCCGATTGGGTGCGACTAGTGAATCAGGTGACCAGATCAGGTGGCGAAAAACAGAAACAGTAAAAATTGGTTGCGTCAGCATCAGGCAGATACCTATGTGAAGCGCTCAGTAAAGGATGGATATCGATCACGGGCCATCTATAAATTAATAGAGATAGATGAGCGAGATCAATTAATTAAACCAGGACAAAACATATTGGATTTAGGTGCCGCCCCCGGAGGTTGGTCTGAGTGGGCGGCAAAAAAAACTGGCTTGAGCGGTCGAGTGGTTGCTGTCGATATATTGTCAATGGCAGCCATTCCTGGGGTAATCAATTTGCAGCTAGATCTCCAGCAGAGCAACTCTATAGATCAAATCCGCCACTGTTTTGAGCATCGGCAAGTGGATCTGGTATTGAGCGATATGGCACCCAATTTGAGTGGTGTGCGCAGCGTGGATCAAGCTCGAGCCATACATTTAGCCGAACTGGCTCTTGAGTCAGCCTGCGAGTTATTAGGTCCTGGTGGAAAGATGCTAATAAAAGTGTTTCAAGGATCGGGTTTCGATCAGTTCAGATCACAAATGTTGCAACATTTTCAAAACGTTAAAACGAGAAAACCACAGGCGTCACGGCCAAAATCTAGAGAGATCTACCTGTTAGGTTCAGAACTAGTTGTATCAACACCTGACTAAGCGGATAATTGAGATGGCCGATTTAATGTAGTAGGGTATGGCGTAGCCTTGAATTTTGTCCAACATTCCCAACCTTAATGGGTGCAAAGGGGAACTATTTTGAATGATATGGCAAGAAATTTAATTTTATGGGTCATCATCGCTGTGGTGTTGATGTCTGTCTTTAATAATTTTAGTTCGCATCGAGAGTCTACGCAAAACACTCTTGAATATTCGCGTTTCATTGCCGATGTCAAACGCGGTGAAGTGGCGAAAGTAATTATTCAGGGACCAACGATTATTGGCCAACGTCCTTCAGGGGAGCAGTTCAAAACAGTGGCGCCTGAAGATGCCCATCTTATTGATGATCTCCTTGAAAATAATGTGGTCATCAAAGTGGAAGAGCCTGAACAGCGTAGCCTATTAATGCAAATATTCATCTCTTGGTTCCCCATGATGGTGTTTATTGGCGTATGGATATTCTTTATTCGGCAGATGCAGTCCGGTGGCGCCGGTCGTGGTGCGATGTCCTTTGGTAAAAGTAAGGCGCGCATGTTGTCAGAAGATCAGGTTCGGGTCACCTTTGGGGATGTAGCTGGCGTAGAGGAGGCTAAAGAAGAAGTTCAAGAGCTAGTGGAATTTTTACGTGATCCCAGTAAGTTCCAAAAACTCGGCGGTAAGATCCCTCGGGGTGTGTTGATGGTGGGACAACCTGGTACCGGTAAAACTCTATTAGCGCGTGCCATCGCCGGTGAGGCAAAAGTGCCTTTCTTCACTATTTCAGGTTCCGATTTCGTGGAAATGTTTGTTGGTGTCGGCGCGTCTCGGGTGCGGGATATGTTCGAACAGGCGAAAAAGCATGCCCCCTGTATCATTTTTATCGATGAGATCGATGCCGTTGGACGCCATCGTGGCGCTGGCTTGGGTGGTGGTCATGACGAGCGAGAGCAGACTTTAAACCAGCTTTTAGTAGAAATGGATGGGTTTGAAGGTAATGAAGGTGTGATTGTTATTGCAGCCACAAACCGTCCAGATGTGCTGGATCCGGCGCTATTACGTCCTGGCCGATTTGATCGTCAAGTAGTGGTGCCATTGCCTGATGTTCGTGGCAGAGAACAGATCTTAAAAGTGCACATGAGGAAGGTTCCTCTTGGTGACAATGTCAAACCGGATATCATTGCTCGAGGTACACCTGGTTTTTCAGGTGCGGATTTAGCAAATCTCGTGAATGAAGCCGCACTCTTCGCTGCCCGAGCGAATAAGCGCTTTGTGGATATGGAAGAGTTCGATAAGGCAAAAGATAAGATCATGATGGGTGCAGAGCGCCGCACCATGGTGATGAGTGAAGATGAGAAGAAGCTTACGGCATATCATGAAGCGGGCCACGCCATTGTCGGCCGTTTAGTGCCAGATCACGATCCAGTATATAAGGTGTCTATTATTCCTCGGGGTCGGGCGCTCGGTGTCACTATGTTTCTGCCAGAGGAAGATCGTTACAGTGCGAGCAAACAGAAACTTGAAAGTCAGATTTCTAGTTTATTCGGTGGCCGTTTGGCTGAAGAGATAATTTTCGGTGTGGAAAAAGTCACCACTGGTGCCTCAAATGATATTGAGAGAGCCACCGAAATCGCCAGAAACATGGTAACCAAATGGGGTTTATCGGAGAAGCTGGGCCCATTGGCATACAGCGAAGAAGAAGGTGAAGTCTTTCTTGGCCGCTCTGTCACCCAGACTAAATCGGTTTCCGACGATACTGCTCAGTTAATCGATGAAGAGGTGCGTTCTATTATCGATCGTAATTATCAGCGTGCAGAGTCTATCCTAAAAGAAAATATGGATAAGTTGCATGCGATGGCCGATGCTTTAATTAAGTGGGAAACAATCGATTATATCCAAATAAATGATATTATGGATGGTCGTCCTCCGCGTCCTCCCGAAGAAAGTGGTGGTACAGGTGTTGAATCGGAAGAAGCTGCTAAGCAGTCAACCTCCTCTAGCTCATCAGATAGTAAAATTGGTGGGCCGGCAGGACCTGATCCCGCATCTTAGAGAAGACAGGTATTTCCAAAAATTGTGAATTGATGTGCGTTCCTGAGCCATCATGGATTTTTCACAGCCATTAGTTATGGGTATTTTGAATGTGACCCCCGATTCCTTTTCGGACGGGGGTCAATTTTTATCTGTAGATGATGCCTTGTCTAGAGCTATCCAGATGCAAGAAGAAGGTGCAGATATAATCGATGTAGGCGGAGAGTCTACTCGTCCTGGGGCGGATCCCATTGGCATGGATGAGGAAGCTGACAGAGTGCTCCCGGTGATAGAAGCTTTAAAAAACGTTGTATCTGTGCCCATTTCAGTAGACACCAAAAAACCTGCGATCATGCGTGCCGCAGTCTCGGCCGGGGCGAAAATGATTAATGATGTCAATGCACTAGAGGCAGATGGCGCGGTAGAATTGATTTCTGAGTTAGGGGTGCCCGTATGTTTGATGCACGCTAACGGAGATCCAAGAACGATGCAAGAAAACCCCACATATCGGGATGTGGTGCAGGAAGTGCGTTGTTATTTGAGGCAGAGGGTGGATGCTTGTCTGTCCGCAGGTGTGGAACAGAAAAATATAGTAATAGATCCAGGATTTGGATTCGGGAAAACTGTTGCTCATAATTATTCTTTGATGAAGCATTTGCGGGAGCTGGCATTTTCTGAATTGCCGATAATGATTGGTGTATCGCGAAAATCGATGATTGGTGCCCTATTGAATGTCCAGCCTAGAGATAGAGTCGCCGGTGGACTAGCTTTGACAGCAATGGCTTATGGCCAAGGGGCAAGGATTTTTCGCACCCATGATGTAAGAGAAACCAAACAGTGTTTGCATGTCTGTGCAGCTGTGATGGGCGCTGATTAGGGGACATTTAGGTGAGTGATCAGGTCGGTAGAAAATATTTTGGAACAGATGGGATCAGAGGTCGCGTCGGCGAAGGGCAGATCCAACCTGAATTTGTGCTCAGACTTGGTTGGGCGGTCGGTAGGGTTTTGGGTAATGGTCAAGGTGAGGTAGTAGTCGGGAAAGATACGCGAATATCGGGTTATATGTTGGAATCCGCCATTGAGGCAGGGCTCTCTGCTGCCGGCGTGGATGTACGCTTATTGGGGCCAATGCCGACCCCGGCAATTGCCTATTTAACGCAAACCTTAAGAGCAAGAGCAGGGGTAGTGATTAGCGCTTCTCACAATCCTTTCTACGATAATGGTATTAAGTTTTTTTCCGGCAAAGGCTCTAAGTTAACCGATCAAGAAGAGATGGAAATCGAGCGTTTACTGGAGGAGCCGATTCAAACTGTACCGGCAGCGGAGCTGGGTAAGGCGCGCCGCTTGGAGGATGCCGCTGGCCGCTATATCGAATTTTGTAAGAGTACAATCGGTAGCGGGGTGCGATTGAATGGCCTAAAAATGGTAGTGGATTGCGCACATGGTGCCACCTATCACATCGCAGCGAGTGTGTTTGAGGAGTTGGGTGCACATGTGGCAAGTATTGGCGCCTCTCCCGATGGTCTGAATATTAATTCTGGTTGTGGTGCAACCCATCCGGAAACCCTGCGCGCCAAGGTAATGGCAACAGGGGCGGATGTAGGCGTGGCTCTGGATGGCGATGGGGACAGAGTCATCATGGTAGATGAACATGGCCAAATTATCGATGGCGATGAAATACTCTACATCATTGCGAAATCTAGACAGGAACAAGGTTTATTAATTCCTCCGGTGGTGGGCACTGTGATGAGTAATTTCGGCCTAGAGCAAGCTTTTTCGAAACAGGGCATTTCCTTCATTCGCGCCAAGGTTGGTGATAGGTATGTGATGGAGCAGTTACATGCCCATGGTGGTTTGTTGGGAGGGGAGTCATCTGGGCATATTATCTGTTTGGACAAAACCACAACCGGTGATGGCTTGGTGTCTGCGTTGCAGGTGTTGGAGGTTCTTTCCAGGACGGGTAAAACATTGTCCCAACTCTGTACAGGGATGGTGAAATTGCCGCAAAAATTAGTCAATGTACAGCTACCAGAGGGCGTTGAGACCATGAATGATGGCAAAGTAGAGGGATTCGTCAAATCGGTAGAAGAGGCGCTTGCCGGATCAGGACGGGTGTTATTGCGTGCTTCTGGGACTGAGCCTGTTATTCGCGTTATGGTAGAGGGCGAGAATGAAGCAGACGTGGAAAAGTATGCCAATCAATTGGCTGGCCAGATCCGCGAAACTTTAGCCAACTAACACAGAGAACTTGTAACTGAAGATCTGCTTGGGTAAGCTTGGCTGCCCAAAAGCTCTAGTAAACGGGTAGTTTGACACTCAATGCGCTCGAAAGTTGTTGTGGCTAACTGGAAAATGCACGGTTCTAAAGAGAGTGCAATACAGTTAGTTGGTGATTTGAAACAACAAACCGCCACCTTACAGAATGTGGAGGTCGCGGTTTGCGTGCCCTATGTTTATTTAGAGTCGGTTCATCAGTTGTTGGTTGGTGACGCCATTAAACTTGGTGCTCAGAATGTGAATGAGCATGAGCAGGGAGCCTATACCGGCGAGATCTCAGCCAAGATGTTGTTGGATTTTAACACTCAATATGTTTTAGTGGGGCACTCTGAAAGGCGTACGCTTTTCCACGAATCTGACCAACAGATAGCCGAAAAATTTGTTGCCGCTCAAGCTGCTGGATTGATTCCTATTCTTTGTGTTGGCGAACATTTAGAACAACGGCAAAAAGGTGAGACTGAGCAACTGGTGGAATCGCAATTGGCAACGGTGATTGAAAAGTGTGGCGGTGAATGGAAACAAGCAGTGATTGCCTATGAACCTATTTGGGCCATTGGTACTGGCCAAACTGCTTCTCCTGAGCAAGCTCAAGAGATCCATCAGTTTATTCGTCAACGTCTAGTGGCCATGGTAGGAACTCGGGCGGCGTCCACGCCTATATTATATGGTGGTAGTGTGAAGGCTGAAAATGCGGCACAGCTATTTGAAATGGATGATATAGATGGTGGATTAGTAGGTGGTGCGTCGTTAGATGCGGGTGAATTCAGTAAAATCTGTCATGCAGCAAGGTGAATTTAAGTGCAAGAAGCTTTATTGGTAGTTCATGTATTAATATGTCTGGCCCTCATTGGGTTGGTGTTATTGCAACAAGGCAAAGGTGCTGATGCCGGGGCGGCATTCGGCGGCGGTTCATCCCAATCCCTATTTGGTAGTCGCGGATCAGCGAATTTTCTTTCACGTTCTACCGCCATCCTGGCGGTGTTGTTTTTTGCCACCAGCGTTACTTTGGCGATAATGGCGGTGAATAAGAAAGATGTGTCCACCAGTGTGATGCAGCAATCACCGGTCACCGTGGAATTACCGGAAGAAACAGAAACAGTAATGGACGAAGAGCAATTACCAGAAGATGATTATCCGGAGTTGCCTCCCCTAGATTAACTATATTAGCCGATGTGGTGGAATTGGTAGACACGCCATCTTGAGGGGGTGGTGACGCAAGTCGTGTCGGTTCGAGTCCGACCATCGGCACCAACAGCAGCACCTGCCCACAGCGGGTTTTACGACGCAGGGAGTGCGCGGTGGCCACGTCGCCACGCGCAGGAGAGGAAGCCAACGGCGCATGCTGGAACAGTACCTGCCCATCGCGATCTTCCTGATCATCGGCGCGATCGTCGGCGCCGCGCCGCTCCTGCTGGGGCGGCTGATCGGCCCGCACCGCCCCGACCCGGAAAAACTGTCGGCGTACGAATGCGGCTTCGAGGCCTTCGAAGACGCACGCATGAAGTTCGACGTGCGNNTACGAGCCGGTCTGGGCGATCGGCACCGGGCGGACCGCGAGCCCGCAGCAGGCGCAGGACGTGCATGCGCACATCCGTGCGCGGCTCGCGGCGCAGGATGGCGATGTGGCCGCGGGCCTGAGGCTGCTGTACGGCGGCAGCGTCAAGGGCGACAACGCGGCCGGACTGTTCGCGATGGCAGACATCGACGGCGGCCTGATCGGCGGCGCATCGCTGAAGGCCACGGATTTTTTGGCGATTGCCGAGGCGGCAGTCGTACAAAGCAGGAACTGAGGAAGACATGAGTACAATGCAGACCGTAGTGCTGATCGGCCACACGCTGATCGCGCTGCTGATCATCATCCTGGTGCTACTGCAACGCGGCAAAGGCGCGGATGCCGGCGCGGCCTTCGGCGCGGGGGCATCGGGCACCGTCTTCGGCGCGCGCGGCTCGTCGAGCTTTTTCTCGCGCATGACCGCGGTGCTCGCAACCGCGTTTTTCGCGACCAGCCTGGCGCTCGCGTTCATGAGCAGCCAGAGCGCCGATGCGCCGGAAAGCCTGATAGAATCCGCGCCCGAGATCGAGGACGACGCCGCGCCGGCCGCTGACGACCTGCCGGAGCTGCCCGAGCTCGACGCGCCCGCCGGCGACGACCCGGTCGGCGATCTGCCGGTGCTCGAAAGTCCTGCGATGGACGCGCCGGGGGCCGAGGGTGCGGTGGAAGGCGAGCCGCCCGGCGACGCACAGGATGGCGAATCACAGTAAAATCGTGATGTCGGGGGCCGGCTGAGCGGCCGGCGCCCGGGATGCAGACATTGCCGACGTGGTGGAATTGGTAGACACGCTGTCTTGAGGGGGCAGTGGCGCGAGCCGTGCCGGTTCGACTCCGGCCATCGGCACCATTGTTTATCTGCAAAATCAATTAAGTGGCCAGTGTGCCCGTGAGAGAGATGTCTAAACAGGCGATATTTTGGTGGCGTTGGTTTTTTACCTTGTTGTGCCCCAGGATTTACAAGCGAAGATTTAACGCAGAAACCATGAACATCTTTCTGCGCTCTTTCAGATGGTTATAGATGTATGTATAATCGACGTCCCTTAACGCAGGGGAAATTTTCAAGCGCGGGGTGGAGCAGTCTGGTAGCTCGTCGGGCTCATAACCCGAAGGTCGTAGGTTCAAATCCTACCCCCGCAACCAACCACTTGTGTGCCGCAGAATAATGGCTTTTTTGTGCTGCTATTTTCGTTTCTGCACGGTAGTCCATTCAGATAGTACCTTCAACCAGTTGTCATTGAATCTTTAGGTTATTTTTGATATCCTTCGACCCCATGTGTGTGGCGTAAAAAAGCTCCGGATTGGGGCTTTTTTCTCACTTGACGGAAGAATTTAGTCGGTGTGGTGATTGATTTTATCCATTGGCTAAGTTTCGATTGAGTCGTTTGATGGGTAGGTATTGGAGTGGGCTGCGAGCCCACTTTTTATTTGCGGTATGCTTAGTACGAAGGAAGCCAAACTAGCAGAGTTAATCCAACCTGTGGTAAATCATCTAGGTTGCGAATTTGTTGGTTTAGAGTATTTGCCCTCCGGCAAGCATTCGTTACTCCGGGTATATATTGATCATCCTACCGGCGTGACTCTAGAACATTGTGAATCGGTGAGTCGTCAGTTAAGCAGTCTTCTGGATGTGGAAGATCCTATCCCGAGCCAATACCACTTAGAGGTATCGTCACCCGGGCTGGATCGAATACTGTTTACTGAGGAGCAGTTTTCTGCTCATCAGGGGCAGGATGTGGCACTGAAGTTGATACATCCCCGAAATGGCCAACGAAATTTTAAGGGGCAAATTGAGGGTGTTGAGGGTAAAAATATTTGTATTCGTACAGTTGATGGGCAGCTTTTAACATTGACGCTCAACGAAATAGATAAAGCCAGATTGATTCCGCAACTCTAAGTAAAGCGTAACGGATTTTACGAGGCAGGCAATTAAGATGAACAAAGAAATACTATTGGTAGTAGACGCTGTTTCAAATGAAAAAGGCGTGGCTAAGGAAGTCATCTTTGAAGCGATTGAGTTGGCGCTTGCCACTGCTACGAAGAAAAAACATGGTGGTGACATTGAAGTGCGAGTGGATATCGATCGCACTGACGGCTCTTATGAGACATTTCGCATCTGGGAAGTGATTGGCGATGATCAAGAACTTGAGCGCCCCAATGCACAGCTCTATCTGGATCAGGCGGAAGAACGAAAAGCGGATGCGCAATTGGGTGAAGTGATAGAAGAGCCCATGGAATCTGTGGCATTCGGGCGTATCGCGGCACAGATCGCGAAACAGGTCATTGTGCAAAAAGTACGAGAGGCCGAACGTGCGCTGGTTGTAGATGCCTTTAAAGATCGAGTTGGAGAGTTGGTGTCAGGTGTGGTCAAGAAAGTGGAGCGTGGCAACATTATTCTTGACTTGGGGCGCAACGCCGAGGCGGTGATTTTGCGTGAAGATCTGATCCCCAAAGATGCGTTTCGGAATGGGGATCGAGTTCGTGGGATCCTTTATGATGTACGCTCAGATACTCGCGGACCGCAGTTGTTTATCTCTCGTCGTGTACCGGAAATGTTGATCGAACTGTTTAAGATTGAGGTGCCGGAAGTCGGCGATGGTGTCATTGAACTCAAGGGTGCGGCACGGGATCCTGGATCGCGGGCGAAAATAGCCGTACTGTCGAAAGATCAGCGTATTGATCCGGTGGGCGCCTGTGTGGGCATGCGCGGTTCTCGTGTGCAAACAGTGACAGGTGAAATCGCGGGAGAGCGAATTGATATAGTCTTGTGGGATGATGATCCTGTGCGTTTTGTCATTAATGCCATGGCTCCCGCAGAGGTGAGCTCGGTTGTCGTGGATGAAGATCTGCATTCGATGGATATTGCGGTCTCTGAAGATCAGTTATCTCAAGCGATAGGGCGCAACGGGCAGAATGTGCGTTTGGCCAGCGAGTTGACGGGTTGGGAATTAAACGTCATGTCTGACGACGATGCGGCGCAGAAGACAGAGGCTGAATCGGAGAAATTCATCCAACTATTTATGAAAGAATTAGATGTGGATGAAGAAGTGGCGGCCATACTGGTACAGGAAGGTTTCACCTCTATAGAAGAAGTCGCCTATGTGCCCACTCAAGAATTTTTATCAATTGAAGAGTTTGACGAAGCCATTGTCGAAGAATTACGCAATCGAGCTAAGGATGTACTGCTGACAAAAGCTATCACCGAGCAAGTGTCTACTCCCGAAGGTTTAGAGCAGGAGGTGATAGAAATGGACGGCATGACCCAAGAGTTAGCAAAAGAATTTGTCGCTCATGAAATCTTAACCATGGAAGATTTGGCTGAACAGTCAGTTGATGAACTGATGGAAATTGATGGCATGAATGAAGAACTTGCTGCTGAGCTTATCATGCGTGCGCGAGAACCTTGGTTTAAAGATCAGGCTACCGAATCGGCGAGTTGATTCATAGGGGAACCAAATGTCGGAAGTCACAGTTAAAGAGCTGGCCAATACGGTAGGGATCCCACCGGATCGTTTGCTATCTCAGCTTAAAGAAGCCGGCATCGTTTTGTCAGGTACAGACGATTTGGTGAGTGATGATGCCAAAAAAGTATTGTTAGACCATTTACGTAGTGGGAAACCGATGGCCACAAAAGCCGCATCAAATGGTGAAAGCACTACAGAGGATACAGAACAGAGTCCACGCAAAATCACCCTGAGACGGAAAAGTGTAGGAGAACTCAAATTACCAGGCTCCCGCGGCCGGACGAAGACCGTTAATGTAGAAGTGCGTAAAAAACGTACCTATGTGAAACGTAGTGTCATTGAAGCTGTTGAGGATGAAAAACGTAAAGAAGAGTCTAAACAAGAGGAAGCTCTTCCAGCCGAGGAAACTGCGACCAAGGTAGAAGGGCAGGAACAAGTTTTACCCGAAACTATTGAGGTGGCTTCTGAAGAGAAAGTCGTATCCGATCAAGAAGAGCAGCAAGCAGTTACGCCAGAGGGCGAAATTGCTGAAGTCACTTCTGAACCAGAAGCTGTAGAGACCGCTGAAGTCGCGGTAGAGACCAAAGAAGTCGCCTCGGAAAGTACGGTTCAGAAAGAGGCTCCTCCGGTTACCGAAGAAAAAGTGGCTGAAACCACTCGACGCCAAGATGCGCCCAAAAAGGAAACCGCCAAGAGAGGGCGAGGCGAAAGGCAACGATTTGACAAGTATGAACGAGAAGAGCGTGCAGAGTTACATATCCCTGAAGGCAAAGGCGCTAAACGAAAGAAAAAATCTAGAGCGGCTTCCGCGCCCTCTATTTCGCTATCCGCTCAGCATGGATTTGAAAAGCCCACCGCGCCCGTCGTACGTGAAGTAACCATACCCGAAACCATTACCGTCGGGGAATTGTCTCAAAAGATATCTGTTAAAGCAGCAGAGGTGATCAAAGTTTTGATGCATCTCGGTACTATGGCGACTATTAACCAGGTGCTCGATCAGGATACTGCTGTATTGGTGGTAGAGGAGTTGGGACATGTTGCTAAACCCATCAGTGATACTGCCATCGAAGAAGCTGTGGTACGCACAGAACTTGCGGGTGAAAAAGAGATCAGGCCGCCGGTGGTGACCATCATGGGGCATGTGGATCACGGTAAAACATCTTTATTGGATTATATTCGAAAAACTCGCGTGGCGGCGGGAGAGGCAGGTGGTATCACGCAACATATAGGTGCCTACTTCGTGAAGACTGATCATGGAGGTATCACTTTTCTAGATACGCCAGGACACGCAGCATTTACTGCGATGCGTGCTCGGGGGGCGCAAGTAACAGATATTGTTGTGTTGGTGGTAGCTGCAGATGATGGCGCCATGCCGCAAACAATTGAAGCGGTGCAACACGCAAAAGCTGCTAATGTGCCCTTAATTGTGGCTGTGAATAAAATAGATAAAGAAAATGCCGATCCGGATCGAGTGAAAGGGGATTTGGCGAACCACGATGTGATTCCTGAAGATTGGGGTGGGGATACGCAGTTTGTTGCGGTATCCGCGTTGACCGGTGAAGGTGTGGATGTATTACTTGAGGCAATCGCGCTGCAAGCTGAAATTTTAGAATTAAAGGCCGTATCTGAAGGTTCTGGTAAAGGATTCATTATTGAATCTAGGTTGGATAAAGGTCGTGGTCCGGTGGCCACGGTGTTAGTACAAGAAGGATCTTTGGCGCAAGGGGATATGTTATTGGCTGGTCAGGAGTATGGCAGAGTGAGGGCTCTGTTTGACGAGCATGGACAGTCTGTGAAACAGGTGGGTCCGTCTATGGCGGTCGAGGTATTGGGTTTATCCGGCACACCTCAAGCAGGGGACGAAGTTCAAGTTGTAGAAGACGAACGGACCGCCCGTGAAATCGCTGAATTACGCCAAAGCCGTTCTAGAGAACGTAAGTTTGCCCGCCAGCAAGCGGCAAAATTGGATCAAATGTTTTCCAAGATGGAGTCTGGTGAACGTCAAATTTTAAACTTAATTATCAAGGCAGATGTACAGGGATCTGTGGAGGCCTTACAAGACGCTTTAACCAAGTTGGCTAATGACGAAGTTGCAGTGAATGTGGTGGCAGCAGGTACCGGTGGGATTAATGAGTCAGAAGTGAATTTAGCTTTGGCATCGGATGCCATCATTATTGGCTTTAATGTGCGCGCGGACTCCAGTGCAAAACAACTTGCCCAACGGGAAGATGTGGAAATTCGTTATTACAGTGTGGTATACGACGCCATAGATCAAGTGAAGCAAGCGTTGACTGGTATGCTGCAACCTAAGTTTCAAGAAAACCTGGTTGGGCTCGCAGAGGTTCGAGATGTTTTCCGCTCATCCAAGCTAGGTTCGATTGCAGGCTGTATGGTTATTGAAGGCACGGTATATCGCAATAAACCTATCCGAGTATTGCGGGACAATGTTGTTATCTATGAAGGGGAACTGGAATCACTAAGGCGTTTTAAAGAAGATGTAGCGGAAGTTCGCTCTGGTACTGAGTGCGGCATCGGTGTGAAAAACTATAACGATGTGAAGTCCGGAGACCAAATCGAGGTCTACGATCGCGTAGAAATCGCCCCTTCAATTTAGAGGTCTAAGCGAATGCCAAGGGAATTTAATCGTACTAGAAGAGTGAATGAGCAGCTGAAGCGTGAGCTGGCGCAAATTATTCAATTAGAGCTTAAAGATCCGCGATTAGGTATGGTGACTGTATCGGCTGTAGAAACAACTCGGGATCTCAATCATGCCACTGTGTATGTCACTGTATTTGGTGTTGACTCCACTCCACAAGTCATTTTCTTACTGAATGAGGCAGCAGGTTATCTGCGAAATGAATTGGCACGACGCGTACACATGAGGACTGTCCCTGCTTTGAGCTTTGTATTTGATGAATCGATCGCACGAGGAAACCATGTGCGCGAGTTGATCGATGAAATGAATATTCAATCTGAAAACGAAACTAATTAAGGGTATCACGTGGTCAGAAAACGTCGTCAATCCGGCCGAGACTTAAGCGGTGTATTTTTGCTAGATAAGCCTTCAGGCATTACGTCAAATGCTGCATTGCAGAGAGTAAAACGTTTGTTCTATGCTCAGAAAGCCGGGCATACAGGGAGTTTAGATCCCCTTGCCAGTGGTTTATTACCAATTTGCTTTGGTGAGGCGACTAAGTTTTCAGGGTTTTTATTAGAGTCTGATAAAGAGTACGAAACTGTTGTTAAATTGGGTGTAAAAACCAATAGCGGTGATGCCGAAGGTGAAATTATTGAAGAGCGTGCAGTTGGCAATTATTCATTAGCAGATATTGAATCTGTGTTGAAGGACTTTCGTGGGGAGATCCAACAGGTTCCTTCAATGTTTTCAGCGATTAAGCAAAATGGTCAAAGATTATATAAATTAGCGCACAAGGGAATCGAGGTGGAACGTGAGCCTCGAACGATTCAAATTTATGAGTTGACCGTAAAATCATATCAATCAGGGTTGTTGTACTTGAAGGTAGTCTGTTCAAAGGGTACCTACATTCGTACGTTAGTAGAGAACATTGGTGATGATCTTGGCTGTGGCGCCCATGTTTTAAATTTATGTCGAAACCAGGTGGGGGCTTTTAGCCTGAAGCAAGCTACTAGTTTAGAAGACTTAGAGTCTATGAAAGACTCGGGTGGTAGTTTGGATTCCCTATTATTGCCAATGGAAAGTGCACTCGTAGATTGGCCGGATATTCGGTTGTCTGAGCATAGTGCATTTTTCTTACGCCAAGGACAACCTGTGGTGGTGCCCCATGCCCCGACGGAAGGTTGGGTTCGTTTGTATCAAGGTGCGCAAGACTTTATTGGCGTGGGGAAAATATTAGACGATGGGCGAGTGGCTCCTAAAAGGCTTGTTAGCTTGGTGAGTTAGTTGTTCCAGAGGAATTTTATAAAATGTGTTGATGACACATTAGAAGATTAGGAGAAAATGAATGGCGTTATCTAGCGTTGAAAAAAACACAATTATCGAACAATTCGGTCGAAACGAAAATGATACAGGATCCACAGAAGTGCAGATCGCATTGTTAACGGCCAATATTGAAAAGTTGTCTACTCACTTTCAATCCCATAAAAAGGATAATCATTCCCGTCGTGGATTGCTGCGCATGGTCAATCAAAGACGTAAACTTTTAGATTATCTAAAGAGCCGTGATACAGATAAGTATCGCGATACCATCCAACGATTAGGATTGCGTAAATAAACGGTTAGCCAACGAAGAGGGAGCCAACAAGTGGCAGTGACAAAGAAAGTTTTTGAATATGGTGGCATCGAAGTCACGCTGGAGACGGGTGCGATAGCGCGGCAAGCAACTGGTGCGGTGATGATCACCATGGGTGGCACTGTTGTGTTGGTCACTGTCGTAGGTAAGGAGGAAGCGGTTCCTGGCCAAGATTTTTTCCCACTGACAGTTAATTATCAAGAGCGTGTGTATGCCGCAGGTAGGATCCCTGGCGGATTCTTTAAACGTGAAGGACGCCCATCAGAAAAAGAAACCCTCACCTCCCGTTTAATCGATCGTCCGATTCGACCTTTGTTTCCTGATGGGTTTAATAATGAGGTGCAGGTCATTGCTACGGTGATGTCGGCGGATCCTGAAGTGGATCCCGATATCGCATCTATTCTGGGCGCCTCTGCCGCGTTAGCTATTTCGGGCATTCCATTTAATGGTCCGGTGGGTGCAGCGCGTGTGGGTTATAGAGACGGTGAGTTTATTTTGAATCCGGATCGGGATGCATTAGACACCTCGAAACTGGATTTGGTGGTGGCCGGTACCAGAAAAGCGGTGTTGATGGTGGAGTCAGAAGCAGCAATGTTGCCGGAGAAGGTGATGTTGGATGCAGTCCTATTTGGCCATCAACAGATGCAAGTGGCAATAGATGCTATCCAGGCTCTCGCGGACGAGGCTGGTAAGCCGAAATGGGATTGGCAACCGCCGCCAAAAGATGAGGCACTCACGACTGAGATTAGAGATAAAGTTTTAGCTCCCCTGAGCGAAGCTTATCAAATTGCAGAGAAACAGAGTCGTTACGCACGAATTAATGAAATTCATTTGGAGGCATCAGAAGCTTTTTTCGAAGAAGAGAACGACCAACGTAAAGTAGACAAGATTAAGAATGCAGTGAGTGCACTAGAAAAAGAGATCGTGCGCGACAATATATTGAAAGGTCTGCCACGCATCGACGGTAGAGATACAAAAACCGTCCGGCCTATCAGTGTTGAGGTAGGCGTATTACCACGTGCCCACGGTTCAGCCTTATTCACCCGCGGTGAAACTCAGGCTATCGTAGTGACCACATTGGGCACTGCTCGCGACGCGCAAATCATTGATTCCATCGAAGGTGAGCGACGTGATGAACTCATGCTGCATTACAATTTTCCTCCCTATTGCGTTGGCGAAACGGGATTTGTCGGTTCGCCGAAAAGACGTGAAATTGGGCATGGTCGGTTGGCAAAAAGAGGTATTCAGGCAGTGATGCCCAATAGCGATGAGTTTCCCTACGTGGTACGTGTGGTATCTGAGATCACTGAATCAAATGGTTCCAGCTCGATGGCATCTGTTTGTGGTTCCAGCCTCTCTTTAATGGATGCCGGTGTGCCCATTTCTGCTCCTGTTGCGGGAATTGCCATGGGCCTTATTAAGGAAGAGAGCGGTTTTGCGGTATTAACAGATATACTGGGGGATGAAGATCACCTAGGGGATATGGACTTCAAAGTCGCCGGTACCGCAGAAGGGGTCACTGCGCTGCAGATGGATATTAAAATTGAAGGCATTGATCGGGAGATCATGCAAACCGCATTGGATCAAGCACGAGAGGGTCGTTTGCACATATTAGGTGAGATGTCTAAAGTGATAAATCAGGCTCGTACTGATCTCTCGGATTATGCGCCCCGTATTATCACCTTTACAATCAATCCAGACCGAATTCGAGACGTGATTGGCAAGGGTGGTGCTACTATTCGTTCGATTACCGAGACAACCGGTGCCACGATAGATATTCAGGATGACGGTACAGTCAGCGTGGCCTCAGTTGACTCGGCTGCAGGCAAAGAAGCAAGACGTTTAATAGAGCAATATTCCTCAGATGTAGAAGTGGATCATATTTACGAAGGCAAGGTATCTAAGATCGTAGACTTTGGTGCATTCATCACCATTCTGCCTGGAAAGGATGGGTTGTTACACATATCTCAGATTTCAAATGAGAGAATCAAGGACGTCAGAGAAAAATTAAGCGAGGGCCAAACCGTAAAAGTAAAAGTACTGGAAGTGGATAAGCAAGGTCGAATTAGGCTGAGCATGAAAGCGATAGAAGAAGGGCCCGCTTAATTACAGGCAAACTTCTTCAATCTAAGCCCCTTTTCAGGGGCTTTTTTATAGATGGTTTCTTTTCTGTCAGTCTCATTGTTTGGGAAAATTCGTAAGGTTCTCTCAATAACTCTTCATCCTGTTGCCTTTAAACACCTGCGTTAATTTAAACCGCCTCAATTGGTCCGGTCTGGGGAGCCAAAAGGAGGTTTAAAATTCATGTTTTTGTAAATCTGTCAGCCCTTTGCAGTCGTGCTTCGCGGGATAAAAACTGTCATTTAGGCTATATACAAACTCCGAAGTTGGAATTTATGAGTTTGATAAATAAACATAAATTATGAAATCCATTATTTAAGCTATATTAAATATAGTTATGTTAAATTAGACGACCCCTGGATGATAAATATTATTCATATAAGCCACTGATAAAAAAGATAATTATATTAAATATTGTGAGGTTTGATGGGATCTTTGGGTTTGAATATTTTTCTAAAAACCTTATCAGTCTACCGTTGATATTGATTTTAAGAAGAGATTTAAACGATATTTTCTATTAGACTTTTACCCTTAAGGTTGTAATACTCTAGAAATATTAAAAAAGTAGAAATATATTTAGTTAACCGACTGAATAACTGATAAATATATAATATCGATAATTAGATCTTTAAATTTAATTTGGTTGCGATTCATTAGGGGGAGATTTCTAACTACTATCACTTTAATCTTGGTGCTAATAGCTTCGTTTGCTGATTGCACAAACGAACCGAAATGGCCGTTATATTATGGGTAGTTTTGAAAATTAGATCTCGCAGATGTTTAAATGGGAATTTTTGGCTCAATGTCTAGGTACCAACGTACTGAATTAAATACAATAAACGACATTCTGTACCATCGTGCTCAGGGACAAACTGCAAAGCGTGCCTTTATTTTTCTACAGGACGATGGGAGTGAGCGAGGGGTGCTCACATATGCTGAGCTGCACCATCGTGCCCAGGCAATAGCTGCGGATATTGCTAAATATGCCTCACCGGGGGAGCGGATCTTGATGCTTTACCCACCCGGGTTAGAGTTTGTAGAGGCATTTTTTGGCTGTCTTTATGCGGGTGCCATTGCTGTACCTGCGTACCCACCTAGAAAGAATCAAAAGCTTGGTCGTTTGGAGGCTATCATCAAAGATTGTCATCCGGCGTTAGTGATGACTACCCAGAATCAAGCGCTGCGAGATCAACCGACTTTTGAAGAGAATATGGGATATTCGCTTCCGTGGTTGTGCAATGAACAGGTAACCTCAGATCTGCGCCCCTTACCAACTCTTGAAGTGGCTTCTCCTGACGATATCGCCTTTCTTCAGTACACATCTGGATCAACGGGAGATCCGAAGGGTGTGATGGTCAGTCATGGCAATCTGATGCATAACGAAGAGATGATTCGGCTAGCGACTGAGCACACCGAAGAGACAGTATTTGTGAGTTGGTTACCCATGTTCCACGATATGGGTCTGATTGGCAATTTAGTGCAGACGGTTTACATGGGTTGCCAGTGTGTTTTGATGTCGCCAGCAAGTTTTCTGCAAAAACCTGTGCGATGGTTAGAGGCGATTACCAAATACAGAGGTACGACATCTTGTGCGCCAAATTTTGCGTTCAACTTATGTGCCGAGCAAGTGACCGAAGAGGAGAAGGCGCATTTAGATCTCAGCAGTTGGACTGTAGCAGTTAACGCGGCTGAACCGATTCGAGCAGAAACCTTAGAAGTGTTTTCCGAAGCGTTTGCTCAGTGTGGTTTTTCGCGACAGGTGTTTTATCCCTGTTTCGGGTTGGCGGAGGGCACACTAATCGTCTCTGGATGTCAAAAGAGCCGACAACCCGTGGTATTGCATGTAGACGCAGAATCTTTAACTAAAGACAAAGTACTAAGTGTTGACGCTGAGAGTCAGAATGCACTAGCGCTGGTGAGCTCAGGCCATGAGTGGTATGACCAAGAGATAGTGATTGTCAATCCAGAAACCAACGAAAGATGTGCCGCAGATGAGGTTGGAGAGATCTGGACTAGGGGTTCCAGCGTCGCACAAGGTTATTGGAACAAACCTGAAGAGACTAAACAGACCTTTGGTGCTTATTTAGTGACTGGGGAAGGCCCCTATTTACGTACCGGGGATTTAGGATTTCTAAATCATTCTGAACTCTATGTGACGGGTCGGCATAAGGATTTGATCATCATTCGGGGTCTAAATCACTATCCCCAAGATATTGAGTTAACCGTGGCGCAAAGTCATGAAGCATTTCGACCAGACT
Organism: Thiotrichaceae bacterium UBA5859; assembly: GCA_002432655.1. GTDB lineage: Bacteria > Pseudomonadota > Gammaproteobacteria > UBA5859 > UBA5859 > UBA5859. The sequence continues at coordinate 1,993 of DJFZ01000034.1, read as the reverse complement.
TTACTGCCGCATTTTCAAAGCAGATTGCCGGTGAAGAACGCCTAGTGGTGGTGCAAGAACTAAGGCGAGAACATAGAAGAAATTTTAATCTAGATGTGTTAGCGAAATCTGCTCGGGAGGCAGTCAATCGTGAACATCAACTTCAAATCTATGACTTAGTGTTACTTAAACCCGGACGCATTCCTAAAACCTCTAGTGGAAAAATTCAGCGCCGTGCCTGTGTTCAGATGTATCAAACAGACGAGTTGGAAATACTAGCGCGACATCAGCTTGAATTGACCACTTTGAAGGACATTGAGGAAGATGAATCAGAGTCATCTGTTGTATTACGCAATCTCTCTTCGAAGTTACGTCTGCCTCGTTTGGAAGACTATTTACGGAAAGCAACAGCCAGTCTACTGCATACAGAGGCGACTGACATTACTTCCGAGCAGTCTTTAGCGGCTTTAGGTCTGGATTCACTAAGAGTGAGCCAATTGTCCTCTAGAATTCGCGATCGCTTGGGTGTTTTGGTTCCGGTTGAGCTGTTGTTCATGGCGCCATCTTTGCGTCAGGTAGCCGTGCAAATTGATGAGGCGATTGAATTTGAAAATAGTTCATCTGCCGTTTGCATGGAGCGTTGCTTTAGTAAAGAACCTCAGTTGCTATCATATTCTCAGCGTCGTCTGTGGTTTTTGCATCGATTGAACGTCGATGACGTGAGTTATAACTTAAGTGCTGAGATAGAATTCAAAGGTGCTCTGGATCCGTCTGCATTGCAGAAAGCTTTGCAAGAACTAGTCAATCGACATGAAGCGCTGCGTACTCGAGTTTTAGAAACAGATGAAGGTGCTTATCAGGAGGTACTTCCATCAATTCGCTTTGCGTTACCAGTAACGAATGTCTCTGAAGTCGAATTGCAAGCTAGGTTAAAAGAACAAGCTACGAGCGCATTTGATTTAATAGACGGGCCGCTTTTTCGATTTGAATTATTGAGATTGGATCCCACTCACTATATTTTGATAGCGACCTTTCACCATTTGGTGATGGACGGTTGGTCAGTGGGTGTATTTCTACGAGAGTTGTCGATTTTATATGAAGATTATCGTACAGGCCGAGCGTCAAGTTTAAATCTGCCAATCATTCAATATAAAGATTTTTCAATTTGGCAGCGGCAGTCAATGTCAAATGAAAAATTTTCTCAGCTGCGTACTTTTTGGCAAAAGTATTTGGATAGTACTCCGTACCTTGAATTGCCTACGGACTATCCTCGTCCGGCGGTGCGTAGTCATCAGGGTGAGTTGAAAACTTTTGAAATCTCTAAAGAGCTGACTCAACTATTAAAGCAGTTTGCTCGTGAACAAGAAGTGACATTGTTTTCGATGCTGTTGGCAGGTTATCAGATTCTTCTGTCTCGCTATAGCGGCCAGTTGGATATATGTGTGGGTACCACTACGGCGAATCGCCAAAATACAGACTTGGAATCCTTAGTTGGATTTGTCAGCAATACAATTCCTATTAGAGCGGATCTTTCGAGTCAACCGTCACTTAGTGAGTACTTGCCGCGGGTGCAAGAGTCCATTTTAAATGCCTTTGCCCACCAGGACATGCCTTTCGAAGAAATGGTGGATAGCCTGGATCTACCGCGCGACTTAAGTCGAACACCACTATTCCAAACTCTATTCGTATTGCAGAAAGAACCGCTTGCAGAGGGCTTGAATATCCCTGGTTTGGAAACAGATGTACGTGCTTTAGGCACGGGCTGTACAAAGTTTGATATTAGCATTGAACTAGTTGAAGTGGCAGATCAGCTAGTGGGTACTGTGGAATACTGTCCTGATCTATTTCTGGCTTCCACTATAGAACGCATGATGTCCCATTATCAAACACTTCTGGGATCAATAGTTCGCACACCCCATGAGAACATTCATTCGTTACCCCTGTTGCTAGAAAATGAAAAGCAACAACAACTGTATCAATGGAACGCCACCGAGCATGAGTATCCGATGGATAG
>DJFZ01000037.1:22796-28195 GCA_002432655.1 Thiotrichaceae bacterium UBA5859 | reverse complement strand
GCCAGTCACTTAAAATGAGCCAAGGTGAACTCACTATTGTGGTAATTATATTGATGCCTGGCACCTGTAACGATTCAGATAGATATTTACCCCAGGGACAACAGGCATCATACACAATGGCCTGCACATCTTCATCTTTAAGCTGCACCAGCAGATCATCGATACAGGCCTCTGTCATGCTCAACTCTTCTAATGCCATCGGTATCAGATCGGTGCCCGTTTCCGTGTTGTGGTGATAGTGAAACCATTTTTCGTAATTTCTAAATTCCGCCCCCAGCGCTTCAAATTTTCTGCGACTATCTTCGTCGGCATAGTAGATGACGTGAAAACCTAAACGCACTAATTCCGAAACGACTCCGATAGTCGGATTAATATGCCCGCTTGCCCCAGGTAAATTAAAAAAAACTATTTTTACGCTCATTCACACTATCCCTTGGTTGCGTTGTGATTGGTTTCTTATTATGAAAAATAATTAATCCATACTAACCACTCTGTTGCATGGGTAATTGTACTTGTTGAGATTCGATTCTAATTGTTGCCTCTTCATAATAGGGCGCTAATTTCTGCTGTAATTGATTTCCGTACTCTTGAATTTGAGTGTCTATCTCTTTCTTTCTGGGTTGAGGACGGATGCATTGCGGGCTTTGCGTTAACGACAGGCCCAAAAAACCTTGCAGAGCAAGTAGATATTTCTCTGGATCCTCATTGAATCGTTGATAGGTCAGTTCAAAATAGCTGCCTGCGGGTAACTTGCGTAGTTCCAAAAAATAGTTTTCTATTTGGCTCTCTACATTCTCGGCCACGTAGGGCACGATAATATTTCTCGCCCGCGTCTCACCGATTAAAGATTTAATACCTCGCGCGGTCTTCCATAACCCGTAAATCAGCTTCATGAGTACCGGTTGCGCCGTGGGCATTTTAAATTTGTCTACTAACAAGGTTAGAAACGGCTGTTGACCTGTCAGATAAGTCAATATTGCGTTGACCATGCTGTTCAGAATGTAGGTAGGCTCCCTTGATATATAAATAAATTTAGCATCTGGAAATCGTTTTAGAATCTCCTGCGCGTTGTCAGTATCAAACGGATTTTTCAACAATAGAGCCTGCGCTTCTGGATGAAGGTAATGTAGCTTCTTGCATATAAGTTCGAAATACTGCGCGTTATCTTCTGTGATAGACATAGCGTAGCTGTGATTTCTCAACAACCATCCGTACTCCTCGACCATAGTGTCTTCAACCCAGACCTTATCAATTTTACGATCTGTGATATCTAAGGAACGAAAATATTGGTTTAGTGTGTCACGATCATGTGATTCCCGGCCATTGAGTGCGTTTTTTATCAAACGATTAAAATAGAATATGTGATACAGATCCAAGTTCGCTACTGGAAAACATTGCGCCACCGAGTCATAAAGAAAAGTTGTTCCAGATCGATGAAGCCCCATGATAAATATGGGCTTAATCTGGATACCTTCTAGTTCACCTAAATATTCTTTATCTTCATCTACTATTGGAAACTGTGGCTTCATGCTGCCTTTCCGATCAATGTCATTTGTTCATAATCCCAGTTCAAAACCATGCAGATGCTAGGCTATCTTTTTTTTAACAATATCTTGCTGTCGATTAAGTTTCGAATACTTCATCACGAATTTACCGACTTCTTGATTTGCTGTTTTCACACGAAACAAACCTCGATGCAGTCCCGGAAACGGCTTTTGAGACGGACCACAGTTAAACAACGCACGTAACTTTGCTCTGCCCTTGCGTGAAAAGACATCGAAGCGAAAATATTTCGTTTCCACAGGAACCAAAAAATCTGCGTTGGGCCGATTAGGTTGAGCAGCTTCAAATAAGTGCTTGAGTTCAGAGGTTTCATACCATGCCAATGAGTTCTCAATATTTTGTGGCACTTTGTCATGACCAGAATGTCTCGTCACTTTTCTTAAGGATTCTTCGCTTTCGAGTATTTTGTGAGCAAATCTAAAAAACAAGGTATCGTAACCTGTAAAGTACGGACTAATTAGTAACGCACCTGCTACCGGCAACTCCCTCTGCTGCTGTGACGCCATTAATAAACCCGCGCCGAGAGCCATCGCCCCCCCACTGAGCCCAATCATGACGCATGCAGGATCTTGGTCTGAACTAATGTGGGTCAGATCATGCAACACCGATTCGATATCCAGTAAGCCACACTCACCCTGGCTTCTAAAATGGGCTTCGTAGACCGCACTGCATCCGCACTCTTTCAGCAGATGACAGATAAGATCTTCTCCATATTCTCCGCGTACCGGATCAAACACTCCTGGCACCAAGAATACCGGCGAACGAGTATTCCCTGGGTAGCCACCCGTTAAGGTACTCTCTATTAAATAGAGTCCCTCTAAAGATCGGCCTGCCCACTGAGTGAGGTAACGTGAATCAATTCCGGTAATGTCTCTCTGATGAAGATAGTCCATTTGATTTTTTCCTAATTTTAAATTTTACTTCACACCTCTTTGCAAATTTTATTTAGTACTTAAAACACAGCATAGGTACGTATGCCCAACCTAAGTATGACGACATCTTTCATATAACTAGCTAGATATTTGGGTAGCAGCCCCTTGACCCATAATCAGTTTGAGATGGAGAAAGGTATTGGTACTTTCGCTATTCTGTGAATGTGTCATGCCTGCTTTGCAATATAGGGTAACGAGATTTGTTGTAATGAACTATAAGCATCAATCGCATTCGCTTAGACATAACGTATATTTAAAAAATTAAAGTAACATTAAATTTTATTTAGAGAAAGAGTTTCATAAAAACACACTTGAAACCCGCATTTTTATTTAATTCAAACTAAAACAAACATCTACGTTAACGATTTCAACCCTTATACGAAGTTGAGTTTAAAAAATCGAAGGCTCCATCGTAAAAAAAATGACGAAAGGTATTACTAGGATGATAGTTTCTATACTGACCTCAACTATATTCGCCATGTGGCGAGTCACAACACTGGCATCTAAGGTACGGAAGTAGTCAAACAGCTAAGTGAATGATGCCATACTCCACTTATCGGCCTCCAGAAATGAAATGTTCTTCACCATAGTTTATATTCACACCTCAATTCGTCAGCTAAATTCAACTAGAGTGATACCGGTGGTCAAATATTTGACAATAAGTATGTAGATGGCCGACCAAACTAAAATGTTTTGTACTGGCAAGAAGTGCTCATCACGGAAGGTGAAACTTATCTTTAAAACACAATACTTTTTAGTGTACACCCCATGCCAAGCAATCCACATGCTATAAAGATAAAATGCGATTACCTCTTTTCTATTGTTCCCAAACAAATACTAAGTTACATTAGGTACCGAGAAAAATTATAACTTACCCTTGATCTAAAACGTTTTTTTCATCCAGTCGATCTAATCACACACCTAAACCGACTAGGGAGCGCAGGCTTGAATTTTAATATTTTACGGGTGACAACAGTTGCCGCTGTCATACTGACTCTTTCAGCCTGTCTGCATAGTGACGATGATGATGAGCAAACGAACAATATTACTGCTGGGGCTATTGCCTTAAAAACCGCAGATCCGCGCATCGGTCACCCACTAGCAGTCTCTCTCTCACTGAGTGCAGATGTCATGGTGAACAACGTTACGGTATCGCTGTTCGCTATCGATGATACGTCAGATCCAGATGCTGAAGCGAGACAAATACCCTTGGGCACAGAACTAATCGAAAGCTTACCGGCGGGTAGCAGTGAATACGAACTCAATGTCACGATACCCGCCAGTGTAGAATTCAGCGGCCCTTATTATATTGCCGCAATCGTGGATCCAGTGGACGAAATCATTGAACTGGACGAAGAAGACAACACCAGCTCAGTGCAAGTGATACTGGAGACGACCAACACCCCCAATCTGTTGTTAGCCAATGTGGCACTGGATCGCAGCGCGCTGATTATCAACACTGATGAATATCTTGAGCAAGTGGGTGAAGATAACGTATACAACGCTGATGCTGGTGGCACTATCTCCGTTGGTGCTGACGGGTTGGAACTGAACGAAACAGTTGATATCGAAGCCTTTGCCAGCCTGCGCATTATTCGTCTCGATAACGGCACAACTCATGATGTGCCCCTATACCTGTGGAACTCAGATCAACAGCGTTACATGAATGCCTACGGCGTCGATCCAGATACCGGCTCTCAAGGCGAAGTAGAGTGGCTATCACTGGGAACTTTCACACCTTTGCTGGCGGAAATAATCGGCGACGAGGCCGATCTCGATGATGTGACACGCAATTCGGAACACATGGATTTCTACTTTCCAGGGAAACTCGGATTCGAGTTAGAGCAAGCATTACGATATCCGCCACAGCCATGTACCGACTGTCCGTTTGACGTTGAACCACCCACTGAACCACCACCAGATCTGACAGCAGAGGCGATCGACGATTTGAAAGCTTTTCTTTCTGGCCTCCCCTTCAGTGGTGTACGGGGTGACGAAAGTGTTAGCTTGGCTGCACTGGATTTTCAAGTGTGCGTGAAGATCCGTGCCGCCGATCCGATGATAATAGACGGTGATACAGCGGATAATCAAAGCTGTCCATCGCTGGAGATATTTCTGCCGCCGTTACCTCCCGGTACACCGCAATATAATACCGGTAGTTATGTGCCTCAATACAATACACCCTCTGAACCCCTGACATCGGGTGATGGATTCGCTACGCAAAACAACAACAAACATTTTGCGTTTAACCTAGACTTTGGTGCTGGTGCCACAGCCGATAACAGAGGTTATATTGAAGAGGTCACCGCCGGTGTCCCGGTCACGTTATTTGGCAGTGAGTTTGACTTTTTGCGGATTACGGCTCGGGCGCAACTGGTACCGGACTACCTGGACAAACCAGAATCAGAGCAGTCCGGATTCTCTTATGAAATTCGCTTCCTAAATCAAGTAATCGATTCTCTACCCCCAACCACTGTTGCCGTCTCTGTACCTCTTGCAGACTATTCAAAACAAATTGAGAAAGAACAGCAGTTCGTCGTTGGACCAGTGCCAATGATTGCTGGCGGCTCTGTGGGAGGTAATTTTGGCCTGGATTATACGTTCGGCTATGGCGGAGATGATCCCACTCTATTTGGTAGCAGCGCCTCGGCCAACCCGGTCATCTCCGTGGGTACGACTATAGGCCCATTCGCTAATCTCGAAGCTGGAATGTTTGCAGGTGTGGGTACTAAAGTATTCTCGGTGGGCGTGGAAGGCGTAGTGACCTTATTAGAAGAAAAATTAGTGTATTTCATTGGCACCGAAATCGAAGTGTTTGATGACGGCTTCTCAAGCGGCAATGTAGAATTCATCATTACCCAATTACAGAAACTAAGCAATATCTTCACCGGCCCTATCGGCAAA
>DJFZ01000037.1:0-22496 GCA_002432655.1 Thiotrichaceae bacterium UBA5859 | reverse complement strand
TATAGCACGCCAGCCTTGTTCCGCCGGGAAGATATACTGTTCGAAGATCCTTTCGCCGAGCTGGATGTCGTCATAGTAAACGGCCAGCAACCGGCATACTTTGTTCCTTGAGTAACATGACACGCCGTTGGTTACTGTCAGTCGCACTGGCTCTAAGTGCAGCCGTATTATTCGTAGCATGGTTCCTGATGCAGTCGCCAGATAGGGTGCCTTCAGTACCGGAACAACCTACCGCGGCAAACGAATGGACGCCACTATTGATGCAATGGCACGCTGGTGTTTCGCAGCAGTATCGGGTGCTGTCTGAATCTTCCATGGGTATGCAAGCAGCAACTAATGGATCATCTTCCATACATGTGCATCTGCAAGGCGTACTGGATACCTTGATCTTGCAAATGGAAAACAATCAAGCCTTAGTTGGAATGCGGTTGTCTACTATCCGACTAAAAATCAACGGATCAACGGATGATGAAACCGATCGTGCGCTTGGGGTGCCCTTTAGAGTACTTTTTGCGGACAATGGCATGCCATTAAGGTTTGAGTTCCCGGCAGAGATCAATCGACACAACCGCAGCATCCTGGAGAATCTCGTGCGTACATTTCAGCTCAGTCTGAAACCAGGTGATAGCTGGATCACAAATGAACGCAATAGCTCAGGAACCTATGCAGCCGCTTACCAGCGAACGGGTGCGTATCAGATCCATAAGTCCAAACATAATTTCCACACCACAGCCGCCGGCATGGTGAATTGGTCGACTCTCAATTCGACAGAGTCCATTATTATTGAACCAGGCTACAACTGGATCCGCTCAATGAAAATAGAAGAGCAGATGAATTCCGAAGGCCAGGGTGGGCCGGCAATGAACATCAAACAGTCTGCCGCACTGGATCTAATGCCAAGCACACAAGTGAAACACGCAGCAAGTTTATGGGCCTTCGATGCCACTACAACCCCTTCCGAACACCGATCCAAAATCAATCATACCGTACCGGATCTCACTGCAGAGCAAGCACGTCGGCAAATTTTAGCCACCATTCCAGTATTAGATGCAACGAAACAGGGACGACTCTCGCATATTCACCGTCTTCGTGATTTGCTGCGCGTCCATGCCTCCTTGCCGGGGATCATTCTGCAAGTATTAGAGACTCATGAACTCAGCGATCGCACCCGTGCCGATCTTTATCTGGCGCTAGAATTGGCAGGTACGGAAAGCGCTCAGGCAGCGTTAGTTCAAGTGATCACCGACAGCAGTTGGTCCTTGAAGGATGGCATGCGGGCCATCGTTGCGATGGCCGGAGTTGAACAACCTTCTACGGAAAGCATTTCCGCATTGTGGCGCACCACGCAAAATTATGCTGGAGGCGAACGACAAAGAATGGCAAATTCAGCCACCTTCGCTTTAGGCAGTATGGGGAACAGTTTGCGCCAAGCAGAAAATCCCCTCTACTCTTCGTTGCGTTCAGATCTACTGAGTCATGCTCTAGGTTCCGGCGATCTAGTCACTCGTAGCAATTATGTCACCGCTTTAGGAAATACGCAGGACAGATCTCTTGCAAGAGATGTGGTAGTACTGCTGGATGATGTGGAGCCTCAAATACGCCGGGTGGCCGCATTATCGCTAGGCACGCTAGGCGTGGATCAGGTCGCCGATCAATTGGTGTCGTACTACAGTGAGGAAGACAATGGTTATGTGCGCGGTGCGATAGCTGAGTCACTGCAATCATGGACTCAACCAAGTGACACCGCGATGGCCCTGTTCCGACAGACAGTGCGCACCGAACCTGACGAAAGTACGCGCTATCACATTGCGCTTTTATTGAGCCAAAATCTCGGCCAATTTCCGGAAAATGAACCGGTGCTCAAGGATATCATGCGCAGCGAGACATCAAAACGCATTCGACAACAAGTTGCCGAAGCGCTCGCGACCCAGTAATTACATTAAACAGCTGTTGCGATTCCGGTACCAAAAGTATCTCCATAGAAGATCTGTTGCTCTTGTCATGGGCAACAGACTGCTTTTCGATGTGCGCGTCAATGATTGACTAAATTCTTTTTATACTCTTTGGTTGATACAACTGATTTCGATTAAACCCCATTCCAAGTGATAAAACCAACTATTGAGACAATAGGCAACCGGGACTACAATAATTCATTCAATGCATACAATATAATTAAATCAATTCCTATATTAATATTTGATGGGCGGCCTAAAAATTACTCATCAAATCTGAGCAAACTCTCTTTATCTTTTATCCATTTTTGCCCTCCACTTAAAAACTTTTTGAGGCAAAATGCGATGGTAACTCTATTTCGTACTCTCATATTTCTCCTGGTAAACAGTGCGGTTTACGCAACTCCGGCAAACGACTTAGAAAGCGCCGATAGGTTTAGTATTCGAAGCAGCGGCATTAGGGATTCTGGCAGCATTGAGATCCATGGCCAACAACGGAGTTCCGGCGAAATTGCTAACATGCAAATTGAGGCTTTTGGTCGTCAATTTGAGTTTCCCCGCCAACTCTTAGGCGAGCTGTCTGTGAACCACCTCCAGGATCTGCAACTATTTTACGATCCGGGTGAAATGTCACTTAACGGAAAAATCCTGTATATTCGTATTCACTCTTATAATAGTGGCATAGACCGCCCCGATCTCTCTATAGCCATTAACGAAAACGGTCAGATACACGTATGGTCCGAGTGACTTCGTCGATTTCGGCATCAATTCTTGGAGTTCTTTGTCGCAACCTCGCGTTGATTAAACTATGTTGAATCATTATCGATACGAAATTAGGCAGATTTTTGCACACCAACTCAAGCATCTCATTTACCTACTGGCGTTACTGCTGACACTAGGCTGGTGTCTCACTCAGTTTCCCTCTCTTACGCAGGGCAGTTACTGGGGTATGCCCACAGGTTTTTGGTTTTGGGTGGCGATCTCCATCCCTATCCTTCACCAGCTTTATGTGTGGCTAATTTGGCGCCTCGAGCTCTATCTCAACATGTTTACAAAACGTTATGGCTGTGATCGAACGTTTAAGTTGTACGCTGTCGGTTTTTCTCTGCTATTTGTCAGTCGGCTGCTGACGATAATTGTTTTAGCGCTGAGCAATCAGGACACGCTGAAGTTAGAGCCCTTACTCTCATACCTCATCGCCATCCTCATCACGCCACCAGTCATTTATCTTTTCTACTCCGTACGAAAATATTTTACCATCGAACGTGCCTATGGTATTGACCATTTTGATAAGGCATACACAGCACCTTTCGTCAAACAAGGCATATTCAAATATGTCGATAATAGTATGTATGTGTTCGGACTCATGATCCTCTACTTGCCTGGCCTGTTGACCCTGTCCGAGGCTGCGCTACTCGTTGCCCTCTTTAACCATCTGTATATTTGGGTGCACTACTTTTTCACCGAACGACCGGATATGGTAGAAATTTATGGCGAGACGCCTTAAGCATATAGCAAGATAGGTCTGTTCTGTTTCAATAATATTTGTCGGAGAATCTGCTTTGGAGATGTCATGTCTGAACAGTTTGCGCAATTAGAATCGAAACATATCCAGTTTATTGGGGAGCAGCATATCTATTTCGTTGGCACTGCAGGTGCAGAAGGCTATGTAAATGTCTCACCTAAAGGTATGGACAGTTTAAGAGTCATAAGCCCAGATCGGGTCATTTGGTTGAATCTAACTGGTAGCGGAAATGAAACCGCCGCCCATGTTCTAGAAAACGGCCGCATGACCTTAATGTTTTGTTCCTTTGAAAAACAACCGCTGATACTGCGGCTATACGGTGTCGCAGAAGCTATCCACTCTCATGAGGAAAACTGGTCAGAATGGATTGGCCACTTTCCGGTGCAACCCGGAGCGCGCCAAATATTTAATCTTCAAATCGATCTGGTACAGACTTCCTGTGGCTTCGCGGTACCCTACTATGAATTCACTGGCGACCGAAACACGCTCACGGATTGGGCAGCGCGACAAGGAGAGCAAAGCATTCAACAATACTGGCAGAAAAATAATCTCACCAGCTTAAATGGTAAAAGTACTGGTATCACAGTCAAAAAATAGAACGCTCAATGAGTGGGTTCTTAATGATTATGTGATCAAGTCTGAGCAACTTTTCCTCAATCATGCACCAAGATGGCGGGATTAAGGTTACTACTGTCCTCTGGGATCAACTGCAAGGTACTAAAACTCAACGTTAATCTCTGCATCACATTATCCAATGTTGCTGACCAGTAGCCATCTAAATTGATGTGGGGAAAGAACTGAGTTTGAGTAACGGGATTGGCCTCTTCTTCTGACATCTGTTGTAACTCGGCAGCGGTGGGCAAACGCCAATTGGTGGCAGCACAGAGCCCTTGTGCGTTCGTGGCTTGGAGATAGCTTTGGGTGTCGCACTGTATCCCCCCCACACAGCTATTAAATCCACCGGGAGATCCTTCCATACCCTGGTTAGTATTGGCATCATCATTAAACCAAGTATAGAGGTTATCTTTATCATGTATGCTGCTGTCATCCAGCTTGATAGCCCAAATCAAGCCACTGTCGTTATCTAATACGCAGCTCCATTGTGCGGCACCCTCATCCAATACATTGCCGGAACTATCCACTTTGCTGAGCCGACTCTGTGTGGTATTACCATCATCATCTGAATCACCAGGTAGACCGGTGCCCAGCGACGCATCATCATCGCCACAGGCGATTAGCACTGGAAAGAAAAAGATCATCAATACTAGGCGAATATTCTGCATAAAACCTCACCTTGACCAATAGTGCGGTCAAATCGTCAATCGACGCACCCGATATCGAAGTTTACAATCTGCACGATTCGGATCAAGTCTGGGCACTAGAGACAATTGCCGCCGCAAGTCGCTGGCGCTGGATGCTTTCTTCAACAGTGCCACCACAAGATTATCACAATGGGGGGTGGTAAAACCGAATGTCTGACGAAATCCCCGCCGAACGGCGGCATGAGAATAGTATGCAGATCCCTTAAATTCATCTCGCGTGGCATAGTTCATCACTAAGGTGCCGCTTGGTGACAGGCATTTTTTCAACATCGTCAACCACTCCCGGTCGGCCTCCACGCCGCGAATCGGCTCCCCTTTATGGTCGCCATAAAGATCGTCCACCACCAAATCGAATGGTTCTCCCTGGTATAGATCCACCCACTCACGGGCATCGGCACATTCCATCTGAATTCTGGGATTTCTTAAGCGAAAGAATCGCTTAGCTATTTTAAGATGCATCGGATCACAGTCTATACCGACCATCTCCTTCGCTGCAGTCAGCTCCAACAACAAGTGAAATAGCGCACCGCCACCGACTCCCAAAATCAACACGCGTTTGGTTGCGCTGGGGCAGTGAAAAAAGACCGGCAACATGAGTAAATCCCAAACACTCCCCGTGAGTAATTGACGCGGATTATATTGAGTATGAAAGATGCCATTGGTGTAAAGGCGTAAACTATTGCCCGCGCTGCGCACCTCATAGTGATTTTTCGAGTCTTTACTTTCCCAAACTAAGGCCATGCTAATTTCATACAATCCAATTGATTAGGGGAAGTCCGCTCTTGCAGACAAACTGAGTGGCTTGAATTTTAATGCGCAGTAACCCGCCGTGTGCTCAGAACGATATCCATTTGCTTAGAAAAAGCGCGAACATATGCAATAGTACTCGCTTTAGTACTCAAATTTGATTATGATTTGCGCGCCAGAATTTAGATGATTCAGAAAAAACCAAATTTAGAAGCAACAAAACACCTTAAAAACATTTTAAATCATGGCCTTCTATTTGTAACCGTCTTCTTAATTTGTTTCACACGTTGCGCTCAATAAAAGCGGTAGTAAAGGTGCAAAATTCATGACCCTTGAAGATTACCTTATTAAATATCGATATCCGGTTTTACTTTTAACTGTGGTGATGTTCGCCGCAAGCTTATATCAACTCAAGTTTGCCGAGTTCAATGATGATATGCGGGTCTTCTTTGGAGAGAATAATCCACAACTACTCGCGTATGAACAATTCGAAAATATCTATGGTAAAAATAACAATGTCGTGGTGGGTTTCGTCAACCGCGAGGGCGATATGTTCACCAGAGAGATGTTGAGCGCGGTAAAAGAATTCACCGATCAGGCTTGGCAAATCCCTTTGTCCCTTCGTACCGATTCAATGGCCAATTTCCAACGTACCATATTAAATGATGAGGGCGATTTGTTGGTAAAACCCTTATATGAGGATCCCTCAACACTCACCGATGAACAACTCGCAGAGATTCGTCGAATTGCCACCACAGACGGCACTTTAGCCGGTAAGTTGGTGGCAGAAGATGGTTCAATGGCAGCGGTGAATATTAATTTAATTGTCGGCCGCGGCGGCCCCAATGCCGCGAACAATAAAATAAAAATTCAATCTAGTGTGAATAAACTCGTCGACGAACTTCAGGTTAAATATCCCTCCTTAGAAGTATACAAAACAGGAGGAGTGTACGCAGACGGGGCCTTTAACGAAGCCACTCTGTATGACATAAAATATCTATTCCCAATCATGGTGGTACTGATGATCGGTGCCATGCTACTGTTTCTAAGATCGATTAGTGGCACTATCTGTACCATACTGGTGGTGCTAATGGCAGCGGCTACAGCGTTAGGGGGCGCCATTGCCTTCGGAATAAAACTATCACCGACCACCGCCATGGCACCCATTGTGGTAATCACTGTCGGCATTGCAGACAGTGTGCATATCCTAGTCACTTTTTTCCATGCCCTGAATGATGGCAAAAGCAAAGAAGAAGCAATCAATGAAGCCCTACATGTCAATCATGTGCCCATATTTATCACCAGTTTGACCACTATGATTGGCTTTTTAAGTATGAATTTTAATGACTCGCCCCCTTTCCGAGACATGGGGAATGTGGTCGCTATCGGTGTCGTTGCTGCTTATTTCTACTCTGTATTTTCATTGCCAGCATTGCTAGCGATACTCCCTTTTAATACCAAACGCCAAAGAGTTTATCGATTCAAGCTCATCGATCTGTTGGCTAATTTTGTCGTTGAACGCTACCAATTAGTCTTCGTGGGCATGGTAGCGGTTATTATCAGTTTGAGTATGGCGGTACCAAAAATCGAGTTTAATGATCTCTTTTTAGAATATTTTGACGATTCCATAGAATTCAGGCGCAACAACGATTTCTTTGTGGAGAAAATGTCCGGATTGATGGCAATCCACTATAATGTGGAAGCGGATAGTGGTGAAGGTGGCATCAATGAGCCAGACTATTTGCGGCAACTGGATGAACTGGCTGAGTGGTATAAACAGCAACCAGGTGTGCTGCATGTCTCTAACTATACTGACATTATATTTAGATTAAACCGTACTTGGAACGACGACGATGCCGACTACTATGTTGCCCCATCAACACGAGAATTAGCGGCACAATATCTACTGCTGTTTGAACTCTCACTACCTTCGGGTCTCGATTTAAGTAATTTTATTAATGTAGAAAAAAGCGCATCACGCATGAGCGTTTCTCTAGCTAATTTGAAGACCAATGAGATCATCCAGCTGGATGAACGGGCCCAAGCTTGGGCGAAAGCTCATGCACCCGCTTTAAAGTTACCCTCTGCAGTGGGAGAGAGCGTCATGTTTGCCCACATTGCCAAACGCAATATCGAAAGCATGCTCACCGGTGTCTATATAGCGTTGATATTGATCTCAGCAGTGATATTAATGGCGTTACGAAACTTAAAACTAGGCATCTTAAGTTTTATACCCAATGTCACCCCTATCATCATGGCGTTCGGCGTTTGGGCATTGTTGGTGGGAGAGCTGGGCATGTCTGGTGGTTCGGTACTCGTGGTTGCCCTGGGTATCATTGTAGATGATACGGTGCATTTCCTGACTAAATATCAACGGGCCCGACGCAAGCTATCATTAGAAGTGGGTGACGCGATCAAATATTCTTTTAATACCGTAGGTGTGGCACTACTGGTCACTTCCGCCATCTTAGTGGGCGGCTTTTCCATACTCTATGAGTCTGCTTTCAAACCCTCTAAAGATTTAGGATTGTTGATATCACTTTCCGTCGGTTTGGCATTAATCGCCACGTTTTTACTGTTACCCAGTATGTTGATGTTCCTAGATAGAAAATCTTATAACAAATAAACAGATTTAAATTCAGCGGTAAATATTCCGCGAAAAACGCTCAATGTTCACAAACAGACAAAGATCTAGCGCCTGTTTACTTATTCAGATGTGAACATTAAACAAGAGTTGCCGTTGTAATAGACACAAAAGCAACCGGTAGAAAATACAGGTTCTTCTTGCCTACATTCTGGCACTAATCTATATAATCGTTATTTGCCGCCAAAACCCAATTTTTTAACTTTTTGTATCGGTTTGTACGTCAATACTGTATTCATCAATGATTTTCTAAGTTATATAACTATTTAGATGCAAAGTTTAAAGTTAATTTGACAACATGTTGTTTAAATGTCTATTCTCCGATTCAACCTTTATTAAGTTTTGCGAACTTCGAAACAGAACTTTAGACAAATTGGCTTTTTAATTGCTTATATTCGATTTAAGTTAAATTTTTGGCGTGAATCATCAGATCACCTGATCCCAACATCGCCAATAAAAAATGTCGGCTTCTGGATCTTGAGTGAGCAAGTGTATCTGCTTGTGGATTGGGAACCTGATTGAAGAATTTTTCCAAGGAGGGAAAAATGAGTTCATTTTTTCGGGTGTTTTTAATGCCTCCCCTTATCAGCTTTCTTTTTTCGGCCTCTCTTTTTGCTGCTGAACTCTCGGTCATCGTCAACGCAAATCATGCATTGAAATCGGCAACAGCACAAGACATTAAAAAATTATACTTGGGCAAAATCTCCACTCTATCAGGCACTAAATTGATTCCAGTCGATCAAGCTGATGGCAAACCGGTTCGCACTTTATTTTATGACAAGGTGTGTGGCAAAAACCCTAATCAGCTCAAAGCGTATTGGGCACAATTAATTTTCACCGGCGGAGGCAGTCCACCTCCGGTCTTGGACGGAGATCACGAAGTCATCTCATGGGTATCCAGAAATGAAAACGCCATTGGTTACGTAGACGCGAGAATGCTAAACGATTCTGTTAAACCAATATTCAGCGTGATAATTAAATGAATTTAATAATAAAAAACGAATGGGATTTTATGTTAATCCGGATATTTTTTCTAACAGTCACTTGTTTTGTCGTTTTCAATACTAGCCTACAAGCACGACAGTTGACTACCAATGGATTTCTCACCGTAGGCGCCGCACAATCGGACGCGGAAGCATCTATGTTTGGTATCAAGGACGAGCTCAATTTTAGTGCTCTGTCCCTAGTAGGAATGCAGACTTCTTACCAACCAGCAGAAAACCGCTTACGGTTCGTGGCCCAACTACTCGCCAGGGGTGCAAATAGTTGGGAGTTAGAAGCAGAATGGGCCTATGCCAACTATAAAATTACTGACAACACCCAGGCATTTTTGGGGCGAATACGTGTGCCCTTTTATATGATTTCGGAACAATACGACGTGGGCTTCGCTTATCCTTGGATCCGCCCACCGGACGAATTATATGGCTTTCTAAATATACCCTTTACATCCTTAGATGGTTTAAGTGTTAAACATCAAGGAACTATTTTTAGTTTAGATTATGCATCGCAACTATATGGAGGCAAAAACAACGCGATTGGTTTGGACGTGGCCGGCATCAGTATTCCCGATACAGGCAGTATTGAGATTTACGGGGTGACCTTTAAAGTAGGGAGCGAATTATTCAGCATTCGAGCTGGGCACCATGAAGGTAAAAACATAGTATTAGATATTATTCAACCAATTATAGATGCTTTCGAGAGTGTGGGATTACCGGTCACTGCAGCAGTATTAGCGCAGGACCCGGCCAACATTTTGCCAGTGGACAACGGCAAAGCCAATTTTAGCTCTATCGGATTTACCTCCAATGTGGGTAATCTGTTTTTGATGGGTGAATGGGGGGAGCGAAAAATAAAACAACAATTGCCCTTCCCCACTACCGAGAACTGGTTTTTTACCGCAGGGTATAGTTTTGGCAAGTTCGTACCCCATATTACCTTCGGTGAATATAGTGTAGATGACAAAACTCTGTTCAACCAAGATCAGGAATCCATCACTCTAGGATTCAGATTCAATGCCACAAGCAGCACAGCAGTTAAATTTGAAGTAGCAGATATCGAAATCGATTCGGCGGCGAATGCGATTGGACTCTATGACTCTTTGCCGCCAAACTTTAACGGCGTTCCGTTAAATATCACTCCATTGGATCCGGAGCTAACCATGGTTCGATTTTCAGTGAATACGATTTTTTAGCTGTGCACCGGTTACACACCCCCAAAACACACTAACAATACATTTTACTAATTACTAATGAGAGCCATTAAAAAAGCGATAATTTAAAAAAAGGATATTGTCAAATGAAATTAGCGCACTTAACGTTTTGGTCATTCTTAGTCCTCTTCAGTGGCAAACTGTGGGCAGAAGAGTTTTTGGTGATTGTCCATCCAGATTCATCCATCAAAGAAGCTGATGCGGACAGTATCAAGCGGCTCTATCTAGGAAAAACCAGCCAACTACTCGGTGTTCGTCTCACACCCGCCGATCTACCTGAAGGCAATTCTGTACGCGACGCCTTCTACGAAAAGGTAGTAGATAAAGATGCTTCACAGCTTAAGGCCTACTGGGCACAGTTGATATTTACTGGCGGGGGCAGTCCTCCTACTGTACAAAACTCTGACCAAACCATGGTGCAGTGGGTACTGGCGAAGCAAAACAGTATCGGATATGTATCAAGTTCTGCCAATACATCCAACGTCAAAGTTATCTATCGAGGTAGTCAATAGACCGCAAAGATAGGGAAGATTGAAGTGAATATGGTACCTAACAACTTGGCCAAAAATTTCTTGTCAAATAGACCACTTATTGGTGGACTATTATTGCTACTTTTGTCCCCACTCGTCAGTGCTGAACGTCAAGTCCATCACAATGGATTTTTGACTGCGGCATTTAGTCAAACCGATAGTGCTACTTCCTATTCAGGGATCGCAGACGACATCAATTTTAGTGAAATGTCTGTCATTGGTATCCAAACGAAATTTCAACCCAGTGCTGCGCAAATGCATTTCACCATTCAACTGTTGGCCCGCGGTAGCCGAGGTTGGGACGTGGATGCCGAATGGGCGTACGTGGGATTTAAGCTTGCAGATGCCTATGAATTTCAGATCGGAAAAATTCGGGCGCCCATGTTTCTAGTGTCTGAAACCTTGGACGTGGGCATTACTTATCCTTGGATCCGCCCGCCAGTTGAGCTTTATGGATTTGCGAACATACCCTTTACTACTGTGAATGGCATGAAAGCCAAACGACGCTTTCATTGGATGGATCTTGATTTACAATTGCTCGCATACGTGGGTGAAAACCCCTCTCAAGCCTCCTCGTTGAATGCTTTTGAATTCAACCTAACAGATTTAATAATTGGCGGGGTTGAACTATTAATACTAAACGATAAATGGAAAATTCGCGCAAGCTACCATGATGCCCCTGAACTCTCATACGATGCGACCGACTCAATTGCCGCGGATCCAAATGTGGGCGCCATTTTTTCAGCACTTGCACCCAGCGGAATCCTCTCATTTGATGCTTCTTTTGCGACATTTGGCGGACAGTACGATTCAGAGCATTGGTTATTGATGGGAGAAGTGGGTCAGCGTAAAGTGAGCGCTTCTGGTGGCTCCAAGAATACCAACTATTTCATCACCATCGGCAGAAAGTTGGAAAGTCTCCTCCTGCATGTCACCTACAGTGAATTTGATACAGACTCCACCACGATCGTTCAAAACCAATCGACTACCACTATCGGCATTAAAAAAGGACTCAATCCGACCACCTCCATTAAGGCAGAGCTATCGCAAGTAAATTTGCAAGGTACTGGTAGCATCGGACTGTATGATATTTTACCCGGCAATGCCGTTGATAAAGATCCTGCCCACATACTGGGCATCGCCTTAAACATGGTGTTCTAATATGAAATCGAACACCCCACTTTTTCGAAGTATGTTGACTGCACGTTTGCTCACACCAAACATGGTTAATACCGAGTTGGCGATCGGAATATTCAACGGAGAGAACATCCAGGAAGCACGTAGCATCAAGCCCTACTATTTTAGACACATTAAAAAGGTAACAGGCATAAAATCGAATGTCTTTGAACAAGTAGTCAGAACCCTAGAAAAAATTATCTATTGCGGTCAATTCGTACAGTGACTGAGCACAGGTAGAATCAACCTAAAACAGAAGGTGGCAATCAATCATATGCGAGGATTTAAATGATGAAACAATCAGCCTTTTTATCAAAACCGGACACAATCACTGCCCTTCTCGGGGGAATATTGTTTCTGATTCTGTCACCTCAATTGGCACAAGCAGAACGCGCATTGAGAACCAATGGCTTTATCACAGCAACATTTAGCCAAGTCGACTCAGAAGTACCCTTTATGGGCGGTCTCAATGATGAGATCAATTTTAGTCAAGGCTCTTTGATAGGATTACAAACCACTTTTCAACCCTCGGAAGACCCTATCGAATTTGTCGTGCAACTATTAGCACTAGGGAAAGAGCAATGGGAAGTGGATGCAGAATGGGCCTATGTGGCTTACAGGCCAACTGATGCCTGGGAACTCAAATTGGGAAGGTATCGCATTCCATTTTTTCATGTATCGGAATTTTTACATGTCGGCATCGCCTATCCATGGGTGCGGCCCCCTGAAGAGATCCATTTTGTACCATTTACAGCATTAAATGGGGCCAGTGTGAAGCGCTCGGGACACTTTGGAGATCTCGAAATGGCGGTGCAAATGTATAGTGGAGAACTAAAAGATCTCAATACTCAAATAGCTGGGTTGACTCTAACAACAGATAGATTTGAATCCCACGGTATTGTTCTAAGTGCGGAAACGGACTCTACCAATGTGAGAGCAAGTTTTCATAAAATACAAAAAATAGGTATCACCATTAATTCACTGGCAGCGGCCAACCCCAATTTAGACTTTGCCTCACTCCTCGCGTTTGCAGGTTCACAGGGTCTTAACCCGGGAGATTTCGAAGATGTAGATGCAATTACTTTCAGCGTATTGCATCGCCGAGACAATTTCGAATTCCGCGGTGAATGGGCGGAAGAAGACTTTAATGAAAACGCGCCACTCCCTGATGCATATGCCTACTACGTGATGCTTGGTTATTATATGGGCAATTTTATGCCACACCTCACTTATAGTGCTTATGACACAAAGGAAAAAGGGCTAGCAAACCTTGGGCAAGAAAGCATCATCGCCGGATTACGAGTCAATGTTAACCCGGCGGTCGCTGTCAAAGTCGAAGTCGGACAAATGCGTTTAGATGATGCCGTCGGCACCGTAGGTTTCTATGATACTTTACCCAGTTCTATTACCGGCACAGCAATATTGGACGAAGAAGTTAACATCTTCAATGCCTCAATCAACATGGTTTTCTAAAGGGGGAAAACTAATGAATTTAAGATCGTTATTACTTTTCATGGTGTATGTTTTCTGCGCCTCAGTACCAGTTATTGCTACAGCGGGCGTAGCGGTTATCGTACATCCAGATACCAATATTCAAGAGGCCGACGCCGACAGTATTAAACGACTGTACCTCGGTAAAACCAGTAAAGTTCTGGGCATTAAGTTAAACCCCGTGGATCAAGCGGAGGGCAATGCCATACGTGATGAGTTTTATGAAAAAGTTGTGGAAAAAGATGCCTCTCAGTTAAAAGCGTATTGGGCTCAACTAATCTTTACGGGTGGTGGAAGCCCCCCAAGTAGCGTGAATAATGACAATGCAGTGAAGCAATTAGTCTCTTCTAAAACGAATGCCATTGGCTACATTGATTCCAGCCTTGTCGATAGCTCCATTAAAGTCGTGTTTATCGCTAATTGACAATCGACCTATTAATATTAGTAGAAGAAAAGAATATGAATCTTGAAAAAACACGCATACTTGTATACATCCTGGCCGTAATCCTCTATTCAAACGTGGCGTATTCTCGCAGTCTTAGCCACAATGGATTCCTCACCGCCGGGTTTTCTCAAACTGATAATGAAATATCCTTTATCGGTGTGACTGATGAGATGAATTTCAGCGATTTATCTCTAATCGGTATCCAAACAACATTCAAACCATCAGAAGGGCCATTTCAATTTGTTACGCAACTTTTGGCCCGCGGCAACCAAGGCTGGGATGTTGATGCGGAGTGGGCTTATGTGGGTGCACGGCTAACGGACAGTTTTGAATTTCAGGTGGGCAAGGTACGCGCTCCTATGTTTATGATCTCGGAAACCCTCGATGTGGGCATTACTTATCCATGGATCCGACCACCCGAAGAGCTTTATGGATTCAATAATATTCCTTTTACCACGATTAATGGTCTCAAATTCAAATATCGAAACGAAGGACAATATTTCGACTACGACTTATTAATCTATGGAGGAGAAAATCCTGAGGAAACGGTTACTTCAAACGGGCTAGAATATCTAATTGTGTTGAAAATTGCCGGTATAGAAGCCAACTTTGTTAGAGACAATTTTAAGCTCCGACTCAGTTATCATGACGCCTACGACTTGTTTTTAGACTTTGCTGCAGAGTTGGCTGCCAATCCCACCTTAGCAACACTTTTTGCAGGATACCCTAACGGGATCATAGAATCTAATTCCACCTTTAGCACTTTGGGCCTTGACTATAATGATGGTCGGTTTCTTCTAATGGCAGAAGTGGGGCAGCGCAAAGTCAGAGAAAATAGTACCAACGTAAATTGGTTTGTCACTGTGGGATATCAATTCGGTCGTTTTCTACCTCATCTCACCCATAGTGTCATCAATATTACTGAAGTAGAAACGAATGGTACCATCAACAATGAACAACAGAGTACGATTCTCGGGGTGAAGATTTCAGTGACCCCCGCGATTGTCGTCAAGGCCGAACTCTCTCATACACACGTGCCTGACATACCAGATGATTCTTTGGCGGCGGGCCTGTTTGATGCCTTACCCGTTCTCGTCAGTTTTGAAGATGACAAGGTCAATATGGTTAATCTAGCCATTAACATGGTATTTTAATCCAGGCACACATCTAGAGATTTAAAGTAGGACTAATGAGTCCATTTCCTCGCAGGCATAGATGGCGCGGCGGTTCATGCTAACTGTGTGACAACTCTGCTAATCACTCTGCAAAGAAAGTCCTCAAACAGCTCTGAAACAGACCGCCGACAGCCGATAAGATAATAAGTGGACGGCATTTAAAACGGATGCTACTTGGTATCCAAGCCATCCAACAATGCCAATTTGTGAATCAGATCATGTACACGGGAACTATAACCCCATTCATTGTCATACCAGGCAATCACTTTCACCATGGTATCATCGATGACTTGAGTGAGCTGTGCATCAAAAACTGAAGAGTGAGGATCCCCTACTATATCCATCGAGACGATAGGATCCGTTTGGTATTTTAAAATACCTGATAATGGGCCAGCGGCCGCGGCTTGCATGGCTTCATTGATCTGTTCGGCAGTCACCTTTTGCTTTAAATCCACTGTTAAGTCCACCACGCTACCGTCTGGTACGGGAACACGCATCGCCAAACCATCTAATCTGCCATCCAGCTCTGGCAACACACGGCCGATGGCTCGTGCAGCACCGGTAGAAGTGGGAATAATATTCATCGCTGCGTGTCGTGTGCGGCGCAAGTCACTATGTACCGCATCCACTAGTCTCTGATCTGAGGTGTAAGCATGGACAGTAGTGAGCAAGCCTCGCTCAATGCCAAAATGTTCGTGTAATACCTTCGCCACTGGTGCCGCGCAGTTGGTGGTACAACTGGCGTTGCTAATAATTTGCGTCTTTTTATTGATGACATGATCATTGACGCCCAATACTACGGTACTTTCTAGGTAGTCCTTGGTTGGTACTGTCACGATGACACGTTTTGCACCCGCATCTATATGATGTTGTAATTGACTCAATTCGCGAAAATGACCCGTACTCTCAATGACATAGTCGATTTCCATCTCTCGCCAAGGAAAACGTTCCGGATCCCGCTCGTTCAAAACCTTAAAGGCATCACCATCGACGGTCATCACATCTCCGTCTAAAGACACCTCCCCCGGGTAGGGCCGGTGCACACTATCATACCTGAAGGCATGGCACAGGCTCTCGGCACTGGCTAAATCATTTATTGCCACCACATTCACGTGGCCATACATTTTGGCAATGCGAGTAACAATTCGTCCTATGCGGCCAAATCCATTAATTGCAATTCTTGGTCGAGCCATGGCTGTCCCCTATGTTAATGTTCACCAGTCTTCTTCAGATCGAGCACAATTATTTAGCTATTGAGATTATAATCCCGTTATGTCACTTTATTGTGAATTTGTATCAAAACCAATACCGAAACTAACATCTAGGTTAGAAAGTGTCCGCCTGCGTATTTTTCCACCTCTGCACCTAGAGAAGAGTATATGCCTTTAATTAGCGACACGCCTCATTGGCAACAACTGAAAATAGAGTCTCAGCAGTTTGAGAAGCGAAATTTACAGCAACTCTTTAAGTGCGATCCTCATCGCTTTAGCAATTATTCTCTAGAATTAGACAACATTCTTTTTGACTATTCTAAAAATCATCTGACAGAGTCCAGCTTAAGCGCATTGCTTCGACTTGCTGATGCCACTGATCTGGAAAATCATATAGATGCCCTCTTTTCTGGTGCCACGGTCAATGCATCAGAAAACCGACCCGCCCTGCACACTGCACTGCGCCAAAATGATCCTCAACCCCTCATTATAGAAGGCGTCAATCTCAGAGAAGAGATCCTGCATGCACGCCAGCAGATGGCTACTATCTGTGAAAAACTTCATACGGGAAATTGGTTGGGTGCTACTGGAGAGCCTATTAAGGACTTGGTTCATATCGGTATCGGCGGCTCCCACCTGGGGCCGGAATGCGTGCTCACAGCATTAAGTCACCCGAAGGAGCGAAAACCACGAGTCCATTTTGTCTCCACCGTGGACGGTGAGCAACTGCAACAAACCTTAAACCAGCTGGATCCAAACCGGACTCTTATTGTTTTAGCCTCGAAATCATTCGGCACTCAGGAAACCTTGGTCAATGGTACGCATGCGAAAAATTGGCTGCAAAGGTCACTGCCGGCAGAATCGGGGATAGCGAACCATCTGATCGCCGTCACCGCAAATAAACAAGCGGCACTGGATTTTGGTATCCCGGAGGAGCAGATCCTCAGTTTCTGGTCTTGGGTAGGGGGCAGATACTCAGTCTGGTCTGCGGTGGGGCTACCCATCGCAGCGGCGCTTGGATATGGCACTTTTGAACAATTTCTCACAGGTGCCGCGCGCATGGATCAGCACTTTCGCACGGCGCCATTAGACAGCAATATGCCCGTGCTGATGGCGCTTATCGGGATCTGGTACATCGATTTTTTTGGTGCCAGAAGCCATGCAATCCTTCCCTACGATTGGCGCTTACGTTTATTTCCCGAGGCCATTCAACAGTGCGATATGGAAAGCAATGGCAAATCCGTCAGCAGTGATGGTCTATCCCTCCCCTACGCTACAGGGCCTGTGATTTGGGGCAAATCCGCCATCGACGCACAACATGCATTTTATCAGCACTTACATCAGGGCAATCCCTGGACGCCCTGTGATCTGATTGCCTGCGCGCAACCAGTTTTTCCAGAACACAACCACGATATCTTATTTGCCAACTTCGTGGCGCAATCCCGAGCGCTCATGCTGGGCCGCAACTCAGAGCAAGTGGCGAGAGATTTGGCGAAGCATACAGTGTCTGATGCTCAACGCCGCCTACTGATCTCGGCAAAAGTATGCCCCGGCAATCGACCTTCAAACAGTTTATTGCTGAGTACCCTTTCTGCGGAAACCGTTGGCATGCTGCTCGCCCTATATGAACATAAGATCTTTGTGCAGGGCCATATTTGGGGCATCAACTCATTTGATCAAATGGGGGTTGAACTAGGCAAAGAGATCGCGCACGAAGTAAGCGCTCAGCTAAAACATGCTGAACCCGGTAAGCAACTAGATAGCTCCAGCCACGGACTCATCTCTAAGTACTTAGAGAACACGAGAAAATCCTAGGGCACCACGAAAAATTTATCCTTAAGTCTTAAATTTTCCTACCCTAATTTGCCATAATGTATTACTGTGCCATGCCAATAATCATTCACTTTAAATCGATTAATTCACTCCAGTCACCATGTACAGAGAACGAAAATAATGGCGAATGCAATCATGACCGTGGGTTGGCGTGAATTTGTCTCTCTCCCAGAGCTCGATTTACATCAGCTGAAAGCAAAGATTGACACCGGCGCCAGGACCTCCTGCTTACATGCCTTTTCTATTGAACCCTATGAAAAAAAAGAAGTTCAGTGGATCCGCTTTGGTATACATCCCAACCAAGGCGACATGCAGGTAGAACAGTACTGTGACGCCAAAGTTGTTGATCAACGCCTAGTGAGCGATTCCGGAGGACACAAAGAAATGCGTTACGTGATCTCCACCCTGTTGGTGATGGGTAGCCAACAATGGCCCGTAGAAATGACCTTAACTAATCGGGACAGTATGCGTTTCCGCATTCTCATAGGTCGTACAGCCATGACCAATAGAATAGTAGTGGATCCCACTGCTTCCTATCTAACGACCGACAAGCCGCATCTAGGCGTTAGACAGTCATCACAAAGAATTCGTTAGATGCTATACCTTTGGGAAAATCCACTATGCTAATGTGGCAGCGGTAATCACTACCAATCTGTTAGGAAGATGAACCCATGAAAATCGCAATTTTATCCCGAAATCGAAAACTCTACTCCACTGCCCGCTTAGTGGAAGCAGCCGAAGAGCGAGGCCACGAAGCGATGGTGCTGGATGTGCTTCGCTGTTATATGGACATTGCATCGAGTAAGCCAGAGGTGCATCTAAATGGCGAAAGTCTGGAAAACTTTGATGCCATTATTCCCAGAATTGGTGCGTCTGTGACCTTTTACGGTACCGCAGTATTGCGACAGTTTGAAATGATGGGAGCATTCCCACTCAACGAATCTGTTGCGATTACACGCTCTCGGGACAAGCTCCGCTCATTGCAATTGTTGTCCCGTAAGGGGATCGGTTTACCGAATACGGGATATGCACATGATCCTGGCGACATTCAGGATTTGATTAAGATGGTCGGCGGTGCACCACTGGTCATTAAACTACTGGAGGGAACGCAAGGCATTGGCGTGGTGTTGGCCGAAACCAGAAAAGCAGCGGAAAGTGTGATCGAAGCCTTTATGGGTTTGAATGCCAACATCCTCATCCAAGAATATATTGAAGAAGCGGGTGGAGCGGACATCCGCTGTTTAGTCATTGGAGACAGAGTGGTAGCGGCCATGAAACGGCAAGCGCAACCTGGAGAATTTCGTTCTAATCTGCACCGAGGAGGATCTGCTTCACTCATCAAGATCACCCCAGCCGAACGGACAACGGCCGTGAAAGCCGCGAAAATTATGGGACTACATGTAGCCGGGGTAGACGTATTGCGTTCTAAACGCGGTCCCTTGGTGATGGAGGTCAATTCCTCGCCAGGATTACGAGGAATCGAAGAGGCCACTGGTAAAGACATAGCCAGTATGATAATTGAGTTTATCGAAAAGAATGCCAAACCCAATAAAACCCGCACTCGAGGTAGAGGCTAGGTCTAAACAGATGATAGAAAAACCCTTAGTCATTAATGGCCTGTCTATTCAACCAGGTACTCAGTGCACGCTCGATCTGCCGGCAGCCCGTCTGTACACCCATACACCTATGTCCATTCCTGTCCATGTGATCAGTGGAAAAAAAACTGGCCCCAGATTATTTATCAGTGCAGCTATTCATGGGGATGAAATTAATGGCGTCGAAATCATTCGCAGAGTACTGAATTTGCCTTCGTTGAAGCGACTAAAGGGTACAATCATCGCTGTTCCTATTGTTAACGTGCATGGACTGATTAACCATTCCCGCTATCTACCCGACCGTCGAGATCTGAATCGCTCCTTTCCGGGCTCCGATAAAGGGTCTTTAGCAGCGCGACTGGCCCATCTCTTTATGCAACAAATTGTCACCCAGAGTACCCACGGCATAGATATTCATACAGGTGCCATCCATCGAAATAATTTACCGCAAATACGTGCCAATTTGGAGGATCCCGAAACAGAAAAATTGGCACGCGCATTCGGCACACCCGTGATCATCTCCTCCAACGTACGAGATGGCTCCTTAAGGGAGTCTGCTGCAGAATGTGGTGTGCCCACTCTTCTATACGAAGCCGGTGAAGCATTGCGATTTGATGAAGTCTCCATTCGTGCGGGCGTTAAAGGCATTGTCAACGTGATGCGTGAATTGAATATGCTGCCCCACGTTCGCACGCCCAGCAAGAAAGCCATCGAACCGGTCGTCGCCCGCGCCACAGCTTGGATTCGAGCGCCTGACAGCGGCATCTTGAGGGCTATGGTGCCCCTCGGTGCCCGAGTAAAAAAAGAAACGCTACTGGGTGTGGTGACTGATCCCTTCGGCGAAAAAGAGATCCAAGTGATGGCTCCATTTGCTGGTATTGTCATTGGACGCACGAATTTACCCCTTGTAAATGAAGGGGATGCCCTATTTCATATTGCTCGCTTTGAACGAGTGGCAGAGGCTGCCGAATCGGTAGATATGTTTCACGAAACCCTCTCCCCGGAAATCAGTCCACTGCCCACACCGGAAAGTCCGATCCTATAGCTCCCTAGCGGCGACATACCCCCATAGATGTATTCGTCGCGCGGGCCTTGGCCTTGGAGCACGCCTTGACGGCTCTATTCTCCCTCGAACCCCTCTTAGTGGCTATTCAATCCTACGCAATTCATCCACTGTCCAAAAAGATACTTAATTGCTGGTAACATTCGGTGCATGCCAACTAGAGCCATTTTCTGATGCGGAAAACAATCAGCTGAATCGTCACTAGAATCAGCAACGTCAATGAGAATATCCAGAAAGCGATAGAATTATCGGCACCCGGCATACCGCCCACATTGATACCAAACAAACCGGTTAAAAATCCCAAGGGGAGGAATACCGCAGTAACAATAGATAGTACGTACATGCGCTTATTTAAATTTTCTGATAAACGACCCAGTAATTCTTCATGGGTCACCGCGGCTCGTTCTCTGACTTCATCTAAATCTTCTATGTGGCGAATCAGTCGATCACATACTTCTCGAAGCCGCATTCTATGTTCGTCATTAAACCAAGGTTGCCGCTCGACCAATAATTGCGCTAACGCCTCTCGTTGTGGTGATAGATAGCGGCGCATTGAAATTGCCTGTCGCCTTAAGGTGGCCAATTCATAGCGCATGTCCAAGCTATTTTGTTCGATGACCGTCTCCTCCAAATCGGCCACTCGATCTTCAAATTGCTCCACTGTATCAGTCATTCGCCACACTATTCTGTCTGTAAGCTGCACCAAGAAATCACCCACGTTTTTAGGTCCCGAGCCTTCCTCCAAACGACCACGAAGATCAGAGACAGACAGCAGCGAACGTTTTCGACTCGATATGATGCGATTGCTCTCTATCCAAATACGAATGGATACCATATCATCCGGCTCCGCGCCGACATTATGGTTAACTCCTCGCAACGCCAGCAGCAATCCCTCCCCTATAGGTGTTGCCCTGGGTCGAGTCTCCTCCGCCAACAGCGCTTGGATCACCAATGGATTTAATTTTGCTGAACGATTTAGCCAGTCCCTCTGGTCGGGATCGGTATAATCCAGGTGGATCCAGTGTATGCCCTCACCAGGCCCAGGAGGTTGTTGGGGGGGCGTAGGCAGTACTTGTGCCCCACCATGACCATCCAAAACATAGACTAGGATAGGTTTAATTTCATTGGCTTCGTCAGTCATCCGCGTGATACTCAGGTTAGAGTGGCGCTATACGCCCCTTCACTATTAGACGCATACTCAACCATAAAGATTAACACCTTTTAACCTTAAAACTGAATTTCAGTGTGCCTTCAACGGTGAACTTTATATTAGCGATATAGGCGAGGCCATAACAGATCCGTCCGCTGGCAAACCAACGAAACAATGCTTGCCCATTACTATTAGTACAATTATGCTTATGAATAACTAAATTATCAGGGTACTTACCCCCTTAACGACTTGTTTTTTCTTTGAACAGAATTCCTACATTCCCTCATCCCTTTATGCCCAAGCTGTTTCTGTTGCTCGCTGTGGCTGTTGTTGTACTGTCATCCTTCCAGGCCCGCGGGCAAACCAATAAAGAATCCGTTCGTGAAGAATTAAAAACACTCGAACTCAATTTGGAGCAAGCGCAAAAA
>DJFZ01000049.1 GCA_002432655.1 Thiotrichaceae bacterium UBA5859 | reverse complement strand
ATGGTCGCATTGGTGGTGCAAATAGGACCGTCTTTATCGACAACGGTGCCTTCACACCCCACCACAGCAGCCTTGCCTTTATCCCAAATTTCAGAAATCCGGCCTTTGACTTCCACCTTAGCGTTTGGCGGCAGGGGTCTGTGAACAGTAATGGCCTGCTCACCATGAAGCAGTGTGGCCAAGTTCATTTCAATTTTGCCCATCATGCCGCCCATGGCCATCATGCCTGGGATCACACCATAGGTGGGTACCACTTTCGGGCCACGGCCTTCGTATAAAAATTCCAATTCCTTTTCATCGTCTGGTTTACACCCTACGCCGCAAGCGTAAAGTTGCACATCTTTGGAAGACCATGATGCTGGAATGGGATCAAATTCTAGTCCGACTAAGTCAGGAGAGATCTTTTGTGCCATAGTACTCGCTCTTCATCCGTTTAGTTATCATTGAGAAGCCGCTTAATTATGCTTTCATACGCGACTGGGAAGTCTGCAGGATTATGACTTGAGCATCAGATGGGGTCAAGAAAGCAGGGCAAGAAAATTTTCACATCGTCAGAACAATATAAGATTTTTCTTATATAAGTTGATTAAGCGATTATTCACGCTTTCCCTGGCATGAATTCTCAATTCCGGCAACGGAGGATCATCAAGCAATCACGCTCATATGCAGAGCCCTAAAAGCAGGTTTGAAGACCCTCAGTTGTGAACACTAGTAATCAGAACACTTTATAAAAATTGGTTTTAATCTGAAGACTTTTAGACGTTTTTGGTCTCGAGTGATATGCGCGCGTTGCCCTTGCTTGCAGTTTCAGTACAGCCAGGAAAAAAACTGTTGGCAGTTGCAAACATTTATTAAGGCAATTTACGCATCCAATCCATCATGGCTTGCGTCATCTCTTGAAATATATAATGAAAGATCCCATTTCCTTCAATCATTGAGCTAGCTTTTCTATTCTGGCCGGAAGTAGCTAACCAGAGAACATGAGAGGCCTCACGATGAAACTGTTTATGGGCCTCGATGACCTTCCTACACTCATTCGTACTGCGAACTTCTGGACTTAACCCCTCCAACCATTCGCCGAAGGGGCAATTTTCATAGTCTTTAAGCTGTTCAATATCCCAGTCAGTGTGTGAGGTCTCAATAGCGGAACGCAACCGGCCGCGCCACACCGTATGGGATCCGATAGCTTTTTTTAGCTCATCACGCATCAGCATTATGAGTACTTCCCATATGTGGTTTCATCAAATTGTTGTTGATTCCACTCCGTGTAGTGATCCCTTGCGATCAGTACTTAACTCATAACTTGTGGCATCATGGAAGCTTGGGGGCTTACCCTTATGTGTCGAATTAGTTGCTAAAAACTTAAGTAAATTGCCAGAAATAACTTAGAAACAGAAACAAATACCGAACTAAGAAATACAAAAGAGAAGAAAATCTAGAGAGAAATGAAGATCATGGTCGCTGCAACGCGGAATTACCCCAGTCGTCCCGCGAAGCAGCTAAACCTCATCATGCAGGCCACATTCTCGTTTTAGCCCGAAAAAGCGAGTTTCCTCCTCAGTGATATCCTCAGTCAATCGCCTGGTCGTGTGAATGTCACCGATGGAAACATAACCTTCATCCCATAAAGGATGGTAGGGTAAATCATTTTTTTTCAAATAGTTAAAAATATCTTTGTCATCCCAATCTAGAAGTGGATGAACCTTTAACACCTCTCCATTTTGCGCCTGCTCCACAAACTGACGCTCTTTTCTGCTGTGGGACTGCACACGGCGAATACCCGAGAGCCAGGCCCTAGCATCGAGTTCTTGCAACGCCCGGCGCATAGGCTCAACCTTGTTAATGCGATTATATTGCTCAATGCCTTCCAGCCCTTGCTCCCACAGTTTGCCATATAGAGCCTCTTGTCTGGCGGGCGTCAGTTCAGGTGTGTAAATTTTTAAGTTTAAGTCTAAACGCAAGGTGAGCTCTTCAATAAACTGGTAAGTTTCTGCAAACAGATAACCAGTATCTATTAAGAGCACGGGAATATTGGCTAATCTTTGAGTCACAAGATGTAAGGAAACAGCAGCCTGTGCGCCAAAACTAGAGCTTAAGACCAATTGCTCGGGAAACTGACTCACCGCCCAATCTACGCGCTGCTCTGCCGTTCGGTTAAGCAAAATACGATTGAGTTCCACGAGATCCCAATCTTCTGTCGCGGTAAGATTTTCAGCAGTACAAACTTGATTCATGTCCCTGATATTCCTAAACGAAAACGTTATCACCACACACGCTATCGAAATGAGCGGCTACTTTACCAGTGACTTTATATTTCTAAAAGGAATTAATCTGCATATAATTATAACTACAGGGTAATAATGAATTATTATAGTAAAATATAAAAAATTATTATAACATTTTGTTTTTTAATAATTATTTAGTTGGGATCTAGATTCTCCAAATTTAGTTGCTGTGCCGAAATCGTCGTTGGATATTGGAATATTCGCAAACCAAATTCACCCAGAACCGAAATGAGATGATCGATAATATCCGCTTGCAGCGACTCATATCGATCCCAGTTCTGGAGCGCACTAAAACAGTAGATCTCTATCGGTAATCCTTGGGCGGTAGGCGGCAATTGTCGCACTAACAAAGTCATCTGATGCTGAATATCTGGATGAGATCTGAGATACGCCTCCACATAGGCGCGAAAAGTACCGATATTGGTGAGTCTGCGACCATTTAGCGCTGTTTCCAGATTTTTGCCCTGATTATGGACTTCTATTTCAGTCAATTTCTGCGCTATATAGTCACCGATAATCTCAGACCGACGCCAACGCTCAAGCATCTTGTCATCGCAAAATCGAATGCTGTCTTGATCGATATAGATTGAACGCTTAATACGCCGCCCACCAGATTCAGACATACCTCGCCAATTTTTGAAAGACTCGTTGATTAGAGCCTGCGTGGGAATGGTGCTTATCGTCTTGTCCCAATTTTGCACTTTCACAGTATGCAGGGTGATATCGAGCACATCTCCATCGGCACCCTTTTGCGGCATTTCTATCCAGTCACCCCTTCTTACCATATCATTCGCGTTAATTTGAATACTGGCCACCAAACCAAGAATAGTGTCCCGAAATACCAGCAACAGTACCGCGCTCATGGCACCTAGCCCGGTCAGCAAACCCCATGGCTCTTTATCGAGCAAAATGGATAGAATGAAAATCCCACCCACTAGGTACACTGCTAACACAGCAATTTGGGCATAACCCCGTACCGGTTTCTCTTTTGAAAAATCGTAGTCCTGAATATATTCCACGCCAGCGTCTATTAAAGCATCGAGAATGCGCACGCTTAGCAATACCATAATGACTAAGGACAGACGCCTCACCCACTCGTTGTCACCATTTTCTTTCCCAGTGGCAAACACCAATTCAGCGCTCAAATAAAGCACGGTAGCTGGCGCAAAACTCGCCAAGCGATCAAATACTCCATATTTCTGTAAGGTATCGTCCCATCGACTCTCTGTGTAGGAAACCAACATACCCACGCCCCGAAGTAACAATTTCTTGGCAATAAGATTCGCTACCCAGGCGGCAAAAATGACCAAAACCACCTTAAATCCAAGTTGCATCCACAATGCTAGATCTGACGGTATACCCAAATCCTGGATCCAGGCTTGATATTGTCCATTCGCGCTCTCTGTAGCCATTGCTCTTTCCTAACAGTTAAGAATTAATATCTCGTGGTACCCAGGTGTCTCCGTATTCTATTTTTTACCTAATTAAACCCCTATAGGCAAAACATGGCCTAATCGGTTTAACCTGAAAGATGACTTTTGACCACGCTATGTTAGAATCTCCAAGCACAAAAAGCAGAAATTAAGTCCGTTCGTGCCAAAGGTGGACAGAATGAAAATTAGTATATTAGCCACTAAAGAGGTGATGACCTCCTCACTCACAGGTCCTCTCGATGTCTTCTCATCTGCAGGTAATTTCTGGAACCGCATCAAGCAACAGGAGCCGACACCCCTATTTGAGGTGGAAATTGTCGCCGCTTCAGCTGCACCCATACAGTGTTTCAATTGGGTCACCATTCAACCACACCGTGCTATCGAGAGTGTGGCCCAAACAGATCTAGTATACATCCCCTCCTTGGCCCTGCCTTTAAATGGACTAAAGCCACAATCCCCCGCTGTCCTCAACTGGTTACGCCAAATGTACCAACAGGGCGCTACCTTAGCCGGATCCTGCACAGGAGTTTTTTTACTCGCCGAAGCAGGTCTGCTCGAAAACAGAGAAGCCATTACGCACTGGGCATACCAAGACACATTTCAGGCTCGTTACCCACTCACGTTACTGGAACAAGAGAAAGTGGTCATCGAACAAGATCGCATTATCTGCTCAGCAGGTGGTACCTCTTGGCATGACTTAGTGCTTTATATTATCGAAAAATTTCACGGCAAAGAGGTCGCACTGCAATGCGCGAAGACCTTTATGTTGCAGTGGCACCAGGACGGTCAATTGCCTTTCTCCGCCTTCCAATTACAAAAAGGCCATGGCGATGCCGCAATCCTGGCGGCACAAAATTGGATCGAAGAACACTTTATCGAGTCTGATCTCATCACCCGCTGCGCCGAACATATTGGCATGCCGTTGAGAACCTTTAAGCGGCGCTTTAAAAATGCCACCGGTTATAGCCCCATCAACTATATTCAATACACTCGTATCGAACAGGCTAAGCGCGCGTTAGAGATGGGAAACCAAACCATTGAGGAAATTAGCTTTTCTGTGGGATATGATGATAGCAGTTTTTTTCGCCGTCTGTTCAAACGGCACACCGGTCTGCCACCTAACGACTATCGGCGTCGCTTTTTGCATATCACTCCAAAATCTGAAGAGGAACCTGAACGCCAAGCCTCTTAGCGACTAGAATAGTAGCGCCAAGCCGCATCAAGCCTTTTTATGCGCGCCGGTATTGCCCCTTGTAACACCTGCTGTTGCGCTTGCAGATTTTGTTGTTGCGATTTTTCATTCGTCGGCCAATGGGGTTCAATCAGATCCATCAAATGGGCAAATTGCTGCTCTAACCCAGATAACGCAATATGCACAGAGGGATGAGTAAAATCGCTAATTATGAGCATACGTATCGCTGCTACTAAATTTAATATCTGCGCCTTAATCTCAGAGGGCCATTGATAGCGGATCCCATTTCGAAATAGATCCCCCGCAAAGGCGGCCAATATGTGCAAATCTTCCGCAGTGCGAAACGGTTTGATGTAGGTCGTATAAGCATCCCCAGGCAAGATATCGGACTCACCCACAATCACCTTGTCTAACAAAGCACGTCCATGTCCAATCTCTTGCATCATGGGCAGATCAATAGGCAGCTTGAATGGCGACATTATCAAGCCCTGAGTAGGCTGTTTCACTAGTACCATTTGCAACTGATTGCGTCCATCTTCACCCTTACCCACGGTGGCCGCAACTAATAAAATATCTGCTTTCTCACCACCAGTGACAAAGGTTTTTTCGCCTATTAGCTGCCACTTGGTTGTGTCTCCTGCAACATCAGTTGCGGGTGCCAATCGGGTTGTAATTTTACTGGGATGCCCCCCTTGCTGTTCCGCTACACAAAATGCATAGAATTTGTCGAAGGAGATCTGAGGAATTAATCGGTGCACCGCCATCTGATAACCCACCGCAAATACATAGGCAGCAGAGGGCGCGTGAAAACCCCCAATCACTGCAAAGTCTGCTGTGTCTGCCCAATGGAACTGTTTAGACTCAACTATCTGCCTATAAGATTGATGCCACTCTTTAAATGTCCATGGCGGTGATACCTGCCTTAGTTTTTGCGGCAAATCCGTAGTGGCATCCTGTGTTAACAACCAATCCAATATTTTTAATTGCTGGCGCGACATGGTTCCACCTCAATCACTGTTTTTTGTTTGGATTTGAGTTCAGGATGAATGGGAGCAGGGGTGAGAAATTGAATCAGTGCGGCAGAGACACCCATCACACTAAATAGATAAAAGATAGGTAAATAGCTATCGAAATTATCTGCACTCAATCCGGCTGCAATTGGGCCGATGGCACCTAATGCGGTGACCACGATACCGCGCACTGAAAAAAGTGCGCCATAATGAGTGCTACCAAAATAGTTGGCCAACAATGCCATACTAGCGACCAAACTCATACCGTACCCCAAGCCGAAAATGACTGCATAGAGGAATACGAAAAGGGTGGTGGTGGCGTAGCCTAATAACAACATGCCTATAGTGACCAATAGGAGGCCAAGAGATAATAAATATTTAGGTTCTAATCGGTCACCATAATATCCAGACAACAGTCGACCTACGGTACTCACTAAACCGGTGATTCCTAAAGCTTGAGAAGCGGTCACCGCATCGATACCCAAATCCTGTAAATGCAGCATGGATTGACTGTTAACAATCGTCACCCCGAGGGTTGCTGTGGCGCCTGTGAAGACCACAATCCAAAATCCCCAAGATTTCAGTGCCAAACTGGTTTCCCAATCTTTTTCTGTTCTGAATACTCTTTTGGGTTTGCTGGCTTCACTACTGAGGGTCTGGCTTTGGTTAAACTCTTGCCCATCCACGACTTCACCCACTTGCTCTGGACGGTCACGTACAATCCACATCGCCATTAGTGAGGAAACCATTGCCGCCACTCCAATCAAAGACGCAGCATAACGCCACTCACCCGTGGCCTCGGTCAAGGCGGCAAATAGTGGTGCCCACACGAAACCGCCCAATCCTCCTGAGGCGAGAAAGATCCCCATTGCCAACGATCGGCGATGGTAAAACCAATTGGTCACCACTTGCGAACAAGGCAAGATAGTCTGCATGGCCATGCCCGTACCGAGTAGAAAGCCAACACCTAAATAAAGTTGCCACAGCTGCTCCATGTTATAAGCCACAACAGAAGCAGCACTGGTCACAACACCACCTAACGCCATGGTCCAACGAATACCGATCTGCCGCATCAATAGCGCCACCAACGGACCCATTACGCCAAGGGCGATAGTGGCCAGTGCAAAGGCACCACCGGCCTGTGTGCGACTCCAATTAAATTCAGCCAAAATTGGTGGTAGCAGCACAGCGAATCCAGAAAAAGCGGTGCCGATGGACAAAAAGTAGATCACGCAAAGTGCCGCGAGCAGCTTCCAACCATAGAATATTTTTTTATTTTTCAAAGACTAGGTTCTCTATTATTTTAAATGAATCAGATCTGCTCAAGATACCGTCGGCCGTGAAGTATAGCATTGACGGGTAATGCCGTGCGCTGTCGACCCTAATTTCCATGTCTGATGCTGACGCAAAGAATTCCGGCAAATCAGTAACATATTGCTATTTAACGTTGATAATCCAAGACAATCTTGCCGAAGTGTTGACCACTTTGCAGTAACTCTAGTCCTGGCACAGCATCATCGAATCCTAATTGATGGCCAATTACCGGATGGATTTGATGCTCTGCCATAAATGCCAACATAGCTTCAAACTGAACACGACTAGCCACAGTGATTCCTTTTAATGTCACATTAAGCGCCATAATAGATGCCACCGGTAGCACATCTGCAAAACCGGACAACACCCCAATGACGCTAATATGTCCACCCACAGCTACCGATCCCAATGAGTGGGACATAGTACCCGATCCACCCACTTCCACCACCAAATCCACGCCGCGTTTTTCCGTGATGCGCTTCACTTCCTTCGACCAATTGGGTGTCTTTTTATAGTTGATAAGATGGTCAGCACCTAGATTGCTCGCCCGCTCTAGTTTTTCATCAGCAGAAGAAGTGATAATCACTTCTGCCCCTATTTGCTTGGCGAACTGCAGCGCAAACAGAGAAACACCTCCAGTACCTTGCACCAAGACTACCTGATCACGCTGAACATTCGCCTCCTCGACAACCGATCGCCAGGCAGTGAGTGCGGCACAAGGTAAAGTCGCAACTTCTAAATCATTGAGATAATCGGGCGCAGCCACCAAGGCTTGTTCAGATATCACCATGTATTCACACAGCGTTCCATCCACAGAATCCCCAGTCATCACTCTTAAATTGTCTCTTGTGGGAGGACCATCAATCCATTGCTGAAAAAAAGTGGTGGCCACACGCATACCGGGCTGAAATCTGCTCACTGCCGAACCCACAGCTTCTACCACCCCACAGCCATCGGAGAGAGGTATCAACGGAAATCTCAGTTTCGGATTGAGACCTAACACCGTAACCAGATCGTGATAATTCAACGAGGCAGCTTTCAGTTTTACCAACACTTCATACTCACCCGGCGCGGGTATTTCTCCTTCTACCTGTTGCAATGAACCGAATCCGGCTTTTGTTAATTGATAAAGTTTCACCCTCAATTACCCCCTATTGTGGCCAACTTGCAGTATAGTTAATGTGATTTGGATTTTGCACCAATAGAAAGGGTTAACTACCCATACGCAAGGATGAAAGGCGCACATGGAACAAGCCATCATTAGCGGTACTGGAATATTTATCCCGCCATTCAGCATCTCTAACGCCGAGTTAGTAGCATCATTCAACCAGTATGTGCGCCAATTTAACGAGGCACATGAAGCGGAAATAGAGGCAGGTCAGACGCAGCCACTGGAAGGATCCAGTGAAGAATTTATCCTCAAAGCATCGGGTATAGAAAACCGTTATGTCTGGGAAAAAAGTGGCATTTTGGATCCTGAACGTATGTGTCCCATGATTCCCGAACGGGATAATTCTGAGCCATCGGTGCAGTGTGAAATGGCCACTCAAGCAGCGGCTCAAGCCCTCACTGACGCCGCTAAATCCCCTCAAGAGATCGATGGCGTATTGGTTGCTTGCTCCAATATGCAACGACCCTACCCTGCCATGGCAGTGGAAATCCAAGCTGCTTTAGGTATGGAGCAAGGGTACGGTTTTGATATAAATGTAGCTTGTTCCTCCGCCACCTTCGGTATAGAAATCGCGGCCAATGCCATTCGCGCAGGCACTGCCAAAGCGCTATTGGTAATCAGTCCGGAAATTACTTCAGGTCACCTTAATTTTCGCGATCGCGACAGTCATTTCATCTTTGGTGACGTCTGCACAGCAGTAGTAGTGGAAGCCGCCACAAAAAACAGCGCAGGGTTCGATATTGTGAGCACCAAGCTGCGAACCCAATTTTCTAACAACATTCGCAATAACTTTGGATTCTTAAATCGAGCGGATGAAACAGGCATTGGCAAAAAAGACAAATTATTTGTGCAAAATGGGCGCTCAGTGTTCAAGGAAGTGGTACCTATGGTAGCAGCGCATATCCTAGAGCATTGCGAAGAGTTAGATTGGGCCCCTGAAACGTTAAAACGCTTGTGGCTGCATCAAGCCAATCTCGGCATGAATCAACTCATCGCCAAAAAAGTGCTCGGGCACGTCGCTAGTGATACGGAAGCGCCGGTCATTTTAAATGAATTTGCCAACACCAGCTCGGCAGGTTCCATTATCGCCTTTCATCGCCACCACTCAGACGTTGAAGCTGGTGACAGAGGTGTCATCTGCTCATTCGGTGCCGGTTATTCAATAGGTAGCATTCTCGTGCAGAAACGAGACTAAATGGCAACGAGGGAATATTGCTTTACAATAAGCGCCCCTTAACTACAGTGTCAACAAGTTCATGTCTGCAAATAAAGTAGGTTTTATCAGTTTAGGTTGTCCCAAGGCCTTAGTAGATTCAGAGCGCATCCTCACTCAGTTGCAAGCGGATGGCTATCAGATCGTACCCGACTATCATTCCGCTCAGGTAGTGATTGTCAATACCTGTGGCTTTATCGACGCCGCTAAAGCAGAGTCAATCGAGACTATTGGCGAAGCATTAGAAGAGAATGGTCAGGTCATCGTCACCGGTTGCTTGGGTAGCGACGAAGCTCAGATCCGTCAACATCACCCAAACGTGTTACATGTCTCTGGACCTCAAGCTTATGAAGAAGTTGTCTCTGCAGTTCATCAACAGCTACCCCCACCGACGAAAAATCCCTATCTAGATCTTATTCCAAAAACGGGGGTCAAATTGACCCCACGACACTATGCTTACTTAAAAGTTTCTGAAGGCTGTAATCATCAATGTCGCTTTTGCATTATCCCATCCATGCGCGGCAAATTAGTGAGTCGCCCCATTGGTGAAGTGATGCAGGAGGCAGAGGCATTAATAGAAGCAGGTGTGAAAGAACTATTGGTGATTGCCCAAGATACCAGTGCCTATGGCGTCGATGTGAAGTACCGTATGGATTTCTGGCAGGGTCGCCCATTGAAAACACGTCTGTTTGATCTTTGCCAAGCATTGGGCTCCTTTGGTGAATGGATACGTTTGCATTATGTTTACCCCTATCCTCATGTCGATGAATTAATCCCGCTGATGGCAGAAGGAAAGATCTTGCCCTACTTGGATATTCCCCTTCAGCATGGTAGTCCAGCGGTATTAAAACGTATGCGCCGCCCCGCCTATACGGAAAACACCTTAAAGCGCATCGAAGCATGGCGCGCGATTTGTCCCGACATCACCCTACGTAGCACATTCATTGTGGGCTTTCCTGGGGAGACTGAAGATGAATTCGAAGAGTTGCTAGACTTTATCCAAGAGGCGCAACTCGATCGGGTCGGCTGTTTTACCTACTCCGCCGTTGAAGGTGCTGCTGCCAACGAACTCCCCGGAGCCGTTCCCGAAGAGGTAAAACAACACAGATATGATCAGTTTATGAGTTTGCAACAAAGTATCAGTGAACTAAAACTAGAACAAAAAATAGGCCAAAGCATAGAGCTGATAATCGACCAAATAGAGCCAAGCTGCGTTATCGCCCGCAGCAGAGGTGATGCACCTGAAATAGATGGCCAAGTTTTTTTAGATAACAATAATCAATTCAGTGTCGGCGAAAAAATATGGGCGCAAGTGATTCGCACCGATGCCTACGATATGTGGGCCGAACCAGTCATAAAAAATAATACATGAATCAACTGTCCGCAAATCATCCCAGATTTCGCTGCGCTCCATCCAGGCTAATTAGTACTTACTCCGAGTAACAGCCACATAGATTCGTTTCATTTCACTATCTGCTTGCCAGAAGCGGGCGCGCAATTTCCCTATTGATCAGTGCCTTTTTAATGGACGACTAAACCGAAGCGTTTGAAAATTTATGCGCCCTGGTTTCATCAATCAGTTGCTTGAGCCATCGCATGTAAGGCGTACCACCCGTACCACGAGGATCACTGACCTTATCATCAATATATTGCGTCGCCCAGCCGTAATGTATTTCGCGAAACTTCGCCATCGACTCCAGCACCGCATCGAATAATTCCGGCGTCGCCATCTGTTTAATCGCAGGCATCTGTTCTGCCATCTGAATGAAACCTCGATGAGAATGGGGCATATATCGACGCATATCATGCAGGAAGTTCGTCAGCGCCGTGGGTGTATGCGGGATCTTAAGCAGCGCCACTAGGGTAGGCATAATGCTGCTTTGGGCCCCGGTTTCTCCTCGATGAGACACCTTCTCTTGCGACACACCTTCATAAGTGACATCTTCAAAAAAACGAATGTATGGACGAAAGTCCTTAAAATAGAGTTCCGGTGACATTTTTTCCGGAATGCGTTTTAGCGACAACGTTTGCTTATCCAAGCTATCTTTAATAGCAAACAGACAATCATCTACTTCAGTACGATTAGGATATTGCCCACAATTATGTAACAACAGAATCGACTCCAACATTTCCGCCGCTAAAGCCTCTATCTCCACATGAATTAAAATAAACCAGTGTTCATCATAGAGATGAACAAAATTCTGAATGGTATCAATATTTCCTAAGGCGATCGGTTTCGACTTATCAAATCGTTTCCAGTTGTACAGTGCATAACCGTCATAACTTAAAATAGGGGGACGCTTAAGCAATTCGCAAGCTTGTACAAAGGGAATAGCCAAATTTTGTGGAACCTGATTCACCACACCCTGCGCTGTTTGATTCACATATCCCGAGACAATGAACCCTAAGCGCACGTAATAAAGACGCAGTGCGGGAATATCGACTTCAGAGGTACGCTCTTTCGGCCATACAGGTATTTTCAACGAACTTAAATACTCTCGACAGTCATTTTCCAACAATAAACTTGGTAAATCCTGGCCGACAGTATCAAGCAGTTCGTAGGGTGAACCGGAAGGAAATTTCACTAACGGATCGTCCGGTGGCAGAAATCCGCGGGAATCAAACAGATCAAACATACTTAAATAAATCCAGAAAACAGAATATCCTGAGCCCCCATCACTGGGCACCACTTAGCAGAAAAAGATACAAATATTGGGCCGATCTGCCCCTATTTCTGGATACTGATTTTTCGCCAGTAGTGAGTGTGCCACTTTAATGGTGGGAGCGCGGTGTGAAATCCGCTATTTGCGCGGAATCGATAGCGGCCTGAACCAATTTTCCCTGCCCACTCAATGCGTTAGCGCGCTGTCCTTGGATCCGCTCCCGCTCAGAGGCCATCTGTTCATCC
Organism: Thiotrichaceae bacterium UBA5859; assembly: GCA_002432655.1. Taxonomy (GTDB): domain Bacteria; phylum Pseudomonadota; class Gammaproteobacteria; order UBA5859; family UBA5859; genus UBA5859. The sequence continues at coordinate 29,945 of DJFZ01000049.1, read as the reverse complement.
CAGGTGAGTAATTTTGAGTTGTACACCTGGTGCCACCAAACCGGGATCAGCGCCATTAATATGGAGATGAGATAGCCGTAGGCTAACCTGGGAGCTTCTTCTGGCATCGGTTCTAACTGCCAAAATCTAACACTGGCATCCATATGATGCGCCGCATGGCGGGGGATCCCGCAACCAAACCAAAGGGACATCTTGTGATTATCGTTCCATGCATGACGCGATAAAAATGGCTCGCCTTCAATGCGAATCAAACCGTAATGCTGGATATAGTTGGCAAATTCCAAAGTCACATTTATCATCACGCCCAACAACAAAAATCCGACACATCCCGGAATACCGGCCAGATAGGTCACCATGAACAGCACCAATAACTCGCATACCCATCCACGCAAAGCTTGATTGTGCAAACTCCACATTGAGATACCCTGGGTATGTAGCCGCGCGCGTTCTAAGGCCCAGATCTGCTGATATTGTCCAAAGATAGAGCGCAGCACAAAGACGTAAAAATTTTCACCGCGCTGAGGGGTAGCTGGATCTTGCATGGTACCGGCATAAGCGTGGTGACCAAACGGATGATGAATATAGATGCGACTGATCAAACAGAGCGATTGGCCCATGAATGCTAGGGCTCGGGCGAAGGAATTCGCGGTTTGATGCATCAGCTCGTGACCCACCTGTACCGCGCAAACGCCACCGGCAAAACCGGCTAAGGCCAGAGCGGCCATGTCATGCCAAAGACCATCTGCTTGGTGTCGCTGCCACATCTCAATTCCGAATAGGCGCTCTACCCAATTCGCAAATTGGAAGAGATCATGAGCCGGCGCCGCCAGCATCCACAAAAATAGAAAGATGGCAAAAAAGGAGAGGAACTGGGCGCCGTATTCAACCCACCTAAAATATTCAGGCTTCTCGAAAGTCCACTCTTGTAGATCTTCCCCCAATAGTAAATCACCGGCGGTTAACAGAATGACCATGGCCAATAAAAAGCTACTTAACCAATGTCCGCCAAGAATCAACAATAAAGAACCCACCAACACGATCGCTGGCGCGAGAAAAAATCGGCCATAATAAAAAAATTTAGATATCGGATTACCCATCACCTGGTGACTTGACTGATTCTGCGGTTGAGTCCAACCGAATAGTGATTACCCTAAAACAAATTAAGTTGTTGCCTTGCGGTGGATTGGAACAGGCTGGTATTTAAGGGTGTTGCTTCTTGGTATCCCAAACGCTCAGTTGCTCGCGTAAATCTTTTCTGTAGCAACTCTGCAAACAAACCTTGCCCCTTCATACGACGGCCAAATTGGATATCCGTCTCCTTTCCCTGCCGACAATCTCGGATCCGCGCCATGACATGTTTCGCTTGATGCGGATAATGGTACGTTAACCAATTTTTAAATAACGTCGCCACCTCTCCAGGTAGACGCAGGAGGACATATACTGCGCTGCGTGCACCCGCTTCTCGAGCCTGTTTTAAAATAGTCTCCAATTCTGCATCGGTCAACACGGGAATTAATGGTGCCACCATTAGAGTGACCGGAACGCCAGCTTCGCTGAGTCGATGAATAGCTGTCAATCTCCGTGTAGGAGACATCGCTCTTGGCTCTAACTGACGCGCCAATGAAGCATCTAGAGTGGTGATAGAGATGGCAACAGAAACCAACTGTCGCTGTGCCATCGATGTGAGTAGATCGAGATCTCGTTCAATCAACGCCGACTTAGTGACCAGTGTACAAGGATGAGAATAGTCTGATAAGAGGCATAATACCGATCGAGTGAGTTGTAGCTTCTTTTCTACCGGCTGGTAGGCATCTGTATTCATACCGATAGCGATAGGCGCACAGCGGTAGTTTTTATGGGTAATTTCAGCTTTTAAGGCGTCTGCTATATCAGGTTTATAGAAAAGCTTAGTCTCGAAGTCGAGACCAGCGGAGAGATCCAAGTAGTTGTGGCTGGGACGTGCATAGCAATAAATGCAGCCATGTTCACAACCACGATAGGGATTCAAAGATCTGTCAAATGGCACGTCTGGAGACCGATTCCAAGAGAGTGCCTTTCGACAAGTGTCTTTATAAAGGGTCGTACGAAGATTAGACTCTTGGCTTTCATCAACATCCCAGCCATCATCAAAAGCCGCCGACTGATACTGAGAATAGCGTGACGTGGGATTATCTAGTGCACCCCTACCTTTTATGACTGTCCGAGGAGAATTAGCCATCGCTTGTGCCTAGAGTGGATAAGTGTTCATCGCTCGGCATAGAACACTCAATACCGGTGCCCCCTAAGCCACAGTATCCACCAGGATTTTTCGCTAGATATTGCTGGTGATAGGCTTCTGCAAAATAGAAATCCGTAGCGGGTTTGATTTCCGTGGTGATTCTACCCAAGCCCTGTTGCATTAACTGACGTTCGTAGTGCTGTTTCGAAGCCTCTGCCCAAACCCGCTCCTTTTCACTATAAGTGTAGATCCCGGATCGATATTGTGTGCCAACATCATTGCCCTGGCGCATGCCTTGAGTGGGGTTGTGGTTCTGCCAAAATACTTTTAACAATTCACCATAGGTGATTTCTTCTGGATTATAGATGATTCGCACCACTTCATTGTGGCCAGTTAAACCGGAGCAAACTTCTTCGTATGTGGGATTTGGAGTATAGCCCGCAGCATAGCCTACGGCAGTATTGTACACACCCGGCAGTGACCAAAATTGTTTCTCCGCACCCCAGAAACAACCCATGCCAAATAGTGCATATAGGTATCCCTCTGCAGGCGAATCATCTAAAGGCACATCGAATAGAAAGTGTTTTTCCGGCAGAGTCATTGATTGCGCGCGGCCTGGTAATGCGCGCTCTGGCTCAGGCATGTTTGATTTTTTGCGACGCAGAAACATAATGGCTCCATATCTGGATATACAAACAGTACCATAATAAAGGCACCGCTAAAACCAAGGTTCAAAAATAGTATAGGCAAGCCGCTTGAGGGCGACAAACTAATTTAATTTATTCGGTAGGTGTGAGGAAAAGAATGATGGCGGGCCTGGCAGGACTCGAACCTGCAACTCTCAGCTTCGAAGGCTGATACTCTATCCAGTTGAGCTACAGGCCCTATCTTTAAATTCGGCGCACATTATGCGCAAACTTAATAGATAAGTCACGATTTTTATTATTGTTTTTTATAAGTGCCCATCAATTCTCCACGCCCAATAACATGTCCTTCCATGGCTTTCAACAGCGCGCCTCGACTGGGATACTCATCTAGATCTATCAACTCTGTATCTAAGGCATAGAGATGGAAAAAGTAACGGTGTACACCTAGTGGCGGACAGGGTCCAAAATAACCTTTCTTAAACATCGAACCTGTGCCAGTGGAGACACCAAGTTGACGAGCTTGTTCTATGGTTAAACCGCTGGGCAACGAAAGCTTGTCCGCCGGTATATTGAATAAAATCCAATGATTGAAAGACATCAGCGCAAATTTAGGACTCGGTGCATCATAGTCCATCATCATCAATACAAGACTTTTAGTGCCCCCAGGGACACCACTCCATTGCAAGGCTGGGGAAAGATCTTCTCCCTGGCAGCTGTGCTTGGCCGCCATCGGTGCACCGTTGTCAAAGTCTGCTGATGTGAGCGTAATTGAACGGCTGGCATTCATAAAGAGATCCGGCGGACCTTTAGATTCACAAGCCAGCAAAGCTAAACAGCTCATTAGAACACTAAATCCAAGTACATTGCGCTTAAACATGGTGCCTTACCCTCCAGTTGAACCCTATTTTGCTATTGCTGCATCTACTAAAATTCGCATTGAGACGTGAAGCAAATGCGGCGGATTTCCTTTATCCCATTGTTTTACATGTTTTTTTATTGGTATCGTTGTAAAATTTTCATCCCTCAGGCACACGTAAAGATAATTCGCTAGCAGCTAAGAGTACCCAAATCGGTGAATCGTGTACAATTGCGCGCCTTAATCGGAAAACATTGTTCTCAAAAAAATAGCCGTAATTGATGAGAAAAACATATGAATGAACAAGTTATTGAAGCGCCAAGGTGGTTTATCGATGCCATCAATACCCCTTACGATGAGAAGTTCGTAGAAGTAGAAGGCTGCCCAATCCACTATTTGGATTGGGGCGGCGAAGGTAAGCCAGGACTGTTGTTGGTTCACGGCGGCGGCGCACATGCCCACTGGTGGGATTTCATCGCACCCGCATTTTTGGATAAATATCATGTGATAGCCACTGATTTAAGCGGCATGGGGGACAGCGGTCACAGAGAGAGCTACGCTGGCGAACAGTTTGCTCGTGAATTGATGGCGGTATGTGAAGACGCCGGGTTTAAAGATGATACCTGTATCATTGGCCACAGTTTCGGTGGTATGGCTACCGTTAAGGCCGGGCTCGACTATCCTGAAAAACTAAAAGGCATTATTGTTTTGGATTCTGCCATTATGCCACCAGGGATGCGTACCCAATCTGCTAACGATTTACGCGTCACTCCCTTTGGCAAAAAGAAAGTCTATCGTGAGTTAGAGACCGCACTCAGTAGATTTAAGTTAGTGCCACCCCAACCTTGTGAGAACAAATTTATTCTCGATCATATTGCTAAACACTCATTAATGCAGGTGGAAGGCGGCTGGTCATGGAAGTTCGACATGGATTTTTTGCAGAAAACTATCTATGACGATTTACCCAAGGAAATCCCGGGTATTCAATGCAAAACGGTGGTGATGTATGGCGAAAAGAGCATGTTATTTGCACCTGCAATGAAGCAGCTCACCCGCTCTGTCTACCCCGATCGGGTACCGATGGTAGAGATCCCTAAAGCGCAGCATCATGTATTCCTCGATGAGCCCTTGGCATTTATCGATGCGGCGAAAAAGGTTTTAGCAGAGTTCGAAACCGCTTAGGTATTTCCTCGAACCCTCTGGTTGCAGAGCCGATATGGGACATCATGGTGGATGCTCAAGAAGCATCTGAAGAGTCCAGAGTAGTAAGTGATTCTCGACTCTCAGCAGGTTCGTTTGATAGCAGTTGGTGGGGTCGATCTGCTAAATTCTCCACCACATCCGACGATTGGCGCCATTCTCTGGGCCGAAGTGTAAAACAACAGGTCAATTAACCGATATACTATTAAGCTTAACAACTTAGCTCATAGGGCTAACCAGATTCAAACCGCTCAAGGATGTCGTAGGCTCATGAATTCCACACTCAAACTTTGTACGCTATTGCTAATCACTTGCCTATCCGGTTGCGCCAGTATTGAAAACTTAGGTGAGCGAATCGACAACCGCATGGAACGACTGGAAAAAACTATTGATGGCGGTTGGCGGGACGTCGATGGACCTAGAAGTGAGCAAGAAACCAAAGATGTATTGAATCAAGTGCCTGGCAAACGGCGAGCCAGACATGTCACCAAAATACCTGACGAACTAGCCTCGCAAACAAAAGGCAATACTTCGATCCATTTTGAAGGCACTGTAGTAAAACTAGCCGAGCTGGGAGATGACGACGTACTGTCTAATTTAGGCATGCAACTGTTACTCTTCACGGTCCAAAATCATTCCGATTACGCCCTCAAGGGTGAAGATGTCCGTTATTTCCTCTTACGTGAATCAGATGGAAAAAAAATTCGCCAATATACCTATAGTGACCTAGTAGACATAGCAGCCGCCTACTCGTCCGACAGGTTTAAACGCGGGCTAAGTACGGTAAAAATGAAAGAATTCAAAGAAAACATGGAACGCTTATTAAGAAGAAAATATAAGACAAGAATCACCGTCACCAACGGCTCTTGGAAAGAGATCCCTCCTCATGACACTAAAACCTTTGCGGTGATGCATCGTTCTCTACCAGAAGGCAAATACCAGGCTACTTTTTCCGGCGTACCGGCTCTGTATGACATCGCAGTCTATGATTTTGCCACCTTCCGATTCCCCATGGAAAAGTCTGTCACCGCTCCCCCTAGTGATAATTAACAGAACTACCATTTAGTAAGCGATTTTCACAATTAACGACGGATGTCAGGTCATCTCTGAATAAACATTGTCGTCATTCATACAGTCTTGGTTACCTATATTTATTGTTTATCCACATTGAGTCCCTCAGCAGAATTTTTGTGCGGATTCGCTCCTGAAACGTGAGCCAGTTCATATTCTGAACAGTCACAAAAGACGATAACCCCTATAGCTCATTTGCAATCGCATACGTACACAGATAAACACTTAAGAGTTTGTGGGGATACTGAATGGCAACAAGGAATTTTTTCGACTCATCTACAGACACTACGAACAATGGCGCGCCAGACGCACATCAACTACTCACCAGTATGGCGCAGTTCACACGTCGAGAGTTGCAGCCCATGTTGGATGGACTATTTACTGATTGTCTCAACGCCCAAACCACACAACAATTTGGCGACAACACCCAGACTATCGTAGACAAAGTCTCCCAGGCACGAACTCAGATCGAACAGAAATTTTATCAAGGTCTGGAGGAATGCTTTCACACCTTAGATACACTGATAGACTCCGATCCAGCAGACTCTGTCCTCTTAAACGCACCACCGTTTATAGATGATGAACCCGATCTCACTGAGTGCATCGACGCCATTGTGGTGAAGGCAAACCATCACTATCAGGGAGTGCTGACTCAAATTCAGGATAGAGTCCATCAAATTTTCGTCACCTTACCGGCAAATGTAGATGAACTTCCCATCTCCCCAGTGCGGCTACTCTCACTTTACCAAAGTTCAGTTGCATCAGTACCTTTCGATAAAAATACCCGTCGGTTGTTATATAGACTATTTGAGGACAAGGTCCTGGGTCGCTGCAATCGACTCTACAGTGGCTTGATAGAGTTATTAAGCCAAGCCACCCCGGCCGGCTCCTCGAGCGCGCAGTCAACTGGTTCCCCGAAAAGCAGCACCTGCGCCGCCTCGTTACCGACAACGGATCTAGCACCCGCACCCTCCACACCCGTCACTAGAGATCCTTTCGCGTCACCATTTGGCTCTGCGTCAAACGGATTTGCTTCGCCTTTTTCCAGTTCTAGTGAGCTGGCTTCACCGTTCTCACAATCTGATCCCTTCCGCAGCCAGCCTTTCGGGACTGGCAGCGGCGGATTTGGTGCCCAGAGCCCAGATGCGGCGCAACATGATGTGGCGCAACAACTTCACCAAGAACGCAGAAAATTTCAAAAGACGAGTATCGATAGACAATCCGGTGAAGACGTGGTGAACCACATCCAAGGGGAAGAATCCCATGCGCAAGCAAGAGAAACCCAGGCCTATTCGCAACTCACTGATGGCGTTGAAGAACATGTGGTAGAAACTCGGGAGGTGATCCGCCAAGAGCGCATAGTTAGACGACAACAGAGCAAAGGCATCACCATAGAACAGATCAGACGTGATACCCCGCTACCGGCGCCGGCAGATTCAGATACCTATGAAAATGATCTCACGCCTGAGCCGCGGCAGATAGCACACTCAAACAATGACACGGAAAATAATGTCACGGAAGTCACAGAAATTGTAAGCATGGTCTTTGAGTTTATTCTCGATGACAGCCACATTGCGCCAGAACTAAGAGCGTTAATAGGAAAACTGCAACTGCCAATGGTGCGATTGGCGACGGTGGATAGGACACTCTTTACCAGACGTAAACACCCGGCGAGGAAATTACTGAACGAGTTGGCACAGTTTTGCACCCAATGGAGTGACGCGGAACATGAACACGAGCTGATTAGTGAAATTAAACTGCTCGTAGAAGAGGTGCTAGACAATTTTAGTGGCAGCACAGATGTATTTGACAGTGCCCGTGATCGGTTGCGAGAGTTTATAGATCTTCAGGGCAACACTCTTGATCTCGCTGACTCCAACGAGATCAAAGAACGGAAAGCTAATTCAGCTACGAACGATCTTCAGGAAGATGTGATCAATCAAGAGATCGATACCCTGTTGCAACAATATGTACTACCCGCATGTGTGCGCGAGCTTATTGTTGAGTCCTGGAGTCAAGTGTTGACTCTGCATTTAGCCAAAGAAGGTGAACAAGGCGCACAATATAGACGTGCGACAGAGAACATGTATCAACTTGCCGAATGGATGCGATTTAATAGTGATGAAGTCAATACTGGGCCAACCGCGCAACAGTTTGACTCACTTTTGGAGGAAATGAGTGAAGATCTGAATGCCATTGGCTTTACCGCAATCACAATCGAGAAGCAGTTCACCCTACTGGAACAAGAATATGAACGAAGATTTGGTGTTCCAGATATCACACTCCAGCCGGAAACGATAGACGTATTGGAAACCTTACCCGAAGAATCCATCAACTCTTTAGAAAAAACGACGAACTTATCCTCTCAAGAGCTGTCTGATCCGATACTAGACGGTCCAGCAGAGGTCGCAGAAGTAGAGGATCCCGTAGAGTGCACAGCTACAATTGATCTTGATACACAGGATTCTGAGCGCTCCGATGAGAATGGACACTACTCAGAGCAGCTTCAGGTGGCGGCAGAAACAGAAGAATCACAGACAAATAAACAAAACAAAGAATGGGTGCCCAGCTTTAACGCTGATGAAATTGAAGAGGAAGAGGTAGTAGAAGTGGAAATCTCTGATGTCGGCTTCTGTAAGGATTCCGTGGAGATAGAAAGCGAGCACAAACGAGACAAATTCGACAAGATGGCAGACCATCTTAAAATCGGCGAACTGATTGAGCTAACAGATGGCTACGGTTACAAATTCCGCGCAAAACTAGCCGAAGTGGACGAAGCTGAGCAAAAACTACACTTTATTGATAAAGCCGGACACCGTATTGCATCACGTACCGTCAAGGGATTGGCGAGTGAGCTGCGTCGCGGCGATGCACAACTTGGCGTCAAAGAGAGTCTGCTCAGCTCAGTTTTTGGATCACGAAAACAGTAAACAACCGAGGCTCCAATTCAACTTTCAGCGGCCGCTATCAATAGGGGGATATTCTGTTCACCCTGAACGGCCCAAAGAACGGACTAATGGAGCATAGTGCCTCAATGGAATTTCAAATCAATTCGCTTGAACAACTTATGGAATTAGCTTTCCAGGCGCCTGACTTGATGTTATGGGGACTCTTTGGCATCTGTATTTTTGGGCTCATGGGACTCTTTCGATGGTTACGAAAGAAACCCTCCGTTCGTAGGCAAGTCAAAACCAAGAAAGCTAAGAGTCCGGCCAAAAAATCGGGCTTGCCCCCACTGGAATTCGCCCATCACAGCGTGAAACTGGGCATCGAGCAACCGTTAGTGAAACAGTTTATAGGCCTGTTGCAATCCAAAGAAATACCGCTGGCAGAGCAAGAAGATAGATTACAGGGCCTGGCCGATCGATATAAGCAACTACTCACCAGTATTCGTCAAAACAAGGAAGCCTTGAACAGCAACACCCTCAATCAGGTTGAGGCCAAAATCGAAAAAGGAGAATTTACTAAAGCCATTGAATTACTCAATGGTTCAATCAATGATAACTTGGAAACCGCAAGTCAGATCGCCAAGGAACTGCAAAAACACTATATGCAGGCAGCCAAGGAGCTAAGCGAATTGGCCCAGCTGAGTGCACTAAATCTGGAATATTCAGAAACCGCGGCGCGCTTCTCCAGAGCAGCCGATTTGGTACCAAAGGACTCCATCCTGCGCGCAGAATATCTTCGCCAGCAAGGTATTGCGTTGATTGAAGGCGGCAACGAAGAGAGCGCCGAACCGCCGTTAGTAGAATCCCTGTCCATTTATCAAGCCGCATGGGGTAACCAGCACATCGAAGTCGCACGTACCCACTATCACCTCGGCAGATTCTACTTCAGTCGAGGGCGATATAAAGAAGCACTGTCCAGCCTTGAAAATTCAGCACAGATTTTCGAACAAAAAGAGACCGAAAACCGCGTTGATTACGCGCTCTGCTTGCGCTTATTGGCGCAGATTTTCAGTGCTCAAGGACAGGATGAGCAAGCCTCTCCGCTGTTTCAAAGGGCATTGGAAATTCAGGAACGGGAACTGGGATTGGAACACCGAGAACTGGCCAATACTTTATGTCTACAAGCTGAGTTTAACTACAAATTAGGTCAGCTTGAAAGTGCACAAACTGGTTATGAACAGGCTGTTGCCATTATGCAAAAACGGCTGGGAAGAGAACATCCCTACGTGGCGATGACTTTTCACCAATTGGGCGTCATGTTGCATAAACAGCAAAAATATGAAGATGCCGAGGCGCACTATTCTATCGCTCTTAACCTACTAGAAAAGAAATTTGGTACTCATAGCCCTGAATTTGCTTCTACCTGTTTACAACTGGCGTTAGTCTATGAACAGTTAGGTAAAAGCGCCGATGCAGAACGTTTTTATGCGCGTGCGTTGGAGGCACAAAAGGTCAGCTTTGGTAAAGAAGATTTAGATGCCAGCAACACCACATTAAAACTGGCTCGTCTATTTCGTCAACAGGGCCGCATTCAGGATGCGGAACCTCTGTACCTTGAAACAGTGGCTGTACACATTAAAAAATTGGGTAAAGAACACCCGGATGTTGCCAAACTGATGGATGAAATTTCACTGCTCTATCAAGAGAAAAAACAGTACAAAGAGGCAGAGCGATTTCAGAAAAAGTCTCTCGCCATTTGGGAGCGCACTCTTGGTCCTGCTCATCCAGAAGTCGCGCGCAGGTTGCGGCAATTGGGTCAAGTGTACGAAAAAAATCATCGAGAACGCGAAGCCGAACCTCTTTATCGTCGCGCACTGGAAATATGGGAGAATCACCAAGATCCAGATATTCAAGAAAAAGGTGGAATCCTGCACGATCTGGGTAAACTCTACCTTAAAGAACAGCTCTTTCAAGAGGCAGAGCCGCTTTTTCTCAAGTCTATCGAGATCTTCTCTTCCAGTATGGGAGGTAGCCATGCGGATCTTTCTGAGCCGATGGTGGCTTTGGCAGAGATCTACATGCAGCAGAGCAAATATGATTTAGCGCAGCAGTATTATGATCGCGCACTGCAAACGTTGAGAATCAAGAAAGTGGGGCATGAAGAAGAGATCGCCAAATGTCTCATTGGACTGGCGCAACTACACCAGGGGCAGTATCAATTTGACACGGCCGAGACTTTCTGCCACGAAGCGCTCCAATTGATGCAAGAAACCTGGGGCAAAGAAGATGCGCGTACCGCACAATGTCTGTGCCAGCTTGGGTGGCTATACTGCGCTAAAAGTCGCTTTGCAGAAGCAGAGCCTCTCTATCAACAGGCAATCTTGGTATTAGAGAAAAATGGTCGTGACCATACTGAAGAGTTCGCTTCCACACTGCATAACTTAGCCCAGTTGTACCGCCAAGAAGGTCGCTTGAGAGATGCTGAACCAGTGCTGCGCCGTTCCCTTAAACTATGGCAATCTCTACTGAATCCGAAACATCCTCACGTGGCCAGCAGTATGTTAAGTCTCGCCCTGTTATGTCAGGAGCAAGGCAACTATCGTGAAGCAGAAAAACTCTATGAAGGCGCCACTGAAATCCGTCAGGAGATGCTTGGAAACTTTCACCCTGATTTGGCATTCAGTCTAATCGGTCAAGCACAACTCTATGCCAAGCAAGCACGCTATAAACTTGCTGAGCCACTGTTCGAACGGGCGCTTGAAATTCAAAAACAGGTGTGGGGAGACAATCACCCAAATATCGCCATCACCCTCAACCATCTGGCCAGTGTGCTATTGGATCAAAGTCGTCACACCGATGCAGAGCCAATATTTTACAAAGCCTTGGAAATGCAAGAGCAACTTCTAGGGAATGAGCATCCAGATCTGGCGATTACATTAAATAATCTGGGACGCCTCTACGATGAGCAGGGTCGTCTGGAAAAGGCTGGCCCACTATTTCAACGGGCGTTGCAGATCCGCGAAAATGTATTCGGCGCAGATCATGTGGAAGTAGCGGAAGTGCTCACCAACCTAGCGCATCTATACCGCAAACAGGGACGCTACCTGGATGCCAAACCGCGCTACAATCGCGCAGTCAATCTATTCAGTCAATTATTGGGTGAGACGCACGCGCGTACTCAAGAAATTAAACTTAAGTATCAAGAAGTAGTGAATAAGCTTGAACAAGAAGAATCGCGATCTGCTTGATCGTCACTAACAGCTACACAGCAGAGAGTGTCAGAGATCCCCACCCTGAATAGCTGGGATTATTCACCTCTCGCCTTCCTCCCTGGTCACTCGTTCCCACAATCTAGCACCGCTGCGTGACAACAATTCGACAATGAGTTGACACTTGGTTGAGAAACCATTGAGATCGCAATATCGTTCCGCCCAGCAATTCAAGAGCGGTTAATTCACTGGACCACAATTATTATCTTGGGTATATCCACTATGTCCCACAAGCAAGCATTTATAGGAGCACACGTCAGTGCTGCCGGTGGTGTCGCTAACGCCCCCATTCGGGCCGCAGAAATTGGTGCCGATGCCTTCGCGCTGTTCACTAAAAACCAGCGTCAGTGGCATGCGAAAAAACTACCAACAGAAGAGATCCGCGCATTTAAACAAAATTGTGCGCAGCATCACTTTAGCGCCCAACAGATCTTACCCCACGACAGTTACTTGATTAACTTAGGTCACGCAGATCCAGAGGCGCGAGAAAAGTCCCTGAAAGCCTTTATCGATGAGCTACAGAGGTGTCACCTGCTGGGACTAGATAGACTCAATTTCCATCCGGGAAGTCACCTCAATAAGCAGAGTGAAGAGGCTTGTATCGATGTCATTGCGCATTCTATTAATCTGGCATTAAAAAGAACCGAGACCGTCATCGCCGTCATCGAGAATACCGCAGGCCAAGGCACCAACCTTGGCTATCGCTTCGAACAGATTGCCGACATCATCGATCGCGTCGAAGACAAAACTAGAATTGGTGTCTGTATCGATACCTGCCATACCTTCGCGGCAGGATACCCGCTGAATTCGCCTGAGGAATGCGAACAGACTTTTGCAGAATTTGATCGCCTGATTGGATTCTCTTTTTTGAAAGGAATGCATCTCAACGGCTCAAAAAAAGGTTTTGGTAGCCGCGTGGACAGACACGCCCCATTGCGTACTGGGGAATTAAAGCCCGCCGTGTTTGAATACATCATGCAAGATAAACGTTTTTATAATATCCCCCTGATCTTGGAAACTCCCGAACCCGACAATTGGCCAGATGAAATTAATTATTTACGAAAATTGGCCGGTTAACAGTGGGGAGTTGAGGGGGAATTCAACAACAAGAAAAGTATGGTTCTAACCGCCGTTATTCTTCGTTAATCGGCTCTTCTGTATAGTCATAGTCCGATTGCTGCGGTTGCGGGTCGATCCTATCCACCCCAACAGAGTTGGCATTATCTTGTTCATCACAAAGGTGCCACTGTTCTTCCTCATCCTGATACATGCCATATTCAGAACACTGTAGCTGTTTCTGTTGCGGATCAGCCTCCACAACGGGGATAAGCAAAAAGATCCCCAGGAGGGGCAAAAAATATCTATAAAGAAAATTTTGCATCAGTTTCCGAATCTTGCTTTTCTCTGACTCGATATGACTCAAGCTTGTTGACAAGAACATCCTGTGCGGTATCCGGATATCCAGGCTACCGCAACAGTCGTCTAGTCATCCCAAGCTTCTGCCACAGTGGAGTCAGTCTCCATTTCTTCCCGCAAAGGTTGCCGGTACGTGTGGCCAAAGGCGGATACAGGTGGTTTACGCTCAATCTTTTCGCAGAAGTAGAGCCAGACTTTTTCATGCTCTGTCTGGGGTGGCAGTTCCCCTCGACAGACAGAGATAAATCGGGCTTCCTCCCCGTTTACAGGCTCACGGCGACCGAAATGTAGGGCTTCATAGGCCTTACCATGCTTCTCCAACAGCGCCGCCTGGAACAGGTTAAAATCACCACTTCTGCTCAACCCATAGGGGAAGTGCTGATCGGGATAAAATTTAGATTCGCTATAAAAAGAGTTTTGTTTCGGCATTTCAATCAAAATTAATTATCGACAATTGGAAGGATATTAGTATCTGATCAGCCGCCTGCTCCTGTAAAATTAGGAATTCTTGTTATTATCGATAAATTTTTTTGATTGATATGTATTGAGATGAATTCCGATCTCTTAAGAACTTTTCTGGAAGTCACAAAAACACGCCATTTTGGCCACGCCGCGGAAAATCTTTATCTCACTCAATCTGCAGTGAGCGCTCGCATCAAACAGTTGGAAGAGAACCTGGGCGTGCAACTGTTCACCCGCGAGCGCCACAATATCCTCTTAACCCCGGCGGGTGAAAGGCTGCTCCCTCATGCGGAAAATATTTTGGCCGCCTGGCAACTCGCGATGCAGGAAATTGGCATGCCCAAACAACAGAATATGCAGTTGGCATTGGGCGGCACATCTAACTTGTGGGATACCTTTCTTCAATCGGTATTGCCGAAATTATCTGTTGAATTTCCTAGATTATATCTGCGCACAGAAATCAATCAGTCACAATATCTAATTCGCGCATTGCTTGGCGGCCGCTTGGACGTCTGTGCGGTGTTGGAAAACCTGACCAATATAGATCTAGATTCCCATACCATAGGAACACTCGAATTGATTATGGTTTGTAATAAACCATATCAAACCTTAAAAGATGTTCCGGAACTGGGCTATATTTTTGTCGACTGGGGAACGGCTTTCAATCTCCAGCAGGCACGCCTCTTCACAGATCCCGTGGCACCTATTTTACATACCGCCCAGAGCCATATCGCCTTAGAATTTATTCTTCAGCATCAGGGTGCCGCTTACCTGCCTCGTGCAACGGTAGAACACCACTTGGCAGAGGGCGCGCTCTTCCGACTTGCAGACAGCGCACAAATTGATCAACAAGTACACCTGGTTTATCCCAAGACTCTGGATAAATCTTCCACGCTTTGGCCCGTGATTCAATTTCTAAAAGAGCTAGAAATCACGTCGAATTAACTCATTTATAGCTTCTGAATTAAGCTTGACATTAACTGCGCAGTAGCACTGATGCTGCTCAAGCGAAATATATTTTATAGCAGTCCACACTCTCTATGGCTTGAGATAGTTCGCAATTTCTAATCTTTGTTCCTCTGTCAGCTGTACAAATTCAGGCATGATGAGTCCGCCTTCGAGGATTTTCGTCGCCACCTTATCTGCGGGATGCTCGGTGCCAGCGATGGTCAGCAAGAAACCAAATCGACCCTGACCACCTTCACCATGGCAGCCGGAACATGCTTGCGCAAACATTTGCTCTCCCGAGGCGGTGGACTCGGGACGGTAGTCACTTTGACCGCAACCTGTGAGAACAAACAGGCTCACCATAAATGCTGTATATAAAGGAAAGTTTATTTTCATTGGAGGTTCTTCCTGAGTAGTCTAGTTGACATCAAAGACAATAAAGCCGAATCCGTTGCCAGTCAAATATTGCATCAGTATTCTTCCAATAAAGCGCAATCTAAACTTATACATCCGGCACGGACTGCAAGAACCCAAGCTCATACCTAAAATAGCATCGGACGACTCCCCAATAGGGTAGGTTTTGACAACCAGTCATGTTTTGGAAATTGGTATCATCACTTTGATTCGCAATCCACCGCTAGACATATTTTCTGCCTTCATTAGACCGTTGTGGATCTGAATCGACCGTTGCGTCACCGCCAGTCCTAAACCAAAACCCTCCCCATCCTTTGACGAGCGTCCGCGATAAAAGGGTTGAAACAACGCATCCAACTCCTCATCGGGCACACCTGGACCTTCATCGGTGACTGTAACAATGACTTGTTCATCGGCTGATTTTTCAAGTCCAATCTGCACGCTTGATCCTTTTGGCGTATAACGCAATGCGTTCTGAATGAGATTGCCAAATGCTCGCTGTAATAGAATAGCGTCACCTTCGATGCGCACCGATTGCTGCGGGCGATACACAAGTTGTTTATCCATTTGTTGGGCATCAAATTGATACTCCTGAATTAGGTCCTCTAGCAACGCTGCCAGATCTATGGATACAAACGGACTAGGCACCATACCAGAGCTTAGTCTAGATAATGAGAAGATCTCTTCTACTAATTCATCCAATCGATCAATTTCCTGTTGCATGCGAACGAGTAAGGATCCCTGCTTATTCGGAGACTGACCGATTAATCCTAGTGCGACAGACAATCGCGTCAAAGGAGAGCGTATCTCATGGGAGACATCATGAAACAGATGATTTTGCGTCTCCATTAGTTGCTGAATACTAGACGCCATGGAATTGAACTCTCTGTGCAGATCACCTAATTCATCACGGCGTTTGGTCAATTTTTTGCTGCTGCGTGCATTCAGTTCACCAGATGCAAAAGCCTTCACGGTCTTTTGTAACTCTCGCACGGGGGAAGTAATAGTCCATGCCAGAGCCGCACTAAATAAAATACTACCCACTAAAGTGATCCATAATCGCAACCGTACCCGATCTGTACCGTGGCTCCAATGAAACTGTCGTTGCGGTAGATGAGTCAACGCTGCTCGGGGCACCATCACGATTAGATATTGCTCCCCCGAAGGCGAGCGTACGCGTCGCAGATGCGGTGGCAAGTTGGGCTGTTGCCATATTCTGTCCATGCGATGTCGCCAGCGTCGCGGTAAGGGACGACGATAGAGTTCTTGGTTTTGCTCATTCACGATTAGAAAGGGTGGAGGTCCTGTGATCTGCCACTCGGATAGCAGCACCTGTAATTGCTGCTCACCACCTTGCTGAAGCGCATTGGAAGCTGCGTGAAGCATAAATCCGATACCCTGTTTGTTAATAAAATCGGCACCCTCTTCGGCCTTCTGTTGCGCATTCCAATGCACGGTGATACCCACACCAAGTGCTATCGCAATCAATGTGATCCAGAATCCAAAAAATATTTTCCAAAATAGTCGGCCCATAGATCTAAGATTTAATCCATTGATATCCGCTACCACGAATAGTTTCGATTGGCGAGCGACCATCCTCTAATCGTCCTAACTTTTGCCGCAGATGACTAATGTGCATATCGATACCACGATCGTATCGTTCTAATTTTTTACCCAATGCCATTTGGGAAAGCTCTCCCTTCGACACTACCTGCCCTGCCTGTGCCACCAATACACTAAGCAGATTGAATTCAGTACTGGTTAAGTTCAGGGGCTCTCCGGCCCAACTGGCGGTACGTGCGCCCAAATTGAGAACTAACCGTTCGTGCTGCATCTCGTTTTCTTGCTGCACCGATGTTGCGGATGAGAGACGGCGCAAAATTGCGCGTAATCGAGCCACCAACTCTCGAGGATGAAAAGGCTTGGACATATAATCATCGGCACCTATTTCTAAGCCGACAATTCGATCGACCTCATCGCCCTTTGCCGTCAACATCAGGACGGGCACATTGGATCTGTGGCGGATCTGACGCAATACCTCTAGTCCATTCAGTTTCGGCATCATGATATCCAAGATGATCAACCCATGATCACCATTGAGCGCTGCCTGTACGCCACGCTCACCATCATGTACCGCATCGACACTGAACCCTTCGCCATTAAGATATTCAACCAGCATATCGCACAGCGCTTGGTCATCATCGACTAGTAGAATTTTTTGCACTGATTGATCCATGAATGTGGGTTCTGAATGATGCAGATCTCAATATGATATTACGTCAACTACAACCAATGTTTGTACCAACCTTTACAAAGATTTACACAATCACTAAACATTTTTTCATAGGGCTATTCGATACTTATTTTACCGACAAGCAAATCCGTTTTCGGCAACCAACCCTAACTACAGAGGAAATACCCGTGAAAACCACACTAGTGACCTTAATCGTTATATCATCCTTAACCCTCAGCCTAATATTCATAATGCAAAGAGCACATGCTCATGAGGCTTCGCCACACCATGGTGATCTCTTTTCCTCTGCTTTTCCTCTGGAAAAGCGGATGGATAGAATGGCTAAATTCTTGGAACTTAACCCCGAGCAGCAAGATGCCATTGAAACCCTATGGCAAAACCAGCGCAATGAAATGAAGTCTGAACGTCAAACTATGCACGCCTCTCGTCAAGCTTTTCACGAAGCAATTACCAGTACCCATTATGACGCTGCTCAAATTGAGCGTTTGGCCAACGAGCTATCTACACAAATGAGCACCATGCTCGTTGCCCATGCCAACAATTTTAGGCAGATGTATGAATTGCTCACGCCTGAGCAACAAACAAAATTTCTTCAGTTAAATGAAAAGCGTTTGGATCACAAAAAGCGCCGCTTCATGAAACACCATAATTAGCACAGCGCCTCGCATTCGTCCTTGTTTGATGCGAGGACGAATGTCTTTCGCCAAGTATAGAAGGCAGATATAGATACAAATCAGTGGGATATACCGAATAGCTCGGCAAATGATTCAAAGGTAGCGGTCAACGGCGGGTGGCTTAAAACCAATCTCGTTGATGAATTCATAATAGCAATCCAATTCGCGCAAATATTAAATTCTGATTTAAATCAAACCAGAATTTGTCATATTTTTTATATACTAATAACCGCATAGGATTTATCCATGCAAAAAAGGATAATTGAATGGATGTCCCCTTCCAATATTGTGATGAATTAGGCCCAAACAAAATCATTCATGTCTATGAACCAGAATTAGCCTTAAAAGGCGTATTGGTAGTAGACAATACCGCAACCGGCCCTGCCATTGGCGGTCTACGCATGGCAGCGGATGCCACAACAGACGAGTGTTTTCGCTTAGCACGAGCAATGACCTTAAAGAATGCTGCGGCAGGATTACCTCACGGCGGCGGCAAGTCAGTCATCATCGCCGATCCCAAACAACCAAAAGAGAAAAAAGAACAACTCATTCGTGCATTCGCGCACGCATTACGGGATGCCGGCGACTACATCTTCGGACCGGACATGGGCACTAATGAAGAGTCTATGGCGTGGGTACGGGATGAAATTGGCCGCTCTGTTGGACTACCGAGAGAAATAGGCGGTATTCCCTTAGATGAAATTGGTGCGACGGGTTGGGGACTGTTTCAGGCGGCACAAGTGGCCGTGCCCTATTGTGACTTTGAACTATCAGGGGCAAAGGTCGTGGTACAAGGGTTTGGTTCAGTAGGTAAGCACGCTGCACGATTTCTAAACCATGAGGGCGCCTTACTGGTGGGCACATCTGACAGTAGCGGCGGGATCTATAATCAGGGAGGTCTTGATGTCTCGGCATTGATTCAACATAAGTCCCAGCACCTACCTATTACCTCATTTCCAGGTGGTACTGCCTGTACTCAAGACGATATTCTTGATATGGCCTGCGATATCTGGATCCCTGCTGCTCGGCCAGACGTCGTTAACGAAGACAACGTGTCCAGACTAAACACCAAGTTAGTACTGCAAGGGGCCAACATTCCGTTTACTCATGGGGCAGAAAAACAGTTGCATCAACAAGGTGTGTGTATCGTACCAGATTTTATCGCTAATGCTGGTGGTGTTATCTGTGCGGCAATGGAGTATCAAGGCACGACCGAATCTATAGCGATGCAGGTGATAGAAGATAAAATTAGACGCAATACCGAAGAAGTTTTAACTATTAGCCATCGCGACACCATCACCCCCAGAGAAGCGGCCACAAAGATGGCGATGCAGAGAGTGAACAAAGCTATGGGTTTTCGACGCTGGAATACCTTTTCCAACGCGCCAAACTATTTATAAAGAGCATGACTATAGGCTATGTATCCTATTTGCTTTGATGGACATGTGGAAAGAACGAGCGACTCCTACTTTCGCTATCAAACACACCTTGCAGCAGAAAATGCTCTATCTGTGTATAGCGAGATCATGGAGGAATTGACCTCAAGATTCGTGAGAGATTACGCCACTTTAGAAGAATACCTAACGGATGACGCTGAGCATCTGTTTGTAATGCGAGGCTCGCTTGCAACCAAAGCCGAAGCAGCAGTGGCGGTTATCGACCAACACATCTGTGAGCAAATGCGGGATCCTAAACACAGAATTCACGTCGGCGCCCTATGCAATGGCAAATTCCCAACCAGTCTTCGCCTGTTTCAAAAACATCGCTATAACCCACCCCCACTGATCTGATTGGCAAACTGGCAATGAAAACCACTACCGAGATGCAAAAAATGATAGATGCCAATAGGAAACAGATCCATTGAACTCTATACATTTTTTAAAAAGGAACCAAAGTTGACAACGTATACACGCAGCTATTTTCACCGAGGTGACAGCAAACCTTTGTTGGGCACCACCATCCCGGAACACTTTTTAAATGTTGCAAAAAGATTTGGCAATCAGGAAGCCGTCGTCTGCATTCCCCAACAGCGTCGGCTGACTTATCAGCAATTGTCTGAGGCGGTAGATCATCTGGCCAAAGGATTGATGGCCATAGGTTATAAAAAGGGTGATCGCATTGGGATCTGGTCCACCAATAATATTGAATGGCTGTTACTACAGATGGCAACTGCACGCCTGGGTATTATCCTAGTGAACATTAATCCCGCTCTATTGGGTAAAGAGCTGGCATATGCCATCCAACGTTCGCAACTACAGGGTCTGTTTCTGATACCTGGTTTTCGAAAAACCGATTATGTGGCGCGACTAATGGAGTTAATGCCTGAATTAAAAAATACACATGCAGATAAGATTCACCTTACGGATTTCCCCGATCTGAGACAATTGGTGATTTTCGATCCAAAAAGCCCTGAGCAAACAGCGAGTCCCTATCCGGGATTAACACCCTGGCAGGAGATATTAGCCGCAGGCGCGAACCTATCCAATGAACAGCTGGATGAAGCCACAGACTCTCTGGACTTCGATGATGCTATCAACATTCAATATACCTCGGGCACCACTGGTTTTCCCAAACCAGTAGTGCTTTCCCATCACAATCTATTAAACAATGCCTATTTCAGTGCGCAGGAAATGCAATTCAATGAGACGGATCGACTCTGTGTGCCGGTGCCCTTCTACCACTGTTTCGGAATGGTATTGGCTAACCTACTCTGCTTCAGTGTGGGTGCCTGCGTGGTGATCCCCAGTGAACATTTTGATGCACAAAGTGTCTTACAGGCAATTGAGCAGGAGAAATGTACCGCAATCCATGGCGTCCCCACCATGTTTATCGCAGAGCTGGAACATGCCGAATTTAATCAATACGATTACAGTTCGTTGAGATCAGGAATTATGGCGGGGGCGCCTTGTCCTCCTGAGCTGATGACTCGGGTAATTGTAGAGATGCATTGCAGTGATATCTTGATCGGTTATGGCGAAACTGAAGCTTCACCCCTCACCCACATCACCAGTCACGACGACTCCTTTGAACGGCGTATTCACACTGTGGGTAAAAACCTACCCCACCAGGAAGTAAAAATTATCGATACCGACACCGGTCATATCCAACCCATCGGTGAAGTGGGAGAAATCTGCTTTCGTGGCTACCACGTTATGATCGAATATTTTAACGATGCGGAGAATACAGCGAAAACCGTGGATAAAAACGGATGGCTGTTCTCCGGTGATCTCGGCACCATGGACGAAGAGGGGTATGTCAAAATCACTGGGCGCCGCAAAGAGATGATCATTCGCGGCGGAGAAAACCTCTATCCGGCAGAAATCGAAGGCGTCATTTTTCAACATGCAAAAGTAGAGCAGGTGGCAGTGTTTGGCGTACCGGACAAGTTTTATGGTGAGGAGGTAATGGCTTGGATCCTGCCCCGGCACAATGAAACTCTCTCTGAAGCGGAAATAAGACAGTATTGCCAGGAGAATCTAGCCCATTTCAAAGTGCCGAAATATATTTGCATCGTAGAAGAATTTCCTATGACGGTCACAGGAAAATTACAAAAATTCAAAATGCGGGAGATGGCTATTAAGCAGCTGGAAGAGTCCCAGTAGAAAAAATCATGTGTTTCTCCATTTTTAAGAATTCGCATGGACGTTACACCGATACCGAAACTCGAATTGATGCGTTTCGAACTGGATATCCTGCCCAACACATAGCGGTAGATTTATGACCAATCTCCGATTCATTGACCACACCCATCAACTCGTTGCAAGCCAAGTGGCAACCGCTAGAATTTCAGCCATTAAAGAGATGGCCATGTTAAGTGCCAAAGTGCCAGACGCAGCCTCACTCGCCTGGGGCTTACCCTCTTTTCGCACGCCAGCGCATATCCGAGAAGCTGTCTCCGATGCATTAACGACAGATGCGGCGATAGGTAAATATGCCCTTCCCGATGGTTTAAAAAAATTACGAGAGCTGTCGGCAGTCAAACACGCCAATGAGACTCAGTTTACCGTCGATCCAGATGAAGAAGTGATGATCACTGCCGGCAATATGCAGGCAGTCTCACTACTGCTAACTGCGCTGCTTAATCCTGGAGATGAAGTGATTCTAACCAATCCCGGATTTGCCTCTCACTTCCAACAAATTCGCATTCATGGTGGTGAAGCCGTACCTTGGCCGCTCAATGAAAGCCAAGGCTGGTCACTGAACACAACTGATCTGCCCAATCTGATCACTGCCCGAACAAAAGCTATTATTTTAGTGTCGCCATCGAATCCAACCGGTACGCTCTTTACCCGGGAAGATTTAGAAAAAGTTGCCGCCATCGCTGTTCAGCATGGCTTATTTATCATTCTGGATGATCCCTACTCGGCTTTTTGTTACCCAGGTGAAAAAGATTATTTTAATTTGGCTACCGTGGCTTCGATTCAAGAACAGTTGGCGTACTGCTACACTTTTTCCAAATGCCATGCCATGAGTGGATGGCGACTAGGTTATATGATTTTGCCTAGTTGGTTAAAACAACATGTGCTCAAAGTTCACGATGCCAATATGATCTGCACGCCTAGAATTTCTCAAGTGGCGGGAATGACCGCTTTGAACCAAGCTCCTACCCACACAGAAGAATTCAGATCCATTTTAGATAAACGACGAAACTTGATCTGCGAGAGACTCGACGCCTTATCTGATTTTCTCTCCTATGTCCCCCCTGACGGGGCCTATTATGTTTTTCCTCAGTACCATACAGAGCACAAAGACTCCTGGGATTTTGCCTTAGATCTGCTCAGAAAAGCTAAAGTCACAGTTACACCCGGCAGCGCGTTTGGATCCCAGGGTGAAAATCATGTACGCATGGCGTACTGCGTAGAAGAAGAAACTATCAATTTGGCATTTGATCGAATGAGTAAACATTTTGGTTATCCAGCATAACAGCATGAGGTAATTTCTGCAGCTCGCATGCTAGAGGCACTTGGATGCGTAAGCTTGAAATTTAGCAACTGTTGTCGGAAGCAATCGCAGTTAGGTATTCCAAACAGTTTGACTATTTTATCATTGCGACATTAGCAGTCTTTCCGATCGAGCCTATGTACCTAGTACTAATCTTCGTAGCTTCGTTCGTTGATTACATGTTATTGGTGTATACGCTCTACGATCGATAACAATACTCTAGAAATTTACAGCTTTATAGAATCCGGCAGTTTCCCGATTCATTGTCCTACCTGGAATATCAGATACTTTTACAGAGATTGCTAGATATAGGATGAATATGCCATACACGACTTTTTCTATTAAACTGGATATAGCAGTGATTGCTCGATAAATAGTGGCTTTCTCCAATCCCCGCATTGGCAAAAATCGGTTACACTAGACAACCTCCCAAATCTCTACTTAATTCAGATAAGGAGCTGGGATATGTCGGCCATGCCCGGCCCCATTGGATCGAATATCAACTACAACAAAGAAAGTTAACAATTAGATGTACTCCTCTCAGCTGACACGAAAAACTTTAACCGTTGACGGTGGTAGTATCTCCTACCTTTGTAGTGAACCAAATGTACACCCATTGAACATCCATTTATTCCACGCAACGGGGTTTAATGCACAAACCTATAGGCAAATACTGGAGCCGCTTTCGGAACATTTTAACGTTTATGCTTCTGATCTTAGAGGTCACGGTAAGAGTGACGCACAGGCAGATCCCACCCAATTCCATTCTTGGGATATCTACCGCCAAGATTTCTATCACCTGCTTGATAGCATCAATCAGCCCATCTATCTTATTGGTCACTCGGTGGGGTCTATTATCAGCATTGCTGGCGCATGTGAACGCCCGGATATTGTGAAAGGTCTGATATTGACTGAGCCGCTAATGTATCCTCCCGCTGCCCAACTGCTGATGAGCCAAAGCCACGCAGAAAGCAATCCGATGGTAATTGGGGCACGTAAACGTCGAGCACTTTTCCCCTCCAAACAGGAGATGGTGGAAAACTATATAGGCAAAGGCGCTTTTAAGACTTGGCCGAGATCCTGGATTGAAGATTACGTGGATGGAGGTAGTCGCAAATTAGCATCAGGGGAAGTTCGTCTGAGCTGTGAACCGGAATGGGAAGCCAAGTCTTTCCAAGTAGCGGAAATCACACCCTGGGATCAGATCGCAAAACTACAGTGTCCAACTACGATACTCTATGGTGCCAGTGGTTTTTCTACCTGCAGTCCGTTGGGTGTGGAAAAGTATGTAGAGCTGCATCCGGAAACGAGAGTGATTCAGGATAGTGAAGCCAGCCATTTTCTGCCGATGGAAAATCCACAACTGGTGATCGATGAAGTGGTGAAAATGGCTTTCGAGCCATCGCAAGGTACTTTAGTATCCGCATAGCTGCGTCGCTTGGCATATAGCAGCATCTGCTGCTTTTTCACGCGCCCGCGCAGGTACACTCAATCCAAAGATATTAACTTGTTTGTGGTGAAGATCGTAACCGAAACGTTGTCTACATAATTATTCATATGACTATCATCAGCACCGTGACCCTCTTTTTTACCATGCTATTGCTAGCCTTGGTGCCAAGTTTGAGTGTGCTCACGGTGTGTACGCGCTCTATTAGTCACGGATTTTTTCATGGTGCCTTGACCTCCCTGGGTATTTTAATGGGCGATCTCATTTTTATTGCTATCGCACTCTTGGGCTTGTCCTTTCTAGCCGAATTACTCCATGATTCTATTCTATGGGTTAAGCTATTCGGCGCCGCTTTTATCTTATGGTTTGGATTTTCCTTATTGCAGACGCGTTCTACAAAACCCCAAACAACCGCCCATGACTCCAATCAAACTCTCTCCAGCTTTGTGGCCGGCCTAAGCATTACCCTGGTGGACACCAAAGCCATAGCCTTTTATATTGGATTTTTCCCGGCATTTATTGATATAGACACCCTCCGAGTTGCAGATACACTCATCATCCTCGCCGTGACCGTCGCAGCCGTTGGTGGCGCCAAGCTGTTCTACGCCTATTGGAGCGCACGAACCGGCAACCTAATCAATGACAAAATGAGCAAAAACTTAAGTAGCCTCACCGGCATTATTTTGTTGTTAATCGGCGGCGGCATTATTCTGTCAATATTATAAGGTCAACAGAGAAAGTTGATATCAAACCTTTTATCATTATTTGATGCGCATTTTCACATCATAGAACGAGGATTTCCCCTAGTACCCAACCAAGGCTATTTGCCTGAATATTTTACTATTGACGACTACAAACAACAGCTAGCGCCACTCAACATCATTGGTGGTGCTGTGGTTTCGGGATCTTTTCAAGCCTATGATCACGCTTATCTCACTCAGGCTCTAAAAACCCTTGGCCCCAACTATGTGGGGGTCATGCAACTTCATCCCGCTACCGATGATGAACAATTAAAACAGCTCAATCAATTGGGTGTGCGCGCGATTCGATTTAACCTTAAACGGCTCAGCGACACCCCAATTGACCAGTTATGTCACTTAGCGAATCGGGTTTATGAGTTGCTCGGTTGGCATACGGAGCTCTATGTGGACTCCAGCCAACTGAATACATTACTGCCACAGATTGCTCACCTACCTAAGGTGTGCATTGATCATTTAGGACTGTCCAAGAGCGGTTTCAAAACCACCTTAAAAATGGCCGAGAGTGGTGCCTATCTTAAAGCGAGTGGATTTTCACGGGTGGACTTTTCGGTCCCAGCAGCATTAAAAGATCTGTATCAAGCAAATCCCGAAGGCTTAATATTTGGTACCGATTTACCGGGAACGCGCGCACCACGGGGCTTCGATCTTCGTGATTATCACTTAATTGTGGATGGTTTTGATCAAGCAGCTGCGGAAAAGATATTATTTAAGAATGCCCTCACCTTATATCAACCAATCGCGTATCCAGTGATAACGACTGAATTGTGATTGAAACCAATAAAAAACTATAGGTTAGTTCAATTAATATTTTTCTGTACGACTTCAGTCAACTGATTAATTCTTGCTCAATCTTCTCTTTTTTAGATCATTTTTGTTAACCACCTCTAAAGTCAGAGGGCCAATCGGTCGACTAATGACAAAGTTAGGCCCTCCAAGAACTGTAGACTTCGACTAAACGATGCGCTGTAAATTTACTCTGTTCGCACTATCGATCCCACCCCTGCGAACACAACAACCCAAGGGTGTGTCGCCAGTCGATTGTGAAGAAATGAATTGCGAATGATGCTATTTGGTCTGAACAGGACTGTTTCCTAATAGTTACTTTAACGCGCTCTAGCTGAGAATTAATCAGCAAGAATACGCTAGACATAACAACCCAGTTTTTGGAGCCAACATGAAACAGCCTTTGCTATGGATACCCCTGACAATACTTTTGATGGGCTTTACTACTGAAAATAGAGGGGCCGATGGACAATTCATTGCGGCTTTGGTGGATGCCCAAGTGACGCGAGCAAAAACAAGGTGCGAAGGATCCTCTAATCTATGTCCAAACATAAAAGAAAACTTAACCGTCCTAGCAGAAGACATCGAAGCGTTATGCGTCACTCAAACTGTGCCGGAGTGCCAAGGTCTGTTAGATACTTTAGATTACATTCACACGCTGCTCATCGAATTGTAGCTTTCGCTTAACATCGGGTTTGCATATTCACCAAAACGCCCTCCCAGCAGCACAAAAAGTTGTCAGATCCATTCTAGAACAGGTATGGTAAGCATCTCTATTTCCAGACAAAATAAAAGCCTCATTGAGGTGAAAGTAAAAAGAAAATCGATATGAAATACTTGTATGATAAACAGGATAACGTCTATACACCTAGCGAACATGCTGTGGGGCCATGGGGCCCAAGTGCCCTCCATGGAGGCTCTACTGCCGGCCTCATCGGCCACGCCCTAGAGCTGGCATCGGATCGTGATGATTTACAATTCGCACGAATGACTCTTGATATGTTTCGACCTGTGCCCCTATCCCCTCTGACCGTTGAGAGCCGTATAGTACGAGATGGTAAACGCGTGCAGATAATTGAAACGACCGTGATTGGTGCAGGCAAGGAGGTCGCAAAAGGCACCGGACTCAAGCTTTGCCAAACGGACATAGAGCTACCCGACGGTTTATCACTATCCACCGACACTCTAGCTGATCCTGAGCAGATCGAAGCCATGAGCATGATGGGCAGTACTAATTCAGACAGTCTGCCTCCCGGATTGCACTATAATTTACAGATGAAACGTATCAGTGGCTTTACCGCTAAAGGTGAAGGACAAGCCTGGTTTCATATGCCTGTTGAAGTGGTGAAAGATATGCCCACGACTCCATTTGTGCATATGTGCATGATTTCTGATTTTGGCAACGGCACTGGACAAATCTATGTGAAGAATAGTATGGGCTCCATTAACGCCGATATCAGTTTACATCTTCATCGTGTCCCTACTACAAAATGGATCGGTTTCGATTCTAAAACTGAGATGCAGTTAAATGGCGTGGGTATCATTCTCACTAAAATATACGATACCAAAGGCCCTTTGGGACATATCTCGCAATGCGTGATGCCGCAAATGATTCAATCACGTCAATCATAAACCAAAGAAAAGAATGCATCGGGTTTACATTTAAACAACTCACTTTCACTGATAGTTTTATCTTAAACAAGAGTTCTCGATTCATTTTTCTCCATTACAAGGGGTTGTTTCTACTCTCAACGCAACAAGCACCGTCTTGTCAGAACCTGACAAAACCAAACTAGAGAGTGGCAATGTGATGATCCATAGTAGCGCAGGGTGCACCCGATCCATGCTGATTTTTCTATCTGTTTGGTCTCGTTACCACTCTCTTAGGAGCACAATAGAGGGAAGTTTGATCAGGCAAAGTCGGGATCTGGGGCCCGAGAAATGCAAATTTCATCACCCG
Organism: Thiotrichaceae bacterium UBA5859; assembly: GCA_002432655.1. GTDB lineage: Bacteria > Pseudomonadota > Gammaproteobacteria > UBA5859 > UBA5859 > UBA5859. The sequence continues at coordinate 1,736 of DJFZ01000049.1, read as the reverse complement.
AGCGGTCAAACAATAGGCACCTGGCTGGCTGGACAATCAATGTAACCAAAATGCTTTCCTTGGTTTAATCGGTATAAAATTCTGTAATGGCCACCATAAAAACAGCTTTATTTTAATTAAACCATCGTTCCAGGCCAGTATTTCCCCAGCAGACACCGTCCCACACCACCTAAATATAGAGAAAAAATCATCCATAATGGCAATTTACTAGATTATTCGTTGACCAGTGGACTAAGCTGTATATAATTCTATGAGCTTGTAAGTATGCTGACTATTTATGTAATACTTTTCGATTTCCTTCAGTTAAGTCTTCGTTTTGATCTTCATAAGTAATTGCACGCTTCCTGCCGAAAAACGCCTGAGTTCAGGCATAGATAAAATTTGTAAGATAGGATGTAAACATGTCAAAAACCACTGGAACCGTAAAATGGTTCAACGAATCTAAAGGCTTCGGATTTATCGAGCAGGAATCCGGCCCGGATGTGTTTGTGCACTTTAGTGCCATCACAGGCAATGGATTCAAAACCTTGGCTGAAGGTCAAAAAGTAGAGTTCAACGTCACTCAAGGCAAAAAAGGCCCTCAAGCTGAAGAAGTAGTTGTTCTTTAATCTCAGAAAGTGCGCCAAAATCTAGTAAGTTCTCCGGTAAATCTAGCTATTTTTCTAATCTTAGACAAGAAAAGACGAGGTGGTCTTGCAGATGCAATCCCCAGGATCGTCACTTCTTGCTAGATACATCGGTTAAACTTGCAGATTGATAGCTTACCCAGGGGGTGGTTCATACTAAGGCCATAATAGCTTCAGTTTGAATCGCTCCCCCTTTTACTTGTTCATCTGGATTGTTAAGTTCAGGGGTTAGCTGTTTCTTACTCCCATCATCAAAAATCCTGAGAAGGCGGCATTAGAAGGCGATAAGTTTGCGTCCACTAGTTTTTTGCTGTCGTTCAGTAGTTTTCGATAACGCCTATAAAAATCCCAGGTGGGTGTCGGCTGATAGTGTAAATCTGTCAGCTCGAAATAACGAATAATATCCTTGGCGGTGGTCGGCTTGACAAACACTTCTTTGCTAGGCTTATAGTAGGCTGGAATAATCGTCACTAAACTCCACTTGGCCAACTTTTCTGTTTTTAACAGATCCACCATCGCTTCAAAACCCGTACGCTGAGAACCATGTAAGATCTCTATTAACGCATCCACTAAAAAGTCTCTATCTTTCTCATTCAACTTGTGTACAAAATCCCTAAATTTAGGTTTTTCAAACATCGAAACCATAGACGATCGACTCACAATCTTAACCATGTTCTCTGCAGTGGCACGAACATTCAAGCAAGCCGTTTTAGAAAAACACTCCTTGGTCATGGCCACCATTTTATCCATCCGGTGTTTTTTACCTATCTCTTCTAACTTAGGATCTTGGAAACCACCAGGGTAGTCTGAGAGGAATCTAGCTTCGAGCTCTGTTAATTTTGCTTTATCTAACATACTCTCTTTTTATCTCCATTCAACCGCTCAAAATCTTATCAACATAAGTCTGTAGCTCTGTGTGCCGAATCCATTCAATTCATGCCAATAGCCATATCCAGCGGTGAGGTGACAGCCAATGCACCTTTACCGAGCACATGGGTATAAATCTCTGTGGTTTTCACATCTGCGTGTCCCAGGATGGTCTGCACCGTGCGAATATCATAATTCAGCTCCAGCAAGCGGGTGGCGAAACTATGGCGAAATGTGTGACAA
>DJFZ01000061.1 GCA_002432655.1 Thiotrichaceae bacterium UBA5859 | reverse complement strand
CCATTGTCCTTTGAACGATCTGACTCGGTTTCGGACTCTGGGTTTCCATGCAATGGGCAATTCTGCCTATGTTTACTTAAATTCACATTTGTCTGCCGCTTTGCACCAACCTTTTCAATAAGTCTTGCCTCATACAGCAACACGTCAAGTTGTCTCCCTCCTCTAATTTTCGTTAATCAGTCTACATTATGGTCGATATCTAAAAGTACAATTAGCCCTTATCATCAAAGTTAAGGTATTGATAGACAAACAATTTAAAACTTCAAAATTCTAAACTGACATGTGTCACTTTAGGTAACAAAAATCTACTTAAGTAAAGATAAAAATTTCTAGTGTTCAATTTTCTTTAATATGGAGTAGTGTTAGTGACGAATAGTCAGCACCATTTCACTAGTATTTCTCGTCACAATGAAATTTTCGGAGCCTTAAAAGGAGAAAACGATGTCAATAGTTGTCGATTCACAAGATAAAGACGACCTAGCGGAACCTTTATCTGAAGATAAAAAGAATGGTCTATTTTTACTGTTTGATGAACATGACATGCCCCGGGTGCCATGGAAAGGAATATTCACCATTGTCACAGGCGCAATTGTATTTCTCACTGCGTATCGATTGTATCTACTCGAATACGCATTTACTTATGGTACCGACTATTTTGATCCTGTATTCGATGTCTATTGGATGAGATTGTTTTACATACAGATGATTGGTATACCGCTAATTGCAGTAGTGATGTTACCCTACTTGTGGTTCACACGGCCTAAAGACCCACATGCCGCGATGCCCCCTAAAAGGGAGCTTGGGATCTACTACATGATCTTTGGCTCTTTATTGATAGGTTCAATATTGTTTATTGTCGGTTTTGGGCTGATAGTTGAAGGCGATGCAGCTTGGCATCAAACGACAATCCGTGATACAGATTTCACGCCAACTCACATCCAACTTTTCTACCTCATGATTCCGATTATTATTACTGGGATCCCGATATTGATGATGTGGTTGCATACTCGGATGCCTGATTTTATCGGCAGATTGTCGGTGCCGCTCTGTATCGTACTCGCTGGGTTCATTTTGATTATGCCCAATGTGGGATTCAACGAGTGGGGACATACTTTCTTTTATGCTGAGGAGCTATTCGGCGCACCCATACATTGGGGATTTGTCATCTTAGGATGGGGCTTCTTTGGTATTATGGGGTTTATGTTACAGTGCCTCAGAAGAATTTTGGTATTAACATCACTAGAGTCGAATAGCCCTAGAGAAAACCCAACAGCCTAATCGACTTGAGTAATTTAACGATTACTCTGCCAATCAGTTGTACAAAAAGCCGCCACCAATGAATGGTGGCTTTTTTGTGTGAAAAAGAAACAGCATGCACCGCTTCCCTACAACTAACTAGAACACAATATGTGGGTTCTAAATCGGTTAAAAATCACTCTACTCTTACAGCTAACTGCTTTAAATAGAAAATCCTGGGATCAACAACCCACTCTGATTTACACTTGTGGCAACTCTATATACCAAGGGTTGCATATATGTCTGACATAATTATATTGGGCACGCGGAAAGGCACGGTCATATTTCATCATCGCAATGGAGAATGGCATCCTCAACCTATCGCTCATGAAGGTATTCCGGTCTGTTTTGCTACTCGAGATCCTAGAGATGGCAGATTGTGGGCATCGCTGGATCATGGTCACTGGGGGCCTAAGCTTTCCTGCTCACGGGACGAAGGTGCAACCTGGGAGGACGCCTCCCCTATCAAATATCCTGAAGGCGCACGATATATTGTTAAATATCTGCCGACACCCGATTTTGATGCAGACGCCCCCGTCGCAGAGCCTGAATATACAGACGCCACCCTCTACAAAATTTGGACTATCAACTTCGGTCTAGATAATCAACCAGGACGCCTCTACGCAGGAACCATCCCTGGTGGCCTATTTGTGAGCGACAATGGTGGTCAGACTTGGGAGCTCAATCGCCCACTGTGGAATCACGAAAGCCGCGGCGGTGATTTATTTAGTGGAGACGCTACCAGTGACAATCAATGGGGTGGCACCCCAGCCAGTATTGATTACGGTGTCTTCGAGCCGGGTATCCATTCAATATTGGTGGATCCGCATAATGGAGCACATCTTTACGTTGCAGCATCTTCCGTCGGCGTGTTGGAAACCGTAGACGGAGGAAAAACTTGGGTAGGCCGCAATAAGGGCATGTTAATGGATTATCTACCCAACCCGGAGGCTCCCTGGGGACATGATCCTCACTATGTTGCACTGTGCCCACACCAACCTCATCATCTTTGGCAACAAAATCACTGTGGCGTCTTTTACAGCGATAACGGTGCGCAGAGTTGGAAAAAAGTGAGCCACCCGGATCAAGGCGTACATTTTGGTTTTCCCATCGTAGTGGATCAAAATGACGGACGCACTGCATGGGTAGTACCCGCGCGGGCAGATTCTCAGCGCATGGCCATTGACGGTGGTCTGTGTGTGGCTCGCACCGATAACGGCGGCGAATCATGGTCCACATATCGTACAGGACTACCACAACAGCATGCCTACGATATCGTGCTCAGGCATGGATTGCATGCAGCGGGGGATCGAGTCTGTTTTGGCAGTAGTACCGGCAACCTCTATCTTTCAGAAGATCGAGGTGAATCCTGGCACTGTTTAGGCAACCACTTTCCGCCCATTTACTCTGTTCGCTTCGGTTAATTTTCATGCCTAAAGTAGCGATGACCTCACACCTCTATCGATTTTTCCCAGAGCTCAACCATCGGCAGATCGAAGTGCCTGCAGGCTCAGTGGCTGAGATCCTCGCTGCGATAGATCAGATAGCCGCTGGCTTTTCAGACTATATACTGGATGAACATGGCGCACTACGTCAGCATGTGAAACTTTGTATCAATGATACGCTGGTAGTGGATCGGAAAACCCTCAGTGACCACGTACCGGAGTCAAGCACCCTGTATATTTTTCAAGCCCTGAGTGGTGGATAGTACCCGCTATGATATGATTTGGTTTTGTACAAAATTGAGAATATTCTGATGCCCACATATGACTATCGCTGCGAAGCGGATCAACAAATTTACGAAGTGAAACATGCCATGTCTCTGTTGCTGAGTACCTGGGGTGAACTGTGCGAATTGGTAGGCATGGATCCAGGTACCATCGCCGCTGATACCAAAGTAACCAAACTAATTAGCGGTGGAGGTGTGGTTAAAAGTAGCAGCTTGAAAAACCCGGAAGCGCCACCATGCGGATCAGGCGGTGGCTGTTCTCGTGGTCAGTGTCATTTTTAGCTTGCTTTGATGAGCACATTCTACTGAAAACTAATATTACACCTGACTCTCATCTCATTAATAAAAAAGATCACGCGCCGAATTTATCTGATGGTCTACGACCATGTTCTAACGGATATCTAGATCCTCTTAGCGCAACACCACCCTTTAATAGCTTGCAACTAAAATGGTACAGATAATTGAAATTGAAACTAACCGGCTCATCCTAAGACAATGGAAAGATAGCGACTTCAAACCATTTTCATACATCAATTCAGACAAGCGAGTAATGGAATTTTTTCCTTCAACACTCAGTAGAACAGAAAGCGACACCTTGGCTGAGCTTTGCCAATCACTTATGGCTGAACGCGGCTGGGGAATTTGGGCTTTGGAGGAGAAAGCATCAAAGAAATTTGTCGGCTTCACTGGGTTACATATTCCCACAGATGATCTGCCTTTTTCCCCATGTGTAGAAATCGCCTGGAGATTGTCCGCAGACTTTTGGGGGCAAGGTCTAGCCACTGAAGCAGCAACAGAGGCGTTAAGAGTTGGTTTTGAGAACTTACATTTAAAAGAAATTGTTTCTTTTACGGCCAGAAACAACGTCAAATCTTTAGCCGTTATGGCGCGGCTCAAGATGGTTAAAGATCACCAAGATTTTGAACATCCTTCACTACCGCTGGAACATCCTCTACGAGTACATACTGTATTTCGACTCTCTCAGTCAGAATGGAAAGCAAATCAATAGAACTGACTGCAACGCTTGCTAAACTTTTCACAAAACTGAAAGATGCGTTGTCGAGAGTCATTCCGAGCGCCCTCTCGCACTTAGAGGAGATATTGTTGCGATACGCTGATCTTTACGCAACTCTTATCTAGATGAAACCTACCTCTGCGACTGTTCTTGAAGTATCGCAGCCAGCAATCAATTAGAGTGATTCGAGTACACATCTGAATCTATCACCTGCACCAGAATAACAGGCATGTAGATGATAACGAACACTGGCTGAAGTACCTAATAGAGAAGCCGGATATGCTTTGACCTTTAATGACACATTTAATTCAGTATTGGGTAGGATACTGTCTGCGCCCTTCAGCCACTACCCCACCGCACTCAAGGGTTGCAGAGTATCGGCTAACTGTTGCAAATTTGAGGAGACATGATTACTTTTTAGTAAACGCCCAAAACGTTTTTTGCCGTATGTTTTGACATACTTCTTACCATTCCACACCACTTCACCTGCTATTACTACTTTGTCCACCACCCCATCAGAGCGATTCACCATCTGATCGTGATCGAATAGCTCTCTATATTCCATCTTGGTATGTGCCAGTGTGTCATACTTCAACAGAGCATCCGGATCTATTAACACCACATCCGCCTGTGCACCAATCGCAATAGAACCCACGTCAATATTGAATAATTCAGCGGGATCACGTGTTAAACGTTTCACTGCTTGACTCACCAGGCCAATAGAATCTTCCGCTGCCATTTTTAAGGTCAGTAGATTGCCATCATAATAAGCCATGTTTGTCAGATGGGCGCCACTATCATTGAAACCAGGCAAGGTCTGTTCATGAAATAGTAATTTTTTCAGTACTTCGGGCCGGGTATTAGCTGTAATAGTGTACCAACGAAACTGACGATCAAATTCTCTGAGTAAATGCAGAATGAAGTCCGCATCGTCCTGAATTGGATTGGGAAACTTAGCAAACTCCTGCGCTTCCTGTTCGGACAACGCACCTCTAGATCCGTTAGTAGCTTGATAGTTTAACAAGCGCTGATACACTTCACCGGCATTTTGTCCGTCCCAGATTTCATTCGGACAACTAACAATTTCTATGTCGCTTAGATTTCGACTAAAAGTGGTCGGCTCTATACTTAATAAACGCTGAAGACGAGCGAGATTAAAACCTTGTTTGCCCATCATCCAATCCTGCCGAAAACGCTCTATGAAAGCAGGATCATGAAGTAATTTCCTCCTACTCTCCACATCTTCGATCTCTATCGCGTTGAGCTCCCTAAAGGCAGGTTTCTCCTCTAATAAAGGTGTGGTGACGCCATCTGCATACACTCTAAAGGGGCAGGAAAGTGCCTGGAAAGTAAAATTCCCCTTCAGCAGATTTGAGTTAAGTAATTTACTAAAGCGCAGCAGACCATCTGCCGCCCGCTTATTGGTATTCAAATCCATCGCAGCAGTGGCGGTCATTTTGAGTGTCTTTTTAAATAAGCGACCACTGGTCATGAAAAACATCACTGCAGTACGCAACATATTGTCTGGATCGGGTGTACATTGCCACATCCGCTCGTTTTTCCGAGTCACTTCTCCTAATGCACGGATCTCTTTGACAGTGGCATGCTGTGCAGGGATTTTCTCATTACGATGAGGATCATTCGCCAAGTAGTGTAACGGTAAGCCATCAGAAGAAAACCCAACAAAACCTTGATCAAAAGCTATTTGGGTGAGCTGACACATTTTTTCGATCTCATCATCGGTAGGATCTCTAGAGATGCTGTCTTCTAGACCCATCACCTCAATGCGCAACATCGTGTGGGGCACCATCACCGCGACATTTGGGCCAAGATTGATGTGATCAAAATGTTTTATATAATCACCCGTATTATCCCAGGTCACTGCCGTATCAATACATTTGGACAGTACACTCTTAGGAATATTTTCTACACGTGCAAAACAGTCCAAAATAGGATTTTCTTCTGGTCTATCATGGTTTGTCTGTTTACCAAATGCAATTCCTAAACTGCAATTACTGTTTATCACTGTGGTGGTGCCATGGCGCACTGCTTCCGGCAGTTCAGGCGCCACCTCCACCTCTAAATCAAAATGAGAGTGAATGTCCAATAATCCTGGCATTAACCATTTGTCCGAACCATCTATTAACTGTTTCGCGCCACCGCTTTTGAGATTCTCTCCAATAGCCGCAATCTCGCTACCCTTAATCGCCACATCCAGCTGTTGTGGTGTCTCTCCGGAGCCATCAAACACTAAAGCATCATGAATCAAGATATCCCAATAGGGTACGGGATCCGATTTCGCCATGGATTACTCCTGTCCTTCAATGAAACAAAAAATGGGGAAGATGGATACGAATATGCTCCGATCATTTGCCAACGGGAGAATTGATCTAGATCAACCGGAACACAGCAAAATCTATTTCTCTAAGCTTCCATTCCCAGCGAGAACGTCTAACTAAACGGCTGCACACTTATCGGATGTTCAAAAGCAGATTTAGAATGATATGCTCGTCTAACAATCTATGGCTGTATTTTGCTATTTACAGCTCACCCCTTAGAATTTCTACCAGCGCATTGAGCGCATCAGTGGAGGTAAATATCCCATATATATTTTCCTGCTCATCCAATACTATGGCACTGTTAATTCTTTGCTTCGACATACCCAATGCCACCTGATATATGGGATCAGACACCTGAACCGTAAAGACCTCCCGCGTCATATATTTTTCTACTGCATCTTGGCCGCTACGTGATTCACTGAGGGCTTTATAAATATCTCGGTCACTCACAATTCCCACAATTTTGTTTTCATGCACACAAGGAACATGGTGGATCTGATGCGCCTGCATCAATGCTAAGACTTGATCCAAAGAGTCATCAGGCGCGGCGAACTCAGGACCCGGAGTGGTGAACTCTTCAACAGGTAGATCTTCTTCCTGTTTTGCATAGACGTTAGAAACCTGTTCAGACACTATTTTATCACTCCCTAGGTTGAACCACTGCTATTCATTGGATACCAAACTTAAATTTAGCTTTTCAGTGTATCGTCTTCTCAGTACAGATGATTTGTTTATGATCAAGAACATTGAACAGCACGGTACATTATTTTCCACATGCTAATCACTACTCCCATAATTGAATCGAGTAGATACTCAATGACAAGTCCTTTCAAAATAGTTACAATTTTTACTTCACTTGATCTCAAATCGAAACGCCACCACTCGATCGGTCTCCTCAAATCCCAGTTGTGTATAGAACCTTTGTGCACGAACATTATCTAATTCTGCATCGGTAGCTAATTCCTTAAATCCCTCATCTGCACACCATTTAGTAATCAACTGCATCACTCGTTTCCCAATGCCTTGATTTCTATAGTTTGGTTGCAGATACAAACCCTCTAAGTAAGCCACAGGACTGCTGATACAGCTGTCGACAATATTTCGACTAGATAGCTCCACCAAACCCACATGCTGATCTTCATCAAGCGAAATGAAGTAGCAAAACCAGTCTGGTCGTTTGATAATCTCTGCCATCTCTACCTGGTTATAGGATTCGTTGAGGGTAGGATAGATGGCTCGCCGCATGTTTCCCCACAAACCCAACTGTTCTATATCGATCGGCTGAAGTGAGATGAAAACTGACATATTAAAATCTCAAAGAAAGAGTAATCGTTATGTCGCTTCGGTATCGGGAGCATATTTCGCGAACACTTCCGTGCCAGTCATTATTTCAGTTTGATTGGCAAAATCATAGTAGGACGGTTTCTCATCAATAAATACCTGAAGATTGAAGTCGATATTGGATTCTTTTTCTAACAGACCTACTGGAATATGATACTGTTGCGTTTCTTTAATACGATAAAATAAGTGTGTCCCGCACTCACGACAGAATCCCCGCTCCGCCCAAGCTGACGAATCAAAAACCTTAATCGCCTTCTCACCCTTAATCGATACCTTCGACCCAACCAAGGCCATCAAAGGGCCACCGCCCCACTTGCGGCACATATGACAATGACAGGCACCTAGATGATTATCCAGATCTTCGATTTCTAACGATACTGCTCCACATAGGCAACTCCCTTTTGCATTTTCCGACTGGGTCATGGTGTTCTCCTGATTGATAATATATTCACTACAATTAATATTTTCGAAGATCAAATAGCCACTACTGTATTTTTTAACAGGTATACACCTAGATCCTCATATAATCTACCCATACTTCCCGTAAAAGAAATGATTCGCATCCCCTATTGCTTTCCGCTAAGCTAAGAAGATGTCTTGGAATCAATTCCATCCTGCCGTCAAAAGCTGGTTCGAAAAAAGCTTCGGCCACGCCACAGAAATCCAACTAGGTGCCTGGACTGCCGTAGATAAAGAGCAGCATACACTCATTGCTGCACCCACTGGATCGGGTAAAACTTTAGCGGCTTTTTTAAATGCTATCAATCAATTAGTGGAAAATGGCCTGAAAGCGCCGCTGCCCGATAAGGTACAGGTAGTCTATATTTCACCGCTCAAAGCACTCTCCAACGACATCGAAAAAAATCTGCACCAGCCTCTGTGTGGGATCCGCGACCGCCTATTTGAACTCAGTCATGGGGACGTGCCCATTCGCACAGCTGTGCGTACCGGTGACACCTCGCAAAGCGAACGCCAGGCCATGAAGCGCGTCCCCCCACATATATTGGTGACTACACCTGAATCTTTCTATCTGTTACTCACCAGTGCCAGTGGCCGGGAGATGTTATCAGATGTCAAAACAGTCATCGTCGATGAAATTCATGCACTGGCTGGAGATAAACGCGGTGCCCACTTAACGCTTTCTCTGGAGCGATTGGCCGCTCTCACCCCACGCCCGCCTTTGCGTGTGGGCATCTCCGCAACGCAAAAACCTATTGAACAGATCGCCCATTTTCTCGTAGGTGGATCAAACACGCCTTGTGAAATTGTCAACACCGGCTATACCCGCAAACGAGATATCGAGATGGTATTACCCGGCTCACCGTTAGAAGCAGTGATGTCCGCAGAAGTTTGGAGCGAGCTCTACGAGAGCCTGGCAGAACAGATAGAAGCTCACCGCACCACACTAATTTTTGTCAATACGCGTCGCTTGGCGGAACGATTAGCCCGTCATCTGGCAGAGCGAATTGGTGAAGAACAGATCACAACCCATCACGGTTCACTCTCAAAAGAACACCGTCTGCGGGCAGAGACTCTATTAAAACAGGGTGAGTTGCGCGCATTAGTGGCCACAGCTTCATTGGAGTTGGGTATCGATATTGGTGACATTGATCTGGTGTGCCAGTTAGGTTCCCCCCATAGTATTGCCACATTCCTGCAGCGTGTCGGGCGCGCCAGTCACACCGTGGATGGTGTTCCCAAGGGTCGTCTCTATCCCCTGAGTCGCGATGAATTAGTAGAATGTACCGCGCTACTACATGCCGTGCAGTTAGGTGAGTTAGATGCGATCCAGATCCCTTCTGCTCCGCTGGACGTGTTGGCACAACAGATAGTGGCAGAGGTGGGCAGCGCCGGAGAATGGCCGCAACAAGCTCTTTTTGATTTGGTTTGTGGCGCCTGGCCCTATCGCGAACTGACCGAGGAAAAATTCAATCAAATTCTACATACTCTCGCAGATGGATATACCACAAAGCGAGGACGCCGCAGTGCTTATCTGCACTGGGATCGCGTTAACAATATAGTACGTGCCCGCAAAGGTGCCCAATTGACGGCATTGACAAATGGCGGCGTGATCCCCGATCAGTTCGATTCAGATGTGGTGCTATTGCCAGAAGGTTTAAAGATAGGCACCTTAAACGAAGATTTTGCCTTTGAAAGTCTACCGGGCGATATTTTCCAATTGGGGAATCTCTCCTATCGAATCAGAAAAGTAGAAGGTGGCCGAGTGTGGGTGGAAGACGCAAAGGGATTGCCCTCCACGATACCCTTCTGGTTTGGTGAAGCGGCAGGCCGTACAGATGAGCTTTCCTATGCCGTGTCTCGTCTGCGCGCAGAGATGAATCAGCGTTTGTCAGTGGGCATCGAACAGGCGCAACTTTGGTTGCAGCAGACAATTGGCATTGCTGATTCTGCGGCGGCACAGTTAACACAATACCTAGCGGCAGTAAAAGCCGCTTTGACTCAAATACCCGATCAACAGCACATCGTCTTTGAACGATTCTTCGATGAAACAGGCGACATGCACTTTGTCATTCACTCCCCCTTCGGCTCGCGGTTAAATCGCGCCTGGGGACTGGCTCTAAGAAAACGCTTTTGCCAACAGTTCAATTTTGAACTGCAAGCTGCCGCATTGGAGGACAGTATTGTTTTGTCCCTAGGGGTGACCCATAGTTTTCCTATTACTGAACCTGCTCATTATCTAAAAGCCGCCTCAGTTAAGGAAGTATTGATCCAGGCATTACTGGATGCACCTATGTTTCCCATCCGTTGGCGATGGGTAGTGACTACCGCCTTGGCGGTGCATCGCATGCGCGGTGGTAAACGACATCCACCCCAATTTCAGCGCAACGACGCAGAAGATCTGATGGCGTTGATTTTCCCCGATCAAATCGCTTGTTTGGAGAACATCGTCGGCAGGCGTGAAGTACCCGATCATCCTTTGGTGGATCAAGCCATTGCAGACTGTACCCAAGAACTAATGGATCTCAACGGCTTAATCGAAGTGCTAAAGAAAATAGAAACCAATGAGATTAAAATTATTGGACGAGATCTGAATACGCCTTCGCCACTTTCTCAAGAAATCTTAAATGCCAAACCCTACGCTTTCTTAGACGATGGGGATGCGGAAGCCAGGCGTACCCTGGCTATTCAAGACAATCGAGATCTCAACATTCTACAAGCTGCTGCTTCTGGTGCCCTACAACCCGATGCAACCGCACAAGTACAGCAAGAGGCTTGGCCGCAACCCCGAAGTGCCGAAGAGTTACATGACGCCCTAATGGTGTATGGGTTTTTTATTGAATCTGAATTGATCTCTCGTCTAGAGCAGCACACCTGGGAACACTGGCAACTGTGGCAACAAGAGCTGCAAGTCGCACAACGCATGACCACTATACAATTAGAATCAGATCGGTATTGGGTGGCCACCGAGCGTAGTGCAGAGTTTCAATTAGTGTTTCCAGACGCGCAGTTGCAGAACAGCATACCCCATCTACCGACACACCATACCGATGCTAGTGAAGCAAAATTGTCTCTACTACGTAGTCGTTTGGAGTGCTTAGGGCCCATCACGAAACCACAGCTGGCAAATCATTTTGCTATGCCACTGAGTGATCTGGAGCAAGCGCTACTCTTATTGGAGCAAGAGGGATTCGCCATTCGTGGTCAATTTTCCACACCTGGAGAACAATGGTGCGAACGCCGTCTGGCAGCGAGAATACACCGATATGCCCGTCAGAGAAAAAGACAACGCAGTCAATTAGTCTCTCCGCAAACCTATATGAGATTTCTGTTTCGCTGGCATGGTATTGATGCCGCTGAACATCAAGGCCGGGACGCCTTGCTCTCTATTGTTGAAAAGCTTGAAGGCTTCCCCATTGCGGCTGGTGCCTGGGAACAGGAGATCCTCAAACCCAGAATGAAATTCTATGACAGCCAATGGTTAGACAGTTTATGTGGCTCGGGTGAAATTGTCTGGCATCGAGCGCCACGTACAACAAAACGTAAACAGGGGACTGCGGCACCACCGGTACGCACCACACCCTTTACATTAATGTTACGTAGCCATCGTGCAGCCTGGCTGACACCGCGCGAAACGTCATCGGAAGAATATAGTTTAAGCTCGCCTGCTCTGCGGGTACATGAGGTATTACAGCATCAGGGCGCTTGTTTTTTCATCGATCTGTTAGAGCAGACGGGACTACTGCGAACACAACTTGAAGAAGCCCTGGGCGAATTAGTAGCACTCGGTTTAATTACAGCAGACGGATTTAGTGGCATCAGAGCTCTGGTAGGCAGTGCCAAACAGAAACGAGCCATGCAACGAAATCGTCGCCGTCAAAAGATTTCATCGTTAGAGGCGGCAGGTCGTTGGTGCCTGGTGCCAGCATATCAACCCGAAAACAGCATCACTTCTGATGCATCCACTGAACAACAAATATGGACACTACTTTTGCGCTATGGCGTCCTCTGCCGCGCACTAATACTACGAGAAAAATCTTTACCCAATTGGCGGGAGATACTTTATGTGTGCCAGCGATTAGAAGCCCGAGGAGAAATATTGGGCGGGCGTTTTATTGATGGCCTAGGAGGAGAACAATTTGCCCTCGCCGAAGCAGCAGAAGCTTTAATACACTTGCATAGACAACCAAGCACAGAGAAACTGGTCATTATCTCTGCGGCCGATCCCTTAAATTTAACCCAGAGTTTCTCAACAGATCCCGTCTCACCGAGAGCATTCAGTCATCGTATCGCTTACCTGGACGGCGTCCCGGTAGCGGTATGGAAGGAGGGAGACATTCACTATGTTCGAGATTTAGGGCAAGATAAAAACAGAACAGTGAGAGAAGCGTTCACCGTGTTTACGAAGCAGATCACACAGCAAACCACTCGTTCTTCAAGTGTGGATTATGATCAGGATCTCCTCTCTAAGATCCGCAATTTTCCCTAAGTAAGAACAGGCTATGAAGGTGTTATACTTTCCAACGATGCTATCGCTTCGGCTAAACTCTCTGCCACATAATCCTTCTGAGTGACTGGCCCTTCACTGATGTCAACATCCTTCATCACTGCATGAAGCCAATGGTGACAACTCTCCGCGACCGAAAACGCCTGAGCGAGATCAACAGGATGATCAATTTTATGATAAGGCGTCAGATGTATTATTAGCTCATTTTTAAGCTCGTGCATAGCATGACGATATTGATTCCATTCTTGATAATCAAATCCTGCATTTCTATAGACTAGCTCTCGAAACTCTTTTTGCTCCAATGTGGCTTGTTTCCAAAATCTATCATCACTATCTATACCAAACAATTTACACCAATTAATTACGAATAAGCTCGTCAGTGAGGTTAAAATTTCACGCCAAAATGGATGGGTTCTCTCAACTTCGGTGACCTTGATCTGTATTGCCTGCATCGCTTGATAGGCGTCGACCACGGCATATAGATTTTCCAATTCATTTTCTACTTTGAGCAAGATTTTTATGTCTAAATGAGTTGATATTTCCGCCATTTTTATTCTTTCCAGACTCCGAAATATTTTTTATCCCCAACGGTTGAACCAATTTCAGCTCAATCATATTCACGGAGGATGTGGTTACCGGCATCATCCACAGGCACCAAATTTGGTGCCTG
>DJFZ01000032.1 GCA_002432655.1 Thiotrichaceae bacterium UBA5859 | reverse complement strand
TTTACCTATTCCCGTGGCGCATTGATCGGCTTAGCCGCGCTAGTTGGCTATATGTTACTGGCTTCAAATCGCCGCTTTTTGTTGGCTGCTATGGCGGTTGTCCTCATTGTGGCGGGTATCGCGTATGCGCCGGACAGGTTTATTGAGCGTGCTTCTACTATTCAAACCTATAAAGAAGACAATTCAGCCATGCAGCGAATACAGGCGTGGGGTGTGGCATTTAATATAGCAAAAGAGCGACCTCTTACCGGCGGTGGATTTCGCTTGGCGTATATCGATGATGATATATGGTTAAGTTATGCCTCTTTTTTGGGTGAATGGAACAACATCGCCCGTGCCGCTCATAGTTTGTATTTCCAAGTATTAGGTCAGCACGGGTTTTTGGGGCTTTTCCTTTACATGGCATTATTGTTGGCTACCTATCGCACCTTGTCGAAAACAGCACGCACCTTTAAGAAAGATTCTGAACACTATTGGATTTCTAGTTTTGCCAAGGGTTTGCGTTACGGTATGTTTGCGTTTGCCGCTACTGGGGCCTTTCTAAGTGTTGCTTATTTTGATTTGGCGTTCCTTTTTATAATTCTGTCGGTAGTATTAGATCGGGAACGTCGAGAGTTAGATTTGGTGCAGCAGGAGCAAAACAAAGTCAAACGACGGGGCTTTGTCACTACTCAAGGCGCCCCGGTGTTTACAAAGATCAGTACGGATCCGCAAAGTGGGTAGCAAGGATCAGAATACCCAAAGACATGCTCTTTTCGTCGCATTTCATTTTCCTCCAGAAGCCAGTAGCAGCGGAGTATTGCGGACGCTCAAGTATGCGAACTATCTAATTGAATCTGGCTGGAGAGTATCAGTTCTGTCAGTAAAGGAAGATGCTTACGAGATGACTGATGCCACTTTGACAGATCAAGTGGGATCTCATGTTACGCTTTATAGAACACCTTATATTAATTCCAAGACTCAATTATCAATCAAAGGGATCTATCCATCTATTCTTGCTCTTCCTGATCGCTGGATGGGCTGGAAATGGTGGGCAGTGCCTCAAGGAGTGGAGATCTATCGGCGAGATCCCTACGATTTAATCTATTCCACTAGTCCTCACGCGACTGCACACAGCATTGCGTCGGCATTGCAGAAAAAAATGGCTGTCCCTTGGGTGATGGATTTTCGAGATCCTTGGTATGAAGAGCCACCGGAGCCGGGTACCCCTTGGCTGGTTCATCAGTATGCCCGCAAGACAGAGGCTCGGTACATTCAGCAGGCCAATGCGGTGGTGAGTACTACAAACGAGTTGTCCGACTCTTTTAAGCGACGATACCCGCAAGTGTCCGAGAAGTTTTGCACTATCTATAACGGATACGATGAGACGGATTTTGTGCATATCGAGCAAAAGAAAGAGCCGCAAAGTAGCACTTTTACTATGATCCATGCCGGGAGCGTCAATGATAATTTTCGCGATCCGCGGCCACTATTCGATACCTTAGGGAAACTTATCAACAATGGAAAGCTGTCGGCGGAAGAGATCAGAATTGAGTTTTATGGCCCAGGCCAATTCGCCCATAGTGACGCAATGGCTGAGTCAATTAGACAGAATGAATTACAAAGTTCTGTTAGCTTCCATGAGCGTATACCTTATCATGAGGCTTTAGAGAAAATGGCCAAAGCTGATCTCTTATTATTGTTGCAAGCATCTGAAGATACCCGCAGTTTGATTCCGGCCAAGCTATTTGAATATTTACGTACACAGACACCTGTATTTGCATTAGTACAGTCAGGTGCCAGTAGCGATCTGATCACGAATTTGTCGGCAGGCTGGGCAATCGATCCAAAGGATCCGATGGCATTGGAGGAGGCGGTTGCCACGGCAATCGAGTTATGGCGCGCTACTCATCTTGCGCAAAATTGCTGTGAATTAGGACAGATCAAACAGTACTCACGTCAGACGCTTTCCAAGCAGTTAGCGCAGTTGTTTGATTCAGTCGTTCAGACATACCGAGAAGAAGTGATCTGTCGTGAACGCTGATTCAGAATTTGAAGATAAATGGAAAACCCGGTTTAAAGAATTCGCCAATCAGGGTACAGATGAAGCAGGAGTGGCGGGTTGGTCTACTCCCGGCCTGCAAACAAGGCTCCGGTTTTTTCAACGTCATTGCGATCCAACCGGGATGGAGAGTTGGTTAGATATCGGTTGCGGCGCGGGAACCTATTGTCAATGGTTACGAAATTATGGATGTCAAACAGTCGTGGGATTGGATTATTCGTTGCCCTCATTGTTAAGAGCCAAGCAGTTTTACCCTCAGCATATCTGTTGGGTGAACGGTTCGGCTTTATCTCTTCCCTTTGCGGATGCTAGCTTTTCAGGGATGATCTGTTTCGGTGTCAGTCAAGTTTTACATAACATAGATGAATTAATCAGTGAAATGTATCGTGTGAGCAAACCTGGTGCGAAGATTTGGATTGATGGCCTCAATCTAGAATGTGTTCCTCATCGCTGGGAAATTAGTAGACGTAAACGACAAGGTCTATCCCGACATTTAAATTACACTCGTCCACAGCAGTTAGTGGCGGTATTGGAACAAAATAAATTTCAAGTACAAGCGAACCACTGGCTACCCATGGCGCCATCTCGATTACCGAAGGCACAGGTTGTACTAGAACGATCTTACGTAGATTGGTTATTTAGAAAGAGTGATAGTATCGCGCGTTTATTTTGCCACTCCTATGTGATTCAAGCGGAGCGCCCGCAAACATGAACCTGTCGCTGCTAGCAAAATCTGTCACACGAGTAGTGGCGAGAGGCCAAAACGGCGTGAAGCTCCCTATTCTGATTTATCACCGAGTCCATCCTGAGGGATATCCATTGCCCACAGATATGATGGCTAAACAGTTTGAGTGGCAAATGTCGTTGTTAAGAGCGTATTTTGCCCCTCTTTCTTTAGTGGATGCGTTGGAGCAGTTACAGCAAGGGGATTTGAAGCCAGGCTCAGTGTGCATCACCTTTGATGATGGCTATGAAGACAATCTATTGGTCGCATTGCCCATTTTGGAGCGTTATCAAATCCCAGCGACCTTCTTTATTACAACGAATTATATTGAAGGAGGGGCGATGTGGAACGACTATATTTGGGAGTCTATGCGTGATACTCAACATCAAGAAGTGGAACTGATTGAGTTGGGATTAGGCCACTATTCCCTGGCGTCAGAAGGGGAGAGATTGCAGGCTGGTAAACAGATCATCCACGCAATAAAATATTTAGTTCCAACAGAGCGATTGGATTTCGCATCCAAAGTCGTCAATAAACTAGGTGTGCATATACCTAAAAGTCTGATGCTGAATGCAGACCAAGTCAAGATGTTACACAGAGCAGGTATGGGCATTGGAGCACATACCCAATCTCATCCTATATTACATACTCTAAGCGATAATGACGCAAAAGTAGAGATCCGAGAAAGCAAAACAATATTGGAAAATCTGATTCAAGCGCCGGTGGATTACTTTGCCTATCCAAATGGCAAACGTGATCAGGACTATAGCCAACGAGATGTGGATCTTGTCAAGAATGAGGGTTTTAAAGCTGCCTTGTCTACAGAATGGGGCGTGTCAGATAGAAATAGTGATCTATGGCAATTGAACAGATTTACCCCATGGGATGACACTGTCTTCAAGTATCTGGCTCGTATGTGGATCAACTATTATCGATAAGTTAGTGGTGAATGGTATTTTCCTGTAACCAGGATTCTAAAACCAAAATCAACCAAACAAAAGTACCGTAATAAGCGGGGTGGTTAATTAGATGTTCATTGGCAATTTTATCCAGGAACTCACTAGATAATATTTGGCGCTCTTTAAAACTAATTAAGTGGTCGAAGGCCATCTCCTTTAACCGCCTATCCTGTACCATCCACACGCCAAACGGCAGTCCGAACCCATGTTTACTTTTCTTTAAGGTATGAGGTGGCAGCCAATCTGCCAGAGACTTTTTATAAAAATATCTCAACTCTCTATTCTTAAGTTTTAGATCAGGCGGTATATTTCGAGAAAAATTGATAAGCTCCTCGTCTAGTAGTGGAAACTGTACTTCAATTCCAGCCAAATGACACATATTCACTACTTTGGGAATGTCGCTGTCGGCGAGAGTAAATTGTAGATCGGTATACAGTATCTTTTCTAAGGTCGGGCCTGCCGGGCAAGCGTGGTACTGTTCGTTCATCAAGTCGATTGGGTGTTGAATGTCGATGTTGGTAAAAAAGTCCGGGTTAAATATATTTTCCATGCCTAGCTGGTAAAGCAAATTGTAAGATTGCAACCTGGCAGGCAATGGTATTTGAGCTTGTTGAATGTAGCTTTTTAGTTTGTTTAGACCTATTCTAGGCAACACCGGAGATAAGGGATTAATCAATTTTTGGCTCAGAAATTTCGGCAATTTGTCGTATTGCCACAAGAGTTGTTGTTTAAGATAGCGTTCATTGCCCCCGAAGAGCTCGTCGCCGCCATCTCCCCCGAACAAAGAACGTTTGCCATTTTCCTTGGCTAACAGTGCACAATAATAGGTAGGCACGGCAGAGGCATTCCCAAAAGGCAACTCAGACTCGGCTGCTAGAGTGGGTACGAAATCGACCACATCTTTGGGCGTCACATAGCGAGTTGTGAGTGAGATATCGTAATGATCAGCTGACTGTTGGGCAAAAGGCACTTCATCGTACCCTTCAGCATCAAAGCCGATAGAGAAGGCTTGGCTATTAGATTGATGAGCCGAAAGTAGCCCCGCTACCGTAGAGCTGTCTAGGCCGCCGCTTAAAAAACAACCTGCATCACCATCTAGGTTCAGTAATTGCTCCGTTGTGTCATTTAATATAATTTTTAATTCTTTTTTGAGTGTTTTAAAACTCTTGTGTTTATGTTTATTCGGATAAGGTTTTATCTCCCCATGGTTCAAACTAGCTCGGTAAAAATGTGCAAATCTGTTCGGCGCCAATCGATATATATTTTGGTAAGGCGTATGAGGGTGAGGGATAACATGAAAGAAAAAATAATCAAAGATAGATTGATGACTCAGTGGTGCATCTTGGCCCACCACTCTTTTTAAAAGCTTAGCAGATGAGCTGACAATGAAACATTGGTTAAGGTGAAAATAAAATATTGGGTAAGAGGCAAATAGATCCGTACAACAGTAAGTTTCACCTGTCTCTATATTGCCAATCACTAAGCTATAAGATCCAGATAACTTAGTCCCGAGTTCTGTAGGTTCTGACAAATAGAGATCAAGAATGTTTTTTGCATCTAAAGGTACGTTTGGTCGGTTGGAAGAATATTGCTGAAGGAAGGGATAACCTTGCAAAAAGACCACCCAAGGAAAGAGCTCGAAATAATTGCAGGAAGTGTCATCTGCGCTTATCAGTACACAAGCAGAAGAAGACTGATGAAACGTGAACTCATTATCTGATTTAAATTTTAGTGCCTCTAACCTGTCTCTATATGAGGAATGAATAGATGTTGCGATGGACAATAAATAACTCATATTTATTCACTAGACCATTTTTGATTAAGATTGGATCTCAATGTTCTGGCAATTGGAAGGATCTGTTTATCATATGTTTGTATTAAATAACCAAGCCAGGTGTGATTATAGCCCTTTAACACACTAAGTGGTTCCGAAAACGTGGTCCAACGCTTTTTATAGTCATTGGTACCGGGGCCAAGATAATATTTGAACGGACTACTTTCATGAACATGGAACAATTGCTCCGTAAGTTTCCATGTTAACAATGTCCCCGGAGACTGTTGACTGAACTGCTGATCGAAATCTGATCGCAGGGCGTGGTAACTTGTGCCATATTTAACTTGATATTCCATCGCGGCAGGAGTGCCATCAATATACAATACCCACAAGGACAACCAGCCATTTTCCAATAGATGGTGTGTTAATGTGCGAATAAATGCCTGTGGGCCAGGGAAGTTGAGGCTGTTATTTGTGTCTACTTTCCAACTATTCGCCGACAGTTTGGTCACAAGTTGAATTAATTCAGACTCGGGAAGCAGTTCGGTATTTTGATACTGTTTTATTTCCCATTCGTGAGATTGATTGAGTTTATTGAGTACAAGGTTGTTTCCTTTTTTAAGACGCCTGCTGCGATCTCGGTAAAAACTTTCCCAGGTAGAGTTGAGAGAGATAAACCAATTGTTATCGAATGAGGATAAATCAGTCACTAATCCGACGGAATCTAGCTCTTCCTGTAGTTTTTCTGCATGGCTGGAATTGGCTGGATTATGAGCAAGATTTAGGGCCGTCCAATCGGAAGATTGTCGTAGGTATTGAGCAACTAATTTGATACTTTCATCTTTATATTGAGGATGTAGAAGAAAATCACAGATCTGATTATCCGGACATTTTATAAAGTCCAAGACCAGATATCGAATTCCGGCGGCCCTTTTCTCATAGAGCGCGAAAGGTGCAATGCCGATTAGTTCATCATTACCATATAACAATAAAATTCGCAGGGATACTTCATCGCGAACCCAGGAAAGAACCGATTCATGCCACTCAAAGGTTTGAAATAGGCTCGGAGAGTCAATCTTAGCCAATAGCTGGCGCCAGGAGTGTTTTAAGCCCAGGAAATCTTCAAAATTAGTGATGCATTGAAAATAGAGATCCATCCTTGAATCACTGTAGGAGCTGTTCTGACCTATTAATTTATTATTTTGTGGATTGTTGATTATAGCGGCTGACGAACGATTTTGCCGAGTTTTATGGTGAATTCTCTTGTGCTGGCCAATGGCCTAGTTGGCGCAATTTGTCTTTTAGTCCGGGCAAAGGATAACCACGGTCGTAGGCAATTTTAGCGTGCTTCTGGGCTAGGGTATACTCTTTTAGTTCAAAATAGCTGAGCCCTAAATTATAGTGTGTCTCGCTGGCTTTAGGATCTAATTCAAGCGCTCTTTTGTAGTGTTGCACAGCTTCGCTGTAGTTCTTGGTGCGGTGTAGATGGATACCATATATGATGTGGGTGGAGGAATTCTTCGGACGATATTGTATTGCGTAGTCTAGATAGGGGCGCACCGTGTCCGGTTTACCTGCAGCCATGCTAATTTCAGACATCTGCATGAGCGCATGGGGGTGGTTGGGCACATAGCGTAATATGAAATCGATATCTCCAAAAGCGTATTGTATTTCGCCACGTTCCTTATGTTGGCGCGCTTTATCCCAATGGTGGCGCTCTACAGTGCGAACTCTTTTCGTAGAGATTGAATCGGTTGAAAAATAGTCATTTTGATTGGCTGGCGAATTAGGTTGAAAAGTTTTGAATTCTATTGCGTAGCCCAGTGAACTAATTCCTAGTAATGAGAAAAAAAGTACAAACAAAACCTCTTTGGTTGGCAGTGGCGATAGTCTTATTGTCATGTTATGAACTTCCTTCACGGATCCGCTAAAAGTGTTATTTATGTAGTTTTATACGGTTCGCTTTCAAAAATCAAAATACTGATACAATATAAGCCAAATAGCAATAGAATACGTGGAAAGTCAAATGGACTGTTAAACAGACCAATAAATACTAAGCCACAAACCCCTCCAAATAGAATTATATCTTCTGCTTGGCCAGATTTATAGGATCCTAATGCTGCTAGTAATAATTGCGACAAAAGTGCCAAAAATATTAATAAACCAATGATGCCTAACTCAAACCAGAAATAGATAAATAGATTTTCCACATGCCAGGCTAAATGATTGTCGGCGGTGAAAAACCAATGGTGAGTCCCGTGGCTGAATTCATGGTTTCTAATCAGCTGTTTTCCATTGGAATTACGAAGTGTCACTGATTCTATTTCCAATAGCGAATGTTGTCCGGTATTAACTAATCCCAGGCTTAAGGGGACGAAACTATCTCTGACTCCCTGGAATTTCCCCAAACTGTTGTCTAAGGTTAGAGAGACATTAATTTTTTGCCATTCACTGCCTGGTACGATGGCGCCAATATGACGAACCAAGCAATCAGCGGAAAAAAGATAGGATTTTTCACAAAGATAGATGACCAAATGTGAGCCTGGAGTGAGGGCTCTCGCCTTAATCATGAGAGAAAACACGCGCATTTTCTGAGGTTCAAAGTGTTGGTTAAGATAGACAGGAGAGCCGCCGGAGAGCAACACCGTGTGTGAATTTGGCGCGTGCTTGATGCCGATAACCCCCGGACGTCGATCAGAGTTGCTACTCCAAAAATAATGCAATGGGTATTGACCCAGTCCCATACCGAATAAATGATGAAAAACATCTTTCTGTTTCAAACTCAGCACCATTTTCCAGTGTGAATAGCGGTTTTCCATATCCGCAGGTACATCTACAACCCTTTTCTGGATAAATCCACCCGAGAAAACAAGTAAGCTGATGGTTAAGAGAACGAGACCTAAAAGTACAATAGATTTCTTTGTGTCGCTGTTATCGCCTATGACTCGCTGATTTTTGTAGGCTACCCATAAAAGTGGTAATACACAAAAAACGGCTGCCAGATAGGTGGTGCGAGAGTAGGTGACATAAATTATATATACTGAAGCTAGGACTGAAATATAGATCAATATCGTCCAAACGGCAGTTCTCTGTCGATGAAGTAAGGTGTAAATAAAAACTGGCAACGCCAGTACAAGATATGAGTCAATATATGCACCACCTATGTGCATTCCGGAAAAAAGCCCAGCTATGCGATAATCTTTGGAAAGATCCAGTAACCCCGTAAATAACAATCGTTCTATCAGGCAAACAGCGATGGTCAACGACATGCCTAACGTGATTCCGTTAAATAGTGTGCGTTTGTTAAACAGCATCTGATTATGTCGAACTAAAATATAAATAAGCCCAACCCACATTGGCCCCTTTATTAGGCGAAGTGCGTTATATTGTGTGAAGTAGGAGAAAAAGGTGGTTGAATGCATCGCTTCTAGGGGCAAGAGTGCATGTATTGCCGCAACGCCATAAAAGAGTATAAACAAATTAAACAGCGTGAAATGAAACCGCCTGCTAGATCTGATAGGTACTGAAGGAAATAACAAGAATCGTATTATGGTTAATGCCATTAAGAGATCGAATTCGTCTAAATAGAAGCGTCCGGTTAGTGGAGCTAGATCTAGGATGGGTAACGCGGCTGGGACAATCCAAAGCCATAAGTGGGGCTGGATCAGTATTAATATAAAATATACTAAGCTGAACAAGAAAAGCAGTGATGGTGACAATGGGTGAGTCAGAGCGAACCATAATGCCCAGGCTAATATTGGTAGGGACGCAAGTAGCCGCCCGGCGGAAACTGCGTAGAGATTGATTGATTTCGTCAAGAGCGTAAAAATTCCTTCATCATCGAGATGAGTGTTTGCGTAACTAGAACCAAATTTAATGTCATTGAACCGACAATATGTACAATCAAAAAGTTCAATATTAACGAGGTTTGTGTGAATTTCTAAAAGATATCTGCCAATCAAAATATCAGCATTAAACAGAAAAAGCCGCTGAGGGTAAAGCTAGTCTGTGGAAGAATCGCCTGATCTGGAACAATAATAGAGTGGTTGGGTAAGATCTAACAGCAATGGTTCCGGAAGGATGATCATTGGTGAATTACCAGCAGCTGATAAGGTTAAATCCAACTGTTTTGTGGTGGGTAGATTAACCTATTAGAATGCCTGGTAATTCTGTTTTGAACAGGGTGAGAAATCGGCAATGAGCTATTTTAAGTATGTTTAAGATTTATTAAATCTAAATATTTTTTTGGAACAGCAAATAAACTTTAGATGGGAATATATTGCTGTTTTTGGGAGAAATCATCCTATGGTTTTCGTATAATAATTCACGGAGTGATCTATTAGTGAGCATGGATGTGACACATTGCACATTCTATTACTCAAAATAAAATGTGCATGCAAGCGGTAGGTGTAAGCCATATTGAAAGAGAAGGGATGGAAGCGATACTCGCATCCTTAATGGCTAGATATATTCGGACTCTAGTATCACTCTATAGTTTAGAGTGAACTGGGTGTCCGCAATACGGTCACAAGAAAAATGTCATTGATGATAAGAAGCAGCTGACAGTGTCGAGCGATTTGTTCAAATTCGGTATCTTCAAGAAACAGGCCCATATTCTTTTTGTGATGGGTTTGTTCTCTATTTGCTTACTACCTGCCAGGGCATCAGAGTTTGCGGATACGGTCGCTCGAGTGAAGCAGAGCGTAGTGGGTATTGGCACGGTACTTTCCACCCGAAGACCGCCATTTAAATTTTCCGGTACTGGATTTGCGGTAGGTGACGGAAATCTAATCTTGACCAATGCTCATGTGGTATCAACGACGCTAGATAGGGAAAAGTTCGAGCACTGGGTTGTGGTCACCGGCGGTGAGAAGCAGCGAAAAGTGCTACCTGTGAAAATAGTCGCCAAGGATGAAGATCATGATCTCGCGTTGCTTAAAATAGACACCAAGTTGCCCCCCTTGATATTGGCCCCGAATGCTCGAGTGCGAGAGGGAAATGAATATGGGTTTACCGGGTTTCCGATCGGTGCTGTGTTAGGGCTTTATCCTGTCACCCATAGAGCATACATCTCTGCAATCACGCCAATAGCCATACCCGCATCTTCTACCAAGCAGTTAGATAGAAATAAAATCAATAGGTTAAGAGAATCTTATCAAGTATTACAGCTGGATGCCATCGCTTATCCCGGAAACAGTGGCAGTCCACTTTATGATCCAAATACTGGTGAAGTAATTGGTATTTTAAATATGGTGTTCGTGAAGCAGAGTAAGGAGAATGTGTTGAGCCAACCGAGTGGCATCTCTTACGCCATTCCAGCAAAGTATGCACAACTACTGCTCAATAAGGCTGGATCCTCAGGTTCACCTTAAATACAAAATACATCTAGCGGGTTCCTATTATCGCCCTTTTAAAATGACGGTGTGGCAACCGGCAAAACAGCACATCATGGATTTTTAAAGTGGTTGGTAAACCTAGTTGCCTCGTGTGTGTACAGAAGGAACTAATGTTTTACGTTCTGTTCGTTTGCAAAACATCAAATAGTTATGTCTACAAGTTCACAGTATGTGAATAACAATTGAGTATTTGCGGATTAGGTTCGTTGGGTTCAGAATGAAAACTAAGAGATAAAGTAGGATTCGGTATTCCAGGATCAGGGAAGCTGTTAAGTCATAATAATTGAGATAGGCTAGAAAGCATGAGATACCGATGGGGGGCTTACCAGCGCAGAAGTGGGTTCTTAACTAGAGTGGATGTTGCATCTCTTTTCTGGATAAAGTGTTTGC
The DNA here is from genome assembly GCA_002432655.1 of Thiotrichaceae bacterium UBA5859. Taxonomy (GTDB): domain Bacteria; phylum Pseudomonadota; class Gammaproteobacteria; order UBA5859; family UBA5859; genus UBA5859. The sequence goes on along the minus strand of DJFZ01000032.1, from coordinate 54,869 downwards.
CTTGTCGTATCCTATTTCCATCATTCTGTTAGATCAAAAGTTGGCGCATGAGCCGATCTTGGGAAAGTGCGCATTGAAACTACTCGGTTTGGGGTAATCGAAGTACCTGTGGTCGAACAACTTATTCATATGATCCGTTTTCTAAGTTCTGTCTGTATTAAGTAGAAAGTTAGCCATGAAACTATTAGTAACCGGCGGAGCCGGATATATAGGCTCTCATGTTGTGCGTCAATTAGGAGAGGCTGGACACCAAATCGTGGTGTATGACGACCTATCCACGGGGCGTGAGGAAGCAGTGTTGTATGGTGACTTAGTCCAGGGGACACTAAGTGATCGGCAAGCTCTGGCTAGCTTGTTCTCTACCCATAGATTCGACGCGGTGTTACATTTCGCGGCCAAGATAGTGGTGCCCGAGTCAGTGGCACATCCACTAATGTATTATAGAAATAATACCTCTAATACATTGAATCTTTTAGAAACCATGCAAGAGTATCAAGTCAAGTATTTGGTATTTTCCTGTACCGCCGCCGTATACGGAATCCCGGATCAGGTGCCCGTTTCTGAACAGGCGCCGCTGCAACCAATTAATCCCTATGGTGCCTCGAAAATGATGTCTGAACGTATGATTGCCGACTATGCATCCAGTTCAGATATGCAATTTGTTTCTTTAAGGTATTTCAATGTGGCTGGCGCAGATCTGCAATGTCGTATTGGGCAAGCAACGCCGAATGCTACCCATCTAATCAAAGTGGGCTGTGAAGCTGCAGTGGGCAAGCGGGAATCTGTGTCTATATTCGGTACCGATTTTTCCACGCCAGACGGTACTGGTGTTAGAGATTACATTCATGTGGAGGACTTGGCGTCCGCGCATTTGGCGTCGCTAGATTTTTTGGTGAATGAAAACCGTTCTGAGATTTTGAACTGTGGTTATGGTAGAGGCTATAGCGTACGTGAAGTGTTAGATGAAATTACTGCCGTGGCGGGTGGATCGTTCAAGATCCTAGAGGCGCCCAGGCGAGCTGGTGATCCACCGCAACTTGTCGCTAATAATGAAAAAATCTTAACAGAACTGAATTGGTCGCCAAAATACAATGATTTAAGCGTCATTATACAAAGTGCGCTTAAGTGGGAAGAAAAATTAGCTAAATCAAGGGTATGAATAGAAGAACTACTCGGCCGATGTAAGATATATGGTTAAATTATTTGGGCACTACGTACCTCGGCAGTTATTGTGGTTGGGGTTGGTAGAATTTCTACTGCTGACCGGATCAGTGTATTTAGGGGTTTTGCTTCGCCATCAGTTGGTCAATGATGCTTATGCAGGCTCCGTCGAATCACTTTTAGCACGGGCGCTTATTTTTGCCTCTGTGGGTTGGTTGTTATTGACTTCGGTGGGGCTTTATCAGCGGGAATTGTGGCACGGGATCCAAGATGTTTTATTCAGACTCACTGGTGCTGTGGCGGTGGCTGGATTAACAATGATGCTGATTCAGTACAGCATTCCTTCATTGCATATGTGGCGAGGCGAATTTGCCATCTCATTGTTGATAGCTTGGGTTGGTTTACTTCTCAGCAGAACCTTTATTTTTATTTTTAAGAGAAATGAGTGGTTTAATCACCGGTTAATGGTTTTGGGCACTGGCCAGCGGGCAGCGGAAATTGGGCAACTTTCTGCAACTATGGGGGAGCGAGGATTCAATCTTATCGGTTTCATCCAAAATCCCGAAGAACATGTAGCTGTACCTGATTCACAAGTCGTGAAATACAATGGATCTCTATACGAGACGCTGATGAACATGAATATCGATGAATTGGTGATCGCGAAACGAGATCGGCGGAAAAACTTCCCTATGGATCAAATTCTCGAATGTAAGACGCGCGGCATCCAGGTGACGGATCTATTCAGTTTCTATGAAAGAGAGACTGGAAAGGTGCGTCTGGACGCTATTTCTCCTGGCGATATCATCTTTTCAGAGGGGTTTCACCAACCCATGTATAAACGAATTGTGAAAAGAATTTTTGACCTTTTCTCTAGCCTCGCGCTCTTTTCAATGGTGTGGCCGCTGATGTTATTCACCGCGCTTGCCATTTGGTTAGAGTCTGGCTTGAAAGGTAGTGTGTTATACCATCAGGCACGAGTGGGGCGGGATGGAGAGGTGTTCGACGTTTTGAAGTTTCGTAGCATGGTAGAAAATGCTGAAGTGGACGGCAAACCCCAATGGGCTCAGCAGAATGACTCCAGAATAACAAACGTGGGTCGATTGATACGCAAGACGCGAATCGATGAATTGCCGCAGCTGTTAAATGTCATTCAGGGCCAAATGAGTTTTGTTGGGCCTCGGCCAGAACGCCCAGAGTTCGTGAAACAGTTTGGTGAATCGATCCCATATTATAATATTCGCCATTGTGTTAAACCGGGGATAACCGGTTGGGCACAAATTCGTTATTCCTATGGTGCTTCTGAGGAAGAAGCCAGGGAAAAACTTCAGTTTGATCTCTACTATGTTAAAAATCACAGTCTGTTCCTGGACTTGATGGTGTTGTTTCAAACCATATATGTGATTCTATGGGCAAAAGGGGCGCGCTAAAGGCGTCTTAAAGGAATGTCTGTCGGGGTTATTAGTTTTCTCGTAGCGTCTGTGGTGGCGCTGGTGCTCGGTGCCTTCTTACTGGCTAATCGACGACGAACTGAACATGCGAATCAATTAACTTTACCTGTTTTGGGCATGGCCGCTTGGTCATTGGTGGCCGGATACAGCACCTATGACGATTTTAAGCATTTAGGAAACTATTATTACGTTGCCGAGATTGGTCGAAACCTGCTTTGGTTTGCTTTTATTTTTCGGTTACTGCAACCGTTGGTAGACACTGGCAGTAACGCTCGACGAATCTTTAATGTTGTCCAACCTATAGTTTATCTCTTTTGCCTGCTACTACTTGTAGTGGATCTCTTTCCTCTCAGCATCCAAGCGTTATTCGGTGTCGGCCAGCAGATGGAGATCCGTCTTGTGGGGCACTCTTTATTGGCTGTTTCTGGTTTGTTGGCCACTGAGCAGCTGATCTCCAATACCAAGGTTGAGCACCGGTGGAGCTGGAAGTTTTTGTTCCTCGGGCTGCTGACAATATTCGGCTATGATCTATTCCTCTATACCCATGCACTATTGTTTGGTGCTTTGGATCCCATTTTATGGCAATCAAGGGGATTCGTCTTTGCATTAGCTATGCTCATTGTTATTCCCTATATTCGCCGTACCCACTTTAGTTCTCGTGAAATTTTTATTTCCCAAGATCTTGTTCTGCACACAGTCACGCTCGCGGCTACCGGGTTTTATCTGCTGCTGATGGCGATGGCAGCCTATTTATTGAGGGCCATTGGTGGTAGCTGGGGTATGGCAATGCAGGCAGTGTTTTTGGTGGGTGCGGTGCTCTTGCTGGCTCTGTTGCTCTTTTCTGGGAAACTGCGCGCCAGGATGAGAGTATTCATCCAAAAGAATTTTTATCAACAGGGCTACGATTACCGCAAAGAGTGGCTTAGGTTCATGGAAACCTTAACCACATTTGATGAGAGAGTGGAACCAAAACTACAAGCTCTAAAAGCCATCTGTGATCTGTTTGAAAGTACTGGCGCAATTTTGTGGACGAAAAGCGAATCTGGCGACTATCTACCGGAGGTTTCCTGGCAGACCAGTTCACCAACGGATTGGCCTGCGATAGCGGCAAAGCACTCCTTGTTAGAGTTTTCACGGCGAACCGGTTGGGTAGTAGAAGTCACGGAATATCTTGATAATCCAGATTTTTATCAGGGATTAGATTTGCCTGATTGGATGGTGAAAAGTGGGTCACTATCAGTCTTGGTGCCGCTCTTTTATCAGAATGATATGATTGGGTTGGTGGGATTGCTGCCGTCTCGCGTGCCCAGACAGCTTAATTGGGAAGACAGGGATCTGTTGAAGACTGCGGGGCTACAGTTGGCCAATACCGTGGCACTGCTAGAGGCCACAGATAATTTGGTACAAGCTAGACAGTTCGAGGCATTTAATCGATTGTCCGCCTTTGTCGTACATGATCTCAAAAACGTGAATGCCCAGCTTTCGTTAGTGGTCGCCAATGCTGACAAGCATCGGCGAAATCCCGATTTTGTAGATGATGCAATCAATACCGTTGCCAATGCAGTAGCTCGAGTGGAGAGTATGTTGGCACATTTGCGGCAAGGCGGTCGAGCAGGTTACAAGCGTCAACCGATAGAATTGAACCATTTGGTGAAACAGGTGGTCACCGATAGATCGGTCGAATCCCCTGAGGTGATGTTGAACACTAAACACTCATCAGTGGAGGTATTGGGGGATCGGGAGAAGCTGTATTCTGCGCTAGAACACCTGATTCAGAATGCTCAGCAGGCAACAGAATCGGATACACCCGTCAGGGTGACGATAGGCAAAGATGATCAAGGACATTTGGCAAAAATTGAAATTGCCGATGAAGGTATAGGCATGTCGCAAGAATTTATTCGTCGGCGATTATTCGTGCCGTTTGACACCACCAAGGGCAATGCCGGTATGGGAATCGGTGCTTACGAGAGTAAGTCGATAATTCTTGGAATGGATGGCAGTCTGGATGTGCAAAGTGAGCCCGGTGTGGGAAGCTTGTTCACTATTCGATTACCCTTAGTCAAACCGACAGAAAAGAGCAATTAACCAGGGCAGGATTCTAGAGTGTCGGAAGAAAAACCAACAATTTTGATAATTGAAGATGATGCAGGATTACAAAAACAGCTGAAATGGTGTTTCGAGGATTATTTAGTTGAGATTAGTTCGGACCGAGCGACGGGAATTAAAGCCTTGCGACGTCACGAGCCTCAAGTGGTGATTTGTGATCTAGGCTTACCACCCGATCCGGCGAATGCAAGTGAGGGGCTCAAGGCGCTCGCCGAAATATTAGAGTTGCAACCTGCCACTAAAATCATTGTGGTGACCGGAAACGAGGATCGCAAAGTAGCGATTCAGGCGGTTGAAAAAGGTGCTTATGATTTTTATCAAAAACCTATTGATGCGGATGTGCTTAAATTAATAGTTGATCGAGCGTTTCATGTATGGCAGTTGGAAGAGGAGTCGAGACAGCAGCATAGTACTCAACTGACGTCGCCCTTGAAGGGGATTATTGCGGCCAGTCCTCAAATGTTAAAAGTTTGTCGAACGGTGGAAAAATTGGCCCCTACCGACGCAACCGTGTTATTACTTGGCCAAAGTGGTACCGGGAAGGAAGTCATTGCCCGTGCATTACATGAACTAAGTCGTCGAGAGCAGGAGCCATTTATTGCTATCAATTGTGCGGCTATCCCCGACAACTTGCTGGAATCGGAACTCTTTGGTCATGAAAAAGGTGCCTTTACCGGGGCCATTAAGCAAACCATTGGTAAGATTGAGCAGGCCAACGGCGGTACTTTGTTTCTGGATGAGATAGGTGACTTACCCCTGCCACTACAAGCGAAACTTTTACGTTTTCTCCAGGAGCGCGTGATCGAGAGAGTAGGGGGGCGACGGCAAATAGCTGTAGACGTGAGGATCATTTCAGCGACTCATCAAGATCTATTAGAAAAAATAGAACAAGGTGATTTTAGAGAAGATTTGTATTATCGAATTAGTGAAGTAACGGTTAATATTCCTCCGCTGAAAGCCCGTGAAGGCGATGTGCTGCTATTGGCAAAGGCATTTTTAGATAGGTTCAAAAGGGAAATGAATCGCATCGAAATTAAGGGGTTTTCCTCTCAAGCCAGTCAAGCAATTGTGGACTATGCATGGCCTGGCAATGTGCGTGAATTAGAAAATCGCGTCAAGAGAGCGGTCATTATGGCTGAGGGCAATGAAATCTCAGCAGACGAGCTAGAAATTACTCCGGCAGAAAAAGACCAGTCTTTGCCTCTTAACTTACGCACCGTACGTGAACGCGCAGAGACGAACGCCATCATTCAGGCAGTAGGTCATGCCGGAGGGAATATGTCCCGTGCTGCTGAACTACTAGGTATCACTCGGCCGACACTTTACTCTTTAATGAGTAAATATAATTTGAAAGTTTGATCCTAATATGGATGCAATCCCAAACTAAGAATCTTTAACATGAGTGTTGTGAAGTTAGCTAGAAACCTACAGTTCATAGCGATTGTTCTTCTCTGTCCAATACCGCTCGCGGCTGATTCCGTAGATCAATTTCAAGACAGTGCTCGTCTATATGTCGAGGCTGGAGACTTTCGTGCCGCATTGATTGAATTGAAGAATGCGCAACAAGCAGATCCCAATAACTTCTCCACACCATTTCTATTGAGCCAAATCTATGCGCAAATGGGGCGCTACGATGAAGCAGAACATGCGATTGAGTTGGCTAAGACGAAAGGCTTATCTCGTAAATTTTATGTGATATGGCTTGGGCAGTTTTTCCTAGCACAGGAAAAAAATAGAGAAATACTGAATCAATTGACAGTGCAAGCCAATGATTCACAAGAGATCAGAGGAGAAATTCTGGCGCTTCGAACACAGGCCGAATTGAACTTGGGTCAAATAAAAGAGGGTACAATTAAATTCCAACAGGCCTTAGAGTTATCCCCAAAAAGCCATACGGCGAATTGGGCTTTGGCGCGCAAAGCATTTGAACTAGGAGATGATGTTTCTGCAGAACGTCATCTAACCATGCTATTAGATAGTTTTCCGAATGACTCTGGTGCACAGTTTATACGTGCACAACTGTATGAAAAACGGGGGAGTATAAAAGCAGCTAGATTACAATATTCCAAAATCTTGAGAACACATCCTCAGAATATAGAAGCGAGGTTAAGACGCGCAGCCTTGTTGTTAGCTGATGAAGAGTTCAATCGTGCCCAGGAAGATATTAATTGGTTATTGGAAAGAGAGCCCACTTTGCTCCCTGCTAAAATTTTACAGGCGCAATGGTTGTGGTCTGCGCAACAGTATGATCTGGCCGAGCAGCAACTAAAAGAAATTTTGTCGGTGGAGCCGAATCAGCTTTCTGCATTGGAGTTGTTGGGTCGAGTAGCGATGGCCAAGGACAATCATCAGCAAGCGACACAGCACTTCAAGCATTACTTAGAATTAGAACCTAATAATTTAGAAATTAGTATGCTTTATGCCAATGTCCAGTTACTACTGGGCTGTAGTTCTTGTGCGGTGTCAACGTTAACTCAGGTTCAATCATCGAATCACGGCAATACGGATCTAATGACTCTATTGGGGTTGGCTTACATTGAATCAGGAGAGCAAAAAAAAGGATTGCACCTTTTGGAGAAAGCTAGTTTTCTTCAGCCCTACGACGAAAATGCAAAAATTCGAAACACGATTCAGTCAATTTATTCCGGACAAATAGAACAAGCATTAGAGCAAGCACGATATAGTGCGGCAGCAGATTCATTACAGAGCGGTTATATTACCGTATTATCATTGTTGACAGCGGGATATAGCGACGATGCAGTTGTAGAAGCTGAGCGTTTGTTCGCCCGATATCCCAGTGAACCCTTTGCTGCTAATTTATTGGGGCTAGTGAAACTGTATCAGGGTGATGTGGATGCGGCCTCGGAACGATTCAATCATGCGTTATCGATGCAAGCAGATTATCTACCAGCGCTGCTAAATTTAGCTGAAGTTAAGCGTCAGCAGCGAGACTTTGATGAAGCAGAGAGGCTTTATAGAAAGGCGAGCAAAAAGGTACCTTTGGATAAACAGCTGTTGTTAACTCAAGCTAGGTTCTATCTATATTCGGGAAATAACTCAAAAGCTTTGCAAACAGCCCAGCAGGCTTGGGAATTGAATCCTCAGGATTTAGCTGCTGGTTTTATGACCATGCGGGTGCATCTGACTATGGGGGATCCGTCCGCGGCGCAACGAATAGCGGAGCAATTACTTAATTTGAATGCAGACGGTTTGTCTCTGAGAAGGCGTATCGGTGACGTGTTTTTAGAATATGAACACTGGTCATTGGCTTTGGACTACTATCAGGGACTAGGGGGGGCACTCAGCCCAGGAGTCGGTGTCACAGAATCTATTGTTTACGCACTTTACCAACAACAACAATATCAACAAGCTTGGAGTCAGTTACAGTCAATCGCAGAAGATAGCTTGAGGCCGAGAACCTTAATCGTAGCAGTGGATTTGGCGATGCGTCGGGCGAAGCCAGATCTGGCGCTTGCATTTGCATATAGACTGCAGCAGTTAGCTCCAAATGAAGCTGTGGGATATCACTTGGCGGCTAAGATTTACACGCATCAAAATCGATTCGGATTGGCTGCCGAAAACTACGAAATCGCGTACGTGCGAGAGCCAGCCGATGAGATTTTAATACAAGCAAGCCGGGCAAGTCTCCGAGCCGGACAGCCAAAAAAGGCGATAACTCTTTTAACGGACGCATTGACCATCAACGAACCAAATACAGATATCAGATTGGCGCTCGCGACCTTATATCATCGTCTTGGGCAGTCCACTTTGGCAATTGCCGAGTACGAAAGATTGCTGGACGAATCTTCCGGATCAGAAGTACAGATCCACAACAATCTGGCCTATCTTTATCTAGACACTGATCTGCAAAAAGCTCTTAAGCATGCTAAATCGGCTTATCAATTGGCGCCTGAGGATGCTGCGGTGGTGGATACGTATGGGTGGGTGCTTCTGTCGCACAACAAACTGAACCACGCCAGCGAGTTGCTTCATAAGGCACATAGGCTTAATCCGAAAGATCAGGAGATTTCATATCATTTGGCGGTGTTACTGCAGCGAAATGGTAAAAAGTCAGAAGCAAAAGCGTTATTGACAAAGTTGTTGTCCAATCCTGGATCGTTTAGTAGTCGAACACAAGCAGAACAGCTTCTGACCCAGTTAGATAGCTAGAAATGAAAATATAATAAAGGGAAGCACATGGGTTTTATTAGGATGGTTTTTGGTTTTTTAGTTCCGGTACTTCTGTTAGTCGCTTGTAGCAGGACACCCTCCGATGAGGAGCTGTTTGAGCGGGCGAAAGTAGCGCAGTCTCAAGGAGAGATCCAGGCAAGTGTTTTGGATCTGAAAACCATATTGCAACGCAGCCCAGACCATGTGGAAGCTCGTCGCCTATTGGGTGAAAACTATTTGCTGCTTGGCGATGGTCCCACGGCGGAAAAGGAATTAGAAAAAGCAGAGGCATTGGGGGCAACCGACCTTGATTTTATTCTGGCGTTTGCCGAGGCTGCGCACTTTAGGCATGAGAATGAACTGGCATTATCTCGTTTGGCACAAGTTCCTGAAAATGCGGTGCCGACATCTGCATTGATAAAGTTAGAGGCGAGGGTGCTGCTCGCTCTTGGCCGCTATCCAGAAGCGATAGATTTATTGACCAGTCTAGAAAATTTATCAAGCGATAGCGAAGCACTTGCTTTATACGGATTGATTTTAAAGAACCAAGGCGATCTCGAAGAAGCGACACTCACATTGAGTAGGGCCATTCAGATGGATAGTGCAGTATCGGAAGCATACCGAATCTATGCGCTACTGTTGGCCACTCAAGGTGAATCAGGTGCAGAGGTGGAAGCCGTGTTCGCGCAAGCAATCAAATCGGCGGTACCTGGAAGTCGGGATCATTGGTTAGCAGTGCTGCAACGGGCCTATTATTTTAGCGATAGCAATCAACCGGCAGCCGCCCTAAAAGACGTGGAATTAGCAGATAAAATATATGGTAATTTGGAAACTCGATACGCTAAGGCTCGTATCCTTTTACAAAATAGACAGGTAGATGAGGCACGAGCGATTCTTCTGGAAATTGAGTCCAGGTATCGTTCCTTTAGGGACGTGCCTTTGCTGTTGGCAACTATTTTTTTGCAGGATAAAAATTATTCACAGGCAGAGCGTTTGGTATCCCGATATCTTTTTGATCATCCCAAAAATGTGGGCGCCTATCGACTATTGGGGGAAATCTTAATTCAGAGTGGGCAACTAGAGCGGGCGAGAAAAGTGGTGGAAGAGGGTTTACTTTTGTCGGTGGATCATCTCGGTTTGACGCTATTGTCTGCACAACTATATCTGCGTGAAGGCGAAACAGAACGTGGTTTGCAACTGATGGAGGAGATAGTAGACAAGAATCCAAACGAAGATATTTTGAGGTTTAAGCTGGCAGGAGCATTGGTGGACGCAGATCAGGTTGATAGAGGCTTAACAGAACTTGATACGTTACTCGGTCGACCGCAAGCAGGCCCACAAATTCATCTCACTAAAACCCTCGCCTTGTTGGATGCGCAACGATTTGATGCGGCTATTAAGGCTGCGAACCAGTGGGTGGCTGCTTACCCTAAGGAGCCTGTTGCGTACAATTTGATGGGTATCGCACATTTGTCCTTGAAACAAGAGGACGAAGCAATGGCTAGTTTCGAACGCGCACATCAGCTTGATGGAAAAAATCCTTCGCCGGCATTTAACATTGGCGAGATAGCTATGGGTCGGGGTGACTACGAGCTTGCTGAGAAGTGGTTTTTAGATGTTTGGAAGCAAGATGAAAACAATGTAGTGGCTATTGAGAAAATGGCCAAGTTAGCCCGTGCCCGAAAAGATTTTGATGCTTATGAGCGCTGGTTGCGGCTGGCATTGCGAAGTGATGCAAACTCGATTAAAAATCGAATTGCCTTAATTAAGTATTTGTTCAGTGAAGAGAGGCTAAACGAAGTCCTGGCGCAAATTAATGAAGGGTTGGAGGTTGAACCCGATCAACCTGATCTCACCCTGTTTCATTGTGAACTATTGATTCGCCGTGGCAAACCGGAACAAGCCGTGCAGTCTTGTCGTCGCGTATTGAATGCATATCCTAACCATATTGATGCGAACTTGCTCATTTCGCAGGCGTATATGGCGGCCGGTTATCCAGAAGAGGCTAAGTTCCATCTGCGTCAGGTGTTACAAGAGCAGGAACAAAATCAGTCTGCCACAGGAATTCTTGCCTTACTGTTACTGCAAGAAAAGCAATTTAGCCGAGCGGAGCCCTTAGTTAACCGATATCGTCAGTTGTGGCCTGAGGCCGTGATGGGACTTGAGCTAGAGGCGGACTTGGCCCACGGTGTACAAGATTTTTCAAGAGCAGAGCGCGCGCTGCGGCAAGCTATCGAGATTGAAGCCTCTGAGCGCAATGCTATCGCACTTGCTCAGGTGATAAAGCTTGGTCGCGGTTGGCAACAGGTGGAAAGATTTGTCGACGCCTGGATAGCAGATAGACCCCAGGATACGGGCTTAATGATTTGGATGGCAAACGAATATTTAGCTCTGGCTCAAATAGAGTTGGCGATTACCTATTGGCAGAAAGTAATAGCTGTTAAACCTAATAATCTAGTGGCATTAAATAATCTAGCCTGGCACTTAAGGGACAAAGAGTATCAACAAGCCTTATCTCACGCTGAAAAAGCCTATCAGTTAGCACCAGAGGTGCCGGCAGTCATGGATACTTATGCTATGCTGCTGGTGGAAGAAAATAAATGGACTAAGGCGCAGGAGTTATTGAGTAGAGCATATCAAAAGCAGCGAAATAACGCCGACATCGCTTATCACCTAGCGCTCGTAAATAGTCACCTGAATGCCAAAGAAAGGGCGCGAGAGATCCTCGAGCCCTTTATTTATAGCCAAAGGGAATTCAATTCAAGAGCTGAAGCAGAAGCCCTCTGGCAGGAACTTAAACAATAGTCGACTCATGAATGAGGGTGACATCACGCGATATACGAATCATGGATGATAATCAGTTTCAGTACGAACAAGCTTTTTCACGCAATCTGGGTTGGGTGACCGAATCTGAGCAGCAAATTTTACGCGCAAAAAAAATTGCCATCGCCGGTTTAGGCGGGGTGGGGGGAAGTCATTTGCTGACTCTAACCCGATTAGGTGTTGGTGGTTTTAGTCTGGCTGAATTTGATCGCTTTGAGCTTGCGAATTTTAATCGACAAGCGGGTGCCAGCCTTCGCTCCATGGGTTGTTCGAAATTAGAGACCATGACACAGATGGCGCTCGATATTAATCCCGAGTTGCACTTAACCGGTTTTGAACAAGGGGTGTCTGAGGAAAATCTGGATGATTTTCTCCAAGACGTTGATATTTATGTCGATAGCCTGGATTTTTTTCAGCTACCAATACGTTCTGCTTTGTTTACCGCCTGTGGTGAGCGCGGTATTCCGGCGATTACTGCAGCTCCCTTGGGCATGGGTTGTGCGTTCTTAGCATTTTTACCCAGCGGCATGTCTTTCGAGGCATATTTTGGCCTACAAGGACGTGATGAAGTGGAACAATATATACGATTTCTGGTCGGCCTTTCACCGGCCATGTTGCAGATGGGTTATCTGATCGAGCCTAGTCGTGTGGATTTTAACCGCAGACAAGGGCCGTCTACGCCAATGGCCTGTGAGTTATGTGCGGGACTAGCCGCCACTCAAGCCTTAAAAATCTTGCTTGCTAGGGGAAAGGTGACAACGGCACCATGGGGCTTACACTTCGATGCCTACAAACAACGATTACGTAAAACTTGGAGACCCTTTGGATGGAGGAACCCCATGCAAAGATTGCTCATTTCACATGCTAAAAGGCAATTCGGTAGCAGACTCGCGCGCTCTCAACCTTAGCCGTTAAATTTTTTTACACTGCCGACTAAAATATAAGCTATTGAAAAATAACAATAAAAGACCATTTGTCAATATGGCTGCCTAGATGGTTTCAGGATCATGGATAAAATCTGTCAGCTATTTTTACGTTTTATCAGCGGATCCTGCTAACTGACTTTTAAGGTGGATTCTAGTCGTGATGCATAAATAAAAAATGCTTTATAAAACAATAAGATATTCTGGTTAAGACGGTTTGGCACAGCACTTGCTGATAGCTTAAGCAGATAGAGATAAATCCTAGTGATGTAAGGGTGATAAAATGAAAACTTTAAGTAAGGCGACTTTAGGGGCTTCAATATTAGCGGCAAGTTCTAGTGCTTTTGCTACTGGCTTTTTTTATGATGTTGGTGTGGCAGGTTCTGCTGGAACAGGCTTTGATGCCAACACTCTGACTGGTGTGGCACAGCAGTTCGCTTTTTCTGCGAACACAGAGTCTGTTCAATTTGATGATGATGGTAATCCAGGTCTAACCGTAGGGGACTCCTTTGTTGATTCTGGTAATGCCTACATTAATGGATTGATAGCTTCAGCGATAATTGATGATGAAGGTTTGGATTCTCTAGGCGGGTATGAGTTAACCGCAACCTGGACTGGACTAAGCGGAACCGTAACTGCTTTTGACGGCGTAAATCAAACCACTACCTACGATTCTGGTACCGTCATCTCGTTTTATCTAGATACCGCATTAAATCGCAATGACAATGGTAGTTTAGGTCTGGGTGATGACACTGGCTACGGTGATGGAACCAAGGTTCTTGAGTTGACTATTCTCGGTGGTACAGGCTCGAATCTTTTCGCGGGTGGTGCTTTTGTATCAGGTTCTTCCATTATTTTTGGTGAAATCACTTTTGCTCTGGAAGATTTCTTCTTCTTTGATAGCAATGGTGATGGTATTGCAGATACAAGCGCAGATTCCGATGCCAACGATTTATTAGATGGTGGCATCATTGCGCTTTCCTGGAATTTAGACCAAAACACAGATAATGTAGTAGTAGGTCCTGGAGATCCTTTAAATTCTGAACTGTTTACTGTGCTTTCTGACCATAATGGTAGTATCGACTTCACAGTTGCTGTACCTGAACCTGGAACGCTCGCTTTGATGGGGTTAGGATTATTAGGGATGGGTGGTCTGGCTCGACGAAGAGTTCGGTAAATCCGATAAAAAAACAAAAAAGCCTCGCCTTGCGAGGCTTTTTTTTTGCCAGATATAGTTTCCACCTTGTGGCTCTGGTACTCTTCGCCGATTAAACTCTCAGGGAATCATCTATTCAGCACACAGGGATGAAGTGCGGTTTTCTATACTTTTAGCTGTTATTGCGCCTATACTGACGCTGTTTGTTCAACCCTCATGGGCAACGGAAGATGGTGATCTTCTTGCCCAGCGGGTGTATGAACGACCTGACGGTATTGATTTCGTTTCTGTAGGCGAAATGCATTTAATTTCACCTGGTACCAAGCCTCGTATTCGCCGCATGACTACCTATCGCCTAGATGAAGGAGCTGGAGGCATTCGCTCGCTGATACGTTTTAGCTCGCCAGCAGATATGAAGGGGGTGGGTTTGTTGACCCATGATGTGAGTGGGGTAAACAAAGAGCAATTGGTTTTTTTACCTGATCTTGATCGAGCACGTCGTATTGCTTCTTCCAGAAAGGGAGGACGATTTGTTGGCTCTGATATCTTCTTTGAAGATCTTAGAGATAGGCCGCCTAATCTTGATAAACATGCGATTGTGAAAGCGATGCCCATTGGCAGCTGCGACTGTATAGTTTTAGAGAGTATTCCGCTCAGAGCGCAGTCTACTGTTTATAGCAAGCGTCTCAGCTGGATTGATCCCGACACCCTATTAGCGATGAAAATCGAGTTTTATCGGTCGGGTGATGAGGACCCTATAAAGAGTTTTAAAGTTCTTTCGAAAAAGAAAATCGAGGGATATTGGACTGTGACGCATTCGGTCATGACCGATTTGATCTCTCAACATAGCACCGAAATTCGCTTGGAGTCCATAGACTATGACATGGGCTTGTCAAGGGATAGATTCTCACGACGCTCCTTAGAAGAACTTTAATCATCGTCATGGCAAATCTACGCCTGCGGAACTTTGTTTGTATGCTCATCGCTGTCAGCCATTTCCGAACCCTCATTTTCCTGGTCACCCTCTTTGTGATTAACACCTTACTGTCCACACTCGTAGCTCAGGAACACTCTAATTGGTTTGAGCAGATGTATGAGACACAATCGGCCGCGCAAGAGCGGGTAGACGTTCTTGTAGCCCAGGGCGCAACCAATATTTCTATTGAGAAGAAACAGACACTGGTGTTGTTCACCCAACTGCGCATCGGTCCGATCTCTCAAATGGATGAGGCGCAGAGGGTGCAGCGAAGGCTTGCGCAGCATGGAGTTGAAACACAGATCTTTGGTAATCAACATATTCAGCAGTTATGGATATCAGTAGGCATTTTTAAAAGTCGGGATTATCTGCAAAGAACCAAAAATAGAGTCGAATCGCTAGGATACAAAGTTGATTCCCATCCTTTCGAACAGCAACAACTCCGATATATAGTGCGAGGGTACTTAGCAGAAGACGGCACTGAGCAGCGACAAGAGGTACTAGACTCAGTTCCGGAGAAAACAACTGAGGTAACAAGCGCATTATTTGCGTCCATTGAACTGAAAAATGAGCTTTATTCTGAACTTGGGCGTTCAACTGCAGAACATGAAACCTATCCAAATTATTTGCGTATTGGATCTGAATTAAATTGGGCGTTGTCTCCAGGCTGGAAAATTAGGATCGGTGCACGAGCAGATGCTTACGTGCTTAGTGCGGTTAATGAAGTTAGAGATTATAAGCTTTTACTAGATCAAGCCTATTTGCGCTACCGTGGCGAGTCTGCACGTTTGACTTTGGGTGCACAAACGGTGATTTGGGGGCAAGCAGACGAATTCAGCCCATTAGATTTACTCAGTCGACAGGATATTAGACGCGGGTTTATAGATGAGTTACCTGAACGGCGATTGGCTACTCCGGCGCTTCGTCTCGAGTGGTTTCTGGGCTCTGCCAAGCTGGATGTTCTATATATACCAAATAGCTTATCTCCATTGACCGCTGATCGAGACCAATTCTGGACTCTGATGTCCCCTCAGAGTGGGCAGCTATTAGGCTTTAGTGAGACACCGCTGATCGCTCGTCTAGTGACACAAGGCTCCCTTAGCATACGTGAAGAAGAGCAGGAGTCTGGAGGGATTAGGTTTACGCAATCGTTAAATTCGATGGATTGGGGAATGAGCTATTTGGAAACACAAAACCCTCAGCCTTATTTTATCGTCTCACCAGAAATGGTGCAGAATCTCGTTTTATCCAACAATGATGTGGACACTGCGCTGGCAGCCACCAGCGGGCCTACCTTTTTTGAAGTTCATCCAAAAATCGTCGCCACAGGGTTAGAGTTCGCCTGGGATCTTGGTTTGTCATTACTACGCTTTGAAGTGGCAAATTTGCAGGATATGCCGGTGACGGGCGTGGATCTTGCACTACTCGAGAGTGAACAACTACATTGGATTTTGGATATGGAGTTTTATCCGGGCGATAAAGATACTCGAATCAATATACAGTTGACGGGCAATCGCAAAACTGCGGATGAGCCATTTCTCGATGATGACGAAACTTATGCACTCAATGGTCAGCTTGAGTACGCTTTCGCGAATGATCGTGTCCGCTTTCAACTGCGTAGTCGCATCGGTCTCAGTGAAGAGGACTATTATCTCTCTCCGAAGCTTGTGTTTCGCAACTTCGAACCCCACGAGCTGATTGTTGCCTACCATACATTTGATGGAGATGAACAAACAATAGGCGGATTTTTTGACTCCAGAGACTATCTTGCGCTTGGCTGGAGCGTGGCATTTTGAACAAGATCTACTTTAGCGCCAAACAAGCCGTAATCATCTTGATCTTATTTTTGGTTTTACCCGCTGGACTATTAAGCCAACTTGAAATCAACAATGCACCTGGCGTGTATTTGTCCGATGCCGAACCGGCTGTGCAAATTGATGCACTCATTCGTGAGAAATTCCCTCAAGACCAAGTGTTGATCTTACTCTTTGAAGGACAGGATCTTTTTCAGCACAATGTGTTAATCAATCTAAATCACTTGGCAACAGATCTTTCCAGGCAAGATTTTGTGGAGAAAGTATTAACTTTTACGACTGTGGAATCTGTTAAACCAGTAGAGGACGGTTTTGAAATCGTCCCATTAGTCGATGTGGCCAATTTTGTACAGCTCGAACCCCATGTCATTCGACAAACAGTACTTCAAGATAGGTTCGCACCTGGATGGTTAGTGAGTGAGGATGCAACCGCTGTAGCGATGGTAATACGACCTAACGACATGGGTAACAGTGTAGAAAGAAACTCTCTTGTACAGACCACACTGGGTTTAATGGAACAACATCATTTGATGTCATGGTACCAAGGCAGCGTCGGTCAAGTGGCAGTGGATGTATATCAGCTCAATTTAATGATGCAGGAAAATATGCGCCTGATCCCATTGACGTTAGGGATAGCATTGTTATTACTGTGGTGGATGTTTCGACGTGTCATGGCTGTGGTAGTGGGCTTGGTGGCGATGCATACCGTGAGTACTGCCACCCTCGCGCTATTTGTGATTAGCGGACAACCGTATACACTGGTTTCCACTATGATGCCATCTTTACTAGGCGCGCTTACCGTGGCGCTGTTGGTGCATTTTTATAATAGTGTGTTGTTAGCGGAGCAATCGGGATATCAAGGGAATGGAAGGTTTACGCAAGCATTAAAACAAATATACAAGCCAGCACTGTTTACATCCATCACCACTGCAGCGGGTTTGGCGTCACTTAGTTTAAGTCCGATAGTACCCATTCGTACATTCGGATTGATCAGTGCCCTGGGTGTGTTTATTTTGTTTTTTATCGTAATGTTTATTGTGCCACCGCTGTTTGCTAAGTGGGACAATAAAAGTTGGTCCAAAACTCGTTTTGGTGTGGGTATCTTCGATCCAATGTTAGAAAGTTGTAGCCTGTTGGCTACTCGCTATCCCTTCTTGGTGGTGGCGGGTTTTGCATTTGTAGTGTTTACATGTATTCCCAAGATCACAGCTATCCATACAGAAACAAACTTTCTGGAGTACTTTGAGTCGGACTCCGAATTAGTCCAAGCCACAGAAAAATTTCAAGAACAAATAAGTGGTGTCACCTCATTGGAACTATTGCTCACGTCATCGCAGCGGGATGGTTTGCTGAATGCACATAGTCAAAATTGGATACGCGCGATGCAGATCTGGTTAGAGGCGCAGCCAGAAGTGGATCGCACCCTATCTATGGCGGAATATGTAGAGGAGATGCACTGGGCGTTCCATGATGGCGTGGAAGATTATCGTGTTGTCCCACAACGCGATCGCTTAATTGCCCAATACTTAAAGTTATATGATGGCGAAGATCTATATGACATTGTGGATAGAGATTTCGCGCAAACCCGGATTTTGATCAGTGTACATGAGCAGGGCTCACAAAAAATTCGGGGGTTAATGAGTCGAATCGAAGACAGATTGAATGAGGTGCCATTAGATCAAGTAACCGTTCAAATAGCGGGTGATGGCCGATTGTTTGCGGATCAAGAATCGCTCCTCATTAGCGGTCAAGTTCGAAGCTTGTTTGGCGCTTTGTCGCTTATTTTTATTTCGTTGTTAATCTTATTCAGAAGTTTACCCGCCGCTATCCTTTGTATGATACCGAATATCTCTCCCATCATATTGATTTTTGCAGTGATGGGGATCTGTGGTATTTGGTTGGATATGGCCACTGCAATGATTGCTAGCGTCGCCGTGGGAGTGGCCGTAGATGATACCATTCACCTCTTTCACGCTTATCGCCAATCCCGTCAATCGGGAATAAACGTCCATCAGTCGATTCATATTGCCCTAACGAAAGTCGGGGCGGCCCTATCTGTCACCACAATTATTTTAAGTTTACAATTTGGTTTATTGGTGGTCTCCGGCTTCAAGCCCATAGAATATTTTGGTCTATTAACCACCATAGGCATGATGACCGCGTTAGCATTTGATCTGTTATTGTTGCCAGCTCTAGTAGTTATAGTGGAGCGATTGCGCCGTTCGAGCACGGTTTCCTAGCCGTATCCAGGTTAAGCCCTCTTTCTACATATAAATAAATATTAATTTTTGCGACCAGGTTCACAACTGTTTAAATATTAGACACTCAATAGGGACAATATCGGGTCGACTATTATTATAGTAAATATAATTATTCGGAAAGTAGGCCACAGTCGCCATGATGAGTAAACAAGTTTCAAGGGAGCTAGGCAGGAGCGCCACACAAAGTGAGTTAGATCATTTTTTCGACTATTTCGAAATCTTGCCTGTGAAAACTGATGAAATGCTTGACGCAGTATTTCGGCTACGTTATCAAGTGTATTGTTTGGAGCATCCGTTTGAAAATCCTCAACAATGTTATCGTGGATTAGAGCGGGATATTTACGATAGTCGATCAGTACACTGCCTGATCCGCCATAAAAGAACAGGTTGGGATGCCGCAACTGTACGGTTGGTCCTGCCGATGGATGGCTCAGAATTTAGTCTGCTTCCGATTGAACAGCATTGTGGAACTAGTTTGGCAAACTACGGCTACCGCGTATCTTCCCAAACCAGAAAGACGGCTGCAGAAATTTCTAGATTTGCTGTTTCTCGCGAGTTTCGACGACGCATTGGTGAGCAAAACGTACATCATGGTATAACCAATAAAGCTGTTCAACAATTGGATGAGGGACCGATGAGCAATGAGCGTCGCTATCTACCCTATATCACCTTAGGGCTGTTCCGTTCGATTGTGCAAATGAGTGCGGACCAAGGCATTGATAATTGGTTTGCGGTGATGGAACCTATGTTGTTACGGCTTTTAAAGAGATTTGGTATCGAATTTATGCGTATTGGAACGGACGTGGAATACCATGGCAAGAGGGTTCCGGTTTTTAACAGCGTGGAAGAGGTTTTGTTGGGCATTCAACATTTGCGCCCGGAAGTTTACCATTTTATTACCAATGGAGAGTGTTATTGGCATCCACCGCGTTCTTGCGTTAATCATGTTTAAAAGTTGTGCATTATTAAGAAAAATTTAATAAAAACGATGTTGAATAAACGCTGAAATATATTAAATCTGTTGAAAAGGTTCGACTTTTGTTTTTATACTCTAGATTAACCTCCCAACACCTTATTTTTATTGATAAATTCATTTTTTCATCGATAGATAGAGGGCGGAAGTGAGCCAATCCGAAGGTGATCCCGTCTTCAATCTGAGCACAATCCAGTCGCTATAAGATGAGTCAATCTGGGTTTTAACCCCGCGCAGTGCCTAGAAACGTAAAAAGTTAATCTCCAGCGGAGATATTGAAAGCAGTATTCAAGGAAGGTTTATGTAGATGTTCGATGATCATTTTGAAGTAATATTGGCAAATGATGAAGAAACAAGACTGGCTCACTTTAGGTTAAGACATCGAATATTTTGTGAATTAAAGCAGTTTGAGCGGGTCAGCAAAGATAGAATGGAGCGGGATTTCTTCGATCAAACTTCTAGCCATTTTATTGTTAAATCCAAAGCATCTCATGCGATTGTGGCAGGATTTCGCTTGATTTCGTCTAATCCGCAAATACCCTCAGCACTGATTACTGAGTTGGATGATGGCATCTTAAATAAATGCCGTCATGGAAAAATTGTCGAGCTGTCGCGTCTGTGTATCGATAGAGAATTGGCTATTCAAACGCTGATCGGAGTAGGCTTAAAGAGGGAAACCATTCGCCCGGAGAAGCCGATTATCGCGGGTATGTTGCGCGCCGCTTCGGCTCATTCAGATCAAGCAGAGGTTGAGGGCATCGTCGGTATTGTGCCTCTCACACTTTTGCGCGTCTATCGCTCATTAGGTATTGAGTTAAAGCAGTGTGGACAAGAGTGCCGGCATCGGGGCAAGCGGGTGCCCTACGTAGGAAGACCTCAACAAGTGCTCCAAGCTCTGAAGGAAAATAGAAGATATTTTCATAGCCGTGTAGAGGCGGAGTACAAAAGCGCCGTGGAGAATGAAGACGCTCTGTTACCGGCCGCCGTGTAGACTATAATTTTACCCGTTTATCGTTTTAACTCTTTGCTTGTTATCCTAATTCGGATAAATAAGTCCCCTTTCTAATAGCCCTGTCATTTATATAACAGATTGATTAAGAGATAAATTTTAGCTTTTCTCTAGTATTTTTCGTTTGTCTCAAGGCGGCACAATAGCGATCCGTCGGGGGTGCTTTTCGGCTTACTTTTTCTGCCCCTGAGCCGATACCGAAAATAGCTGTTCGTCACCCATATTTTGATGACTAACACATTGTTAAAACCCCGATTAACGCTTCAATCGAACTGCTTAAAATGAGTACAAATGGAGTATAAAGGATTTCTAAATGCATTCCACGGTCGTTGAGCTTTGTAAACAAGGCAATCGCTTTTCCAAACAAAATAACCTCCAAGACGCACGCGCAAGTTTTGAAAAGGCATTGCATATTGAGTCTCAGAATGCATATGCCTTGACGGGGCTGGGCGATGTGTTACGTCGCTGTAAAGAATTCAGTGAAGCCACTCAATGCTATCTTTCCGTACTCAAGGTGGATCCAAAGAATGTATTTTCGCTTAGAGGCCTGGGAGATGCCTATCGAGGATTACATCGATACATAGACGCGGCTGAGGTGTGGCTAAAATATCTTGAAGAACGCCCGAATGATATTTTCGTGATTACTCGCGTGGCCGATGCCTATAAAAAAATTGGCAACTATCTAGACTCTGAAAGTTTCTACAATAAGGCCTTGGAGATAAATGCTAAAGATCGTTACGCACTCATTGGTATTGCAGATCTGTATCAAAAAACCGAACGTGCGGATCAGGCCTTGGTTCATTATTTGAAGGTATTGGAACAGGATCCACGGTCGGTACACGTGCTGACTATGGCGGGTAATATTTATCGCTATAAAAAAGAATTTGAACAAGCCAAGAGTTACTACTCGATAGCTTTAGACGAAGAGCCATTTAATGCCTATGCATTATTTGGAATGGGTGACTGTTTGCGATGGCAACAACAGTATGAACAAGCAATCAGTCATTGGGAGCGCATTTTAACTAGGCATGAAGGCACCATTGAGATGTTAACCCGGCTCGGAGATGCCTATAGAAATGTGGGCAGGCTGGAAGATGCCGAAAATACCTGTCGTCAGGTTCTGCAAAAAACTAATAACAAGTTCGCTTGGAGTGGGTTAGCCAAAGTGGCAGCCATTCGTGGTAATTTGGATGAAGTAAAAAAATATTATAAAGAAGTCCAAAAAATAGACAAAGAGGATGAGCGAATCTTTATGGAAATCGGACGGACTTTGGTGGCTGTGGGTTCAGTGGATAGTAGCGCTGAATTTTTCCAGTTTGTCCTAGAGCTACATAGAGAAGACCCCGAAAGGCAGCAACAAATTCGTGAGCTTACGGGAGAACTTGCGACCACTACCCCATAAGCTTAACCAGTGGGATGAGTTTACTAGTCGAATCGGAATCTATTAATCATCTCACATATAGTAGTGTACAGCCATCACCAACGGGTGTGAGACAGATATCAACACGCTGATCCTGGTGGACAAAAGCGTTAAATTGCCTTATCGCAGCTACCTTGTTGTCTGTTGAATTTGAATCAACGACTTCTCCATTCCAGAGCGTATTGTCGATGGTAATTAATCCACCTCTACGAACCAACTTTAAACAGTGTTCGTAGTAGGTCAGATAATCTTGTTTATTCGCATCGATAAAGGCAAAGTCAAAATATCCATCCCCCAGTGTCCCACGTAATGCAACTAGAGTCTCCGTAGCAGGTCCAATCTTCTGAGAGATGATCCCATCCACGCCCGCTTTTTGCCAGTTCGCTTTGGCTAGTTCCCCCCAATCTTGACGTATATCGCAAGTTACTACCTCACCATCTTCTCCTAAAGCCAACGCAAAGGCGGTCGCGCTGTATCCTAAGAATGTACCGATTTCTAATATTCGACGAGCATTCATCAGTTTGAGAATGATGGCTAGGAATTGCCCTTGCTCCGGGGCCACTTGCATTGCTGCTAGTGGGTGATCCTTAGAGGCCGTACGAATCGCCTTGAGGACTTCCGGCTCACGGATACCAATATCCTGTATATACTGATTTAGTATTTCATTTATCGGGGTGGTGGTTAAGGACATATTTTAGATAGCTGCCGTAGATGAATTGGTGGAAACAGATATTCAATAAGGATCTCATAAAACCGAAGCGACAGAGAATGCCTAGGGAAGAGTATATTAAAATGCCACTAGATTGTCAGGTGTGAGGAGAGGGTAGGAAATCGCTAAATAGATATTCCAACTCAGCTAGGGGTTCTGTAACAGATTCGTTCAATTGTGTTGAAAATACCGTGAGAATGACCAATGCGTTAAGGGAACAATCTTTACTAATAAAAGATCGTAGTCGCTTTAAGATATAGGTATTGACTAAATCCACATTGCCGTAGAGTTCCGGTAGTTTTCGCAGTTCCCAATCTGGTTCGCCTCCATTTTTGGCAACAAAATGTTGTGCTAAAAGATACATAGAGGTCACACGATAAATTGTTTCTGCCAAATTAGCTTTTGGGAGGTGGAATCTAGCCATGGGTTTAAACCAGTTCATGTGTGGACATCCCGCGGTAGCCATAATTAGACCTAACAAGGAGCGCATACCGTCTTGTGCATCTGTTTGCATTAAGAACTTTCGATCTTTGGTGGAAACGGCTACCTGAAGTTGTTCAAAGGAGGGCATTTCCGCGAAAAAATCCACTGCATGACTGATATGCTTTGCCAAGGGACAGTATTGGGTTTCTTCGGGTTTGAGTGGGCAGTGTGGACATTGGTGAAACTGTAGCAATACCCAATCCGGATAAGTTTCATTTTCTTCGGTGATTGCAAGGGAGTTTGGATCAAGTCTTACTTGATATTCGAATAGTTCCTCAGAAAGGCGGAAGTCGTATTGAATCAATGTATCGCTCACGGCACCAGGCAATCGTCTTTATAATAAAGTTATTCGGAGATTTTGTATTTTTTGCAGACGGGAGCCTGAGGGAAACCCCTTAGTCACATATTTTAGAGTGTCGCTTGTTATTGAAAATACTTTAATCAATACCGATTGTTTAATTAAAGAGCGCGCCTACAAAAAGGCCGAAGTTGGTTGATGAGTTTGCTCTAATTTTCGTCTTCCGGATCGTAACCCAAGTTGGGGGCAAGCCATTTTTCCACCAAGTTGATGTCCATGTTTTTCCGGGCGGCGTAATCTTCTATCTGATCGCGGTAAATTTTTCCTAAGCCGAAGTAGCGTGCTCCAGGATGTGCGATGTATAGACCACTGACAGAAGCGGTGGGAAACATAGCTAGACTTTCAGTGAGGCTGACACCGATTTTTTCCTGAACCTGTAGGAGAGACCAAATAGTCTGTTTTTCAGTATGATCTGGGCAGGCAGGGTAGCCTGGCGCAGGCCGTATACCCTGATATGCCTCATCAATTAACTCATTATTGCTAAGGGATTCTTCTTCTGCATACGCCCAGAAACGTTGACGAACCAATTGATGTAAATGTTCGGCGAAGGATTCTGCTAGTCGGTCAGCCAGAGCTTTGACCATAATGGCGCTGTAATCATCGTGTTGTTTTTCGAATTCAGCGACCAATTCATCTACCCCAAAGCCTGCAGTGACACAGAAAGCCCCGATATAGTCGGTGCGCCCGGTCGATTTCGGTACAATAAAATCAGCCAACGCTAGATTGGGTTTGCCGGTTGGTTTTTCACTTTGTTGTCTGAGAGTATGCAACACCTGAATCACTGAACTGCGATTTTCATCCGCGTAGACTTCTATGTCGTCACCCACACTATTAGCTGGGAAAAGACCGAAGATAGCATGAGCGGTCAGTAACTCATCGTTGATAATCTTCTGTAACAGTTCCTCAGCATCCTGATAAAGCTGTTGAGCCTGTTTACCGACTTTTTCATCCGCTAATATTTTAGGGAACCGTCCCGCTAACTCCCATGACTGAAAAAACGGCGTCCAATCGATAGTGTCTTGTAGCTGCTTGAGAGAGTAGTTTTTGAGTATGTGAATTCCTGGCTCTTTCGGTATCGCTATTTCTACTTCGGACCAATCTGATTGCAGTCTGTTCTTTCTTGCGCTATCGATACTCAGCCACTTTGCTGCTAGTTGTTTTTGTTTATGTCGTTCCCTGATTTGTTGATACTCGGCGGCAATTTTTTCAGTGTATTCAGCTTGAAGCGTGTCACTTACTAATTGACTGACGACACCAACGGCTCGCGAAGCATCTTTAACATAAACGGATGTATGATCATAATGAGGCGCAATTTTCACTGCTGTGTGTACTCTAGATGTGGTGGCGCCACCGATCAGCAATGGTATAGCGAACTGTTGTCTTTGCATCTCTTTAGCGACGTGGCTCATTTCTTCTAAGGAAGGAGTAATTAGCCCACTTAAGCCGATAATGTCCACTTGCTTCTGTTGCGCGATTTTGAGTATTTCTTGGGTAGGTACCATGACGCCCAGATCGATTACTTCGTAATTATTGCATTGCAATACTACGCCCACGATATTTTTACCGATATCGTGTACATCACCTTTCACCGTGGCCAGCAAAATTCGGCCATTCGATTTTGATTGATTACCAGTCCTCAGTTTTTCTTGCTCAATATAGGGGATGAGATAGGCCACAGCTTTTTTCATCACGCGAGCGCTTTTCACAACCTGAGGTAAAAACATTTTTCCCGCGCCAAACAGATCGCCAACGCGATTCATGCCATCCATTAAAGGACCTTCGATGACATCTAACGGCCGATTTGAGTTTAGTCGAGCTTCTTCGGTATCCTCTTCAATATACTCAGTGATACCTTTTACTAAGGCGTAAGACAGTCGTTCCGCGACCGAGGTTTGCCGCCAAGCGAGATCTTGTACGTCAGTTTTTTCTACGCCTTTGACTTCGGAGGCCAAAGACAACAAGCGCTCTGTGGCGTCCGAACGACGGTTCAAGACTACATCTTCTACTGCTTCCCGCAACGAAGTGGGAATATCTTCGTACACAGTGAGCTGGCCAGCATTGACAATACCCATATCCATCCCGGCTTGTACTGCGTGGTAGAGAAAGACTGAATGTATTGCCTCGCGTACTGGATTGTTGCCTCTAAAAGAGAAAGAAACATTGCTCACGCCACCACTAATTTTAGCGTAGGCTAAAGTCTGTTTGATCTCTTTTGTCGCTTCGATAAAATCCAAAGCGTAGTTGTTGTGTTCTTCAATACCTGTGGCGATAGCGAAAATGTTAGGGTCAAAGATAATATCTTCTGGTGGGATGCCAGCTTGATTCACAAGTAGGTCATATGAACGCTTGCAGATTTCCACTTTACGGGCACGAGTGTCAGCTTGGCCTTGTTCATCGAATGCCATCACAATAATTGCTGCGCCGTAGCGACGAATAGTACGGGCACATTCGAGAAACTTCTCTTCGCCTTCTTTCAGACTGATAGAATTAACAATGCCTTTGCCTTGGATACATTTTAGTCCCGTTTCAATCACCTCCCATTTGGATGAGTCCAGCATGATCGGTACGCGGCTAATATCTGGTTCGGAAGCTACTAGATGGAGAAAGGTTTTCATCGCTGCGAGTGAGTCGAGCATGCCTTCATCCATGTTGATATCTATAATTTGAGCGCCGTTCTCCACTTGTTGGCGGGCGACATCCAATGCCGTTTCGTAATCTCCCGCTTTAATCAGATTGGCAAAGCGTTTCGAGCCGGTAACATTCGTTCGTTCGCCCACATTAACAAATAGCGTGGATTCACCAACATTCAACGGCTCCAATCCCGACAACCTCAGCTGGGGTGGGATCTTGGGTAAGGCACGAGGTGTTTTGCTTGCCATGCGATTGGCTAAAGCACGGATGTGATTGGGTGTTGTACCGCAACAGCCACCTACTAGATTGAGAAAGCCGCTATCGGCAAACTCTTCTAGAATATCTGCCATTTGTTCTGGTGTTTGTTCGTACTCACCAAATTCGTTGGGCAGACCCGCATTCGGATGGGCGCTGACATGACAAGTCGCAATGCTCGATAATTCTTCAATGTAAGGTCTTAGCTCTTGCGCACCCAATGCGCAATTGAGTCCGATGGAGATAGGATTGATATGGTTGACGGAATTCCAAAACGCTTCGGTAGTTTGTCCCGACAAAGTCCTTCCGCTGGCATCTGTGATAGTGCCAGAGATCATCACCGGTAATTGGTTGCCGGTTGCTGAGAAATAGTCAGCAATGGCATAGATAGCGGCTTTACAGTTGAGCGTGTCGAATATAGTTTCTATGAGCAAAATGTCTGCGCCACCTGCCACCAAGCCGGAGGTGGCTTCACGGTAGGCAAGCACCAGTTGATCGAAGTTCACATTGCGAGAGCCAGGATCGTTTACGTCGGGCGAGATGCTAGCAGTGCGATTTGTGGGACCCAGAACGCCGGCGACAAATCGCGGGATATTGGGATTTTTAGTGTAAGCTTCCTCGCACGCTTGCTTGGCCAATTCGGCGCTTCGTTGATTGAGTTCGAATACTATTTCCTCCAGCTGATAATCTGCCTGGGATATATGTGTGGCATTGAAGGTGTTGGTCTCAATGATATGGGCGCCCGCTTGCAAGTAAGCAGCGTGGATATCTTTCACAATCTGAGGTTGTGTGAGGGTGAGCAGATCATTATTGCCCTTTAAATCACAGGTATGATCTATAAATCGAGCACCACGGTAATCCTGCTCATCTAGCCGGTAAGCTTGAACCATGGTTCCCATTGCGCCATCAATGATTAAGATATTCTTACCTAATAGTGAGGCTAAATTAGCGGAGTCTTTTTGCGGCATAAGATGGATGGATTTGCAGATGTCTCTAGGAGATGTTCTCTATTTTAAATTCAGACTAAGAGCACAACAGTATATCATTGTTTTTTATTGAAAATAACTGACAATATTTTAAGGGATTGCTGGCCTCAAAATGGATTTAAGGAGAGGGCTGCTAAGAGGTGCTTTTTCAGTAGCTAGTATTGGCGTGTTACTCCGGCTGTACATTCAATGGATGAGTCTATATTCCAGCAATTCTGCTACGACCCTGAACATAGTTAGCACGGTTCGCGTTTGCTTCAGTCATCTTTTAGCAGATTATTATTTCAAAGGAGTGGAGTGATTCTTTGTGTTTGATAATTGTCGGAGCCGATACTTATTAATGGTCGTGAGTTTGTCTACCTTGTTTTTCAACGTGCTAAAGCTAAAGGGCTTCTTCAGGGTGGCATCTGCTCCCAATGCTTTCGCGGTACTCAGGTGGCTGACCGGGATCCTAACGTCCGCACCAGAGATCGCGAGTATCGGGATACTTGGATCGATGCGTTTCAATTCTAAGATCAACTCAACACCCTCGGTACCCGGCATCACTATATCTGTGATGACGAGGTCTATTTCTCGACAATGTAGTTGATATTGTGTCAGCCCAGAGGCGCCGTCTTTGGCTTCGATGATATGATGATGGTTTAGAGTTAGGAATTCGGTGATAAGAGTCCGAATGTTGGTATCGTCTTCAACTATCAGTATAGTAGCCATCGGTGTCTCTCGTCTTGTTACAATAGCTCAGATCTATTGTAAATACTTGAATCACCATAGCACCTAAAAATTTATTTTAAGCCCAAACACATTAACATAATTAATACAGATAATGCTTATTGATGAGTTAGTTGCTTACACTAGGCTAGTTGACCGGTAGATAGGGGAGAGCCTATACCTAGACAAGCTTCTAACTGAGTCTCCTCAATCGGCAGGATTAAGCAATGGTTCGCCCCAGCAGACTCAGCAAGTTTTACTTTTTCCGCTATCTCTTCACTTAAAACTGCCACAATATCAATGGCTTTTAAGTCGGGTTCTTGCTTAATATAGCGACAGATGTCGTACCCGATTAGATCTGGCGCGTCCAAATTGATAAAGATCTGTGTCGGTTTAAAGGTCATCAACTTGACCCCAGCATCGAAGCCATCCTCGGCTTGCTCTATCTCTACTTCAGCGTCCGTGCTTTTAATTTTATCTGCCAACTGCTGTTGTTGGTGAGTGTTGGAATCTACAATCAATATGCGCTTTTCAAAATCTACCGTATTAAGGGTCAAACCCCTTTGTCGGGCAAAGGCCTTAACATCACTGAACTTAAATCTTCGGTGGCCACCGGCGGTGGTCACGGCGTGAATTAAACCCTTCTGCGCCCATTGGCGGATAGTAATTGGAGAGACCATTAACAGCTCGGCCACTTCGTTAGGAGTTAGATATGATTTCTGTTTCATTCATTTCCCCTATAGGTGGACAATCGCTTGCGATAATTAACTTCCTGTCAGCGTGTAATACTATCTCACTGGATAACTTATGCAACACTTTTAATAAGCTACAGTAAAAATAATCTTGTCTAGTCATGATAAATAAGAAATTTCTTATGAATTGATGCCTTATTCTCGATCTTTTTGTTGGTTTTTAGTGAAAGTGTAATATTGTTATTTACTATTGGTCGTATCGGGAACATAAACCAACAAATACCGTTAGGATGTGAAAGGTCAAATTGATGATAGAACTCTTGAAGAAATTAGGAAACCAAGGTCAGGATATTCTCGATGCGACAAAACGGGTAGATTTTTTGGGCCCGTTGGCACTGCGGCTCTATTTGGTACCGATTTTCTGGATCGCAGGTACCAATAAGTTGAACAGTATGGAGAGCACTATCGCCTGGTTTGGCAATCCAGATTGGGGCTTAGGTTTACCTTTTCCTGTGATTCTAGCTTGGTTAGCAACTTTATCAGAAGTAGTTGGTGCACTATTTTTGTTGATCGGATTCGCTGTGCGCTGGATAGCGGTTCCTCTGATGGTGACCATGGTTGTGGCTGCCGCGACTGTTCACTTAGAACATGGTTGGTATGCGATCGCACCTTCTACTCCAGATATCTTGAGCAGTGATGCCGCCGTGCAGGCGGCTCAGGATCTTAAGGGTTTTCTAGGTTGGTTGAAGGATGCTTATCCAGGACGCTATGAGACCATTACGGAACATGGTCGACCTGTTATCTTAAATAATGGCATTGAGTTTGCCGCTACCTATTTCATCATGTTATTGACGTTATTTTTTGTAGGGGCAGGGCGATATTTCAGTGTGGATTACTGGATTCGCGGTATGGCAAGAGAGAAACAGAGTTAGTGTATAGACACCATGGCAGTTAGTGAACAACTCAAGAAGCACATCATTGAGCAGTTATCTCAGTTAGGGCCGATTCGACATCGAAATATGTTTGGTGGGGTCGGCCTCTATTTT
The DNA here is from genome assembly GCA_002432655.1 of Thiotrichaceae bacterium UBA5859. Classification (GTDB taxonomy): domain Bacteria; phylum Pseudomonadota; class Gammaproteobacteria; order UBA5859; family UBA5859; genus UBA5859. The sequence continues at coordinate 24,761 of DJFZ01000032.1, read as the reverse complement.
GAAGAACTATTTTTTGGTTTGATTGTTGAAGACGGCCTGTTTCTCAAAGTTGATGAAACCAACCGACATGATTTTGAAGCAGTGGGCATGGCGCAATTCATTCCCTTTAAAGATCGACCCACAAAAATGAATTTCTATCAAATCCCTGAGGAGGTGCTTGAGGACGTAAAAGAATTACGTGTTTGGGTGAACAAGTCTCTAGAGGTAGCAGTTCGGGCACGTGGTTCCAAAATTTCTTGAGAACCCAAAGCGGTGGCTCTGATTCCTATCTTAGTCAGATAATGAAGGTTAGCGAACAAGTTCAAGCGGTCTGTTTGTCTTTTTAAAGTACTTATTTCCTCCACTGTGGGGGCAGCGCACTGAGTTTGCTCAATTCGTTAGGTGAACATCGGGTAAGTAGGCGTAAACTACACTTGATGAATATCTGCCGGATCAAGGTGACGGATGACAGCAATGAGACTCTACGGAGGTTGGCTTTCAAATGTCTATAATTTCCAATGGGCTGCAAACATAATTATTTATTGATTCAACATCTTAATGGCCAGCTGGTTATAAATTGCCCACTCTATAGAGCGGTTTTCCAATGGCGCTCATGTAGCCAGTCTAAGGTTTAGAATTTTGTTTGAAATGGAACGGCATGATGAACCATAGACGTTCCCGAGTCACGGGGGACAAAGATTCTTGGAGCTGTTTCAGAGGTTGCCGCACACCTTGTGCTGTGATCGGTAAGGGTAATCGCCATTTTCTAGACGGCCGTAGCCAATAGTGACTGGTCTCTTGATCTTTATCGATGCCGGCCAGCATTTTTGCTTTGTCTATAGCAGAGTGTAAATCACCCAGTTCATCCACTAAGTTATGTTTTGCTGCCTGGCTGCCCAACCATACTCTGCCACCGGCTACTGGCTCTAAATGCTCATCATCTAGGGGTCTGCCATTGAGAACTCTATCTTTAAATTGCACATAAGAATCGCGAATCGTATCTTCGATGACCTGTTTTTCTTCTGCAGTATATGAGGACTCCGTATCGTAAAGCCTTGCTCGTTGGCCTCTTTGTAGTGATTCTTTATAAATATACATGTTTTCATAAAAATCATGACTAGAAAGCTTCATAAACAACACACCGATAGAGCCGGTCAAGGTGAGCGGTTGCGCAACGATGTGATCACAACCGGCTGCAATATAGTACCCACCAGATGCAGCGACGTTACCCATGTAAGCGACTACGGGTTTGCGTCGGCGTACGCGCTCGAGTTCCCGCCACATCAGATCAGATGCGAGAGCAGAACCACCTGGACTATTAATGTAACAGACGATGGCAGACACTTTCGGATCTCGTTCCGCTCGTCGTATGGCTTGGGCAAAGGTGTGTGATCCCGCTTGCTGATTGCCTATAAAAGGTAAGGGGATAGGAGACGGAATCGCGCGACTAGAACCGTATTGAATGGTGCCCTCTACCGAGACAATGGCAATTTTATTTGATGACACTGTTTTCGGTGGTTGGATCAAGTTGGCTAATGCCTGTTGCAGCGGTGCCACCCTCGGCGGCTTTGTATCGAGACTAACGGGTTCTTCACTGAGAATATTGGCGAGTTGATCGAGATAGGCCACTTCATCTATTAATTTATGTTCCAGAGCCTGTTCCGCACGATAGGGTATCTTGTCAATTAGATCTTTGATGCTGTTGATAGGTATATTTCTTCCTTGGCTCATACCTTCAACCAAGGTGTCATACTGCGCGTCTAGGATCCAGCTCATCATTTCACGCTGTTCATCGGACATACTGGTGCGTGCGTAAGTATCCCCTGCACCTTTATAGGGTGAGATGGCAATGACTTCTGGTTTCAGTCCTAGTGTCTCTAAAAACTCTCCCAAATAGGAGAAACTCATGGCAAGGCCTAATACATTCCAATAGCTTCCTGGCGGCATGACTATCAGATCGGCAGCACTGGCCAGATAGTAGTTTAGAATATTGAAGTCATCCGCATACACCACAAGCTTTTTATCAGACTCTTTGAATTGGTCAAAAATGGATCTCAAGCTCTGTATGTTGGCCCAACCGCTTTCCAACAAGGTGACATCAACGATTAGACCTTTGACACGAGGATCAGAGCTGACGACCTTCAGAGTTTCTCTGAGTTCATCCAGACTATGGCCGTCCACCGGTGTGCGTACTGGTGCGGGTTGGTATCGATGCCACCAGGGTAAACGTAAAGGTTTTTCGCGCAATGGACCGTTGAGATCAAGAAAGAGATAGTCGGCAATCCTGCCGCGCCGTAGCTTATATAGATTTAAGGCTCGTTTATGTGCCTCTTTCAAGGCGGTGATGGCGGATTTCAACACATTAGCCCCTTGGGGTCTTGTTTTTATTTCGACAGCCAGTTTAACACATGACCGTGTTTTTTAAGTGATTTTTGCGCTACTTGTCAAATGTAAAGAAGCACAGACTTTTTTACTAGGTCAATTCGGTGTATCGTTGATGGATAAGTTGACTGATAAAAATCTCGATGCATCAAAAAGGAGAGGAGCATGACGTCACTAGAGATTCTGGAGGCACTCATTAGCCACTATGGATCACAAGCGGAAGTGGCTGAGAAAATTGGACGTAGTCGAAAAACTCCTCTTAAGAAAAAGGGCCAAATTGCATCTAAATCCATCGAGGCTGATTTATTGGATCTGTGGCAATCCTTCGAGCAAGAAAAAAAATCTGTTGAAGATAACCGAACTAGTACCAGCATTGAAAATAAACAGCTGCCTTCGTCAAAACCGAACCCTGTAGAAGTAGTTGATAATACTAATGGGTATAAGGTTTTATACCAAAGACCACACTGTCCTTATGCTGCTCTCGTGCGTATGGCACTGGAACGAAAAGCAATAGACTTTGTATCAGTTCGGGTGGACGAAGGATCTCTTATCGATCAAAAGCTAGCTGCGCAAGGTAGTTTGTCACTACCATTATTCTGGGACGAACAAATGTGGATTCATCACACAAGACCGATACTGACACATCTGGATCAAAATTATACAGACAATAGTGTGCCCAGCATTAAGGAAAGATTGTTAAATAGGTTATTGTTTAACCTAATGGATTGAATTGAGCATCTTCTAGTAGGTTTGTGAAAGCTAGAGCAGCCCGGCTCAAAGTTCTTTGTTCGTGAATCACCATACCTAATATGCGTTGTAGCTGAACTCCGGGCACTTCTAGGATGGTCAGCGTCTCATCAATCATGGTCGTAGGCAGCAAGCTCCATCCTAAGCCGATGGCACACATGGATTTTAAAGTTTCCATGTAGTTGGTATTTAGAGCGGTGGTGAAATTTAATCCAACTTCTTGAAAGACTTTAGTCACAATATCTCGGGTAAAGGTACCCTCTGACGGTAATAATGCGGGTGTCTGGCTTAACGTGTGTAAGCTGATATTGGATTGAGAGACGAGTGCATGGTCTTGGGCAACCACAAATTTTAGTGGATCTGGCCAGATAGGCGTAAAGCGTAAATCTTTCCATGGGATGGTAGGTAGGGTGACCACGCCAAGTTCAATTTCACCTTTCCATACCTGCTCGCAAGCTTTTTCCGAATCGACGAATTTTAGGTCAAGGGATACTTGGGGAAACTGCTTACTAAATTGTCGCAACACCTGCGGTAGTCGATGTAGCCCAATGTGGTGACTGGTAGAGAGCGCCAGAGGTCCTTGTACGGGTGCCGAGAGATCGGTAACCAACTGCTTAATGGCGTCTAACTCCTGCAGTAATGTTTGCGCGCGAGGTAAGAGCAGATGGCCTGCCTCCGTTAACATCAATCGCTTGCCAATGCGATCGAATAGCTTTTGTTGTAGATGGTTCTCTAGAGCGGCAACGCGTTTACTGATAGCCGGTTGAGTGAGGTGTAGCTTGTCCGCTGCTAAGGAAAAACTATTTAGCTGCGCGACTGCCACAAACGCTTTTAGTTGATTGGTTTCCACTATCCATTCCATTAAGGAATACAAAATATTATCAATATGAATTTGAGTAATGTTAAGTCGAACCGTAAAATATTGCAAAAGTACATAGGAGCAACTCAATGGCAGCACAAACCCTCTACGACAAGCTTTGGCAGCAGCATTTGGTGTCAGAGCAGGAAGACGGTACCGCGTTACTCTATATAGACAGACATCTACTGCATGAAGTGACCTCGCCCCAGGCCTTCGAGGGATTGCGCTTGGCAAATCGAAAACCTTGGCGACTGGAGACCAATTTGGCAGTTCCTGATCACAATGTACCCACTACTGACCGTAGCAGAGGAATTTCCGATCCGGTGTCTCGCCTCCAAGTGGAAACTTTGGACAAGAATTGTGCGGATTTTGGTATCACCGAGATCCCCATGAATGATATTCGACAGGGGATCGTGCACGTGATGGGGCCTGAACAGGGTGCGACTTTGCCTGGGATGACAATTGTTTGTGGCGATTCCCATACCTCAACTCACGGTGCTTTTGGTGCCTTAGCACACGGTATTGGTACTTCTGAAGTAGAACATGTGTTGGCGACTCAATGCCTGATTCAAAAAAAGATGAAAAATATGCGCATCAAAGTAGATGGGCAATTGGCGGTGGGTGTGACAGCGAAAGACATCATTTTAGCGGTGATTGGAGAGTTGGGGACGGCAGGGGGGACTGGTTACGCAATCGAGTTCGACGGTGAGGCGATACACACTTTGTCGATGGAAGGCCGGATGACCCTGTGTAATATGGCCATCGAGGCGGGCGCCCGGGCAGGGTTAGTGTCGGTGGATGAAATCACCATTGAGTATCTTCGAGATCGTCCTTATGCGCCTCAAGGCGAGGTATGGGAACAAGCGGTGAGTTATTGGCGAACTTTGGTGAGTGACGAGAATTGTGAATTTGATAAAGAGATAGTATTAGACGCTGGTACCATTGCACCACAGGTGACTTGGGGAACGTCACCGGAAATGGTCGCGCCCATAGATGGTGCCATACCCACCTACGAGCAGATGCAAACAGATGCGGAACGAAAATCGTTGCAACGGGCGTTGGAATATATGTCCTTAGCGCCCGGTACCCGGGTTAACTCCATACCGCTGGATAAAGTCTTTATCGGCTCGTGCACCAATTCACGCATTGAAGATCTGCGGCAAGCTGCGCGTTGGGTGGCGGGCAATAAGATAGCGGAAAACATCAAGTTGGCGATGGTGGTGCCTGGTTCTGGTTTGGTCAAGGCCCAAGCAGAAAAAGAGGGTTTGGACAAGGTCTTTAAAGAAGCGGGTTTTGAATGGCGCGAACCAGGTTGCTCCATGTGTCTGGCGATGAATGCAGATCGCCTGGCTCCGGGGGAACGTTGCGCTTCTACTTCCAATCGAAATTTTGAAGGTCGTCAAGGGCAGGGCGGCCGTACCCATTTGGTGAGTCCGGCAATGGCCGCCGCTGCTGCCATCGCTGGCCACTTTGTGGATGTCAGAGAAGCGTAGGACGAAGGGAACACATCAATGAAAAAACTAACAGAGTGGCAGGGCATTGTGATGCCTTTGGATCGAGCGAATGTGGATACTGATGCCATCATTCCAAAGCAGTATCTAAAATCCATCAAGCGAACCGGCTTTGGTCCCAACCTGTTCGATGATTGGCGCTATTTGGATCCGGGTGAGCCTGGAGATGACCATTCAAAACGGCGGCTGAACACCGAATTCGTAATGAACCAGTCGCGCTACCAAGGCGCAACTGTATTATTAGCGCGGGAAAATTTTGGTTGTGGATCGAGCCGGGAGCACGCCCCTTGGGCTTTGTTGGATGCTGGATTCAGAGTCTTAATAGCGTCTAGCTTCGCCGAGATTTTTTATAACAACTGCTTTAAAAATGGAATATTACCTATTGTTCTAAATGAAGAAATAGTTGAACAGTTATTTGCCGAGGTATTAGCTGATCCGGGCTATGAATTGGCTGTCGATCTAGCTAAGCAGCAGATATGTAAGCCAGACGGGGAAGTCGTGAATTTTCAGTTGGAAGAGTTTCGCAAGCAGGCGTTACTGGAAGGATTAGATGAAATCGGCCTTACGTTGCAAAAGGCAGATCTCATTAGAGCTTATGAGTCGAAGCGTCGGCAACAGGTTCCCTGGCTGTTTAATGCGCCAGGTGACATCTAAAATCTTACCAATATTATCAAAGGTTGATTAAATGAAAAAAATCTTATTGTTGCCGGGAGACGGGGTAGGGCCTGAGATCATTTCCCAGGCAAAAAAGCTGATTGAAAAATTGCGATCTGATCATGGCTTGCAGATCGAGACAAGTGAGGCTCTGGTGGGAGGCGCCAGTTTCGATGCTTACGGTAGCCCTTTAACTGATGAAGTATTGCAGCGGGCAAAAGAAGCAGATGGAATCTTATTCGGGGCGGTTGGGGGACCGAAATGGGAGGTACTGGAGATCAGTCAACGTCCCGAGATCGCACTTCTAAAATTACGTTCTGAGTTGGGGTTGTTCGCTAATTTAAGACCGGTGATTTTGTATCCAGAATTAGCGGATGCTTCTACCTTAAAGCCTGAAGTGGTGGCGGGGTTAGATATCCTCATCGTACGCGAATTGACCGGAGGCATCTACTTTGGACAGCCTAGGGGAATACGCAACAATGCATCTGGCGAACGCGAAGGCTATAATACCCTGGTCTACAGCGAGTCAGAAATCAATCGCATTGGTCGTATAGCCTTTGAAATTGCTGCTAAGCGTCAGGGTCGGTTATGTTCTGTGGATAAGGCGAATGTCCTTGAGAGTACTGAACTGTGGCGACAATGTATCACTGAGTTGTCAGCACGGTATCCAGCTATTGAACTCTCTCATATGTATGTGGACAACGCGGCGATGCAACTGGTACGTGCACCGAAGCAGTTTGATGTGGTGGTGACCACTAATCTATTTGGCGATATCTTGTCCGATTGTGCCGCCATGTTGACAGGATCCATAGGCATGTTGCCCTCGGCATCACTGAATGCAGATAACAAAGGCTTATATGAACCAGTCCATGGCTCGGCACCCGATATTGCGGGACAAAATAAGGCTAATCCCATTGCCACCTTACTCTCGTTAGCCATGCTATTAAAATATAGCCTGGATGAGGTTGCATTAGCGGATAAAATCGAAAACGCTATTCAACAGGTGTTGGCCGAGGGATTAAGAACTGCGGATATTTATCAACCCGGAAACAAATTGATGGGCACAGAGGAAATGGGTGATGCTGTGTTGGATTATTTATAAGGTTGATTACTTAACTATACTAACTAAATGAATTTTAGGCGATTTATAAATGAGTGAAGGTTTCGATATAGCTGTCGTTGGGGCAACTGGTGCGGTGGGTGAGACGATGATTGCAATTCTTGAGCAGCGTCAGTTTCCAGTGCGCAAGCTCTATCCGCTTGCTAGCAGCCGCAGCGCGGGCAGTAAAATTCAATTCGCTGGCAGTTACTTGACTGTTGGCTTACTTGAGGAGTTCGATTTTTCCCAAGCCCAAATAGCGCTTTTCTCCGCTGGAGGTTCAGTTTCTGCGCAATTCGCGCCGCTAGCTGCAGATGCAGGCTGTGTGGTGATCGACAATACCTCCCATTTTCGTATGCATGAAGATATTCCCTTGGTTGTGCCGGAGGTGAACGCGGCTGATATTGCGGATTATCGCGAACGCAATATCATCGCCAATCCAAACTGTTCAACGATTCAGATGGTGGTGGCTTTAAAGCCTATATATGATGCCGTAGGCATTGAGCGCATCAATGTGGCCACTTATCAAGCGGTGTCCGGAACGGGCAAAGAAGCGATAGAGGAATTAGCCATGCAGACCGCTACATTGCTCAATGGTAACGAAGTCGAAAGTAAAGTGTATCCCAAGCAGATAGCCTTTAATGCACTGCCCCAAATCGATGTTTTTATGGATAACGGATACACAAAAGAAGAGATGAAAATGGTCTTGGAGACGAAAAAAATTATGGGTGACGACCGCATCCAGGTGAACCCGACCACTGTGCGAATACCGGTATTTTATGGTCACTCTGAGGCCGTTCATATTGAGACCCGGGAAAAGATATCCGCTTCTGAGGTACAGGATTTACTCAGGGTGTCGCCCGGCATTCATCTCATGGATGAGCGAGAGGACGGCGGTTATCCCACTGCCGCCACTGAGGCTGCGGATACTGATGCAGTATATGTGGGCCGCGTTCGGGAGGATATTTCACATCCTAGAGGCATCGATCTATGGGTGGTGGCTGATAATTTACGTAAAGGGGCTGCCCTTAATAGTGTTCAAATTGCTGAAATTTTGATAAAAGATTACTTCAATCTGCCGCCATCATAGGAAATAGTACGGATAGACTAAGGGAATCGCACCATAAGCGTGTGCGTAACTGGTGGCCTTAAAAACCCAGATGGAAACGGGTAGGCTACTCAAAAAATCAGGACAACTCAACGGAGATGAGCGTGTTTGTACAGGCCAGGATGACGAAATGGAGTTTGATATTCACTCTTTTCCTATTGCCGATTCAAGCTCTATTGGCGCTTGGTTTGGGACAGATCCAAGTCAATTCTAAACTGGGCGAACCTTTAGAAGCAGAAATTGGTTTCGTTTCTGCAGATGGAATAAATTTTGATACCGTTGACGCGGGATTAGCGGATGGTGAAGCTTTTCAGCGCGCCGGTATTCAAAGAGTGGCGGATCTATTCAACCTACAATTTACTGTTTCCAGGGCGGGCGCAGAGCCAAAATTGTTGGTGACTACTGAGGCGCCAGTCAACGAACCTTTCCTGAATTTTCTAGTAGATCTCACCTGGCCCGCTGGTCGATTGCAGCGCGAATTTACCGTGTTGTTGGATCCCCCGGTGTTTTCAGAAGAGGGTGCTCCGCTGGAAGCCAGGTTAGCTGAGGAGAGTGCTGCACAGCCCGGACCTTCCGCGACTGCAGACCAAAATGTCGATTTGGCAGGTGAGCTTTATGGGCCAGTGTTGGAAAATCAAACCCTTTGGAGCATCGCTACGGAAGTTCGACCCGACGATTCTGTTAGTGTTTACCAATCGATGATGGCCTTGTTAGAGGCTAATCCTCACGCATTCATCAATAACAATGTGAATGAACTCAAGCGCGGGGAGGTCTTAAGAATTCCAAGTGCTGCGACCTTTAAGGCTATGAGTCGGTCGGAAGCCCATCAAGAATTTGTTAGACAAAATAGTGCATGGGAAAGCAATCGTATTACCAGCGCCCAAAGCGCCCCTCAAGCACCCCTTACCACCTCGAAACCGGAGACTCCCTTGCCTTCCGGTAGTGGCGGCGCAGTGACTGGTCCGCAACTGGAGCTTATCGTACCGAAGGTAAACGAGAGCCTGGAGCAAGCAGGTGGTTCCGGAGCGGACGCTGCGACAGAAAATGGCGCGGACGGATCCAGCCTTGCCCAGGAAGCTATGGATGCCGTGGTGCGAGAAAACGATGAACTAAGATCTCGTATCTTGGATTTAGAGTCTCAAATTCAGAATATGGAGGCGTTGATCCAGTTACGTAGTGAGCAGTTGGTAGAGCTTGAATCGCAAGCTATTGAAGAGCCGCAAGTGGTAGAACAAGCGCCAGCGAATGCGCCAGAGTTAGCAACCAATGAAGCGGAACAAGCGACCGCGCAAGAGCCAGAGCCCACTGGATTGGTAGATAGCATTGCAGAAAATCGTACTCTGTTTTTGTTAGGAGCGTTGCTGCTGTTAGCATTGGTAGCCGTTGGATTACGTTTCTTGAAAGGTCGACAAGAGGCCGCAGAAGACTACGTTGAATTTGAATCTGAGGAACCCGATGCGGGTACCATGATTCAAGAGCATACCTCAGCTGCCAAAGGTGTATTGGAACAAGCGGACGAACTGGTTGAGCAAGATCAGCAAGCGGCAGCACAAAAACTGTTAAAAGAACATCTGGAAATGCATCCCGACGATCACGATGCACGCACTAGACTAATTGAAATTTATTATGATGCAGGCAACATTCATATGTTCGTCTCCGAAGCAGAACGTCTTCATTCTCTCATAGTAGGCACACAATATAGCGGTTGGAATCGAGTACAAGCTCTGGGTTTAGAGGTGGCGCCAGAACATTGGTTGTTTGCTGAAACTACGGATACTCACGACACGGGCTCTACGCTGCAGGAAGGGCAATTTCATGTCGAACATCACGAGACTGACACAGAGTTAATGGACGGATTGGATACAGGAATCGTCAGCGATGAAGAGCCACTAAATATGAATCAAGATCTGGAAGCTCCAGCATCGCTATTGGCTGGCTCTACTACTAAACAAGAAACGGTGGATCCTGAGTTAGAAGCAAAAGCGTTCGCAGAATTGACTGCGCTCGATGAGGAAGGTGATTTGGGTATATTGGAGCTGACAGACGATGAGTCTGCATTCCAAGAGGAAGTCGCCACGGAAGATGAGGGTGAAGACAGCTTTGGTGCAGATAATTTTAGCACTCAGTTGGATTTGGCCACTACCTACATAGAGATGGAAGATTTTGAAGGTGCTGAGGAATTGATTCGCGAAGTGCTCAAAGAGGGAGATGAGAAGGAAAAGGAAGAAGCAGAGTCTCTCATGGAGCGATTAAAAGCAACCAATGCATAGATATTTCCCATAGATCTAACATAAACGCCATCAACCATTTAAAATAATACGGATCCAGCGACTTGTCGCTGGATTTTTCGTATTGAGCAATAAGGTTTGGATCTTGTGCGTTGGGCATTATCAATAGAATACGATGGCACGGCTTTCCATGGTTGGCAGCGTCAACCTGCTGTTCGTACTGTGCAGGGAGCAGTGGAGGCCGCCCTGTCGAAAGTGGCAAACCGATCTGTGTTTTTGCAGTGTGCGGGACGAACCGATGCCGGCGTGCATGCATTGAATCAAGTTGTCCACTTTGATTCTGATGCCGCTAGAAATGCCGACGCATGGGTGTTGGGTGGCAATGTAAATTGCCCGGACGACATCGCCATCCATTGGGCGAAAGCAGTAGATAAAGATTTTCATGCTCGTTTCAGTGCGCAAAGTAGGCGCTATCAGTACTGGATCCAAGAAGGAAGAGTGCGTTCCGCGCTAGCGCGTAATAGAATGGCGTGGACACCCTATATGTTGGATGTAGAGGCAATGCACCAAGCCGGTCAGAGTTTAATCGGTGAGTTGGATTTTAGTGCTTTTCGCGGCGCTGGTTGTCAGTCTCACAGTACTATGAGACATGTTTCTTATGTGGTGGTGCAACGTGAAGAGCAGGGTATCTGTTTCACTGTTCAGGCCAATGCGTTTTTATTGCATATGGTACGAAACATCGCGGGATGTTTGTTTGAAGTGGGACGCGGTAAGCGGCCTATTGAGTGGCTGGAGCAGGTGTTGAGCAGTCGTGATCGACGACAATGTGCTGCCACTGCGCCCGCCTGTGGTCTGTACTTGACCAGTGTACAATATCCTCCTGAATTTCAACTGCCCGACGGCAAAGTGACATCTTGGCCCCGCCTATCTACAGAAGGATAATTTAAGCATGGCCGTGAGAGTGAAAATTTGTGGAATTACGAGACCAAAGGATGCACAAATTGCTGTCGCTGCTGGTGCGGATGCGATTGGCTTAGTATTTTATCCTGGTAGTCGAAGATACGTGAACATTGAGCTTGCCAGTGAAATCGTCGAGGGATTATGTCCGCTAGTATTATTGGTCGGGCTCTTCGTGGATCAGTCGCCTGCAGAAATAGAACAAGTTTGCCAGGCCGTGCCCTTAAACCTGTTGCAATTTCATGGCAAAGAATCTGTTACTGACTGCGAACGTTATTCTTTGCCCTATATAAAAGCCATCGGTGTGGCCAGGGGCGTTGACATGGTAGGGATCGCATCTACCTATACCTCTGCTCGTGCCATATTATTGGATAAGTTCGATACCGAAGCTCATGGGGGCACAGGACAGTCTTTTGACTGGTCTCAGTCCCCTTGCTTAACGCTGCCAGTGATATTGGCAGGCGGGTTAACTGCGGAAAACGTGGAAAGTGGCATCAAAACCGTAAAACCAAGCGCCGTTGACGTCAGTAGTGGTGTAGAATCTGCCCCTGGCATCAAAGATGCGGAAAAAGTGAAAAGATTTATAGAGGTTGCTAAATCTGTGGTATGAATGACACGAGGCGCGGTTGGGAACATTTGGCGCAAATGCCAGATGCAAAAGGCCATTTTGGTCAATATGGCGGGAAATATGTCTCGGAAACCCTGATGGGTGCCATCAGTGAGTTGGAAAGCGCCTATAAACACTATCTTCAGGAGGCTGAATTTCTAGCTGAATTCGATGAAGATCTCAAACACTACGTGGGTAGGCCATCGCCGCTCTATTTTGCCAAGCGTCTAACTGCACAGGTAGGTGGCGCGCAGATTTATCTCAAACGCGAAGATCTAAACCACACCGGTGCCCATAAAATTAATAATACTGTGGGTCAGGCATTGCTAGCCAAACGCATGGGCAAACCGAGGGTAATTGCGGAAACAGGTGCGGGACAGCATGGCGTCGCCTCGGCCACTGTGGCTGCTCGCCTTGGATTGCAATGTACTGTCTACATGGGGGAAGAGGATATCCGCCGCCAGGCGATTAATGTTTATCGCATGCGACTCTTAGGGGCGGAAGTGGTTCCCGTCAGCTCCGGCTCGAAAACCTTAAAAGACGCTCTGAACGAAGCCCTGCGGGACTGGGTGACGCGAGTGGAGGAGACCTTCTACATTATTGGCACGGTGGCCGGCCCTCATCCTTATCCCGCGATGGTGCGTGATTTTCAAAGTATCATCGGGCGTGAAGCAAAAGAACAGATGTTAGCCCAGGTAGGTCGTCTGCCCGATGCGCTAGTGGCCTGTGTCGGTGGTGGATCGAATTCAATCGGATTGTTTCATCCATTCGTGAACGACGCTGACGTTGAGATGTATGGCGTAGAAGCCGCCGGCGAAGGTGTCAGTACTGGCCATCACGCAGCGCCTTTGTGTGCTGGCTCGCCAGGTGTATTACATGGCAACCGGACTTACGTCATGCAGGATGAGGACGGTCAAATCATTGAAACCCATTCTATCTCCGCCGGCTTAGATTATCCGGGGGTGGGGCCGGAACATGCCTATTGGAAAGACATGCACCGCGCTCAATATGTGGCGGTAACAGATCAGGAAGCGTTAGAGGCTTTTCATTTGCTTACGAGAGTAGAGGGTATCTTGCCCGCGCTAGAATCGAGCCATGCCATTGCTTATGCGACCAAACTTGCTGCGGCACGTAGTAAGGATGAGATTGTTTTAGTGAACTTATCCGGTCGTGGGGATAAAGATGTGCACACGGTGGCATCCCTAGAAGGCATTGAGATATGAGCCGACTTGATGCTAGGTTTGCTTCCTTAAAAGAGCAAGGTAAGCGAGCATTTATCACTTTTATTACCGCCGGTGATCCTGAGCCTAAAATGACTGTTTCCCTATTGCATCATTTGGTGGCGGAGGGTGCGGACGTATTGGAATTAGGAATGCCTTTTTCTGATCCTATGGCGGATGGCCCAGTGGTACAGAAGGCAAACGAGAGGGCTTTAGCTCATCATATGGGTTTGTCCCAGGTGTTACAGCTAGTGGTTCAGTTTCGCCAGCAAGACAAAAGTACACCAATTGTGCTAATGGGTTATTTGAATCCCATAGAATGTATGGGATTCGAAAAATTTGCCGCCCAGGCGAATGCTGCGGGGGTGGATGGTCTTATCATCGTGGATATGCCTCCAGAGGAGGCAGATGAAGTGATCCAGGTTTTCGAGGAGCACGATTTGGCTCCGGTATTTTTATTGGCGCCTACTAGTAGTGATGCGCGTATTCAGCGTGCCTGTGAATTGGCTAAGGGATTCGTTTATTATGTCTCTTTACGGGGCGTGACTGGCGCACAAGTGAGTGACTATCAAGAGATAGCAGATCAAGTTGCGAAAATTCGCAAGCATACGTCTCTGCCAGTGGGTGTAGGATTTGGCATTCGAGATGGGGCTACCGCAACAGCAATGGGGCGTCATGCAGATGCCCTGGTAGTGGGCAGTGCGTTGGTGAATTGTGTTGAAAAATACGCAACCGACCCTCATACAATGAAGCAGGCCATGTCTCAGGTGATGCGCGATATTCGTGCGGCTATTGATGGTCTGCCTGCGCTTGAAAAATAAGATAAAAATGGGTGGTGATAGATGAGTTGGTTTGAAAAATTAATTCCCTCCAAGATTCGTACGGAAGCGAGTGGTGAGAAGAAAGATGTGCCAGAGGGGATCTGGACCAAGTGCCCAGCTTGTGACGCGATGCTATATACCGCCGAGTTAGAGCGCAATCTGAGTGTTTGTCCGAAGTGTGGACATCATTTACGCATCAGTGCGAGAAGACGTTTGGACACTTTTCTGGATGCGGGCGGCCGAGAGGAGATCGGTGCCAAGCTGCAGCCAGTGGATGTTTTAAAATTCAAAGATAGTAAAAAATATCGTGATCGAATTCTGCAAATGCAGAAAAAGACCAATGAAACGGATGCGATGGTGGCGATGAGTGGCACGTTGCTAAACTTGCCGGTAGTATGCGCGGCTTTCGAATTCTCCTTCATGGGGGGATCAATGGGTGCTGTAGTGGGGGAACGATTCGTGCGTGCGGTAGACGTGGCCCGTGAACATTGTCATCCCCTTATTTGCTTCTCTGCTTCTGGTGGTGCTCGCATGCAAGAAGCATTGATTTCACTCATGCAGATGGCAAAAACCAGCGCCGCCCTTGGTCGTTTGGCAAATGCTGGGGTGCCTTATATTTCCGTATTGACGGATCCCACTACTGGAGGCGTCTCTGCCAGTTTTGCGATGCTGGGAGATTTAAATGTGGCAGAGCCCAATGCGCAAATCGGATTTGCGGGGCCTCGTGTGATTGAACAAACAGTGCGGGAAACATTACCGGAAGGATTCCAACGCGCTGAATTTCTGCTCACCCACGGTGCTATCGATATGATTATCCCGCGCACCCAAATGAGAGAGCGTCTGCATAATCTACTTTTGATTATGCAGAAAATCACACCAGTAGTGGCAGATGATCCTGAGCCAGCTAGTTAATCGATTTGCATGTCGCCAGCGCTGCAAGATTGGTTGCTGAGATTAACTAAACAACACCCCAAAACCATTGATATGGGGCTAGAGCGTGTTTCTCTGGTTGCTGATCGTTTTTTACTGCAAGGTTTTCCAATGCCTGTGATTACCGTTGCGGGAACCAATGGTAAAGGCACCTGTGTGGCCGCATTAGAAGCTATCTATTTGCAACAAGGGTATCAAGTAGCAAGCTACACTTCACCCCATCTTGTGCAATTTAATGAACGCATTCGTATCAATCGACAGCCTCTGAGTGATGATCTTCTGATAGACGCATTCACTCATGTGGAGCAGGCGCGTCAAGGCACTTCCTTAACCTTTTTCGAATTTACCACCTTGGCCGCACTGTGGATTTTTTACCATGCCAACGTAGACGTGATGTTATTAGAGGTAGGCTTGGGTGGGCGCTTGGATGCGGTGAATGTAGTGGACGCAGATGTGGCGGTCATCACCAGTGTGGGGCACGACCACATGGATTACCTCGGCCCAGATCTGGATTCCATCGGTCGTGAGAAAGCGGGTATTTTTCGTCTTCGTAAACCGGTAGTGTATGGAGATGACAATCCGCCAACAGCGGTTATGAAAGAAGTGGCGCGATTGCACACACCACTCTATCTGTATGGTCGGGAGTTTGAAATAGATTCCAGCGGTAAACAATGGATGTGGCGAGGGATAAAGGCTGATGGGGAAAAATTGCAAATCCCTCTGCATACTAGTCAACTAAATAAATCTGCCATCGCTTGCGCGATGCAAGCGGCGGAACTGTTGTCTGCTCAGTTACCGGTGTCGAGCCAAGCATTGGCCTCAGGAAGCATACAGCGATTGGCCGGTAGATTTTCGGTAATTTCTGAAAATCCTCTACAAGTTCTTGATGTTGCGCATAATAAACCGGCAATAGCAGCCCTATTTGAAAAATTATACGAAGATTATCCAGAAGCCGGTGAAGTACATGTGTTATTTGCTATGCTGCAGAACAAAGACATCTTAGGTAGCATAGAGCAGGTTAAGGGGAATATTTGCGCTTGGCATCTTGTCCCTTTAGTTGATGACCGTGCGCTCGGTACGTCAGATTTGGCGCATATCATCAAAGCAGGTGATCCAGATGCGAATATTTATTGTTACCAAAGTGCGCTTGAAGCTTGGCATGGCGCGCAACGACAGTCCGGAGATAAGCCGATAATCGCATTTGGCTCATTTGTCTTAATTGGCGATCTAATGCGTGAGTTGAATTTGTCTGTGGATTAACTACAAGTAAGATTAAACTGATATGGAAGAAATCCAAATCAAGCAACGACTAGTAGGCGCTATAATTTTAGTGTTACTGGCGGTCATTTTTTTACCCATGATTTTTGATGGTGAGGGATATGAAGCCTATCTGGATGATCAGGTGCCACCTGTACCCCCGGCATTGCTAGAACCAACAGGGATCGTACCGGGGAGTGCACTTGATGCCGGAGAGACCGGAGGCAAACGTTTGGCCCCGTCCTCGTTGCAGAAGGGGGAGGAGCGGGCGAGTGCGAACAAGGAAAGTGGCTTAGTTGAGAAGAACCAGTCTGAACAAAAAAATCGGACTGCTGAGAGTTCAGCAGCTAAGGGAGAGTGGGTGGTTCAGGTAGCGAGCTTTAGTCAACGTCAAAACGCGCAAAGGTTTCGAGATGAACTACAAAAGGGCGGATTCACCGCCTATATAGAATCGATAACGGTGAAAAACAAACCAGGGTATCGTGTCATCGCCGGTCCGTTTAAAACTAAAAACGAAGCGATGCAAGGTCAGCAACAGATTCAGAACAAATTTTCTACCGAGGGCTTAGTTAGAGAGTTGAAGGATTAGGGCACTGTTGCCACTAATTTGATAGACTAGCCGTCCCTATATCAGGCCCAGATTTTATCGTCTATGGTGTGGATTGACATTCTGCTTTTGCTAATTTTGGCAGTTTCCGCTTTAGTAGGCTGGATCCGTGGATTAGTAACCGAAGTGTTGTCCATCCTTGCATGGGTGGTCGCAGGCGTATGTTCGCTGCTGTTTTCGCCATCTCTGGCTGTGCAGTTGGGTGCCTGGGTGCCTCAGTCTTCCCTTGCCTATGCGATTTCGGTTTTAGTGATATTTGTTGTTGTGCTGCTAGTGGCTTCTTTGGTTAAAGCATTGGTCAAAAATTTGATACATAAAACGCTACTCAAAGTGCCGGACAGAGTGTTTGGCTTGGTATTTGGTACCTTACGGGGGACTATATTGTTAATCCTGTTGGTGATGATCGGTAGCTTAACGCCATTGAGTCAAAATAGAACTTGGCAAAGCTCAGTAGTCATCCCTCAAATTTTGATAGTGGTCAACTGGTTGGAGTCCCATTTCCCTGTAGAGGCGTCAGCGCCGATACCGCTAGACCCTAGGTTAAATCTTTAATAGGTGGATGAGTTAAATGTGTGGTGTTGTCGGTGCGGTTTTAAAAAGCGATGTGAATCTTTTACTCTATGAATCTTTGACGGTATTGCAGCATCGAGGTCAAGATGCTGCGGGCATCACCACCTTGGACAACGGCTATTTCAATTTAAGTAAGAGTAACGGTTTAGTGCATGATGTGTTTCAAGCTGACCATATGTTGCGCTTGACGGGTCGTGTAGGGATTGGTCACTGTCGTTATCCCACCGCTGGATCATCCAGCTCATCTCAGGCTCAACCATTTTATGTGAATGCACCTTTCGGTATTTCCCTAGCGCATAATGGCAATCTCACTAACGCTATGGCCCTGAAGCAAGAGATGTTTCGTACCGATATGCGTCATGTGAATACGGATTCCGACTCAGAGGTGTTGCTGAATGTATTTGCACATGAGTTGCATCGCCTGGGTAAAGCTGATCTCGATCAAGAAGATATCTTTAACGCAGTTTCCGCAGTTCATCGGCGTTGTCGCGGCGCTTATGCCGTGGTGTTGATGATAAATGGCCACGGTATGGTCGGTTTTCGAGATCCCAACGGTATTAGACCTTTGGTATACGGTAAACGAGAGACTGAACAAGGCGATGAATATATGTTGGCGTCAGAGAGTGTGGCACTCGATTTTCAAGGCTTTGAGTTGATCGCTGATGTGGCGCCGGGAGAGGCTGTATATTGTGATTTAGATGGAAATCTCTGGACTAAACAGTGTGCGGACAAGGCGCAGCGTTCTCCATGTATATTTGAGTATGTCTATTTTGCTAGACCGGACTCTATGATAGACGGTATCTCGGTCTATAAAAGTCGACTCAGAATGGGTGAAAAACTCGGACAACAAATTAAAAAACAGTGGCACGATAAACATATCGATGTGGTGATTCCAATCCCGGATACGGCGCGTACCGCTGCGATGGAATTGGCTCGGGAACTCAACGTGGTTTATCGCGAAGGGTTTATCAAAAATCGTTACATTGGTCGAACATTTATTATGCCTGGTCAGAAAGAACGTCAACGCTCCGTGAGGCGAAAACTGAATGCCATAGATTTGGAGTTTGATGGCAAAAACGTGCTCTTGGTGGATGATTCCATTGTGCGTGGCACCACGTCGCAACAGATAGTCCAGATGGCGCGAGACGCGGGTGCGAATCAGGTCTATTTTGCGTCCGCTGCGCCACCGGTGTGCTTTCCGAATGTATATGGAATCGATATGCCCAGCGCCAGTGAATTGATAGGCCATCAACGAGAGTTAGAGCAGATCCGCCAAGCGATTGGTGCCGATGCGCTCATCTATCAAACATTGGAAGATTTGGAAAACGCTGTATGTGGTCACTACGGACACATTACTCGTTTCGATAGTTCATGTTTTAATGGAGATTATGTCACGGGTGATGTGGATGAGGCTTACCTGAAAAGATTGAAAGATAGCCGTAATGATGCAGCCCAAGAGAGAAGGCGATCACAGGATAAGGGTTATACTGTCTTGGCAGTACATAATAATAGCTAGGTCAATATGAAAAAAAATCCACCCTCATGGCAAACTCAGGCGATACGCGCCGGTCAGATCCGTAGCCACGAGCAGGAAAATTCCGAAGCAATTTTTCCTACTTCGAGTTTTGTGTTTGGCAGCGCCGAGGAAGCAGCGGCAAAATTTAGCGGCGAGACTGCTGGTAATATTTATAGCAGATTCACTAATCCCACTGTACGTACCTTCGAACAGCGGTTGGCGGCTTTGGAAAATGCCGAACGTTGCGTCGCGACTGGCTCAGGCATGGCCGCCATTCTCTGTACCTGTATGGCGCTTTTGCAGTCCGGTGATCATGTGGTCTGCGCCCGCGAGGTGTTTGGTTCTACGGTGACACTGTTTAATAAATATTTGCACAAGTTCGGTATTGAATTTACCTTTGTCAAATTGTCTGATCTCAATTCTTGGCAACAGGCCATTCAGCCAAATACTAAAATATTCTTCTGCGAAAGTCCGTCCAATCCGTTAACCGATTTAGTGGATATTGCCGCGTTAGCACAGATCGCACACCAACAGGATATTCGCCTGGTAGTGGACAACTGTTTTTGTACACCTGCGCTGCAACAACCACTCAATTTAGGTGCAGATGTAGTCATTCATTCTGCAACCAAATTTATCGATGGCCAAGGTCGTTGTTTGGGGGGCGCCGTTTGCGGGGATGAGCAGACCTTAGAAGAGGTATTCGGTTTTTTACGCAGTGCAGGTCCGGCAATGAGTCCCTTTAATGCCTGGGTATTTTTGAAGGGACTCGAAACATTGAAGGTCAGAATGCAAGCCCACTGTCAAAATGCGTCCCAATTGGCTCACTGGTTAACACAACAACCAAAGGTGACGCGAGTGTTTTATCCTGGTTTACCTGAGCATCCGCAACATCAGTTGGCCAAAGAACAGCAGTCTGATTTCGGCGCCATTGTTTCTTTCGAGTTGAAAGGTGGGCGAGCCGATGCCTGGGCGCTGATCAATCAGACTGAAATGCTGTCAATCACTGCGAACCTAGGAGATACAAAATCGACTATTACTCATCCCGCTACAACCACTCATGGCAAACTGAGTGAACAACAGCGAAGCGAAGCAGGTATCGGCGACGGCCTGGTACGGATCGCAGTAGGCTTGGAAGCCGTTGAAGATATTCAGGCAGATTTAATTGCTGGTTTGAATTGAAGTGTTTTTACGATGCAATCATTCTGCAAAGCCGGAAAGACTATACTGAATGAGTGCGGTCTGTTTGTGCGTTGCTCGTACAATTAGCGCATTGTCTGACCAGTCCCCTAAAACGTAACGCACGCAAGTTCTTGAACCAACCGTTGAATGATGTACCGCTGGCCGATGAGTATGCCCGTGAATCATTTGCTGCACCTGATAGCGCGCCATTGTTGCGGTCACGTCGTCGTCATTTACATCCATGATGTCCTTTTCTACCTGTGCCTTGTATTCTCCGCTTTTACCTCTAGCTTGTTCCGCGTAGGCTCTGCGGGACGCGAGAGGTTGAGATAAAAATTCCTGTTGCCAATTGGCATCTCTCACCTGTGCGCGAAATTCCTGATAAGCTGCATCATCTGTACAGAGGCTGTCACCGTGCAGTAGCAGAGTGCTGGTGCCAAATAGATTGATGACTGTGTACTCAGGCAGTAGCTTTGCGCCTATTGATTTGGTGAATTGGTCTCCAAGTAAAAAATCACGATTCCCGTGCATGATATAAAGCTGAGTACCATTGTCAGACAAACGCCGAAGTCGGGAGAGTATCGGCTGTAGAGAATCAGTAGGGGCGTCGTCGCCAATCCAGGCTTCAAAAAGATCCCCCAGGATATAGAGATGTTGCGCCTTCAAGGCTTCCTGTTGAGCGAATTGCACGAAGAGCTCAAATGCAGCGTCATTGGCTGATGCGAGATGCAGATCAGAAATGAAATAACAGAGTTGCTCTCCTGAATGCGCAATCATGAATTAGTTAGGACTTCCATTTTCAGGATAATCACTGGCTGTATAGGATAATCTGCCGAGAAGGGTCCCATCGCACGGGTGGGCATTTTGCCAATTTTGTCTACCACCGACATGCCGGCAATCACTCGACCAAAGACACAATATCCCCAGCCTTGATTGGTTGAACTGCGATAATTTAACCCGGGGTTATCCACCAAATTGATGTAGAACTGTGAAGTGGCCGAATGGGGAGGAGATAATCTCGCCATCGCGAGGCTACCGCGCACATTGGGTTGTTGGTTATTGGCCTCATTTAAGATTGCAGATCGGGTCGGTTTTTGCTCGAAAGTTTGTGTAAAACCGCCGCCTTGGATCATAAAATTGTCGATGATACGGTGAAAAATAGTACCCCGGTAAAAATCCTCTCGAATATAGGTCAAAAAGTTTTCCACTGTGATGGGGGCCTGTTGAGGATAGAGCGCCAGCAAGACTTCACCCTGGTTGGTCAGCATTCTGACCCGAATTTCTTGCTCGGTTGCCTCTGGTACCTGGCTACTGGAAGCCGCAACGTAAGAGATCGCCATGAGTTGCGCTATTAAAAATGCGAGGGGCCATTTTCTCCGGCTGAGCATGTTAGAATTCTCCCTTTTTGGGATCCGTTGTCTGTGACAGGATCATAACGGGTTTTTTACACTCTATGAAGTCGCCGCAGTTAGAACTCTAAGTGAGGGCATATGGCCGAGAAGCAGTTAAGATCGATTCAAATATACAACAACCTCACCCGCCAGAAAGAAGAGTTCACCCCTCTCTGCAGAGGAAAAATTCGCATGTACGTCTGTGGCATGACGGTTTATGACTATTGTCATTTGGGGCATGCTCGAGTGCTGGTCAGTTTCGACTTTATGGTGAGGTTCATGCGCGCCTGCGGTTATGATGTCACCTACGTGCGCAATATCACCGACGTGGATGACAAAATCATTCAACGAGCCAATGAGCAGAATCGAACGATTCAGTCACTCACGGATGAGTTTATCCAAGCAATGCATGAAGATGAAAAAAAATTAAATGTCTTGCCACCGGATATCGAACCAAGAGCCACTGAGTCTATGGCAGATATCATTCAGATGATTGAGGTGCTACAGAAGAAAGGTTTTGCCTACTCAGCAGAAAATGGAGATATCTATTACGAGGTCGGTCGGTTTGAATCTTACGGCAAATTGTCTCACAAGCAAGTGACTGATCTACGTGCTGGCGCAAGAGTTCAGTTAAACCAAGCGAAAAAGGATCCTCTCGATTTTGTGTTATGGAAGTCGGCGAAGGTGGATGAACCGAGCTGGTCATCTCCTTGGGGGCCAGGGCGACCCGGATGGCATATCGAGTGCTCTGCCATGTCCACTCGTTGCTTAGGTGATAGTTTTGACATTCATGGAGGCGGATTGGATTTACAGTTCCCGCATCATGAAAATGAGATTGCCCAATCAGAAGCCGCAACGGACAAACCGTTTGCACACACCTGGATTCATGTGGGATTTGTGCAGGTCAATCAAGAGAAGATGTCCAAATCCTTGGGAAACTTTTTCACCATCAGAGAGGTGTTGAAAGAGTACCATCCCGAAGTCATTCGTTATCTAATGATAGCCAGTCATTATCGTAGCCCATTAAATTATTCTACCGAACAGTTGGATAATGCGAAGGCGGCACTGGATCGTTTTTATAGTCTGTTGCGAACGGTGACGGCCACCGAAGCAGCTGAAAAAGAGGACTATAGCGAACGTTTTTATCATGCCATGGCCGATGACTTTAATACGCCCGAAGCATTGGCTGTATTGTTTGATCTGGTGCGAGAGATCAATCGCTTAAAATCGCTGGATGAAGTCGCGGCCTCTAGGTTATGTGCCACCTTAATCCAGTTAAGCGATGTGCTGGGTATCTTACAGGCAGATCCCGAGACTTTTTTAAAACAAAGTCGTAGCGAAGATAATGGTTGGTCAGACGAAAGGATTGAAGCGCTCATCAAAGAGCGCCAACAGGCGCGCACCGAAAAAGATTGGGCTCGTGCGGACGAAATCAGAGATCAACTGGCAGAAGCGGGTGTTCTATTAGAAGATAGTGGTGCATCCACGAGTTGGCGTCGGAGCTAGAGACCAGCCGCAATGAAGTTTGGCCATAGAGGTTCTATTGTCGCCCAACTGCTTGTATTAATAGTCGGCCTATAGGTTAGTAAGATTTTTAAACATTTGTATCTGATCTTGGTTGAGCAGAGTTGCTGAGTGTACAAAGATAATTTTTTTGTTATAGAGTTCGGGTCACTAACATAAGCTCAGTCTAATTAGAGAGAGCGGAGTTGGCGGTATCAATGCAGATCCACCCAACAGCCTGATGAATTTGGCGATTGTTTGCACTGTAGCTAAGTTGAGTCACTTAATTCTGCGGCCCTCAAGGTGTTTTCCAGCAGGATTGCTATGGTCATCGGCCCAACACCGCCTGGTACCGGTGTAATCATGCTGGCGTTCTGCTTCGCGACTTCAAAATCGATGTCACCGACGAGTTCTCCATTTTGCAGTCGATTGATACCCACATCCACTACCACTGCGCCTGGTTTAATCCAAGTCCCGCTCACAATACCTGGTTTTCCCACGGCCACCACAAGAAGCTCTGCCTGCCGTACCTGGTGCTCTAAGTCCTTAGTAAATCGGTGACAGATGACCACTGTGGCACCGGCTAATAGCAGTTCCAACATCATCGGTCTGCCGACAATGTTAGACGCTCCCACAACCACTGCGTGCATGCCTTTGGTGTTGATTTCATAGGCATCAAGTAAGCGCATAATGCCTAAAGGCGTACAGGGTCGCAGGGCCGGTGATCGCAACGCCAATCTACCGATGTTAAAAGGGTGAAATCCATCAACATCCTTACGTGGGTCGATGCGTTCAATGACCCGTTCTGGGTTGATTTGCGCAGGCAAGGGTAGCTGTACCAAAATGCCGTGGATGTGTGGATCCTGGTTTAATCGATCAATTAATGACAGTAATTCTGTTTCGGAGACTTCGGCAGCGAGATCATAAGCGACGGAGTTAAATCCAACTTGTTCACAGGCTTTGCGTTTATTGCGCACATAGATTTCTGATGCCGGATCATTCCCCACTAGTACGACGGCAAGACCGGGACAGGCTTTGCCAGCAGCCGTGCGTTGTCTAACCTCATTCTTGATTTTATCTCGAAGGTTACTGGCGATGGTCTTACCATCGATGATGGTTGCAGTCATAGGGTAGGTGGTCCACAAGCTATTGGCCGGGTATTTTCTCACGGCGGCGTCTTGAGGCCAACTACATGCTTTTGATTTTATTCAAGAGTAGGAGTTTGACGCCATTTGAATAGCCACGTATCATCCCGTCCTCCACGCTAATATGACGATAAAATATGAGACTCGGGGCATAGCGCAGTCTGGTAGCGCACCTGCTTTGGGAGCAGGTGGTCGGGGGTTCAAATCCCTCTGCCCCGACCAACTTCTGATGTGATAGTTTTAATTGTCACAATTCTCCGGATAAAACTCCTACTTAGTAGAGATAATCTCAATATGGTTGCAGATAGTTTTTTGCGGCCGAATAAAAGTCTGTATAATGCCTTGTTTTCAACGGCTTGGATCTGGCCCTCAATTGGGTCGGGAAACTAAGCCGAAGCGCTTTCGATACTTTGAAACAGTGGCCTGGCGAGTTCAAATTATCCTGGCGTGTCTGCGCCCGTAGCTCATCTGGATAGAGCATCGGCCTTCTA
>DJFZ01000059.1 GCA_002432655.1 Thiotrichaceae bacterium UBA5859 | reverse complement strand
GAAAATACTAATGGCTTACCAAGACAGTATATTCCCAAAGTAAGTGATTTAAGACTGCTCACAGACAAACAGCTTGCTCTTTATATAAAGAATATCAATAATCGTTCTTAGATAAGTTTCTCAATTATCTGGCGCTGCATAAAGTCTTCTATGGAAAGCAAAACGGTGCAATTTGAAGTTGGATTCACCTTTTCCTCATTGTTCCAGATTAGGGGAAGTCGACACACCTCGATCGGTGGCTCATCGATAGACACTTCCCAACGCCCACATCACTCGATGAGCGGCGTCTCAAAAGGTTTGTTTGCGTAGCTTAGACATTTTGAGAGTCACCTCTCCAGCTTTATATAAGATTGGCGCACGTGACTGCCCGCCCGATGATTTTATTTCAAGGCAACGAAGATAAAGTCGTACCCCTAAGCAATCGCAATTAACGTTTGATTAGCTAAAATCAAGCTACATCGCCAGCACTTATATCGAGTTTAGCAATGAATCTCATGGATTCTGTCGTCGCGAAAACACCGTGGCCAGCTTAAAATGCAGAACGATATTTTTTACAGAAAATTTTTTGGTCTACTAGAACCAGAAAGACTAACTTCGAGAACGGGTTGCTTAATTTATAGCCCCTTCCGACCGGCTCGATCACAAAGATATTCTCACCGCCCCTTGATTTAAATGCAGCGGTTCGAGAAAATCACCGTTCCCTAGCGCGACTAGGCAACCCAGCTCAAACCATCTAATGATAGAGTGTGGTTATAACAAATAGGCGGCAAAATATGACCAGCTGGCAAGGAAGACTGCTCACCACCACAACTAAACTGTTGTTAAAACCCCTCATTAAACTGAGAGGGCATCGTATTATTGAAGAAAATGAGATCAGAAAGACTTATCGCCGCATTGAGGCCCTGGCCCAACGAATCAAAGTACCGTCCCAATGCAAAATCCAACCCGACACAGTCGGCAAAGTGCCCTGCGAATGGGTCAGTTGGGGCGATACCCCAGACCTCCCCACTCACGAGAAAAAAATTATCATCTACTACCACGGCAGCGCATTTATTGTTTTATCGCCTAAGAGCTATCGCCTGTTCACTTGGCGGCTGGCGAAAGAAGTGGGGTACGATATTTTAGTACCCGATTATCGTATGGCCCCAGACCATCATCATCCCGCCGCCGCCAATGACTGTATTGCAATTTATGAAGAATTATTGGAACGCGGTTATCGGCCAGAGCACATCATCATCGGCGGCGATTCCGCCGGCGGAAATTTATCCCTCGTGTCCCTCATGCAAATTAGAGATCGAAAATACGCACAACCTGCCGCTGCGTTTTGCATCTCCCCGTGGACCAATTTAACCGGCAGCGGATCTTCCATGATCAGCAACGCCAAAGCTGATCCATTTTTCCCGCCGGACAACATCACCGAAGTCGCCAGAGTGTATGCGCCCGATGTGGATTTAAGCGATCCGCTCATTTCCCCCGCATTTGCAGACTATCGCGGCTTCCCGCCGTTGCTGGTATTTGTAGGCAGCATCGAAATATTATTGGATGACGCGCAGCGCGTGGTGGACGGCGCACGAAAAGCCGACGTCCCTGTAACCCACAAGATATGGCGCGGTATGCCTCATTCCTTTCCCGTGCTCGCGGCGATACTTCCCGAAGGCCGACAGGCAATCTCTGAAATTGCTGACTTTTGCCGCCAACAATTCAAGCATACCCAACGTCACGCTACGGCAAATTCGGGGGCTCCCGGAAACTCACCGTCCCGTGCCATCTAACCGTTGCGCATCGCTACCAGACATTTCAACCATTAGCCATTACCTTGGCGGTTGCTGCAATCCCACCTCACTCACCGTTTGACGGAGTATTTAGCGAGCTTGCGCTGAAGGGTTCGTCGATGCATGTTCAAGCTTCGGGCGGCTGCCGAAATGTTGCCGTTGTGTTCTTTCAAAACAGGCTCAATTTGCTCCCACTCCAGTCCGCGGACAGATAGCGGTGTGCCCTCGACATAACGCCCGACACCATACCCTGTAGGCTTCCGGTCGGCAGCGTTGTTCATCACGCTGATGAACGCTTGCAGCACCGTTGTGTCCACGACCAGGCGTGGCTGCGATCCCTCGCTGATAACAGACACACGAACCTCCTGTTCCTGACGCAGGGCACGCAACCGGGCAATGATTTCATTCAGCGAAAGCCTTGGTCAGACTGAAATTATTGGACAAGGCATGCTAGATCAACCTTTGTGGCAATGGCCAGATAAAAACAAATGAAACGCCTTTACCCAAAGTACCTCCATGGGAAGCTGGTGTAGTTGGAGAGCTATAGTCGATCTACTGACATGAGCGTCACACGGGAAATGCGGTAATTTGTTCATGACTACGGACTATTCAAACTAAAGCGCGGTCGTCATCCAATGCCTGAATTTGTTAAAAAGGCTTTAAAAAAAGAACACCTCATGGCGGACTACCTTGCTCGCCCTGCGTATCAACAAAATGATTACATCGGCCGGATCAACCAAGCTAAATTAGAGGCAACCAAATAAAAGCGGTTAAGCCAAATGCTCACTGAACTGAAACAAGGTGAAAAAGGATAATAAGAACGAAGTACATAGAAGTGTCAATATCATGTTGGTATTTGGAAAATTAGCAGTGGCTTTGCTAGATCCCGCCATTAGTGCACTCTTTTCCCTAGGAAGTTGCCTCTCTGGCAGAATATGATATGAGGTGAGTAAGCTAGATTCCCTTATTTAGCATTGTTCCTGTAAAACGTGAAGAAAGGCCCATTCCGCAACGTTCAATAGGGTAACAGGAGTTGAGAATAATAATTTTCGCTGGTTAAAGGGTCAGACTCTGCTACCTAAATTTGAGTCATTACTGGGAAAACGGTGTACTTTTGCTCAAAATGTGCAACTCACTTGGTTAAAGCAAAAGAAAGTCGTGCAGTCCTGGTCTTAGAGACCGCAACTCTTGATGAAGTTCCTGGTAAAACGCCGGAATTTAGAATATGGTCTTCAAAAGAAGTGCCCTGGCTAAACTACATGTCCGAAATACCTACATATGATGAGTGGGAACCTGGCCGATGACATCACATAGCAATGCGCCCAAATGCGAGCCGGCCACTCAAGGATTGGCTTCCGCAGGACTCCCTAACCCTCGCTGTTTAGCTTTCACAGAAATAACTTGTAAATAACATAGGGATTGAATAAGAAGTTATGTCACCTAGAATACATTTGATTGAAGGTCCGGTAGGTTCAGGAAAATCCACTATCGCCGGGATACTTAGTGAAGAAAATCGAGCGCCAAAACTATTGCTCGACAAATGGATGAAAACACTTTTCTCGCCTGATCGTCCAGAAACTAATTCTGTGAGTTGGTACATAGAAAGGAAAGAACGTTGTATCCTGCAAATAATGAACATTGCCCATGAAATTTTGAATTCAGGGTCAGATGTAGTTCTCGAGTTAGGGTTAATCCAGCAATCTCTTCGTGAACAAATATACGACCTCGTAGAAAAGATAGACTTTCCTATGAAAATCTACGTAGTAGACGCACCAAAAGAAGTGAGACGGCAGCGAGTAGTGAATCGAAATATTGAAAAAGGTGAGACATATAGTATGGAAGTCTCCGAGGAAATATTTGAGTTTGCTAATTCTATGTGGGAGTCTATCGACGAATCTGAATGTAGAGACTTTGAGGTAGAGTACATTTCAACAAGTGAGTAGTAGAAATTAGTACTTTAATTATTTGTAGGCATTGCAGGATCATACCAGAGAATAAAGCTAACAAATATCTCAATACGCATAACCCCGGTTTACATGGCATTAGGCGCATATATGGGATAAGACATGGCGAAAAAAATGACTCAACAAGCAGACGAAAGCGTTGAACAGTTTATGGACTCTTTTTCTAATATAAAGAGACTGGAAGATTGCAGAGTTCCAATATACTAATTTTTCAGGCTTACAAAGCAAGAGCCAAATATGATAGGTTCACATATTGTAGGTTATGGAAAGAGGTGCTACCCATATGTCAACGAAAAGACTACCGAAAAATGTAAGGTTGGTTTTGCTCCTCGCTCAAAGTCATATGCATTTTACTTGGCCAACCTTCCTGGGCGATCTGAACTACTCGCTGAAATGGAAAAACATCAGTTAATTGGTGGTTGCCTTTACATTACGAAGCTTTTAGATACTAATATAAACAAAATATTATTGAACATGCATACTACAAAGAAAATAGCAAAATCATCCAATAAAGCCAGGCACATTCAGTCACTGTATGCCCCAACCTGTGCTAGTGACAATAAATGGCCGCCTCCGTTTGCACGAGATGACATGAAAAATAAAATACTACAAACACTTCAGGAAATACGCAGCTTACTTTATGGAATTAGGTTTTGCCATGCCTCGTTATGCTGGTATAGGTGGCCAAGTAGGTTAGTAATAATTATTGAGACTATTAAAAAGGCATAGGAAGACAACCTCATTAACAAAGCAGTTAATACTTCGAAAGTACAGAATTCGATAAGTTCTCGGCGCACTACAACGACAATCTCAAAAAATATTCAACTCATTCAAATGCAACAGGGTGGTTAACAAGAAGACACTAGAAACAAAAAATAACCCTGAAGCACAAATACTTTTTGAAGGAGTTTGGAAGTAGAGCCACGCTGGAAAAAACCACACATCGAAGCGTATCTTAACGAATCACCAAAAGAGTAAAATCTGCGCTAACAAATTCATCGTATGAGTCTTTCTTCTGTACCGCTCCACTTTGCAACAACAAGACTCACGTGCTTAACTTTATCTATTAGTAAAACGGAGACCTATTGTGCTCACAGGGAAAACGGCTTTGTTACTTGATATGAACGGCACCTTTATGTTCGGTGAAGACCGATTCGGTGACTCCGAAGATTTCTCAGCGCACTACTACAAAATTGGTGGGAAATTACCGCAGAGTGAAATCAACAAAATTGTGAGAGACGCCTACCAGTACCTGGACGTTCGATATACTGATGAAAACTACCGCCAAAACTTCCCTTCTCTAGAAAGTGCGATATTCGAGGTCACGGGAATAACTCTTGACAGAGATGAAATCAACAAAATCATTGCAACCTTCGCCTTTCACGAACTTGGTTACATCCCAAAAGAATACGCCGCCGCGCTCTATAAACTGCGACTCCGTTTTACATTGGCAGTCGTCATCGATATCTGGGCACCAAAAGCGGCGTGGTTGAACGAGTTCAAGCGCGCGGGGATTTCGCATCTGTTCTCCGCCTTTTCATTCTCTTCCGATCATGGCATGGTAAAGCCATCGCCAAAGCCCTTTGAGCTTGTATTGAACCAACTCGGAATAGATGCTTCGAACGCTGTAGTAGTTGGTGATTCACCAAGAAGAGACCTTGGTGGCGCGAAGAATGCCGGTATCGACTGTATTCTAGTGGGTGGTGCTGAGCATCCCAACGCAATGTGGAGCATTAGCAACTTGCTCGAGCTATGTCACGTACACTAAACACAGTCATCACGGAGTATTCATCAGTTAACAACGCGGGCTCGCACGGCCTACACGCCCACCGCTCTCTGTTATGGCCGCTCATATGTGTGGCGTTCTCAGATGGTCACCGTTGAAGCTATTTGACCATTTATTCGTTTGGCGCATTGCTGCTACCAGGACTGATACCGCGTACCCGGGCGATAAATAGCACGTGGACGGTTGGGGCTTTGAAGTTAAGTCGCCTCGGGGTAGAAATCTGCCAAAGTTTCTAGCTTTTGTGTTATTTTCTTGGTTAGTAGGTTTTGGTTTGGCGTTAGTACATGTTATTCAAATTAAGCAACTCTTATAATAACGGAAGGCAAATTCATTCACAAAAAACGTGGACTGGACTCGCTAACGCTCGCCTTGTCTGTCGGCCTCAGACGTAAGAAAATGACGAGTCGGTGCTTCTTTCAACAAGCAACAATACACGATGAGTCGGCAATTTTCGATTTGTATTGTCAGGTTATGAAAGAACATATCATGAACATATGGGGCTGGGATCAAAAGTGGCAAGAAGATGATTTTTTGAAACACTTTGATCCTCGTAATATCACAATCGTAAGGGAAGAAAACACAGTCATCGGCTATTCCCAGATAGAGGATCAAGGCAATCAGCTATATATCCGCATGCTCCTGCTTCAACCAGATCGCCAGCGCAAAGGCATCGGCTCGCATCTATTAAACGCAGCAATTGAAAAAGCCAAGACGCAGTCGAAAAGCCTTGCCCTCCAAGTATTCAAGATCAATGAGCAGGCAAAAGGATTCTATGAGCACCATGGGTTTCAGGTGCAAGGGGAGACAGCAAACAGCTTTACCATGGTATACATACCTGACAAAGCGAATTAACTTGGATCGCAAATTCCGCACGCTTTGTTCGCACTGCACCGCTTGGTCGTTATTTGGTTAATCGGTTTATTTTGAGATGATACATACACTGGCAATTGGTAACTATAGATCTTTACTTAATCTGGTCATTCCATTCGGGCGCTTGAACGTTATCACTGGAGAAAACGCTAGTGGAAAATCTAATCTGTACAAGGCACTTAGACTATTGTCGGAAACGGCTCAGGGAGGGGTAATCAATTCATTAGCAAGAGAAGGAGGGCTTAATTCTACGTTCTGGGCAGGTCCTGAAAACATTTCTAATCGGATGCGTAAGGGCGAAGTAGAGATACAGGGAGGGCCGCTGCAAAAAGCAGCGAGGTTAAGACTAGGATTCTCGGGTGATGACTTTGGTTATTCGATTTCGCTCGGACTACCGCCTCCCGGAAACCTCGGGCCAACTGCCTTTGCATTGGATCCGGAAATAAAACGAGAGTGTATCTGGGCTGGGAATTCATATCGCCCCGCAAGTTTACTAGTAGATAGGACGGGCGCCACCGTAAAGGTACGTTCAAATCGCAGCTGGGAGGTGATATCTCAACATACAAGCAATTTTGAAAGCATTTTTAGCCAAGTAGCTGACCCTGAGAAAGCACCTGAAATAATAGCTTTGAGAGAAGAGATCAAAGGCTGGAGATTCTATGATCACTTTAGATCGGACACGGAAGCGCCAGCACGTTTACCCCAACTGGGTACCCGCACTACAGTTTTGCATCATGATGGGCGCGATTTAGCCGCAGCCCTGCAAACGATTATAGAAATAGGTGATGTAGAAGCACTCAACGCAGCCGTTTCAGATGGATTTCCAGGTGCCAGATTAAACGTGAAGGTACAAGAAGATGGCCGCTTCGATGTCAATCTGAGCCAAGAGGGATTACTGAGGCCATTATCCGCATCAGAATTGTCGGATGGCACATTGCGTTATTTGCTCTGGGTCGCTGCGCTGCTCACACCCAGGCCACCGCCACTTATGGTGCTAAATGAGCCGGAAACGAGTTTGCATCCGGATTTACTTCCGGCACTAGGTAGGCTAATTATCCGTGCTGCATCGGCTACTCAAGTTTGGGTGGTGTCACATGCCAGTAGATTAATTGCTACGCTCGAAGCATCTGAAGAATGTAATTCGCTGCAATTGGCAAAAAGCCTTGGTCAGACTGAAGTGATTGGACAAGGCCTGCTAGATCGACCTTTGTGGCAATGGCCAGATAAAAACAAATGAAACACCTTTACCTAAAGTACCGCCATGGTAAGCTGGTGTAATCGGATCCAGCTATGGCCGAGCCACTGACATGAGCGTCACACGGGAAATGCGGTAATTTGCTCATGACTACGGACTATTCAAAACTAAAGCGCGATCGTCATCCAATGCCTGAATTTGTTAAAAAGGCTTTAAAAAAAGAACACCTCATGGCGCATTACCTTGCTCGCCCTGCGTATCAAAAAAATGATTACATCGGCTGGATCAACCAAGCTAAATTAGAGACAACCAAACAAAAGCGGTTAAGCCAAATGCTCACTGAACTGAAACAAGGTGGTGTTTACATGAATATGCCTCATCCAGCATCTACTAAAAAGTAATGTTTGTATCTGAAACCATCACACACATAAGAAGCGGAGTAATTTTCCGCTACGCGCACAATTAGCCAGTGTGACGCGCGTAAGCTGCCCAAGTTAGAAATTATCCATGTCTGAATACAGAGACAAAAAGATTGTGGATTCTTGGTTGAAAAACGCCAACCCATGGATCCAGACAATCGAAAACAAAGAAATAGAAAGCCGACAATTAGTCACGAACGACGCGATCATTGAGGCAACTTTAAGGTGTCAACCCAAGACCGTACTAGATATCGGTTGTGGTGAAGGTTGGTTAGTTAGAGAGCTAGTTGCAAAAGGAATAGATTGCCTAGGCGTGGATACCGTTCCAGAGTTCATCGCCTACGCCTCAAAGAGAGAGGGCCGATTCAAAATCCTATCCTATGAAGAACTCACTCCTGAATCGCTAGGAGAACAATTCGATGCGCTGGTGTGCAACTTTTCACTATTTGGCAAAAATTCGGTAGAAACACTTTTCGATCAAGCCTCTAAAATGGTAACAAAACGCGGCGCAATGATTGTGCAAACACTGCATCCTGATAGCTTAATTGATCAGGACTTTCTAGTTGAAGGTTGGAGAGAAAGCTCTTGGGTGGGGTTTAACAAACACTTTATTGATCCCCCACCCTGGTACTATCGAACTATCGAATCATGGAGGGCCTTGTTTTCTGGTGCGGGGTTCTCACAGGTAGAAACAATTGTGCCGGTTAATCCGAAATCTAAGATCCCGGCATCTATTATTTTTATTGGAAGAATGGACGACTAACAATCCCATGGAGGAGCGCCATTTTACTATGCACACCGAAAGCGCCCCCGATACAGAGCAATATACTGTTAAAGTAGGTTATGATGCCAATTTCTAGATAACGTGTGATGATATGGCTGAGAATAAAACACAACCCACTGCCGCCTCTGTCGATGGCTTCATTGCCAAGGTTGAGAACACCCGCCGCAGGGCGGATGCGAAGATTGCTCTAGAGATATACAAGGAAGTCACCAGGCTACCACCAGTTATGTGGGGGCCATCAATTATTGGCTTCGGAACACGCCATTACAAATATGACAGTGGACGCGAGGGTACGATGCCGGCGGCAGGTTTTTCTCCGCGCAAGGCCAATCTCACTTTTTATATTGGTAACGAGTTCGAAGGCGCAAAAACGTTGTATAGCAGTCTCGGTAAGCACAAAAAATCGGTCGCTTGCCTGTATATCAATAAGCTCGATGATATTGAGCTTGAGATTCTACGAGAAATTATTAATCGTGATTACGCTAGGACGCTTCAGATCCAGAAATCAAGGATAGGTGAATAGTTATCTGGCTTCATTCCGGCAGAGGACGATATAAAATTCGGCTACGCTTGTTCGTTCAATTACTTGAATCGTTTCAGATGCTTCAAACAGCGATCTACCTAGCAGCGCTATTGCAAAATATTCTCTTTCAGAGCAAACGCTAGGCGGATACTGGTGGTATTATATTGTTTGATAATCGAGCCACGAAGCAAAACGACCACTGATAATTGCTTATACTTTTTGCTGCTTTGGGTTACTTCAGACACTCCCTACGCATTTTTCAAAGATAGAAGAGATGCACCGAACGATCTAAAGGAGCATGCCTATCGGTAATGATGACTAATGAAATGACTAAATATTCTAAAGTGTATTCATTACGAAAATTTTTAACTATGTTCTAATAATATTGGTCGAAAACTAGTAATAAAAAGATGTTAGAAACGTAGTTGTGAAAGAAGGCGACATGCCGGACTGTTCGATTAAATATTGGCAAGAAACGGTTAACAATGGCACCCAATATGCCCCCGTGTGGCTGGTAGGCCGCAAACAACGCGGCCCCTAGTGACGGATGATAAATGGCCGCCCCGTTTTGCGGGGAAATGAGCGAATATATGACAAAGAATGCAGCAAACCCGTTAGCCAATATTGGTACCATAGTTTGTAATATTCAGGAGGTTATGCAGTGAAAAAGATTCATCACAATCACATACATCCACTCAGTAAAAAGCAACACTTTTTTCACCAGTGACGATGGCCTGAAGGTAGTTGGCATTGAAATACCGAAAAGCTGAACCAAGGGATCTGGGTGAGATACAAGATTTACTCAACAGCTATCAGCTTCCTGCAAGTGATTGTAAAACACACTTGGATAATTTCGTTATTTCCGAAGATGGCGATGTAATTGTCGGCGTGGGAGGCTTTGAAAGATATGGTCAGTATGGTCTTCTCCGTTCATTTGCTGTAAAGAATAGCTCTATGAGACAGGGCATTGCTGCAGAGATATTTAGCTTGGTAAGCGCTAGGGCTATTGATTTAGGGGTACATCGATTTTACCTTTTGACGACGACGGCCAGTGGCTATTTTGAGCGTTTGGGTTTCTCTGTGTGCGAACGAGAACGTGTTCCAAGTGCTATCAAGGGCACTAAACAGTTTAATGAGTTTTGCCCGAAAACAGCGAAGGTGATGATTTTTCGATTGAGTACCTAGTCGTGACAAATTATCATAAACGTCCGCAGAACCCTTGATAGAGCACTTCATCAGCATATGTTGCAGACAAGAAGAGAGCACCACTCAATCCCATAAATTTTTTTGAACGTCGCTCCCACAGACCAATTTAATGGCTACGAGACTGCCCCAGGAGAATTCAGGTCGATCCGAAACAGCTCAAGGATGTGCCAAACTGTGCACGCTAACTGAAATACAACATGTCCTGCAGGCACGTGCACAATGCGCCCGATGGTTCAAATTATTAGCTGTTTTATGCGCGACCAAACAGCAGGCCGGAATAGCACCCTTAATTATTACTGTTCTTATATACAGCTACATGTTAGTCTTTAGAATAATACTATAATTCTCAGATGGAGGCGCATCATGATTAAAGGAAGCTGTTGTTGTGGAGCCATTCAATTTGAACTCACGGAAATGCCCAGCATGATGGGTATGTGTCATTGCAGTCGTTGCCGTAAAGTCGGAGCCAGTACATTGGTATTCGTCAAATCGGAGACCTTTTTACTCACAGCCGGACGCGCGAATATTGCTGTATACAAGGCAGCTCCACCCTATATATATGATCGGTGTTTTTGTTCTCTATGTGGCACTTCCCTTGGAGAGGTTCTATCGGATATGGATTCATTTCCCATAAATGCAAACTGTATAGATGACGAAATTAAGCTCGAAAATACATTTCATGAGTTTGTCTCCGAGAAACCCAATTGGTTTAAGATTGGCGATAATGCAAAACAGTTTGATGAACATCCTCACAACTGACAAGGTAATTCTATGGCCATTCGAATCAAAAAAACATTTTAATCGTACAGCTTCGCTACCATTTACCTCAGTATAAGACAGCTCTGATTACAACCATACATTCTTAAGAGAGTGAAATGAAATTATCAATCTACCAAGTTGATGCATTTGCGGAAAAACAGTTTGAGGGTAACCCGGCAGCAGTGATCCCATTAGAAAAATGGTTGCCGGATTCAGTCATGCAAGCCATTGCGGAGGAAAACAATCTTGCTGAAACAGCGTTTTTTGTACCATCAAAAAGTGGCTACCACATCCGTTGGTTTACACCAAATAAAGAAGTCAAGCTATGCGGTCATGCCACGCTGGCTAGTGCGCACGTACTATTTAATATTCTTGGATGCAAAGAAGAGGTACTATCGTTTGGATCTCTTTCTGGTGAGTTGCGCGTTTTCAGGAATGGTAATTTACTAACTCTTGATTTTCCAAAGCAAAGCCCCAGTGTCTGCAGTACGCCCTCTGAACTAGTAACCGGTTTAGGTATTGCACCTCTGGAATGCTTAAAACATGAAGACTATCTTGCTGTCTTCGAGAATGAAGATGAGGTACTAGGACTTACCCCAAATCATGCAGCCCTAAGTAAGCTCGATCTTCGCGGTGTCATTGCAACAGCTCCATCTTCACAATTTGATTTCATCGTTCGCTTTTTCGCGCCCAAATATGGAATTCCAGAAGATCCAGTAACAGGATCTGCCTATACTCAGCTGATGCCGTACTGGTCTGGCAGATTAGACAAGTCGAAACTGCGCGCAAAGCAAGTCTCCAAGCGTGGCGGTCAGTTAATTTGTGAGTTGAAGGGTACTAGGGTGCTAATATCAGGCAGCTCCGTGACATACATGGAAGGCAGTATTGACATTCGATCATCATCAGTTTGTTAGATAAGTCACTTCTGATCTCATGCCTTTTGCAATAGTGTCATACCTAATTAAGGAATCGTGATGATAGTAATATTTGGTATAAGGGAAAATCTGAACCCAATTAAAAAGCAGCTCTCAGATGTTATTCATGAGTGCATGAAATCTGCACTTGGCATGCCGGACGACAAACGCGCGCACCGGTTTATACCAATGGAGAAAGAGGATTTTTATTTTCCAGGTGGTCGCTCTGATTCCTATACCGTCATAGAAATCAATATGATGAAAGGCCGCAAGATAGAGACACAAAAATATCTGATTAAGAAATTGTTTTCAGAAATCGAGGCAGAGCTTTCAATATCACCAATTGATATAGAAATAGTCATAAAAGAGCAAGAGCCGTATCAATGGGGTTTTCGCGGCCTCACAGGGGACGAAGCCAATGATCTCAGATATAAAGTCGATATATAAAAACGCCAGGCAATACCGCTCAACACATTAGTTGGATCATCATTCTGCTGTTGTTTTAGAACTCGGGAATCCATGAAGACGTTTCCCCGACTTCTATCATTACTGTATCTAGAGTGTTGCCTCGTCAGGATGCACCCGTTTGTTGAGATCAATAAGTAATCGACGAATCTCTGCTATGGATAATGTACATTCACTATATGTGCTGAAGGCGTACCTTTGAGTGGATCAATTTATCGCCACATGGTTTAGTCCATGACGTCATCAGAAATAAACTAGTATGATGACGCTACCGCAGATCGAGAGATCCGTGAAGATCTCAGAAAAGCAGTCAGTCTGCTTGAAGATTTTAGGGTGGCCATAGATTGTGGATGTGGCGCAGGAAGCGACATTGCTTTTCTTCGCTCTGCTGGACTGATTGTCCATGGCTTCGGCATAGAAGAAGAATCTATTTCACGATGCTGAAAAAGGTTTGCAGGTGACAATAGAGTACATTTATACAAAGCATGCTTTAACACGTTTAGATATCCACCTGCCTCATTAGTCGTGGCGGATGCAAGTCTATTCTTTTGCCCTAAAGAATCATTTGATGAGGTGTGGCAGCAAATAGCCGATGCGTTAGTTCCTAACGGAATATTTTGCAGTTCGTTTCTTGGCACAGAAGACACCATGGTGACTGCTGAGCACAACAAAAATACATATTGGTCTGATGTGCTCTCATTTACCGAGGCACAGGTAAAAAAGTATTTTTTCGGATTTGAATTAGTTTCCTTCAGAGAACATAAGCATTCTGGCATCACACCCACAGGTGATGCACATGATTGGCATATATATTCCGTTATTGCCATTAAATCTTGTAGTGGGGATTTACTGGAACGACAAAAACAAGTGCATTGTGATCACGCTATCCACTATTCACCGGATCATTTTCGGGGCTAAATAATCCATAAAGTTCAGAAAACTACAGAATTTTCTATGACTGTATCGATCGCTGGTTTTGGATTTGCTACTGAACCGACCAAACCTGAATAAGTCGTAATGAGCACCTATAGTTATGAGCTGATGAGGCATACCGGTAATGACGACACATCGCGGGCAAGTATTCAAGAGTACTCCTAACAAGTAACTGCGGTCACACGCTAGCGGACTAGAACCTGGACTCTACCTTGGTGCTTAATTTTAGGTATTCGCTAGTGCACAGGAAAGAAATTGACAAATGTAGAATTATCGGCGAGTATTAAAAACATGAATACCCACACAACAACTACGCATCTGATAATTACCATCATTCCAAATGAATGGTGGGTTTTCTAATGTTTATCTGATTTATAAAACCCGCCCTAGAGGCGGGTTTTTTGTTTCTGCTTCTGGGGTGTCACTTAACACCTATGGAGGGCCGATGACAAACCACGAACTGAAACAAGAAATACTTGCAGCAGACAGTGCCATCAACCGCAAAGATTTTGATGCGGTCTCTAAATTTTATACTCAAGATGCAACACTAGTTATGAGACCTGGTCTTTTAGTATCTGGTCGTCACCATATCCGCGAGGCACATAGACGAATCTCGGACTACTTTAATGGTAGTTTAGACGTTTCTCAGGGAGAAATGCTTATCATTGAAGCCGGTGATATCGCTTTAGTCATTGCGGAAACATTTGTAAAATCGCCCGGCAAGCCGGATTCTGAATATCCCGCAGAGCGAAACGCAATTTATGTTTACGTAAAAGACGATCAAGGAAAATGGCTCTGCGCGATTGATAACTCTTATGGCGTTGAATTACTGCAGAATCATCCCTAGAAACCAGCCAGCAGGATCACCCAACCTCAGCTATCCTTTGGTTGGGTGACCTCTGCTGGCGATCTTAAAATATCGGTAGGCACCATCGTGAACAAAAATATTTATTCTAAAGGTGACTGATGCCGTTCGTACCAACAGAATTTTGAAGGGCGCTATTCTATTTGCGTTAAGAAACCAAGTTTATACAAACCGGCCTGTTCCACAGTCGCCATCACTTTCACCACATGTTCGTAGGCCACGTTTCTATCCCCACTCAGGTGTACGGCCGGTTGTGGTTGTTGTTGGGCGGCGGCTTGCAAACGTGACTGTAGCAGATGATGGGACACTGCTTCGTTCTCCCATTCGATCTTGCCCTCTTCTGTCACGGTTAGGTGGATGACCTGGGGCTCTATATCATTTCTGTGATCACCTGCCTGGGGTAACTCAACCCTCACAGTATGGGTCATCACGGGCACGGCAAGCATAAAAATTATCAACAGTACCAACATCACATCCACCAACGGCGTCATGTTAATTTCACTCATTGCTTCATCGGCACTATCGAATTCGCTATCAAAGTCCATCTTATCGTGCCCCTATTTCTGTCTCGAGTGGACTGACGGATCTCCCAGCCTCTTGCATTGGCGCTGCGCCGGTTAAGAGATACGCATATAATTGGCGAGCAAAACGATTGAGCTTTCCGAGCACCTTTTTGTTAGCACGTACCAGGGCGTTGTATGCCAACACCGCTGGTATGGCCACAGCAAGTCCGAGGGCTGTCATGATCAGTGCTTCGCCTACCGGCCCGGCGATTTTATCAATGCTCGCCTGTCCGGATATACCGATACTGACCAAGGCGTGATAGATACCCCACACGGTACCAAATAGACCAATGAACGGCGCTGTTGCCCCCACCGATGCCAACACCGGTAGTCCATATTGTAATTGTTCCGCGCCTTCATCCATCGCCCCTTTTAAACTAGAACTCAACCACTCATTCAAGGGGAGATGCGCCTGCAGATCATTGTTGTGATGACGATGATGATTTAAAGCTGCACCACCCTCTTCCGCTAAGTGGCGGAAAATATTCTGCTCGGTACGAGGACCCAATTGATTGATGCCTTCCTCAAAACTCTGTAGACACCAGAATCCAGCTAAGTTCCCTATATACCTATGTTGCCGCCATAACCCCCATGCCCGCACTAGAAATATGCTCCATGTAGCAATCGACATCAGCAACAATAGGATCGCAACACTTTTAATGACCAAATCACCCTGTTGCCACAACGATTCAATACCGTAAGGATTGACTTCCATCTATTTCCCCTGCTTATGTAATGAAAAGACGATAGGTTGTTGATACCAAAAATCGATAGGCTGTCCATCTTGTGACGCTGGTTGATAGCGCCAGCGCCTCACCGCTTTGAGCGCTGCTTTATCCAGACGCTGATAGCCGCTGGATGTCGTCACCTGGACATCATCCACCGAACCGTCTACGCGTACCAACAAAGTTAAGATCACCCTGCCCTCTTGCCCCAGGCGTAGTGCAGTTCGCGGATAAATAGGTGCTGGATTTGAAAGATGCCTCGCATCGGATCGTGGGGGGATCACAGTAGGCAGTAGCGTGGATTCTTCCTCTGTTACCGAATCTGTTTTAACTTGTTCGGCTGGGTAATCCGTTATGTTCACCGGCGCATCATTCACTTTCGCTATCGGTGTCACCTCCTCTACAGGTTCATCCTTGGGCTTCGGTGGTGAGAAGATCTCTGGTATAACAGTTTCCACTGGCTTAGGCTCTGTCGAAGGTATTATTGAGGTGGGCTGTAATCTAGGCTGCTCCGGTACTTCTCGGGATGTCGGATCAGGTTGCTGGGGTCGTGTAATTAGAACACCGGAAATGATGGCGGGCGACTCAGCTTTTGGTATCGATTGAGTTCTTGAGATGGCTTGCATCACTAACACCATATGTAAGCCCGCCACCACAACTAGTACTATGCCCATCATTGAGTAGCTATCACTAAGCAACTCAGGTTTGGCGTCATTCGGCCGCACCAAAGTTAACTCTTCCACGGACGCTTCGAGGATTTGCTGTTGCGCGCCGATCACGAGTTTTGTAGTCCTAGCCAACGTCGTGAAATTTCAAAACGGCGCAACACCAACCACTCCAGCAGCAGAATAGTCACTAGAGAAATAGCCAACAGCGGTAGAAATACGGCTAATAGTATGGTTATCACGGTTACCGTATTTCCCATTCGCGCATTGGGTAGCGGAATCGGCGCACCCACCACCCCTTCTGGCTTGCGACGCCGCCACAATATAAAGCCACTGATACTAACCGTCACCAACCCTAAGGCTGCAATCACTCCAAGTAACTGATTAAACCAGCCGAATAGTTGTCCTTCGTGGGCAGCCACGCCAATCCCAACGATGCGATCGATTAAAGGACGCTCACTAAACGACTTTATTCTAATCTGCTCACCCGTCTGACCATGCAACCAAGCATCGGCACGTAATGGGCGGTTTTGGCTTTGAGATCTAATGATCCACAGGTCATGGTTGTCGGGAAAAATGGACAATAATACTGGTGGGGCGAAATCCAACGCCATCGCACTGGCCAGTAAAGTCTCTGACAGCACAATGCCATTTTGAGGCCGCTGCTCTTCTGCCTGATGATGTGCGTGCTCCTCCTGACGACTGAGCGACCAGTCCTGCACCACCGGTGTGGTACTCCACTGGCGTATCTCTTTAAACGCACCTCCCCACACCTTGGCCCAAGGTAGTCCGCTAATCAATAGAAACAGCACCAGGCTAGAGATCCAGAAACCTGTTACCGCATGTAAGTCGCGCCATAACACCTGTTTACCTAGATGGAAGCGTGGGTAGAGGATCCCGCTCAAGCGGAACGGCCCCCGAGGCCACCACAGATAGAGCCCACTTATCACCAGCACAATGGCCCAACACGCAGCCAGCTCCACAATCACCGATCCAATATTCCCCGCCAGTAGTTCGCCGTGAAAAGTGCGTACCATGCGAATGAATTGCGAGTCATAGTCGACGATCTTCAACACCTCCAGGGTGTAGGGATTGATATAGACGAGGAGTTTGTTACCCTCTCGTAGCAAGTGAATGATCACAGCCTGATGTTGATGACTTGGCAACTGATAAGCAGAAAATTGCGCACCCGGTGAGGAAGCCAATGCCGCTTCAATCTGTTGATTGGCCGTGTTGCGCGCGCCGCTGATTGTTAGCTGCTGATACGGTTTATTCACCCAGGCATCGATTTGTGGTTTAAATAAATAGATGGCGCCGGACACGGACAAGGTAATCATCAAGGGCAGGCATAATAGTCCAGCATAAAAATGCCAACGCCATATGAGTCGATACAAGGCTTGACCTTGATTCGAGTCTGTTTCTTTCAGATCAGGGCGCTCCATACTTGCTTAGCTCTGTTACATCTCATAAGAGGCGGTAAAATAGAAAGTACGCTGTGGCCAGGGATGCGCCACATAGGCCACTTCGTCGGTAAGATTATCGACACCTATGCCCAATTTGGTGTGGCGGTTGATTGTATAAGTCGTTTTCAATCCCACAAAAGTCATACCATCTTGCGCGCCATAAACTTCATCTTCCTGATCGGCATTGTCTAAGCGGCCGTAGCTATCACTGGCATATTGAATACTGCCGCCAATGTCCCACGCACGACTCAGGTGATAAGTCGCCAGTAGGTTACTGCGCCATCTGGGCATACGCGGAAAGCGATTTCCTTCGATGGACGGATCGACATTATTTTCAACGATCTCCGAATCCGTGTAGGTTGCGTTGAAACGCACATCCAACTCATCGACAAACAGCTTGTCCACATTGGCAATGAACTCGATACCTGTTGTTCGCACTTCATCCACCGGCACAAAAGTACGTACACTTGGGAAGACAGTAGTATCCGTTTGCGATTCGATCACATCTTTAATGTTTTCTCGATAGAGATTGACGCGTAGATAACCCTTAGCCAAGCCACGTTCGATCATCAGGTTGTGGTGCAAACCATTTTCCGGCTCTAGATCAGGATTCGCCAAACTCTTTGAGGTGTAAGCTTCGTATTGACTATACATCTCTTCAACAATGGGGAAGCGATAGGCCTTTGCAATAGAGTAACGGAGGATCCAATCATCCGCTGGTTTCAATCCAAAGGACAACTTAGGTGACGTGCGCTTCTCAGAGCGTGAAGGCGTATACACCAAATCTAGCCCAGGCGTACTCGTATCATCGTCGGCATAATAGCCATTGTCACTCGTCCAGGCTTCATAACGGACACCGAACGCCGTGTCCCAGCGCTCATCAATGATCCAATTCACTTGAGCAAACGCGGCGTTGAGAGCGGATTCACCACCGCTACTATCACTCAAAGTGTCTTTTGATCCTCGGTCATAGTTGTTGGAGTCGTAAACATCGACATTGAGTGAGTATGACTCATGGCGAACTCCGGACACCATGCTTAAGGCTTCGCTACCTAACTCATCAAAAATCCA
Source organism: Thiotrichaceae bacterium UBA5859 (assembly GCA_002432655.1). Taxonomy (GTDB): domain Bacteria; phylum Pseudomonadota; class Gammaproteobacteria; order UBA5859; family UBA5859; genus UBA5859. The sequence goes on along the minus strand of DJFZ01000059.1, from coordinate 8,495 downwards.
TTTTGCCTCGGCTGTCTGCCAACCAGTATCGTCGTACTCTTCCACTTCACCCGTACCGGTAAAAGATGGGTCATTAGGATTGGCCGCTGAGCTGCGTGTCTCGTCCTTCAGCACATCAAAAGAGCTAAGGTTGATCTCCATCTGCGTGGTCTCGTTGAGGTCACCTCGCACACGCAAACCGGTATTCAAACTATTTCTATCCAGCTCACTGGCACCTAAACTACTGCCACTAATGGTATAGATTTGGCCACCTTGATCGACAAAGCCGCTCCATAAGGTGTTCCCACTTCCATCCAGAATATAGGAGTCGCCGACATTTTGAGATCGACGATCCTCGTAAGCCATATTGAGTAATGCATACCAATTACCAAAATCGTAACCTAACTTGATTTTGAAGTTGTCGGTCGTAGTATCTACTACACCGGTGTCACCATAATAAATCTTCTCATTACCATTGGCATCGTTTCCGACAATGCCACCTGTTGCCACTGTGCCACTACCTGTAGTATGAATAGTCGCGGCGCGAAAGGTTTGGGGTTGTGCCTCATTATCCAATCGATTATATGAAGCATAGAGGTTGAGGTTGCCAATTTTGTCACCAAAAGAGACAAAACCCTTATAACCATCTACAGAGTCGTCAAAACCATACGCGTCAAAGGATTGTGAAAAGATTGTGCCATCTATATACATCTCTCGCTGCTGGGGGATCTTCGTCTCGATGTTAACCACACCGCCCATAGAATTGCCGCTATACTCTGCGGAAAATGGACCATAAATTACATCCACCTGAGCAATTTCGCTGGCTGATACCATCGTCCAACGAGGTGCACCGTTCCAACGCGTCTCCAACAGATAGTGTAAAGGCACGCCATCCGCAAACACCATTGAACGGGAAGTTTGAAACATGTTGGAGCCCCGCATCCCTAACGTACCGTTTGAGTCACCGATAAATCGGCGACGGATGACAATACTGGGTTCATACTTAACCGAATCCTCAGTGGTCGCAATATTGATACTGGTGAGATCATCAGACTTCAACGTACTGATCGGACTAGTATATCCGGCCTGCTCGCTTGCCTTTTGCTCCCCCCAAACCACAACCGCATCCAGCGTATTTGCGTCGTCACTTTTTTCCGATTGCGCCCAAATAGGTTGTGTCGCAAGCGCTGCCAATATGATAAGTACCGGGGGCATTGTTTGACCGATCATTAATCCTGGATCCTCCAAAACTACAGATATGTTTTGCAGACTAATGACTACAGACAAGTAAAACAATATGACAAATTGCCGCGCGACAAAGTGTCGCATTGCGATGATTCAGTATATGTGCTATTGAAATTAAGATCGCACCTCAGATAGTAGAGGCTTAGCACTGAGGTATTGCTACTACACTTCAATTAGGGCTTTGATAGGGCAGCTGATGTTTCTAGCTTATCTCTTCTATATTATCTAGTTGTGATTATGAAGTGTGCTAGATTATTGGATGCGAACTCCTATCCCAACCATTGGTCTGTTTTTTGTGCTAGTGGAGAGGCTGAGTTCATTCTCTGATAACTGAGAAGCGTTGTATGGTTTTCAGAACGTAGACAATTATGCTGAGTAAAATTCCACACTATTTGGTGCGAAAGACACTGGATCCACAACATATCCATTCTTAGTGAGCCTCTCTAACATCAGTACTTAAAGGCGAATATATAGTGGACTACTCTATTTGATTCACCTCTGACACGCCATCATGCTAGATCTCAAATACCAATCTGGCCAGGAAGCACAGGTACAGTTGAGATGGTTTTATCTTTGATGGGTCACTGGGTAATCTAACATCCAGCCTCGACAATCTTTTAACAGATGAGGATATTAGCTTTATCTAGTAGATGATATAGAGCATAGTTATAGAGGAAAATAGAATTTATAACAAAGTGGTCTCGATTTCTACGTACTATGTATTTTCTTCAAACTGTTGTGGAAATCCTTCCAAAGATCCGAGTTCGTCTTTGTCACGGGTAATTTCGGTTTCACTCATCAAATAAAGACAAATTAGCTGTGTCAATGAAATCAATGAATCGATATGGCTGCGTTCATATCCGTGTGATGCATCCAGACCAAAGCAAATTAAAGCCGTACGAATATCGTTTCCAGCAGATAACGCAGAAGCTGCATCTGATCGATAATGCCGAAAAACATCTCGTACATAAGGGATTTTGTGATCTTCACACAGTTTTATAAGCTTATGAGTGAGATGGTAGTCATATAGGCCTCCTTGATCGCGCATTGCGATAATGACCGAATCCTCCTTTGAATTTTGCCCTGTCGCAACCGTTGAATTATCAATCGCTACCATAGAAGCCACATCACCGTGCAGAACTGATGATGCGCCCGTTCCCTCCTCTTCTGTAATGGTAAATAACGGGTGACAATCCACCGGAAGCTTAATTTTGGCGTCTTGAATCGCTTTGATGGCGGCCAATTGGCAAGTCACACCAGCTTTATTATCCAAATGCCGTGCCTTGATAAATCCACTTTTTGTTATTTCGAGATCAGTGTCCACCGCCACGTAATCCCCGACATTAAAGCCGAAATTCTTTAAGTCCTCTTTATCCTGTACCTTTTCATCAACACGCACCTCTAAATTATCCCAGGACACCGGTTGGCTATCGATTTCTTTGTTATAAACATGACCCGAGGCTTTTAGCGGTAAGATGGTTCCGCGATAAGAATGCCTATCTGTGAAGATCGTGACTCTCGCACCCTCCGCAAATCGTGCGGACCAATGCCCTATCATGACTATCCCCAAGCGGCCATTAGTTTTCAATTCTCTTACCATGGCCCCCAGAGTATCTAGGTGCGTGACTATCGCTCGATCTGGTGAACGCTGCTCCCCCTCCAATGTCGCCCGAATCGCACCACGCCGAGTTAATTCAAATGGTGTGCCTAATGATTCCAATTCTTCACCAACAAAGCGGACAATTTGATCTGTGAACCCGGTTGGACTCGGGATTGTCAATAATTGACGCAGTGTTTCCTGCATATAATTTTTATCGATGTTCAGGATCATAAGTTTCTTGCTACAGTTTGCGGAAATAGTAAATCGATGAATCGTTCGGCGGTAGGTTGAGGTTCATGATTGGCCAATCCGGGTCGCTCATTAGCCTCAATAATGACATAGTCTGGATTGGAAGGTGATGAGACAATGAAATCTAACCCAGTGACAGGAATATCAATGATATGTGCTGCCCGCTTGGCGGCCTTTTCCAACTCAGGATGCAGTTTATCGGTAACATCATGAATAGTACCACCAACATGAAGATTTGCTGCTCTACGTACTTTCAACTCTTCACCTTTCGGTAAAATATCATCCAAAACATAACCTGCATTATGAACGGTCCGTCGCAATTCTCCATCGACGGGGATTTTACTTTCACCTTGGGTCGCCTTTTCACGACGACGACTCTGCTTTTTAACCAGTTGTAGAATGGTATGTTCTCCGTCACCGATAACCGTTGGAGGTTTCCTAATGGCTGCGGCGACGACTTCGTAATTAATCACAATAATACGCAGATCTTGACCCTTCACCATCTCTTCTAATAACACGTCACGGTATACTTTTTTGGCATAGTTCACTGCAGTTTCCAATTCATTTTTGGTTCTCACATCCACAGTGATTCCAGCACCTTGCTCCCCTACTGACGGCTTCACAACGATTGCACCATACTGCTTTAGAAACTCTTGATTACTAGCAGGTTTAGATGCTAGGTGTTGAGCTGGCACTTTAAGTCCGGCATGTCTTAAAAGCCTAACGGTTGTCTTTTTATCGATACACCGGCTCATGGCAATAGATGAGGTCAATTCAGTGAGTGATTCCCGACAAACGACACTGGTGCCACCACTGGACAACTCAAAATAATTACCTTCTGAATCCTGCACATCTACACGTATTCCCCGTCTACGTGCCTCATTAATGATGATCATCGCGTAAGGATTGAGTTCATCGTCAGGATCGGGGCCAGTGTAAAGCTTTTCATTAATACTGTTCTTGTTTTTAATACAAAAAACGGGTACTTGAACAAATCCTAACTTCTTATAAAGATCGATCGCTGCGACATTGCTATGCATGACCGATAAATCTAAAAAACTACGTCCCTGCTGCATATAAAATGCAGCAACATGTTGAACAAGATGCAGCCCGACACCTGCATGTTTTGCCTGGGGATCAACGGCTACGGACCACAAACTAGCCCCGTTTTCTGGATCGTCAAAGGCGAGCTTATGATCAATACCCATGCACACTGCGATTACATGTTGGGTGTCGTTATCGATCACTACCCAGTACTTGATAAACTTTCCCTTATAAGTCTCTTGTAAAAACTCAGGATCAATAGGCACCATACTACGAGTTTCATAAATGCGATTAATGCTCTGAATATCATCATCGGTATTAATAAAACGTATAGAGAACTGCCCTCTCTCTTCTTTTAGAGGTTTGTAATTAAGTAAATTCAAACGAAATGTGTACGACGGATCAATAAATAGTTCTTGAGGCGCATAAGCAATAACGACTTGTGGATCACGAACATACAGCGCCAGGTCTCGCGCATTTTTGGCTTCTTCTCTCATTTGCTTCGCGATATTTTTGTTACTTTTGAAGGTATGCGCGAAAAGCAATCGCCCCCATCCACATTCTATAGCCACATCTACTTTAGGTAGTTCTGCAGCTTCTCCCCAATTTTTCAAACTTGGAGAATGTTCTAATCCATTGAATTTAGTTTCATGACTTCTGTTACTCATATACCTTGTTCCTGAAGCCAATACTCTAGCAGAGTGATTTGCCAAAGTTTTGATCCCCGAAGCGGGGTGATATGCTCTTGGGGAGATTCAAATAGCATATCTATATAGGTGTGCTCAAATAGCCCGCGAGTTCGAGCTGCGGGCTGTGACAGAATGTTCCTTGCCATATCTAAATATTCTCCTTCTAGATATTTAAGCGCAGGAACTGGAAAATAGCCCTTGGGTCTGTCAATGACTTCATGTGGAATAATGCGCCGCCCAACCTCTTTAAGCACATACTTACCACCATCTTTAACTTTGTACTTTGCCGGAATCTTTGCCGCCAATTCCACTAACTCATGATCTAGAAAGGGGACTCTCGCTTCCAGCCCCCATGCCATTGTCATGTTATCCACTCGCTTCACCGGATCATCGACTAACATCACCTGAGTATCTAACCTAAGCGCTCGATCTACAGGATCGGTAATTTTCGGCTTCTCGAAATGTTGCGTAACAAATTTATGGGCATAATTCTGGCTGACATAATCGGGGCTGATGACTGTTTTGTACTCATCATGGTTACGATCAAAAAACACACTCGCATAGGTATCCACCGCCTGGTCATGTTCTATTTGCATTAAAGGTGGATACCAATGATAGCCCGCAAATACCTCATCTGCTCCTTGACCACTTTGTACAACCTTAACATGTTTTGATACTTCGCGAGACAGTAAATAGAAGCCTATCACGTCATGACTGACCATCGGCTCGGACATCGCTTTAATACAGGCTGAAAGGTTTGTCTGTAGTTCTGTATGGTCAACGAAAATCTTATGATGATCAGTTTCGTACCGTCCTGCGATAATATCTGAATATCTGAATTCATTACCTTCTTCTTCAGCCACATCCTCGAAACCAACCGAAAATGTATTGATATCTTTCTGACCCAATTCGCTCAGCAATCCGACAATTAGCGATGAATCCAACCCGCCTGAAAGCAAAACGCCTACTGGCACATCAGCAACTAAGCGCCTTTTGACCGCTAATTTTAAAGCTTCGTGTGTTAATTCTATCCATTCGTTTTCTGAACGTTCTAAATCAACCACACTGCGTCCATAGTCAAGATCCCAATACACTTCCTGGTTTACAGTTCCATCTGCATCGATCATCATAATAGACGCTGGCGGCAACTTCTTTATGCCATTGAATATTGTGTGAGGTGCCGGTACGACAGAATGAAAACTCATATAATAGTTAAGTGCTATGGGATCAATAGAAGTATCCATATTCCCGGTCTGTAACATGGCAGGAAGTGATGAGGCAAATAACAGTGAATTATGGTTTTTGGTAAAATAAAACGGCTTAATTCCTAGGCGATCACGGGCGACAAAAACTCGTTTACTATCGCGCTCCCAGATCGCAAAAGAGAACATGCCATGAAAATGCTTGACGCAATCTTTGCCCCAGGCATGATATGCTTTTAAAATGACTTCCGTATCACCGTTTGTAAAAAAATTGTACCCTTGATCTAATAACTGTTTTCGTAGTTCTGGGTAATTATAGATGCAACCATTGAAAACAATCACTAATCCCAAAGCACTGTCAACCATTGGTTGTGAAGCTTGATCGCCAAGATCTATGACTTTCAACCGTCGATGGCCAAAGCAATACGATCCTTGCGAAAATAGTCCTGAACCATCCGGCCCCCTAGGCGCCATAACACCTAGCATCCGATCGATTTTTATGGGTGAAGCTTGCGTCTGGTCGAAACGCAATTCACCGGCGATACCGCACATAATTCCTTCAACTGTTAGTTGACTTTCCTTATTAATAGAGTAACAAGCTAGAAATATATTTCAACCGGATAACAGTTTTTATTATTAGATTTATTCTTTATGGCTGCTATCATACATAAACCGATGACTTTCACACCATGCCTTTTGCAATTTCCTGGTGTGGCTCCGACGTAATCATTTTTCGATATTAAAACTAAAAGTATTCTGATAATTCTAGCAACAATCACTCTATAAAAATCAAAGCAAATTAATTCAATACCGATCTCTGTCTGCTTGAATGATCACAGAGTAAAATTATGTACATAAGGTCAAGCAGGATGGAATCTGTCGTCGTCTTTGTTAATTATTTGATCATCTTATCTATCTCAAAACATCCTCGAAAATATTACGCCTTTTATTCTCATCAATAAGTTGTGCTTCTTAGTCAGATTTTCGGGCATATCATCCTTCTCGATTTCGTGAGAATTGGCACCTCCGGCCAATGCTGGGGTTCTATCACAACGCAGACCGACAGCTTTACGCAAACTGACCATTACAGTTCTCCATGGTGCTGACCTTTATCATGGCGCGTTTGACACTCCACATATCTCTTGATCGTCTCTGTGTCTACCTCACGCTGCTGACACAGTATCCCGGCGATCACATAACATCTTCTTTCCAATCTCCTATACTAACCAATCAAACTACTTGCGCATCATGGACGAAGATTGGCCTTTAAGACATCTCAGCACAGCGTTTACGCCATATTTTGGTGGCATAATAATAAACCATGTGCACATGGTCACCATCAAAGTCGATGGTCACTATTTCAACGCCGAGCATACTTCACTGCAGTCGGTAGAGCAGCTTTTTAAGATAAGCACCGGCGTCAAGCTTCAGGATCCTCCGGCGGTATCTACAAGCCCAAACAACTTGGTATTGCATGCAGTAAGTGCAGTGCACAGATAATCGTGCTTCCATGGCTACGCCCCATGGAGAGAAAAGCGATGTCGCGTGGCCTCCGATAGGCGTGGGTGCAAGTGCGGACGTATTGCCGGAGCTTAGGAAGGCAATATGCAAGCGCATCTGAAACGCCGTTCAGTCATTTGAGGGAGTGTTGACTAGTCAGTCCCGAGCTATCGAGGGTGTTGCAAAGCGGCACAAACGCAGGACGGCCGGGGCACAATTGGTTGTCGTGGTACGCGAGGGCAACAGGAACCCTTGGATGTTCCGTTGCGTATCCTGAGCGTCACGACACGCTTGAATGAATTGCCGTTTCCGGGTTCATTCATCCATGGCTAAAAGCCGTGGTGTTCTGTTCTCTGGATCACAAAAAAAAAGGCCATGAAAACTTCATGGCCCGGTTATATTTAACAAACGAGTAATCAGAATGTGCCGAGTTTAGAGACAATCGCTCCCAAATCCCCAACAATATTTCCGTCAACATCAATAAAATTCAAGGTTGAGGCAAACAAGCTGAAAAAATCGAATGTTTGAGCTTCAGGATTCCAATTCGTATTCCAGCCGTCTAGTGCGGATAAATTTGGGAATGCGAACTGTAAATCTGATGCACCAGTCAGCCAGCCAGAGGAAACAAAGAACTGCCAACCACCATACATCATCCAGTACAACTCCGCGTCGCCAGTGGACACGTCACTATAGAGCGAAGCGTTCACAGAGAAAATAGGATAATTTGGATCGGTCGTGTCCTTATTCACAGAAGTCACAGCCCAGCCAGAAGGTAGAGAAAAATTAGTCGCTTCTAACTGTCTTGCATATCGAGTGCGCGTTCGCGTTTCTGTCACATCACCACTGCTGCCGGAAATCGCCGAAGACTGCCCTACGCCAGAGGCGGTGAGCACATAAGAATCATTGGTTGTATCCGCTAGCGCAGATGGGACTGGGCCCACGCTAAAGGTTTCCGAGGCGCCCGAAAAACTTTCAATAAACAGATTC
>DJFZ01000048.1:58924-92547 GCA_002432655.1 Thiotrichaceae bacterium UBA5859 | reverse complement strand
GGCGTCGTCAGCAAGATTGTTGAGTAACCCTGATGTCTGATCAATCGATTCGTATTCAACTCAAGGCCTTCGATCACAAATTGATTGATCAATCGGCTAAGGAAATAGTGGAAACAGCAAAAAGGACCGGCGCGCGAGTAAAGGGTCCAATCCCGTTGCCTACTCGCAAAGAGAGATTTACAGTGTTGATTTCGCCTCACGTCAACAAAGACGCACGAGATCAATATGAGATACGTACCCACAAACGGTTGATGGATATTGTTGAACCAACAGAAAAAACTGTGGATGCGTTGATGAAATTGGATTTGGCAGCCGGAGTGGATGTACAGATCCGTTTAACCTGAACAGAGATTTGGACTTTTAACCCGCTGTGCGTCGCTCTTGTACACGGCAGAGTATTAAAGAAGTCCAGGAGAATCCTGGACTTCTTTGTCTTTAAGACAACGGCTTATATTTGGTTGGGAACAACATGGCTATTGGTTTGGTAGGACGAAAATGTGGCATGACTCGAGTCTTTCAAGAGGATGGTGAGTCCGCTCCGGTAACGGTAATTGAGGTTCAGCCGAATCGGGTATGCCGCGTGAAAACGAATGAAACTGATGGTTATGACGCCGTACAGGTGACCGCTGGCGCCATCAAGCCGTCGAGGGTGAACAAATCTCGGGCCGGGGAGTTTGCGAAAACTGGCGTGGAAGCCGGTCGCGGATTGTGGGAATTTCGCTTAAACAACGACAGCGAAGTGCCCGAAGTGGGCGCGGAGCTGACGGTGTCTCAATTTGAAGCTGGGCAGAAGGTGGATGTCTGTGGCACCAGCATCGGTAAAGGATTTGCGGGTGCCATCAAACGCCATAATTTTGGTATGGGTGACGCGACCCATGGAAATTCGCTATCTCATCGTAGCGCAGGTTCGATTGGTCAATGTCAAACTCCAGGCCGCGTGTTTAAAGGCAAGAAGATGGCTGGCCATATGGGCGCTAAGAAAACCACTGCACAGAATTTACTATTGGTTGCAGTTGATGAAGAGCGCAATCTGCTCTTAGTGAAGGGTGCGGTGCCGGGTGCCAAGGGTAGTGATGTCATTATCTCTTCAGCGGTGAAAGGATAGTTAAAAATGGCTGTAGAAATCGCCCATATTAATGGCAGTGGTTCAGTGGAGGCGAGCGAATCTGTCTTTGGGCAGAGCTATAACGAAGCGTTGATACATCAGGCGGTGGTGCGATCTCTGGCTGGTTTAAGATCCGGCTCTAAAGCGCAAAAAAGTCGCAGTGAAGTTAGAGGCGGTGGCAGTAAGCCTTGGCGTCAAAAAGGCACGGGGCGAGCGCGTGCAGGCACCATACGTAGTCCGATTTGGCGTAGTGGTGGGCGTGCATTTGCCGCCAAGCCTAGGGATTTTTCCCAAAAATTGAACAGAAAAATGTATCGCGGTGCGATGTGTTCCATATTATCTGAGTTGGTACGACAACAGCGTCTTAAAATCATTGACGATTTTCAAATGTCGGCGCCGAAGACCAAAGATCTGGCGCAACAGCTGAAGCAATTTCAGTTAGATCAGGTGTTATTGGTGTTAGCTGAACCAGATGAACATGTAGAGCTTTCCGCACGCAATATTCCCCATGTCGCGGTGGGATTGGCAGAAGATTTAGACGCTGTAGAATTGGTGGGTTTCGATACCGTATTAGTGACCAAGTCCGCGCTACCTAAACTTGAGGATCGCTTCGAATGAATACGGACAGATTAATGACTTTGATTCAGGCACCTGTGATCTCTGAAAAAAGCACATTGGCGGCTGATAACGCTTCTCAGTATGTGTTTCGAGTGGTGAATGATGCGACTAAAAGTGAAATCAAACAGGCAGTGGAACTGATGTTTGATGTCAAAGTGGAAAAAGTAAATGTGGCTAACATGAAACCAAAACCGAAACGATTTGGCACCAGCTATGGCCAACGTAAGGGGTGGCGAAAAGCCTACGTCAAGTTGGCCGCAGGTCAAGACCTTGACTTTGTGTGAACAGGAATTGGATTAGGCATATAAATCATGGCATTAGTTAAAGCAAGGCCAACTTCTCCAGGTCGCAGACACGTTGTTAAAGTTGTGTCCCCGGAGTTGCATAAGGGGGAACCCCATGCCCCGCTGTTGGAAAAGAAATCTTCCAGTGGTGGGCGCAATAACAGTGGCCGAATTACGGTTCGGCATCGTGGCGGCGGTCATAAGCATCATTACCGAATAATTGACTTTAAGCGCAATAAAGATGAAATCCCTGCTAAGGTGGAGCGCATCGAATATGATCCCAACCGCAGTGCTCATATCGCATTGCTTTGTTATCTGGATGGCGAACGACGTTATATTATCGCTCCTAAGAATCTAAAGGTGGGTGATCAGGTTCAATCCGGGAGTGAAACCCCGATCCGCGCTGGCAACAGCATGATATTGCGTAATATTCCACTCGGTAGTTTGGTTCACTGTGTGGAGTTAAAACCGGGCAAAGGTGCGCAGATGGTGCGCAGTGCGGGAACCTCTGCACAACTTGTAGCGCGAGAAGGCACCTATGCCACCTTAAGGTTACGTTCGGGGGAAACACGCAAGGTTCATGTGGACTGCCGCGCTACCTTGGGTGAAGTGAGTAATTCAGAGCATAATCTGCGTTCTTTAGGTAAAGCCGGCGCCAAAAGGTGGCGTGGCGTGCGTCCCACTGTTCGCGGTGTGGCGATGAATCCAGTAGACCATCCACATGGTGGTGGAGAGGGGCGTACCTCCGGTGGCCGACATCCGGTTTCTCCTTGGGGTATGCCAACTAAAGGATATAAAACTCGATCAAACAAGCGCACGGATCAGTATATCGTGCGTCGTCGAAGTAAGAAGAAGTAGTTTTAAGGAAAGTGTCAGGAGCTTAAGGTGCCACGTTCAGTTAAAAAAGGTCCATTTGTTGATTTGCATTTGCAAAAAAAGGTAGACGAAGCGTTGCAGTCCGGTAGTAAAAAACCGATTAAAACCTGGTCTCGACGCTCTATGGTGACGCCTGAAATGGTGGGTCTGACTTTTGCTGTACACAACGGGCGCCAGCATGTTCCGGTATTTGTTTCTGAAAATATGGTTGGCCATAAATTGGGAGAGTTTTCCGCAACTCGAACCTATCGCGGCCATGTAGCTGATAAGAAAGCCAAGCGCTAAAAGAGAATCACAATGCAAACTTCTGCTAAGTTAAAATATGCGCGTATTTCTGCCCAAAAAGGTCGATTGGTTGCAGATCAAATCCGCGGCCAAAGCGTCGAACATGCTATTAACACGTTACAGTTTAGTCCAAAAAAGGCGGCACATATTATTAAGAAGGTGTTGGACTCAGCGGTTGCCAATGCAGAAAATAATGAGGGCGCTGATATTGATGAACTCACCGTGAGTCGCATCTGCGTAGACGAAGGTCCGACATTTAAACGCTTTGAGGCGCGGGCTAAAGGGCGAGGTAACCGAATTTTAAAGCGCACGAGTCATATCACCGTAACGGTGTCGGACGACTAGTGAGGAATTGAGAGAATAGTTTATGGGTCAAAAAGTTCATCCAATTGGTTTTCGACTAGGCGTCATTAAAGACTGGACATCCACCTGGTATGCAGATTCACACAATTTTGCGGACTATCTTAATACAGATCTGGACGTGCGCCGTTTTCTGCGTAAGGAGCTGGCAAACGCTTCTGTGAGCCGCATTCAGATTGAGCGACCAGCGAAAAATGCTCGAGTGGTGATCCACACCGCGCGTCCTGGAATCGTAATAGGTCGTAAAGGCGAAGATATTGAACATCTGCGAGGCAAACTTTCTGCCATGATGGGTGTGCCGGTGCAGATCAAGATCGAGGAGATCCGTCGCCCTGAATTAGACGCAAAGTTGGTCGCAGAAAATGTGGCTCAGCAATTAGAGCGTCGAATTATGTTTCGTCGTGCCATGAAAAGAGCAGTGAGCAATTCCATGCGAGTGGGTGCTAAAGGCATTCGAATTTGTGTGGCTGGCCGCTTAGGTGGTGCCGAAATTGCGCGCACAGAATGGTACCGAGAGGGCCGTGTACCTTTGCACACCCTGCGAGCAGACATCGACTATGGCGTAGCAGAAGCACAAACTACCTATGGCGTTATAGGCGTAAAGGTCTGGATCTTTAAGGGAGAGGTTTTTGGTGACGAAGAGTCCGGTACTACAACAGAACGCCAGTCTGCTTCCGCAGGATAACCAGAGAGTTTTGACACATGTTGCAGCCGAAGAAAACTAAATTTAGAAAACAGCAAAAAGGTCGTAATCGTGGCCTGGCTACCCGTGCCAATAAAGTGAGCTTCGGGGAATATGGTTTGAAAGCGACAGGCCGCGGGCGTATCACAGCACGGCAGATTGAGGCCGCGAGACGCGCCATGACCCGCCACGTGAAACGGGGGGGTAAGATTTGGATCCGCGTGTTTCCCGATAAACCTATTTCCAAAAAACCGTTAGAGGTTCGTATGGGTAAAGGTAAAGGCGGTGTAGAATATTGGGTGGCGCAAATTCAGCCCGGTAGGATGCTATATGAAATGGAAGGCGTGCCAGAAGATGTGGCGCGAGAAGCCTTTCGTTTGGCTGCTGCGAAATTACCGGTTGGCACCACTTTTGTATCGAGGACGGTTCATTAATGGATGCGAAAGAATTGAGAGAAAAATCTCTAAACGATTTACAAACTGAAAAACAGTCTCTTTTGCGCGAGCAGTTTAATTTGCGTATGCAGCGGGCTACGGGACAGCTTAATCAAACTCATCGCTTTAAACAGATCCGTCGAGAAGTGGCGAGAATCAATACCATCATGAACGAGAAGAGAAGAGGTGCTGCATGAGCGATGCTGCAGAGAAGAATGTTCGTACTGTAGGTGCTCGTGTCATTAAAGACAAAATGAATAAGAGCGCGGTGGTATTGATTGAGCGTAAAATGCGTCACCCGCTGTATGGTAAGTTTATTAAGCGCAGTACCAAATTAAAGATCCATGACGAAGCCAATGAATGTCGTGTGGGTGATTGGGTGAAAATCCAGGAGTGTCGGCCCATCTCCAAGGATAAAAGTTGGAAGTTGGTGGAAATTGTTGAAAAAGCAGCAGTGTGAGGCGTTGGCAGCAGTGGAAACTATGGCGTGTCAAGTGTATGATCCGCCCTCATTTTTGCCGAGAGTTAGTCACGGAGTAGAATTATGATTCAAATGCAGTCTAAGCTCCAGGTTGCCGACAATAGCGGCGCTCGGCAGGTGATGTGCATTAAGGTCCTGGGTGGATCTCATCGTCGTTATGCCAATATTGGTGATGTCATCAAGGTCTCTGTTAAAGAAGCCATCCCTCGCGGCAAAGTGAAGAAGGGCGATGTTTATAATGCCGTGGTAGTGCGCACCAGCAAGGGGGTACGCCGGCCGGACGGATCTTTGATCCGCTTTGATTCTAATGCAGCGGTGTTGTTAAACGCAAAGTTGGAACCGATTGGCACCCGTATATTTGGGCCAGTGACGCGTGAGTTACGTACTGCTCAATTTATGAAAATTATTTCATTGGCGCCCGAAGTGCTATAGGTCATAGAAGAGAATGAAAAAGATTCGCATAGGTGATGAGGTAGTGGTGATTGCTGGCAAAGATAAAGGCAAGCGTGGCACCGTGACTGCAGTTTTGAATGGTAGGGATAGAGTCTTGGTGACGAATGTGAATATGGTGCGCAAGCATCAGAAACCTAATCCCAATGCCGGTATTACTGGAGGTATTGTGGATAAAGAAATGCCAATCCATATCTCCAATGTGGGGTTATACAATCCACAAACGGAGAAAGCAGATAGGGTGGGAATTAAAACCCTTGAGGATGGTCGTAAGGTGCGCTTCTTTAAGTCCAATAACGAAGTAGTGGATACCTAGGAGCTGGATCGATGAAGCCTAATTTAGAATCCTATTACCAAGAGACCATATTGCCCCACCTGCAGCAAGAATTTAATTATTCTAGTGTGATGGCAGTACCGCGAATTTCCAAAATTACCCTGAACATGGGAGTTGGTGAAGCAGTCGGCGATAAAAAGGTACTCGAGCGTGCAGTGGAAGATATGTCAGTGATTTCGGGACAAAAGCCCATTGTCACTTTGGCACGAAAGTCGATAGCTGGATTCAAAATTCGTGACGGTTATCCGATTGGTTGTAAGGTGACTTTACGTCGTGCACGAATGTATGAATTTTTAGAGCGTCTAATTAACGTGGCGATCCCCCGTATCCGCGATTTTCGTGGGCTCAACGCGAAGTCATTTGACGGTCGTGGGAACTACTCCATGGGAATTCGGGAGCAGATCATTTTTCCAGAAGTAGATTACGACAAAATTGACAAAATCAGGGGCCTGGATATCTGTATTACCACGACAGCTAACACGGATGAAGAAGCGCGAGCTTTGCTCAAAGCTTTCTCGTTTCCGTTGAAAGGTTAATTGATATGGCAAAAAAATCTATGATTGCCAGAGAGAAAAAGCGTCTACGCACCGCGCAAAGATATGCGGCAAAACGAACCGCTTTGAAAGCGGTGGTTCACTCTGCTACCGCCTCTTATGAAGAGCGTTTGGAGGCGCAACATAAGCTACAAGGTTTGCCTAGAGATGCCTCCCCCAGTCGACAGCGCAATAGGTGTCGCGAATCTGGTCGACCTCACGGCTATTATCGAAAATTTGGGTTGTCGAAGACCAAGCTCCGCGAGGCGGCGATGCGTGGTGATATACCAGGCCTGATCCGCGCCAGCTGGTAGGAAGACAAAAAGGAAAAGTTATTCATGAGTATGTCAGATCCTTTAGCAGATATGTTTACCCGCATTCGCAATGCGCAAGCGGTGGGTAAAAAGGCGGTGACTATGCCGCAGTCGAAAATTAAATCGGCGCTCGCACGCGTGCTAACAGACGAAGGTTACATCGAAGGATTTGATACCGCTGAAGTAGATGGTAAACAAACATTGTGCATCGATTTGAAATATTATCAGGGTAAGCCGGTGATCGAATCGATTGCAAGAGTGAGTCGTCCGGGTAGAAGAGTTTTTAAGGCGAACAATGAATTACCGCAGGTGCGCGGTGGTTTGGGTATCGCTATTATCTCTACCTCCAAGGGTTTAATGACCGACCGCAAAGCTCGTAGTGTAGGGCAGGGCGGCGAAGTTATCTGCCACGTATTTTAAGAGGGTTTTATGTCTAGGGTCGCAAAAAATCCTATTCCGTTGCCGAAGGGCGTTGAGGTGAAGCTAGAGGGTAATCATCTCACGGTAAAAGGCGCAAAGGGGCAATTGGAGATGGATGTTCACGAAGAAGTGACGGTCAACCTGGGTGCGGAGGAGATCACTACTGCACCGGCCATTGAAGCACAAAGTGCCGTTGCATTGGCAGGAACCACCCGAGCCCTGATCAATAACATGGTGATTGGTACCCATGAAGGATTTGAGCGCAAACTAGAACTGGTGGGTGTAGGCTATCGGGCGCAAGCAAAGGGTAAAACGCTCAACATCAATGTGGGTTATTCTCACCCTGTGGATATTGATGCACCTGAGGGCATTACATTTGAAACGCCCAGCCAAACCGAGATCTTAGTCAAAGGTTTGGATAAACAGTTGGTGGGGCAAATCAGCGCGAATATTCGTTCTGTGCGTCCACCAGAGCCCTACAAAGGCAAGGGGATCCGCTACTCTGATGAACATGTGGTTCGTAAAGAAGCGAAGAAGAAGTAAGGTTTAAATCATGAACAAACAGAGTGCTCGACTACGTCGTGCAGTGAAAACCAGAGCTAAGATCCGCGAACAGCGAATCGCGCGCCTTGGCATTTATCGCACACCAAAGCATACTTATGCACAGATTTTTTCTGCCGACGGTTCACAAGTGTTGGCCAGTGCGACCAGTACTGAAAAAGCATTACGCGAACAATGCCAGTTTGGTGGCAATGTAGAGGCGGCAAAAATTGTCGGTAAAACCATTGCAGAAAGAGCTAAACAGGCTGGCGTGACACAAGTGGCTTTTGATCGTTCTGGTTATAAATATCACGGTCGCATCAAAGCGTTAGCAGATGCGGCAAGAGAATCGGGACTCGAATTTTAAAGGTGCTTTATGGCAGTGTCAGCAGACTCTAAACCGAATGATGGACTACAGGAAAAACTGGTCTCAGTAAAACGTGTTGCCAAGGTGGTAAGAGGCGGACGGCAATTTGGCTTTTCTGCGCTGACCGTTGTTGGTGATGGTGAAGGGCGTGTCGGTTTTGGCCAAGGTAAAGCGCGTGAGGTGCCCTTAGCCATTCAGAAAGCGATGGAAGCTGCGCGTAAAAATATGGTTAGAGTACATCTTGACGGTCATACCTTGCAGTACCCGACGGTGGGGCGACACGGTGCTGCGAAAGTGTTTATGAAACCTGCATCTGAAGGTACAGGAGTCATTGCCGGCGGTGCGATGCGAGCTGTATTTGAGGTGGTGGGTGTACAAAATGTGTTGTCCAAATGTATCGGAACCACGAATCCAATCAATGTGGTCAGAGCCACAGTGAACGCCTTGAGCAGTATGTCCTCACCCGATGACGTGGCAGCAAAACGGGGTAAAAGTGTTGAAGAGATTACTTCATGAGCGGCGATAAAAAAAAATTGGCGGTGACTCTGATACGCAGTCAGTATGGCCGCATAAAAAAGCATCAGGACTGTGTCAGAGGTTTGGGGTTGAGGCGTATGCACCATAGGGTGGAAGTGATAGACACCCCAGAAAACCGAGGCATGATCAACAAGGTTTCCTACATGCTTAAGGTCGAGGAACTTTAAACATGAAACTGAATACGATAAAACCCGCTGACGGTGCGCGTCAGGCAAAAAAAAGGGTCGGGCGCGGTATTGGCTCGGGCATGGGTAAAACCTGTGGCCGTGGGCATAAGGGTCAGAAGTCTCGATCTGGCGGTTATCATAAGGTTGGATTCGAAGGTGGCCAGATGCCGCTGCAAAGGCGAGTGCCGAAGTTCGGGTTTCGTTCACGCAAAAGTCGATTCGTTGCCGAAGTGCGACTCAGTGAAATTGACAAATTAGATGCCTCCGAAATAGATTTGGATCTGTTGAAGCAGGCTAAAGTGGTGCCACAGCAGACTAAGTCCGCGAAAGTGATATTATCCGGCGAAATTTCAAAAGCGGTTCAGTTAACTGATTTACGTGTTACTGCTGGTGCTAAGAACGCCATTGAAGCCGCTGGCGGCTCGGTCGCCTAGGCGCCATGGCAGGTCCAAAGGCAGGCGGCGCAGCAACTTCTGGCAGTAATACGCAGGAGCTGCGACAACGCATCCTGTTCTTGTTGGGCGCATTGATTGTCTTTCGTATTGGCTCCCATATCCCCGTTCCGGGGATCGATCCTGAAGAGCTGCGAAAGCTGATGGATCAACAGCAGGGTACGATCCTAGCAGTTTTTAATATGTTTTCCGGCGGTTCCTTAGAGCGGTTAGCGGTATTTGCCTTGGGTGTCATGCCGTACATTTCCGCTTCTATCATTATGCAGCTTTTGAGTTCTGTGGTACCCACCCTCGAGCAGCTCAAAAAGGAGGGTGAGCAAGGGCGTCGTAAACTGACTCAATACACCCGCTATGGCACGGTGGCACTTGCTACCTTTCAGGGCATGAGTGCCTCTATTGCTCTAGAAGCTCAACCGGTGGTGTTGGAAGCTGGGTGGATGTTTAGGTTGACTACTACCGTGACTCTGGTCACGGGTACGCTGTTTTTGATGTGGCTGGGCGAGCAGGTGACGGAACGCGGTATCGGTAATGGCATATCGCTCATCATATTTGCTGGTATTGTGGCAGGATTACCGAGCGCGGTCGGCGGTACTTTAGAGTTGGCGCGGACTGGGGAGCTGAACTTTTTGGTTGTGGCTATCATCTTGTTAGCGGTCGTTGCGGTGACCGCATTTGTGGTGTTTGTAGAGCGTGGTCAAAGACGTATTACCATCAACTACGCAAAACGACAGGTAGGTAGAAAAATGTACGGCGGACAGACAAGTCATCTTCCATTAAAGGTGAACATGGCTGGGGTAATTCCACCTATTTTTGCCTCTAGTATTATTCTTTTTCCGGCCACTCTGGGTGGATGGGTATCAGATGCAGCGGGCTTTGCGTGGTTAAAGTCCCTGGCAGCAGCGTTTTCCCCCGGTCAGCCGGTGTACGTGATTGCTTATGCGGTAGCCATTGTGTTCTTTTGTTTTTTTTACACCGCGTTGGTTTTTGATCCGAAAGATACTGCTGATAATTTAAAGCGTTCCGGTGCTTTCATCCCAGGGATCAGGCCCGGAGAACAGACCGTCAAGTTTATGGATAAAATTATGTCCAGACTGACTTTGGTAGGCGCGGTTTATGTGACATTGGTCTGTTTGCTACCTGAATTTTTAATTCTGTATGCAAACGTTCCTTTTTATTTTGGCGGCACTTCACTGCTGATTATCGTGGTGGTGGTAATGGATCTAATGGCTCAAGTACAGTCTCATCTACTGTCGCAACAGTATGAAGGGCTGATGAAAAAGAGCAAATTGAAAGGCGCTAGATAGATTTTTGGCGTCCTGGCTGGAGTACTAATGTGAAAGTGAGAGCATCTGTTAAGCGCATGTGTCGCCATTGCAAAGTGGTTCGACGTAACGGTGTGGTGCGCGTGATTTGTAAAGATGGTCGCCATAAACAGCGGCAGGGTTAGGTAATTAGATTTAACTTACCTATTGATTTTAATGGCTTAGTGGGCTAGTCTTTCGCGTTTTCGCTTGGTGGGCGGAAGCGTCTGATAATGTCCCTGGGAGACAATGAATTATGGCTCGGATAGCGGGCATTAATGTTCCGGTTCATAAACACGTCGTCATTGCTTTGACGTCTATCTATGGAATTGGCAACGAGCGTGCGAAGGTAATTTGTGATGCAGCGGATGTGTCACCTGAAACCAAGGTGAAGGATTTGGACGAGGGTCAATTGGAGTCCCTCAGAACCGAAGTTGGAAAATTTAGCGTTGAGGGGGATTTGCGACGAGAAGTTTCCATGAATATTAAGCGCTTAATGGATCTTGGTTGCTATCGAGGCATTCGTCATCGACGAGGTTTACCAGTACGCGGTCAGCAGACGCAAACCAACGCCAGAACCAGAAAAGGTCCGCGCCGACCTATTAAACGATAATCGAGCAGAGTGAGTATTTGAGTATATGGCTAAGGTGACTGGCAAAGGTCGTAAAAAAATTCTACGGGATGTGTCCGACGGTATCGCTCACGTGCACGCTTCTTTCAATAACACTATTATTACTATCACTGATAGGCAAGGTAATACCTTGTCGTGGGCCACTGCCGGTGGTTCGGGTTTCCGTGGTTCGCGAAAAAGTACTCCTTTTGCTGCCCAAGTAGCAGCAGAGCGGGCGGGCACGGCAGCTAAGGAATATGGTCTGAAGAACCTTGATGTCAAGGTAAAGGGACCGGGGCCTGGAAGGGAATCTGCATTGCGAGCGTTAAATTCTATAGGTTACAAGATTACCAACATTACCGATGTGACACCCATTCCCCATAATGGTTGTCGACCCCCGAAAAAGCGTCGTGTGTAGTTAGGAGATTTTATTTTGGCAAGATATATTGGCGCGAAATGTCGAATTTGTAGGCGAGAAGGCGAAAAGCTTTACCTGAAAGGTGAAAAGTGTTTTTCTAGCAAGTGCGGTATCGAAAAACGCCCCTTCCCGCCGGGACAACATGGTCAGAAGCGACCAAGAATGACAGATTATGCTGTGCAGCTGCGAGAAAAACAGAAGCTGCGTAAGACCTATGGTGTGTTAGAAGATCAATTCCGTCTTTATTACAAAGAAGCGGAGCGTATTAAGGGTTCAACTGGTGAAAACCTGCTGCAGCTGTTGGAATCTCGTTTAGATAATGTCGTATTTAGAATGGGTTTTGGAGCCTCCCGTGCAGAGGCGCGCCAATTGGTTCGTCATAATGCAATATTGGTGAACGGTAAACGGGTAAATATTCCCTCTTATAAGCTTCGGGCAAATGATGAAATTACCGTCAATGAAGCGGCGCGGGAACAACTTAGAGTAAGAGCCGCACTGCAATTGGCCAAGCAACGTGGTTTTCCAGAATGGCTCGATGTTGATACAGAGAAATGTCGTGGTGTTTATAAAGCGCATCCAGAGCGTGGTGAGTTATCTCCAAACATCAACGAAAATCTAGTAGTCGAACTTTACTCCAAATAAGTGAGAGACTAATACATGCAAGGATATGTAACAGAGCTGCTTAAACCACGTTTGGTGGACGTACAGAATCTCAGCCAGAATGTGGCAAAAATTACTCTTGAGCCTTTGGAGAGAGGTTTCGGTTATACCCTAGGCCATGCGCTTAGAAGAATTTTACTCTCTTCGATGCCCGGTTGTGCGGTGGTAGAAGCGCAGTTTGACGGCGTCTTGCATGAATATACTTCTATTGAAGGAGTGCAAGAGGATGTTATCGAGATACTGCTGAATTTGAAAGGCATTGCCGTAATGCTGCACGGCAAGGACGAAGTGACTGTCAACCTGTCTAAAGCGGGTCCAGGTGTGGTGATTGCCGGTGATATTGTGCACGATGACAGCGTGGAAATAGTCAATCCTGATCATGTGATTGCTCATTTAACTAAGGCAGGCTCGCTCACTGCACAATTTAAAATAGAACGTGGCCGTGGCTATGTACCCGCGACTGCTCGAGGTAGTGAAGAAGATGAGGCGGTGATTGGCCGTTTACAATTGGATGCTACCTATAGTCCCGTACAAAGAGTGGCTTATGTGGTTGAGAGTGCTCGAGTAGAGCAAAGAACCGATCTGGATAAGTTAGTACTAGAATTGGAAACTAATGGTACTTTGGATCCAGAAGAAGCTATCCGTGAAGCTGCAACCATGTTGCAGGAGCAGCTTTCATCTTTTGTTATATTAAAGGCAGACGAACAACCACAACCGCAGAAGCAGGAATCAGAAATGGATCCGATTCTGCTGCGTCCAGTGGATGATTTAGAGCTAACGGTACGATCTGCAAACTGTTTGAAAGCTGAAAATGTCTATTACGTGGGTGATTTAATTCAACGCACCGAAGTAGAGTTATTAAAAACACCCAATTTGGGTAAAAAGTCTTTAACCGAGATTAAAGATGTTTTGGCGTCCAAAGGTTTATCATTAGGTATGCGTTTGGAAAATTGGCCACCTCCGGGTTTATACGATAAGAAAGATCCTGAACAGGAATCTGCTTAAGTTCAACATCAGATTTAATCCATAGGATAAGAATCATGCGACATAGAAAATCCGGTAGACAGTTAAACCGGAACAGTAGTCACCGCAGAGCGATGTATCGCAATATGTCTGCTTCATTGGTGGAGCATGAACTGATACGTACCACCTTGCCTAAGGCGAAGGAATTGCGACGAGTCATTGAGCCACTCATTACCCGTGCGAAAACGGATTCTCTGGGAAATCGACGATTGGTATTTGACCGACTCCGTAATCGAGACGCGGTGACAAAATTATTTAATGAGCTGGGACCGAGATACGAAGATCGTCCCGGTGGCTATTTACGAATTATAAAATGTGGATTGCGTGCGGGTGATAAAGCGCAAATGGCATATGTGGAATTAGTGGACAGGCCGGGAGCCGAAGAGTAATGCATTGCAAATAACCATTAAGACCCGCCACCAGGCGGGTTTTTTGTCTGTTATTTTGTCGAACAATTGCAGTTGAACAAAGAAAGTACAAGCAGGATGGAAATTGCCTTCAAATGGCGCTCCGGTGCTATATTTTTATTGGCCCTACTGGTTTGTAATCCACTGGCCGCAGAAGGCATCGATCAGCCAAATACTTTGGAAGGGTGTGCTAAAGTCGACGACTCTTTGGCAAGATTGCAGTGCTATGATCGGTTAGTGGGTGTATCCCCTAACACCCAGAAAGTCCAGCCAGCCGAGGAAGAATCCCCTACCATTGAGCCTAATCGCTGGAAAGTTGAAGTCATTGAAAGTGATTCAAAAGATGAGAATGTAGTCGTCATATCCACGCCTGCAATGATGTGGATTGGTGAGACTTGTGCCGCTTGTCAGTCGCGATTAGAAGTTCAATGCTTGGCTGGGATCCCCAGTGTGATTTTTCGTTCGCCAATAGATCTAGGTAAGGGAGAACTGATCTTCGAGGCTCAACACGATAGTCGTCATTTTGTGGAGCAACGCGCCTACGCGATTGACAAAGGTAAGGGGGCAGTATTAATGAGTCCCTCTACAACGGAATTAACCAAGCATCTGTTCATTCATGAACGATTTATTTTAAAACTAAATCGTCCTAAACACCCCATCAGTGCGCAGTTTCTCATCGGCGGATTGGAACAAGCAATCATGCCTTATGCTAAACAGTGTGGTTTAGTTCCTAGCGAAGGACAAGCTAATTTCTATCCTGGTCACAGGCGTGGCCATGTTTACTCCGAACAGCACCAAAACAGCACAGGCTGAACGTTGAGAGCAGTAAAATCAGGCTATACCAAATCGGTACCTGATTGATTGTAGGCAACATAAAAAACAGCGAGCCTAGAATCGCAACCACGAGCCCATGCCACACAGGTAGATAGGGCGCCAATTTCCCGGTGCTCCACCCAGCGAAAAACAACACTACTAAGTTAAAAAATAAGCCAATTAGCACAAATTGAGGGTGACTAAATTGTTGTTCAAAATAAAGTTCAATTTCAGCAGTGGTTTTCCCTTGTTGAGACAAAAAATAGCGCGTGAGTTGAGATAATGGAACGCTCACTATAATAGAGCCAAATAAGATAATGAGGATTCCGGTCAGAACTGATGAGAATGATTGATATGTGCGGCTTGTTTGCAGACCATCTTTATGATTATTAGGATTCATTGCCAGCGTACTGATTAATTTGGTGTGTTGGGGGGGAGGTGTTTGCTCCAATAAATCTCCTGATTGCCATTGAGATGATTCAACGTACGCGCACAAACAAATAGATAATCTGATAGCCTATTCAGATAGATCAACGGGTACTTGAGATCGCTATTCTCTATAAACAGAGAGTAAAGCTGACGCTCAGCGCGACGACAGACTGCTCGTGCCAAATGGCATAAGGCGCCTGCCTGGTTACCACCTGGCAGAATAAACTCTTTGAGGGTAGGCAGCTCTTGATTGAGCAGATCTAACTCTTGCTCCAATTTTTCGACATCAATTAGTTGCACGGTTTGATAATCTGGTTGACTGATTTGCGCACCGATATTAAACAACTGATTTTGGATCTGGCGTAACTCCTGAGCTATTTCCGTAGGCAGTTGGGTGGTTAACAATACACCAATTTGGCTGTTCAGCTCATCGATAGTGCCACCAGCTTCAATGCGTAGGTGATTTTTTGCCACTCTGTCACCCGTTGCCAATCCGGTCATGCCTTGGTCGCCGGTGCGGGTATAGATTTTTGTTAAACGATTTCCCATGATATTCAGTGTACCCGACTACCCTAGCTCAATACTAGAAGTGAATGATCTGATGTAGAGTTTCCCCTGATGCAGACAACTCGATCTAGTTTGGTAACCAGAAGGTTCTATCATCATTCTCTATACCTATAAATGGGATCTGATATAGTTCTTCGAGCATTTTGGCGCTAACTTGGTCTGAGGAAGTTGCCAAGACTTTGCCATCTTCGAACATCAGGAGCAATTTGTCGCAATGTTTAATGGCGAGATTGGGATCGTGTAAAATTTGTATCACGGTTTTATTTTCATCTTTCGCAAGCTGGTGCAGTGTTTTCAACAGCTTTAGTTGGATCTTATAATCTAAATAGGTTGTGGGTTCATCCAACAAAAAAATCCTTGGTGTTTGCGCAAATAAGCAGGCGATTCGTACTCGTTGTTGTTCTCCACCGGATAACTCCGTCACTGATCTGTGGGTAAACCTTGTTAGTTCTAAGTCTGTTAGAATTTGTTGGATAATATTTTTATCTTTGACATTTAGGCCAGTATTCCAAAGGTGTTGATAAGGAAACCGTGCCTGTGAAACGAGCTCTTCTACAGTAAAGGGAAATTGATATTTATTTTCCTGTAACAGGATTGCAACATTTTGAGCCCTGATTTTTGCGTTCAACTTGTCGATGGGAAAATTGTCTATCCACACCTGCCCGGCTGTAGGTTTTTTTAGGCCTGCTAAGTTATGTAATAGAGTGGTTTTACCTACACCGTTTTTGCCTAGGATTGCCCACACCTCTCCAGTCTGAAAATGAATATCCAATTCTCTACATAGATATCGACCATCCGCCATTAGGGTGAGTTGTTTTGTGGATATCATTTTTGACTGCGTATTAATAAGAGAAGAAAAATAGGGATACCCAATAGCGCGGTTATCACACCGGAAGGCAGTTGTTGTGGACTCAATAAAGAGCGCGCGATGCTATCTGCTAGGCCTAAGTAGAGGGCGCCAAACCACATGGCAGTTGGGACTAGATACTGGTGATTGCCGCCAACGATGAGCCGTGTCATGTGCGGCACCACTAATCCTATAAAGCCGATTGGCCCGGCGATAATCACGGCGATGGCGGTTAATATAGAAGTAAAAAAGTAGAGTTGAACACGAATACTTTTTACCGACACCCCTAACGCGCTTGCAGTTAAGTCCCCACTCACTAGTAGATTCAGTACTTTTAAGTAGGGTAAACAGAGTATCAAGGCAGCCATAGCAATTAAGATGACGTACACTCCGCTTGTACCGTAACTCAGATCGCCCATTAGCCAATATAACATGCCTTTAGTATATGCTGCAGGGGCCAAGACTAGGACAAAGCTGGTTAATGCACTCCATCCTGCTGCCAGTACAATACCTGTTAGTAACAATCTCTCAGTGGAGTAAACGGCACTCTGGCTAGCCAAAAGAAAAAGAATTGAAATAGAAACAATTGCACCGATGGTAGTGCTTAGATGAAACCATAAGCCGGAAAACCCCAGTAAGAATGCCATTAAACTACCTATTGTGGCGCCTCCAGAGACGCCCAATACATAGGGATCGGCTAACGGATTACGCAACAATACTTGCATTAAGGTACCCGACAACGCCAGTAGTGCCCCAACACCCAATGCGTTCAGCAGCCTAGGCAGTCGAAGTTTCAGGATGATTTCTCGCTGTAATGTGTCGCCATTTCCGAGCAACAGTTTGTACCAGTTACCGATGGATACCCATTCATCTCCCAGGCTCAAACACAGTAGTAGAATAAGCGGCGTACCAATGGTGAGTAGCAAAAAGAAAGAGAGAGATCGAAACGGGTAAGCATTCAATGTTCGTGTTAAGTCTTATTTATCTGAGGCTAATAATTGGCCAGTCTTGTGTTTCAGCTACTGAACGAAGCTGATCATCGGGATCGACCGCCACTGGATTGTCGCTCCATTCCAACAACGGTAGATCATTGTGTGAATCGGAATAGAACCAGCTTTCTCCTGGTTCGATTTCATTTTTTTCTAACCATGCTATTAAGCGCGTAACCTTTCCTGCTTGAAAGCTGGGGATGCCACTGACCTTACCGGTATATCGGCCCTCATTAAATTCTGCCTCGGTAGCAATTAGGTTATCTATATCAAAAAGCTTGGCAATTGGTCCGGTGACAAAATTGTTAGTGGCGGTAACGATAATTAGGATCCTTCCTTGTTCACGGTGATGGTTAATGAGATCGTGCGCTTTGGACAACAAGCGGGGTTTTATTTTTTTATTAAGGTAGTCATCCCGCCACTCGTCCAATTGCTGCATAGGATGCTGGGATAGAATTTCCAACTGAAATTCCAAAAACGCCATAATATCTAGCGTACCTTCCTCATACTGTTGATAATATTCTTGGTGCCGTTGGCGATGGCTATTGTCTAAGATACCTTCATCCACCAAGTATTCGCCCCACAAAACATCGCTGTCGCCTCGTAAGAGGGTGTCGTCTAGGTCAAAAATGGCCAAATCTTGCATGTCAGTTCCTGGCGCCAAGTATACTCAGCGTTCCAAATTTTGTTCTAAGGGATGTGTATTCTAATCAAGGTTCGGCGCAAATGCTGCCCTCGGGGTATAATTTGCTGCCCTGGTATTGCGAATCAGTTTTGGAGTGAAGTATGTCGAAGATAAAAAAAGTTGTACTGGCCTATTCCGGTGGATTGGATACTTCCATTATTTTGCGCTGGTTAGCCGAAAAATACCAGTGTGAAGTGGTGACATTTACCGCAGATATTGGTCAGGGAGAAGAGGTTGAGCCTGCCCGTGCAAAGGCAGAGATGCTCGGAGTGAAAGAGATTTTTATAGAAGAATTAACCGAAGAGTTTGTATCCGAGTACGTTTTCCCCATGTTTCGGGCGAATACTTTGTATGAAGGGGAGTATTTATTAGGTACCTCTATTGCTAGACCGTTGATTGCGAAGCGGCTGGTAGAAATTGCCAAGGAAACTGGTGCGGACGCTATTGCCCACGGCGCCACAGGTAAGGGTAATGACCAAGTGCGTTTTGAATTAGGGGCTTATGCATTAAATCCGAATATTAAAGTGATTGCGCCATGGCGGGAGTGGGATCTTAATTCGCGGGAGAAGCTATTGGAATATGCAGATACACACCATATCCCGGTGGAACGATCTGGGAATAAGTCTCCTTATTCTATGGATGCGAATCTACTGCATATTTCATATGAGGGAGGAATTCTGGAAGATCCCTGGGCAGAGCCTGAGGAGTCCATGTGGCGCTGGAGTGTCTCGCCGGAGCAGGCACCTGATAGAGCAGAATATCTGGAAATCGAGTTCCAGTCAGGTGATCCAATCGCCCTAAATGGGAAAACTTACTCTTCCGCGGCCCTATTAGCAGAGTTGAACCGCATCGGCGGTGCCCATGGTGTTGGTCGGGCCGATATTGTGGAGAATCGCTACGTGGGCATGAAATCTCGAGGCTGTTATGAAACGCCGGGGGGCACAATATTGTTGAAGGCTCATCGGGCGATGGAATCCCTGACCCTGGATCGGGAAGTTGCTCATTTAAAAGACGAATTGATGCCTCGTTATGCAAGTCTTATCTACAATGGGTATTGGTGGTCCCCTGAACGCCAGATGATGCAGCAAATGATTGATTCCAGTCAGCAACATGTGAATGGAATAGTGCGGCTAAAGCTTTATAAAGGGTTAGTGTCGGTGGTGGGGCGTGCCTCAGAAAAAGACAGTCTCTTCAGCGAAGAAGTGGCGACATTTGAAGACGATGCTGGCGCTTTTAATCAGCAAGATGCGGACGGATTTATTCAACTCAATGCCCTTCGTCTGAAAATCGCTGCTAGCCGCTAATTATTAATACTTCTTGGACGACACAGCATATAGGAGAAATTATAGAAATTCCTTTTATAGACAATCACTAAGGATATTCCATGCGAATGTCTGTGAAGACGCATTTGGTTTTATCAAATATCGGCTCTGCAATTGTGGCGCTGATTCTAGTCTACTTTTTACTGTCTAAAACGGTACAAGAGCAAATCTCACAACACCAGTTAAAAAGTATTGTACAAGCGTCAGAAGATGTGGTGACACTGATGCTGGCTGCTAAAAAGGATTTCGATACGGCGCTGGATTTCTGGTTACAAGACTATCATCAAGAGAAATCCCCCCTACCTCGAATTCGTAGCAGTGCGCTGGATGGGGCACCTAGTATTCCCTTGTATCCCAATCATGCATTGTTGCTCATGAATGATCAGGGACAGATCTTAAATCAACGCTGGCAACTCAGTGCGGAACAGGGTAATTGGATCTCGACCTCTATTGACAAGCTGCTGATCTACCTCAAACCGGATAAGGTCAGAGGGGTACGTTCAGGAGTACTCTTCGTGGCGGATAGACCAATGTTAGTTGCGTTGAGGCCGGTAATACTAGCCGGTAAAGAATCACCCCATACACTGATTGCCATCACGCCATTAACACCGGAATTATTGCAATGGAGCGATTCCCTTGGGGTGCGTGCTTTCGAGTCTATTCGCCTCCATGCCGTATCAGAAGTAGGGCTTATTAATCTATGGGACATCAAACCAGATTTACAGAAATTACAGCCTGCCCTAGAAAAGTCTACACAAGTCTTCTTTAAGCAGTCAGCGGGGGAGACGCAATTTAGTGCAGACTTAACCATGAGTGATGACTGGAAAAATGGTCAGCATGATTTACAGAATGCGTTGATTATTAATATAGCAGTGTTAACACTACTTATTTGTTCCTGTATAGCCCTGTTGACTATAGTGCTTGTGATTCGTCCAATAAATCGTCTAAGTGATTCTGTCACGGCGATTACCCATACCCACGATTTTAGCTTGCGTATACCAGAGATAGGTTTGTTTGAAATGCGCGCCTGGGCTCGTACCTTTAACAGATTATTGAATGAAATAGAAACAACAAACAGCGCTTTGATGGATAGCGAAGCACGTCATAGGGCGCTTTTTGAGCAATCCCCTGTGGGGACTTTGGTGTTTGATAAAAACTATAAAATTTTATCATGTAACCAAAGTTTCTCCGAAATGATCGCTTTGCCAACGAAAACTATTATCGGTGTCGACATCGGCAAGATAGTTAAAGGAGATGTACTCAGAGTGTTGGATAAGGTGTTATCCGGGCGTAAACACGTTTATCAGGGTGCGCTACAAAGTAATGTTGTTTCAGCTAGGTTATGGGTATCTTTGAGAATGTCTCCTATTAAGGATAGGAACGGAGAAGTAGTTGCGGGTATATGTTTATTTGAAAATCTGAGCGCACAAAAGCAAGCAGAAAGTGCATTTAAAAAGGAAAGAGAAAGAGTATTGGCTACCTTAAACAGTATAGCCGATGCGGTCATTACGACTGATACCTCCGGACAAATCGAATATATGAATCCGGTCGCTGAGAAACTGAGTGGGTGGGCTTCTCATCAGGCGATTGGTCAATCATTTCAGGAGATATTTAAGTTGGTTGATGGAGACTCTCGAGAACCGATTGAACTCAGTATCGAGTTGGAAAATCATTATGCCCAGGATGAGCATGACATACTTATATCTAGATCAGGTAGTGAGTACGCAGTATGGTGCAAAGTGACCCCCTTGTTAGATCCCTCCGGTCACGAGGGCGGTTCAGTAGTGGTGATGCATAACCTAACAGAATTAAGAGGCGTACAAGAAGTTGTTGCTTACCAAGCTGCTCATGACGATTTGACTGGATTGAAAAATAGAAAATATTTTGAAGAAAAAGTACAAGTCGCGATCGAGGATGCTGTACTTCATGGTCATACACATGCCGTCTGCTACTTAGATCTGGATCAGTTTAAAGTCATTAATGATACCTGCGGACATGCAGCCGGGGACGAATTGATTCGTCAAATTTCTCGTCAATTGCAGCAACTAATTACAAGCCCCAATCTTCTATGTCGATTCGGTGGTGACGAATTTGGTGTGCTCTTGTGGCACGTGACCAGCGAACAGGTGGATGACATTTCAGAACAGATAAGGCAAGTTATCGTTAATCTAAATTTTGAGTGGATGGGACAGAAGTGTGAAGTGGGCGTGAGTATTGGGGTGGTATTGATTGATGAATCTAGCAATAACTTGGCAGAAATACTCAGCACGGTAGATACCGCGTGTTTTGTGGCTAAGGAATCAGGGCGTAATAGAATTCAGAAGTGTCGTCCAGGAGATCCTGTTTTGGCGGTGCATTATGGAGAAATGGAATGGGTAAATCGAATTCAACGTGCTATCAAAGAAGGAAAGTTTTGTTTATATAGTCAGAAAATAGAATCCCTAGGTGATGATAATCTGCCTCATTTCGAAGTTTTGGTTAGAATGATTGATGATCGTGGTGGCGTAATTTCACCGACGTCTTATATTAGAGCAGCAGAGAGATATCGACTGATGCCCGCGATTGATCGTTGGGTGGTTCACCATGCGTTCGCATTGTTGGGTAGTGTACCTCAGGTTTCTGATCAACCAGAATATTTGGCCAATATAAACATTTCAGGTCAGTCCCTTTCAGAAGAGTCCTTTCTGGAGTATGTTTTAGAACAGATCGAGGCGTTTAATATCGATCCGCAATCCATTTGTTTTGAAATTACAGAAACTGCCGTGATCGAACATATCAGCCGTGCGAAGCATTTTATGGCCACCTTAAAGAAAAAGGGTATTCTATTTGCCTTAGATGATTTTGGTAGTGGTCTCAGCTCCTTTGCCTACTTAAAGCAACTTGAGGTGGACTTCCTTAAAATAGATGGCGCCTTGGTGAGAGATATTGCTCATAATGAACTGGATTATGCAATGGTACGCGCCATTCAGGAATTAGGAAAACAGATCCATGTTAAAACGATCGCAGAATTTGTCGAGAATGAAGTCATTCTAGAAAAATTGGAGGCACTGGGAGTAGATTACGTGCAAGGGTATGCGATACATAGACCTTCACCATTAGGCGTTAATGTGATTAAACGACTACAAAAAGTCGCGGTATTTCAGTAGTAAACTTGATTCATGAGAACCGGTTACTCAAACCACATCATTTAAGTTCTTTAGCTTGATACTCACATAGATCAGCGATTAGGCATTCAGTGCATTTTGGTTTTCTTGCCTGGCAAATATATCTTCCGTGTAAGATTAGCCAATGGTGCGCATCTAATTGGTATTCTTTCGGTACAAGTTTAAGTAATTTTTTTTCTACCGCGAGAGGTGTTGTGCCTTTGGCAATGCCAGTACGATTACTGACGCGAAAAATGTGTGTATCGACTGCGATGGTGGGTTCGCGAAAGGCTGTGTTCAGTATCACATTCGCTGTCTTCCGGCCGACACCAGGCAGTGCTTCCAGACTTGCCCGTTCTCTGGGCACGTCACCATCATGTTCATTGATTAGGATTTCACAGGTAGCCAATACATTTTTCGCCTTTGTGTTAAACAAGCCGATATTTTTAATATAGGATTTTAGTTTGGTTTCGCTCAATTGCAGCATTTTCTCAGGTGTATTGGCCACTTCAAATAATTTAGCAGTGGCTTTGTTCACGCTGATATCTGTTGCTTGCGCAGACAACATCACCGCGATGAGCAGTTCAAAATTAGATTGGTACACCAGTTCCGTGGTCGGTTCTGGATTGGCTTTTTGCAAGCGTCGAAAAATTTCTGCACGTTTCACAGCATTCATGGGATGAAGTGGTCAGCTCCAATTACGCAGTGGTGGCAACTTCTCGCGTTACCGGTAGCGTTGATTGGCTTGATAGTTGTTTGTCTATAATATTCTTTATGGCAATTAACAAACCCAATCCAATGAATGCACCTGGCGGTAACAGAGCCAGTAGGAATCCACGGTACTCGGGAAGCACCTGGATAGTTAACCATTCAGCTCGGGGTCCGAACATCAACTCTGCGTTAGCCATCAGAGTCCCCTGGCCAAGAATTTCACGCATTCCACCTAATGCGAGCAATACTAATGTAAATCCTAAGCCCATCATCAAACCATCCAATGCGGATATGCCTATGGTATTTTTAGATGCGAATGCTTCTGCGCGACCGATGATGACACAGTTAGTGACGATTAAGGGGATAAATATTCCCAGCACTAGGTAGAGTTCGTGAAAATAAGCATTCATCAATATTTCGATTGCTGTAACCGCGGAAGCTATGACAATCATAAATACTGGCAGTCTTATTTCGTCGCTAACTACAGGACGGATCGCTGAAATGATCATATTAGAGAGTACTAAGGTAGTCATGGTTGCCAATCCTAAACCCAATGCATTCACAACAGTGGCACTGACTGCTAATAGAGGACATAAGCCGAGTAGTTGTATTAGACCGGGATTATTTTGCCATAAGCCATCTAGAATGATTTTTTTATGACTGACTGCGTTCATTTTATTTCTTCTCCCATCGAGGCAACTGTGTAGAGGCTAGATCCTTCCATTTGTACGTATTGTAAACCTTTATGGACCGCGCGAATGACTGCTCGAGAGGTAATAGTGGCGCCGGTCAGTGCATCAAAATGTCCTCCATTTTTCTTTACTGCCCATGCACTTTTGCCCATGTTAGATAAGGAAGTGTTTGCGAATTGGTAGATCCAGTCGCTCTTTTTTGGTTCGATTCCGTCGCCCAAGCCTGGTGTCTCCTTATGTCGCACTGGGCGAACTCCTTTGACCACACCGTTAACATCGACACACAACAGTAACTTAATCTCACCGTTATATCCGTCTGCTGCGGTTACCGATAACACTAACGCTATGGGTTCGCCTTGAAATCTGACACGGTATATAGTTGAGGTGTTGTTTTCATCCAGTAGAGGGTGAGAGCGATAGATACGATCGCGGAATATATCGTTATCGTATTGGTCTCCAGCAATCACTAAATTTAGTTTATTAATTAATTGTTGACGCTCGTTGTCAGCTATTTTGTCTTTACTTAAGTGTTGAATTGAAGCAAGTATCCCAGTACCAATAAGGGCAAATAGACCGAGTAATAAAGCGTTTTTAGGGATTATGGGTATATTCATTCATCAATTTCTCGAGAGCTACCGAAAACGCGCGGCTGAGTATAGTGATCAATCATGGGTACCGCCATGTTCAGTAGCAACACCGCAAAGGCTACTGCGTCAGGATAACCACCCCAGGTGCGAATGATGAAAATAAGTAGTCCTATACTCGCGCCATAGATTAACCGTCCTTTCACGGTTGTACTGGCAGTAACCGGATCAGTAGCAATAAAAAATGCAGCTATCATGGTGGCGCCGGAAAATAGATGAGTCAGCACATCTAAATATAGTTTTGGCTCTACAACGTTTGCGATAAGACTACAAATGGCTAAGGTCCCCAGTAGGCTAAATGGTATTTGCCAACCGATAATCCGTTGATGAATCAACCAGAGTCCACCAAATAGAAATCCGAAATTGACCCATTCCCACCCATATCCACCAAACCGCCCGAATTCACTGCGTTGATAGATCTCTGTTTCAGGTAATTCCAAACTTGATTGAATACGATAACTGTCTAAAGGCGTGGCGCTGGTGATGGCATCCAGTGCGAAGCCGAAGTCTCCGGTAAAAATCCCTTTGGCCATATCGAACTGAGTGAGAGAGACCGAGGCAAGCTCTCTTGGCGGTAACCAGGCTGTCATTTCCCTTGGAAATGAAATGAGCAATAGAACATAACCTAACATCGCTGGGTTAAAGGGATTAGAGCCTAATCCACCATAGAGGTGCTTGCCGAATAGAACTGCAAAAGCGGTTCCTATAGCTGTCATCCACCAGGGTGATGTTGGTGGTAGTGCGAGTCCTAGCAACATGGCGGTCACGAGCACACTGCCATCACTCAAGCTCGTTGTAATAGAGCGTTGACGCAATAGCAGACACACAGCTTCGGTGAGCATAGCCACCATGATAGCTATCACGCAATTGATGATAATACCGACTCCAAAGAACCACACAAGCGCGCATGCACCTGGGATGAGCGCGATAATTAATTTTTGCATCACTTCGCCTACAGAGTGATTGAGGTGCAGGTGTGGAGAGCTCAGTGTACGCAGGCGCATTAGGGTTCTGTTTCCTGGTTAGATTTTTTGGCTTTAACTCGAGCGATTGCCGCTGCAATTTCGTCTTTTTTAGAATCGTCGCTAGTTCTAGCTTTGGCCAAGCGTGCTTTTTTTTCCGCAAGCTTCGCCTGATGTTCATTTTCTAGGCGGATTACTCTGGCCTCACGAGCTTCATGGCGAAGTCGAGCCTTGTCTGCTTGAAGACGTTCGCGTTCAGCTTCTAGAATGTCAGACTTCGCAAACCGATAATACTGTACCAGTGGGATCTGGCTGGGACAAACAGCTTCGCAACAGCCACATTCGATGCAATCAAAGAGATGGTAGGATTCTGCTTGTTGCATCTCTTCCGAACGGGCAAACCAATAGAGCTGTTGCGGTAAGAGATCTGCTGGGCAGGCCCGCGCACAGTCACCACAACGGATACAGGGTTGTGCAGTGCTAGGTGTGCTTAACTCATCGGGTGCGGCAGCCAATAGGCAGTTAGTAGTTTTGATCACCGGAATGTTATCGGTGTTTAGCGCTATCCCCATCATGGGGCCGCCCATGAGTAGGCGGTCTATTTGCTCTGTCTCACCGCCAGCTGATGTGATTAAGTCTTTCACTGGAGTACCGATTAAGGTCTCCAAGTTACCCGGATTTGTTAAAGCCCGCCCCGTCAATGTGACGATGCGTGAAATAAGCGGTTCACCATGGTGGATTGCTCGGTGGATTGCATAGGCGGTACCGGGATTCACACAAATCACACCGATATCTGCAGGTAATTTTTTACTAGGGATCTCTTTGCCCGTCAGCACCCTAATGAGCTGTTTTTCACCTCCCGTGGGATAAACCGTAGGTATCGGCACAACCCGTATGAGAGTGTTGTTGCTTGCAGCCTGTTGCATCATGCGGATAGCTTCAGGTTTATTATCCTCAATAGCAATTAATACTTCTTTAGCCTGAACCAAGTGTTGGAGTATTTCGATCCCACTGATAATCCCTTTGCTACGTTCTCGCATCAGAAGATCATCGCAGGTGATATAGGGTTCACACTCTGCACCATTGATCACCAATGTTTCTATTGGTAATTGGGACCCTGGGTTGACTTTAATAAAGGTAGGAAAACCTGCGCCGCCCAAGCCGACAATACCAGCCTCCCGTAGTTTATTTCTTAATGCGCTTTGGCTTAGGGTTGGGTAATCGATGACAGGATTGAGATCTATCCATTGATCCGCGCCATCGGTTTGCATCACAATGCAATCAGCAAACATCCCGGAAGGGTGTGGTACCGGTCTCGCTTCTATAGCGACTACGGTACCGGAACTGCTGGCATGCACGGGTACACTGACGTACCCCTTTGCTTTGGCAATGACTTGCCCTTTCAACACCTTATCGCCAACCTTAACCACCGGTACAGCGGTTTCGCCGATATGTTGTCTTAATGGAAATACTAGAAAGTCAGGTAGGGGGGCAGCTTGAATCGGCGTCTGATTAGAAAGGGTTTTATGGCCGGGAAGATGTAAGCCGCCATGAAATTTCCACAGCATGCGCTTCACAAACGACTCTCCACAGGGACACGAGGCTTAGGCCATTTCCAGTCGGGCAGTCCGGTTCTAATTGGCACCATCTTGATACAATCCACCGGGCAGGGTTCGACGCAGAGTTCACATCCGGTACACTCCGCTTCAATCACTGTGTGCATTTTTTTTGCCGCACCTAATATCGCATCCACTGGACAGGCTTGGATGCATAGGGTACAGCCAATGCAATCCTGCTCTATAATGATTGCTACCAGCTTATCTTTTTCTTCGCCGTTTTCGGGATTGAGGGGTTTGGCTTCCACGCCAAGCAGATCCGCCAATTTTTGGATACCGGCTTCACCACCTGGCGGACATTGATTAATGTCTGCTTCGCCATTGGCGATAGCCGTGGCGTAGGGCTTACAACCTGGATAACCGCATTGGCCGCACTGAGTTTGAGGTAACAAGGCATCGATCTGATCTACCAAAGGATCGCCTTCGACACGAAAACGAACCGCAGCGTAACCGAGCAGCAATCCAAAGGCGCTTGCTAATGCGGTGAGAACCAATATAGAAAGAATCATCAGTTTAGACTTTTAATAGACCGGAGAAACCTAAGAACGCCATGGACATCAAACCCGCGGTAATTAATGCAACCGCAGTACCTCTAAATGGTTCCGGAACATCCGCAGCCGCGATGCGTTCCCGCATCGCTGAAAAAGTTACCAATACTAGTGAAAAACCCACGGCTGCGCCAAAACCATAGATCAATGAGCCCACAAAATCGTTGTCTTCTCGAACATTTAGTAACGCCACCCCTAAGACTGCACAATTGGTAGTGATTAAGGGCAAGAATATACCTAAAACTTGGTAGAGTAGCGGACTGGTTTTGTGGATCACCATTTCGGTAAATTGCACCACTACTGCGATGACCATTATGAAGGTTAAGGTTTGTAAGAATTCTAACTGAAGGGGTATGAGCAGGTAGTGATTGACCAGATAGCTTAGGCCGGAAGAAAGCGTTAAAACAAAAGTGGTGGCCAAGGACATTCCCAGTGCAGTATCCACTTTGTTTGATACACCCATGAACGGGCATAGTCCTAAAAACTTAACCAACACAAAATTGTTGACTAGAATAGTGCTTACCAATAAAAGCGCGTATTCATTCATAATTTTTTGTCAGCGTCCTGTTTAGTCCAACTACCCCTCGCGACTATTATCTGAGGCAGATCTGTTGTCCGCAACCCCATAAATCGAGGCTATTCCGAGATGGCTGGGTGATAGGGATAACGGTGTCATGTCTACCGACTAGTTAAGTAGTGATTCCGAACCCTTCTTCTGCACTTAAAATAAGTGTGAACCTACAATTTTCTCTTGCAACGGCGAATAAGCTAAAATGTCTTGCGAGGACATTAGCTTTTATTTAATGCGCATCCCAGGTTGTGCACCTACGTCCGGTTCTAAAATCCACAATTCAGATCCACCGGGACCGGCGGCCAATACCATGCCTTCGGATGTGCCGAAGCGCATTTTTCTTGGCGCTAAATTTGCGACCACTACAGTTAATTTTCCAATTAATTGCTCTGGGTCGTATGCGGATTTGATTCCAGCAAAAATTTGACGTTGCTCAGCGCCCAAATCCACAGTGAGTTTGAGTAATTTATCCGCTTCAGGGATGGTTTCCGCTTGCAAGATTTTTGCGACCCTCAAATCGATTTTATTGAAATCTGCAATAGTGATCTCATCTGCTAATGGTGGGTCAAAAGCGTTTGCTGCGGTCATCTGTTTCTCTTTTTCTACAAGGATCTGTGTTTCCTCTAACATTGCTTGTACGTTCGTCGGATCAATTCGCGTCAGTAGAGGGGAGAACTGGTTGATTCGATGATTCAACAAGGGTTGTTGAATATCTTGCCACTGAAAACTGGGCACATTCAGAAAGTCTACACTGCGTGCGGCTATACTGGGTAACACGGGTGTTAGATAAATCGCAAGAATGCGGTAAAAGTTAAGTCCCTGAGTACAGATCTGTTGTAGCTCGGTCTCGCGCCCTGTTTGTTTGGCTACCACCCAAGGTTGCTTATCATTTATATACTGGTTCGCGCTATCGGCCAATGCCATGATGAGACGTACTGCTTTACTAAATTCGCGCGCTTCATAAGCAACGGCGATTTCTTTCTCAGCATCTATGAACCGTTGGTGTTGCTCAGCATCGGCAAGTTCCGTGGCCAATCTGCCATCGAAACCCTTCAGAATAAATCCAGCACAACGGGAGGCAATGTTCACCAGCTTGCCGACTAGATCAGAATTCACCCGTTGCACGAAATCATCCAGATTGAGATCAATATCATCGATACCGCGGCTCAACTTGGC
Source organism: Thiotrichaceae bacterium UBA5859 (assembly GCA_002432655.1). GTDB lineage: Bacteria > Pseudomonadota > Gammaproteobacteria > UBA5859 > UBA5859 > UBA5859. The sequence continues at coordinate 63,174 of DJFZ01000048.1, read as the reverse complement.
AGCGAAGTAGTAACGCAAATATTCAGGATGAAGGTGATTTAGGTAACTTCGGGCTTGAATAAAGGTGCCTCTACTTTTTGACATTTTCTCACCGTCCACGGTCAGGAAGCCATGGGCGCAGATCTCTGTGGGTGTTCTGTAACCTGAACCCTTCAGTACCGCAGGCCAGAATAGGGAGTGAAAATAGACAATATCTTTACCGATGAAATGATACAGCTCAGTGTTGCTCTCTTGGCTCCAGTAGTTGCCGAACTCTATTTCGGGATGTGCTGCACAGAATTTTTTGAAGCTGGCCATGTAGCCAATAGGAGCGTCTAGCCAGACGTAAAAGTATTTATTTTCAGTCTCGGGAATTTTAAATCCAAAGTAGGGTGCATCACGGGAAACATCCCAGGGCTGAAGTCCGATCTGCTGCCACTCTTGCAGTTTGTTCGCGACTTCCGGCTGCACATGACCAGCGTTGGGGGCGGTCCAGTCAGCTAGGAAGGGTGCGAATTCGGCTAAACTGACGAAATAGTGCTGGCTGGATTTGGTAATTGGCTTTTGCCCAGATACCACGGATATAGGATTAATCAGATCCATGGGGTTGTAAGTGGCGCCACACTTTTCGCAATTATCGCCATACTGATCTGGAGTGTGGCATTTTGGGCAGCTACCTTTAATGTATCTATCCGGCAGAAACATCTCTTTTACAGGATCGAAAGCCTGCTCGATAGTTTTTGTCAGGATATGCCCATTGGCCTGTAGTTGCTGATAGATCTCTCTTACTAAGGTTTCGTTTTCCTCAGAGTGAGTGGTATGGTATTCATCAAATTCGATTAAAAAATCTTTAAAATCAGCAAGATGCTGTTGCTGGAATTTCTCGATCAAGGCTTCTGGAGTGATACCTTCGCGTTCCGCTCGGAGCATAATGGGGGTGCCGTGGGCATCATCAGCACAGACGTAGAAACAGGTATGGCCGCGCAATTTCTGAAATCTTACCCATATATCTGTTTGGATGGCCTCCACCATATGCCCTAAATGGATAGGGCCATTTGCGTAGGGTAGCGCGCTGGTTACTAAGATTTTTCTTGAGACTTCAGAAGCCATCGGTCTTTATTCAGTATCGGTAGAATGGAGTGCGAATTATACGGGCATATGGGTGTCTTTTCACCGCCGGGCTGATCATATTGACTGATCTGGTTGCCAAAAAACTGGTAGGATCTGCATCATTTCTTTAAGTCGACCGGTTTGACTAGATTTTATGACTGATCTTGAGCGCGTAGAGAGAAGCCTAAGTCAATTTAGACTCCCCTATTTAGAATTAGATCCCCTCACCAGTGGCGTGGCCGAATGTGTACAGCAGGATAGTGGTATCCAAATCAAGCTACATCTGGGGTTTCCTGCAGCAGGATTTCTAGCTGATCTGATCCAGCGGATAGAAAGTCACCTAGAACAAGATGTGCCCGACTGCCGAGTATCTGTGGCGGCAAGCTGGCGTGTGGCTTCCCACGAAGTGGCAAGAAATCTAAGCGGATTAAAAGGGGTAAAAAACATCATCGCCGTGGCTTCTGGTAAGGGGGGGGTGGGCAAGTCTACTACCGCAGTCAATTTAGCATTAGCATTGGCGGCAGATGGGGCTAAGGTTGGTCTCTTAGATGCGGATATCTATGGCCCGAGTCAGCCAAAAATGGTGGGTGCCGAAGTGCATCCTACCTCTAAGGATGGCAAAACTGTTGAGCCGGTAGTCTCCTTGGGATTGCAGGTCATGTCTATCGGATTTCTTGTGGATCAAGAAACTCCTATGGTGTGGCGTGGCCCTATGGCTACCCAGGCGCTGCAACAGTTACTCGGTGATACTCAATGGCGAGATCTTGATTACCTGTTGGTAGATATGCCTCCCGGTACAGGAGATATTCATCTGACTTTATGTCAGCGAGTACCCTTGACCGGTGCGATCATAGTGACCACGCCCCAGGACATTGCACTATTGGATGCCAGACGGGCTTTAAAGATGTTTGAGAAGGTCTCCGTCCCAGTGATTGGCGTGGTGGAAAATATGAGTCTACATGTTTGTAGTCAATGCGGACATGAAGAGGCTATTTTTGGTCAAGGCGGAGCCGAGTCAATGGTGCAACAGTATCACATTAAGCTTTTGGGAAAACTGCCCCTGGATATCAAGATCAGAGAGCAGGCGGATGGTGGCAAACCCACAGTAGTGGCGGAACCTGACAGTAGGATCACTGCACTCTATTTTGAGATTGCGCGCGCCATGGCGGCCCAGCTATCTTTGCAGGCCAAGAACTCTGCCCTTAAATTTCCTGAAATCAAAATCGACAATGTGTAGTTTATTATGAGTATTAAATCTGACAAATGGATCCGGCGCATGGCCCAAGAACACGGGATGATTGAGCCATTCGTTGCGGAGCAGGTTAAAGATCATAACTTACAAAGAGTCATCTCTTATGGTACCTCCAGCTATGGATACGATATTCGTTGTGCCAATGAATTTAAAATCTTTACCAACATTAACTCTGCTGTAGTGGATCCAAAAAACTTCTCGGAGCAAAGCTTTGTGAACGTGGAAGCAGATGTATGCATCATTCCACCAAATTCTTTCGCTTTAGCGCGCACCGTGGAGTATTTCCGTATTCCTCGAGATGTTTTAACAATCTGTTTGGGTAAATCTACCTATGCTCGCTGCGGTATCATAGTGAACGTGACGCCGTTGGAGCCCGAGTGGGAAGGCCATGTGACTTTGGAGTTTTCGAATACCACGCCGTTACCTGCAAAGATTTATGCGAATGAGGGCGTGGCGCAAGTTTTGTTTTTGGGGTCTGACGAGGAATGCGAAGTTTCCTACGCAGATAGAAGTGGTAAATATCAGGGCCAACAGGGTGTTACTTTGCCGAAGGCTTAGATTGAGAGAGTGTCTCCTGCGGTATCGATTGATACCGAGTGATTTCAGTTATGATATCACTATTGAATAGTTCATCGGGATACTGCATTTTGACCACCACATAATTAAGCTCGGGTGCATACCAGTAGTAACTGGCGGGTACTTCGTCACTTCGTTTGAGTACGACCGTTTGTATATCGCCTATTTTTGTTTTCAGTAATTCTTCGCCTGTTTTCGTAAAGGACATGTGTCGGACACGATTGGCTTTTCGACCATCGACGAATGCATATTCTATAGAGTCTTTACCCTTCTTTAGATCGTGGGCTAATGCAAAAGGCAGGGCGTTACGACTAATTGTATCTGCTGGAATGACCAAAATTTTTGTGCCTAAGTTATCCGTCAGTTGTACACTGGCAGGTGACCAACTAAAGAGTAGTTTACCGCTAGATTTTTCTTCTCCTGAAGTCAGCTGATATTCGGATTCTAATAAACGCATCCGACTTTTATCGAGTAGCCACTCAGCGGAAGTTTTGAGGCGGTACTTTTTCAGCATAGCCGCTAATCCCACAGTCTCTAGGCTGGATGTGCCAACAAATCTGTTTGGTTGAACAACATGTAAAGCCAGTTGGGACTTGCCCACTATCATGCCGTTCATTTTGACGCTGTATTCGGCATTGAATGGGGTCGGCTCAAGGAGAGACCAAGTAGGAAAACTGATGAGGTAAGCCAGCACGCTGCAGATCCCGACGAAGCTGCTTCGAGTTATTGTGTTAACAGAAAGTCGTGAGAACTGTGTCACTTATAATTGCAGTGGGCTGATTAGAGTGTCATCGAGACTAACCTGATTGTCTACCTGCTTCAATCTTTTTTGCGCGAATAACTCTATTATTTGAGGATATAGTCGATGTTCTTGCGTCAATACTCGCGCTGCTAGGGCTGCCACCGTGTCTCCAGGATTGATCGGAACTCTCGCCTGGGCAATCACCGGTCCGCCATCCAACTCTTCGTTGACAAAATGTACGGATGCACCGTGGATCGTATCACCCGCCTCCAATGCACGTTGATGAGTATTTAAGCCCGGATATTTTGGTAGCAGTGAGGGGTGAATATTCATCAACCGACCGGTAAAGTGTTGGACAAATTTTGGCGTGAGAATGCGCATAAATCCTGCTAACACTACGAGATCTGGGTGATACTTTTTTATTGCCTTAAGTAACTCGGCATCAAATTGTTCTCTCGACGAATAGTCAGTGGCTTGTAACGATTCGCTAGGTACGCCTTTTGAAGCCGCAACGATTAAACCTGCTGCTTCTTGACGATCACTCAATACGGCCACGACTTGATAAGCGCTCTCGGGTTTGATGCTTTGCTC
>DJFZ01000048.1:38516-58696 GCA_002432655.1 Thiotrichaceae bacterium UBA5859 | reverse complement strand
ATAATAGCCTGGCAATTCGACCCCGTACCGGATATGAGTACCACCACCCTTAAGTCTTCAGTTGGATGGGACATAAAACTCCTTATGACATTGTGCTAGTAACAGTTTCAAATAAACTAGATTGGCAAATCCTTAGGCTAGTGGGATGAAAGATGTCATGATGAGTTAGTTTTGCCTGAGATATTGGAGCCGGTGACTCAATCTTTGCTGCCATTCGGGGGCGAGATCGGGGCAATCTAGACATTGTTCCAATTGGGCCAATTTTGGTCGATGTTGTTGTATGATTCTCAAAAATTGATAGATATTGAGTGCGTTATTATACCTTGATATAAGTTCAATCCTATCTCCCCGCTCTATTTGGCCTGTTCGTAATACGCGGTAGTACCATCCGTTGAGTTGGTTTTCCTCTATAAATTTAGACATAGAAGGTTCATGGAATTTATGGTTAATCTTCCAGCAAGGGGTCCTTGGTTGCGATACTTGTATTATGACTTCTCCGAGTTGATATTTGTCACCCAGGTATACATTTTTTTCATTCATCAAAGATGCGGAAATATTTTCGCCCATACTGCCTGGAATGAATTGGGGTGCCAATTTTTTATATCTCTTTTTTAGGTTGGCATAGGCGTCTAATGAATACTGATGCAATGCTTTTTCGCTACCACCATGGTGACGTTTATCCGCTTGTCTATCACCGATGATTCCCAACTCATTGATATCTGCTTTATTAATGGATGTCTTATAGAAACCTGTAGGTTGTCCCTCTGGCTCCAGTCGCTGGATTTTGCCAGCATAGAGTGATTCTACAAAAATTTGCATCCTGTACTAGTGCCGATATCTATATTTGTCTTCAATGTGTGATTTGGTGACATATCCATACACCTTAATGTTTCTATCTGAGCTTTCTCGGCATACGGCCAAGGCATCAATTCCTTCTTGATGCATCTTGTCCAATGCCTCTTGCAAGGTAGCGCGAACCTTAATCGTGGAGAGTTCTTGTCTTTTCGCCGGTATCTCGAGTAAGTTGAAAGTCTGTGTCTGTTCCTCCTCCAAGGCGCGTGTGGCATCGAGTGTAGGTAATAGACATACCGGCCTAGCCGAGGAATCGGTGACGATGATCTGTTCTTCTCTATTTTCGACCGATTCTAACAACTTCTCTCTAGTACACTTAGAAGGCACGACATTGTTCGTTTTTTTCATTACGGTCACGATTCCTAATCTTCGAAGGGACTGAATAATGGGATCATTGCGGAAATCTAGGCCTTTTGCGTGTAAGAGGGCTCGAATCGCGGACTCATTTTTTAACAATCCGCTACTAACCAGTTGTGCGGTGACCACACATATCATAGTGGGAAAGAGAAAATGGGGGTTGGCGGTAAGTTCCAATATGGCCATGAGAGCAGCGAGTGGTGCGTGTAGTGTCGCCCCCATCATCGCCCCCATGCCTACCACCGCATAAAAACCTGTGGGTGAGTCGAAAAACAATAAATTGGAAAATAATACGGTTAATAAACTTCCTGATACTGCGCCTAAGAATAAGACGGGTCCAATCAATCCACCTGGCATACCGAGACCGATGACTATCACTGTGGCAATGAACTTTATGCTGAGAATCAGTAATAATGTTGAAATTTCCATCTGCTGACTAAAAGTATTTTCTACCGTGTCATAGCCGATCCCCATCACTTCTGGTGATAGCATGCCGCAGATGCCCATCAGTAATCCGGCGAGCAGGCTTTTCTGAATGAAACTTAAATGAAGGCCCCATTTAGCAGTAAATTTTAGCGCTAAGTTAAATCCTGCGGACATTAGACCAATAAACAGTCCTATCGCTAACAGAGGCCCGATGTGAACTAACGAATTTATCTCAATAGGAGGAACACTAAATGCCGGTGCATTACCGTAAACCAGTAGGGTGACAACAGTTCCGCCAATGGCGGCAACTATGACAGGTAAAAAGCCAATCACACTATATTCCAATAGCACTACTTCCATGGCGAAAATGATTCCTGAAATAGGTGTATTAAAGGAAGCAGCGATGGCCGCAGCGGTGCCACACCCGACCAACACTCTAATGCTATTGTTGGGTAAATCCAACCAACGTCCGAGAGAACTCCCGGCAGCTGCGCCGAGGTGAATGCTGGGTCCTTCACGTCCTACAGAATGGCCACTGATGATGCAGAGTGCGCCTCCAAAAAATTGTACCAATGCGTTAGTGAGCCCCATGCGCCCTTGGTTATATTCCAGTCTCTCAATGACGTGTAACAGACCCGTTCTTCGTTTGGATTCGCTGATGCCAATAAAAAGTATGACAATTAAGCTTGAACCTAATAGTGGAAGTAGAAAACGACCTAAGCTGCTGATCTGCTCGTAGGTTTCGCGATTAGAACCCAACAACCAAGATTGTCCATACTCGATAGTCAAACGAAATAGAACAATCAACAATCCGGCAAAAACCCCGGTTAATAAACCCAGAAGAGTTAACTGAGGTAATGCATCAACGGTGGATAAACGCTCTCTTAGTTTCTCTAACATCGCGTTAGCAGAGAGTCAGGCATTGAGGAGCATAGGTAGAACATGGAACCTATTCAGATTTTAGAATACGAGTCTTCATGATAGCATAATGAAGCATCGGTTTATTAGACAAGCAGTCCCATTTAGGGGTTCATTCGAACGCTTGTGCGAGCGGAGGAAACTCTATATGTGCGTAATAACCCTAGATTCGTTTAAACTGTAAAGAGCGTTCTTGGGGATGGATACTGATCTCCATCTTATTTCGACCGATGATTTTGTAGAGATAATAAGCGCCATCTTCCTCGCGTGGGAAGTTAATGTCTCGTTTTTCTTCCAGTCTTAATGTACGGTGCGCCTTTTTTAAAATCATTTCCAACTTATAAATTGGCACAGGCATAAACTTATAACTGATACTGGTACGGGAGAGCTGTTTCTCTAATGCCACACCATGTGCTTCGAAATGTCTGACTGTGTCGTCTACTATTTCATCATTGGCGTACAGCATAGGTCTCTCATAAACAACTGGATTTAAACACTGGTCACGATAAGAATTTCGATCTTGAACGTGTCGCGTTGGAGCTTCTGATTTTAGTCGATTGTCATAGTAAATGCATGAAATTTAATTAAATAGTCGGTTTGTTTAAATGCGACTCGAAGTTGCTCAAGTATCAGTTGATACAGCATTTCACAAATGACAGAGAACTAACGGTGACTCTATTGGGCAGGACTATCTATCTATTGGTTCAAGAGTAATCCGATGCGACGGGAGAAAGATATACAAGGAAATCTAATCAGGGTTTAATACCCTGTCACAGTGGATCCGACTTGCTGACGTGCTGTGATCCAAAACTATACAAGATAGAAAACTAGGAGAAGAGGAGAAAAGTCATGGCGACACTTTTGGACACACCTAGGGTGCCACCCTTAGAGCTCAAAGATTGGTCACCTGAATTAAAAAATGCCATGTGGTTCCCCAAGGATGCACAGAATCGTGAAGACCTACCAGAGATGATATCAAAGGTTTTTAATGTCACCGCGACTATGGCCAATCATCCAATCTTGGCTAAAAATTGGAACCATTTTGCCATGCATATCATGGGTACCAACTCGCTATCCCCTCGCTTACGAGAGATAGCTATTATGCGTATTGGGTATCTGTGTCAATCGGATTACGAATTATCGCAACATGCGTGGATATCTCAGTTTGCGGGTATCACTGAAGGAGAGATCAGTAACCTTATTGAAGGTGCGGAAGCGCCGGGGTGGAGTCCGCTGGAATCTGCGGTGATTCAAGCTGCCGATGAACTAAAGGAATCCAATATAATTAGTGATGCGACCTGGTATGAATTAGAAAAAGAGGGTCTGTCTGTGCAACAGCGCATGGATCTGATATTTACAATCGGCCAGTATAATCTTGTCTCTTGGGCACTAAATAGCTTAGGGGTACAGTTGGATGAAGGCTTGGACAGTTTTTTAGATGTACGTCATACAACCGTCGGCTGTTGAATGCATTTAAGTACTATAGGTTTTTCGAGTCAAAAGTACGCAGGAGCGCAACAGCCTGCTCTAATGCTTTTAGTACAGTCTGTCGGTTTTTGTCTCCTATTCTTAGGAGAAGTTTTTGACCGGCTGAAAGCGACTCAAGATCCTCATTGGCAAAGGTGTAGAGGACTTTTGGTTGGGTTAAGCTGAATGGTCTTTCTACAGACGGTGTTGCGAGTAAATGCTCCATGACAGAAATCAAACGATCATGGAACTGCCTATTTGTATAGCCTAACTCTTCATAAGCTTGCTGAAACAGTGGATAATAGGCTATGTAGAGATTGACTAACTTATCGAGATCTATAGAGTTGATAACCTGTATGTAGGGAGAATAACGTTCTTCATTGCGACTATCGATGACGAACTGATTTTGATTTATCGGTGTAACTAGAAATGCTCCCTTAGCCGGTGTTATAAAAAGGCGTTTGTAGGGCACCTTTGCCGTTGGGAGATTATCAATTGTCACCACAAAATGGCGAATCAATGATTTCGGCACAAAAAGTTTAGAAAAATAGGATTGACCAACTAATTCTGCCGCAGCCAATCCAATTTCAGCATCACTTAGATCTAAAGTAGGTAATGACTTACTGTTTGGGGATTTTTGCGGCGTTGGTGTGTTGGTGGTGTCAGGAGAAACCGCATCTGTGGGGATGGAAGAATCGTACTGGTATAAATTTGAAGCAACGGGTTCATCTTGATCAGATGTTAAAGGAGTTTTAGAAATTATAGATGATTTCTCGCCCGGCCAAAATTCCAACCACGCCAAAAATAGAGAAAACACGACTACTACTACGCTTAGAGTGAGTGCTAATTTTTTCATTTATTAGATAGAAATCCTCGTGTCAAATCAAACTTCAAAGTTTCGTCATCCTTGAGCGTAACTGCAATTTTTTACAATTATATTTTAATTGGCAAGATACCACGAGTCACCATTTTTCCTACCAATATAGAATCAACACTAAGCCAATAAACTTAATTAATTGAAGAAAAACTGATTCGCTTTATTCATGTTAACAAAAGATACTGAATTCTCATAAAGAAAATGTTTTTGTTCTGGATTCAGTCCAGATTATGCGCATTCATACTACGAAAAGATGTGGGGTAGTGTTACATGAATATGGAAATGATCAGGCATCAAAATTTCCAATGTTTGATGCACACCGAATTTGATGGATGTATAGAAAAGTTGGCGGATGCGATGCAGGAAGCGCCTGCCACGGTGATGCTATGGCTAGATCGAGGTATCGATAGTCGTACCGCTAGAACTATTGAGTATCAGTTAGCGTTGAACGATGGAGAGCTAGATCTGCCCTCTGTATGAAGATAGTCATGCGAATCATGTTAGGCTATGAGATCGTTGATCTGAATACCAGGCGCTATAGTGTTCAACAGATTTGCCTAAATCTGAGCCTCTATCACGCAACCGAATTGCCGACTTTTCTGTGGCGGATGACGATACCATAGGCTTTAACAGATAAATGCCGTAATTCCCTCGGTCATGTCTAGATCCAATATGATCCCTCTATTTGTTAGTTCTTAAACCAAAGGATCACTCTATGCAGTAAAAAGCGGTGAATTAAACGCCTATTTAGTCTAAAACTTGATATTGAGTAGGCCTTAACTAATTGTTTTTAATATCTTAAGCTAATTGGTCGGTGTTAAATGGCGTGACATCCATCAGCTAGGCATAATATGCAGCCAAAATTCCAACTTAAATATGTGCACTTATGTGGTGCAGTGATAATTACATGAAAGAGAGCTAATGAGTCGTGCACAACTAAATGCGTATATTCGTCATTCATTACCAGACTTGAGTATAGAAGAATTAGAGAGAGGATATGCCACTGAGGGTTACATCTGTAATGAACATGTGACCACATCTGTTTTTTTAGCCCAGAAAATGGATAAACCCATACTGGTCGAAGGACCACCGGGAGTTGGTAAGACTGAATTAGCAAAAGCAACGGCAAAGGTACTAGATCTACCCTTTATCCGCCTACAGTGTTATGAAGGACTCGATGAATCTAAGGCCATTTACGAATGGAAATATGGTAAACAATTACTCTACACCCAGGTATTGAAGGATAAATTGAGCGGTATTCTATCGGATGAGAAAGATTTACAGTCCGCAGTGCACCGTCTCAGAGGGTTTAGTGATACTTTTTATTCCGAAGAATTCCTAGAGCCAAGGCCGTTACTAAAAGCGTTAACCAACGAACAATCTTCAGTATTGTTGATTGACGAAATCGATAAGTCTGACTATGAGTTTGAAGCGTTTCTTTTGGAATTGCTTTCAGATTATTCCATCTCTATTCCTGAAATAGGTACTATCAGCGCAAAAGCCACGCCAATGGTATTTTTGACCAGCAATAATACTAGAGAGTTAGGTGATGCTTTAAAGCGCCGTTGCATCCATCTCTTCATTGAGTTTCCGGATGCTGAACTAGAGCGAACCATTATTAGCTCGCGGGTACCCGAAATATCTGAGACATTGCGTGAGCAGTTAGTGGATTTCGTCCAAGGAGTGAGACAGTTGGAGTTAAAAAAGCAACCCGCCGTAAGCGAAACTATCGATTGGGCACGAGCGCTATTATTATTGCATGCAGATTCTTTGGATGCAGCGCTGGTGAAAAGGACACTTCATCTGTTATTGAAATTTCGACAGGATTTGGAGTCAGTCACGCCGCAAGTCGAAGAAATTTTGATAAAGGGCAAGATCTAAAGGGCATAGACGTTGGAAAAAACATTACATCAATTTTTTCAGATTTTGCGTCGCTACGATGTCGAGGTAACGACCACTGAAGCGGTAGACGCGCTACAAGCCGTGAGATTATTGGGATATGGCAATCGTCATCGGTTAAAGGCAGCGTTAGGTGGTGTACTGGCTAAAAGTGAAGAAGAAAAATCAATGTTCAACGACTGCTTTGAGGGTTATTTTCGCGTACCGGAAGAAGTGAGTTTTAGTTCGGGTGATTCTTTAACGGATGAAGATGAGTACAGCCAGGATATGCAAGAAGAAATGCAACAGATCTTGGAGACTACCAATAATGCAGAGGCATTAAATGAACTATTGGCCAGTTCAAGAGATTCGAAACCACAACTAGATGAAGCACAAGATATAGAAAATCTTGGTGTGCAATCGAAGTTGGGTCAGATCCTGTTAACGGGGGAGCAGGAGGAATTTACCATCTTAATGGCGCAGGCAGCGAGGCAAGTTGAATTGCATCAACTGACTCAACGACATCTAAAGGGACGCTTTGCCCGTCAGATGATGATCCAGATGGGGTTTCCTGAACTAGAAACTGAAATCAAAGACTTCCAACAGCGATTAGATCCCAAGGCAAAACATGTGGCTGATCTGTTACAACAGGCTCAGTCTGGCGCACGGCATCAGGTGATGCAGTACGTTGGTCAACAGCTATTGTTACAGACTGGCAATCATGATGAACGAACCTTAGAACGCATTACGCGGGAGACGAATCTTAATGATCTCGATCTGGGTTTATATGACAATGTCTACCGGGTTGTACAAAAAATGGTGCGTCGACTATTGGCGATACACCAGAGACGCAAAAAGCTATATAACCGAGGACAACTAGATGTTCCCAAAACGTTACGGAAAAATATGCGTTATGACGGCATGTTGTTTGAGCCTTATTGGAAGAGGCGAAAGATAGATAGACCAAAACTTTATGTCTTGGTAGACGTGAGTAAATCCGTCAGCGCGGTGAGCGGCTTTTTGCTCACGTTTTTATATAGTCTTAACGAACTTCTTCCCAGGGTACGCGCGTTTGCTTTCTCATCGGAGCTTGGCGAAGTGTCTCATTATTTTGAACAGGCCACTTTGCAGGAAGCGGTAGAAAAAACTATTGAAGAATTCTCACTGAGTTGTACTGATTACGGCCGATCCCTAGAAGATTTTGAGCGTGTCTGTTTACACGAACTGGATAATCGCGCTACCGTAATCATTTTGGGGGATGGAAGAAGTAATCATTTAAATCCAAGGCAGGATATTCTAAAAGCAATCTACACACGTGCGAAGAAAGTGATTTGGTTGAATCCCGAACCACGCTATCGATGGGGGACTGGGGATTCGGAAATGCCCCTGTTCGAACCCTATTGTCACACTCTAGAGGAGTGTCGGACGCTTAACGATTTGGAGCATGTGGTAGATAGTGTTTTAAGCCAGCATGGGCAATAGATACCTGTTTTAGATCAGGAATTATTCTCCCATGGACGACCACCAAATAATGCGGGGATTTCTTCTTTTTCACACTGATCTTGGTTTTTATTAGTAGGTACTTGTAGGTTTTCTCGGGACTGGGAGGGTGCCGCTTTTTGTTTTCCACGATTGGATTTGGTACGTTTATTCGGTGATGAGCTACTACTATGTGATGAGCCACTATTATCAGTGGGTTTCTTCCTCTTTTGGTACTGTGTTCGTCTATTAGGCTGTTCAATGGTAGGCAATTGCGTATGATCAAAATCCTGACACGGAATTTTATGCCCCAGATATTCTTCAATCTCTATGAGGGAATAGACGTAACGCTCGCACGCCAAGGAAATAGCAGTGCCGCTGGCGCCGGCTCTTGCGGTGCGCCCGATGCGGTGCACATAATCTTCAGGATCTTGTGGTAAATCAAAATTAATAACATGAGAAAGCCCGGTGATGTGTAAGCCTCTGGCGGCCACATCTGTTGCAACCAAGATTGGGTATTCACCCTGTTTAAATTTTTCTAGTAATTTATTTCTTTTTCTTTGTGCTACGTCACCCGTCATTAGGCCGCATTTAAAATCATTGGCTTCTAATATTTGCGTCAGTTTTTCAGACTCTCGCTTCGTGTTTAAAAATATCATGCATCGATCCGGTTGTTCGGTGCGCAAAATTTGAATTAAGAGAGGAATTTTTTCCGCGTTGGCGACATGAAACAGCGTCTGTTCTACTTGTTCTGAAGTTACCTGTTCTGGTTTGATTTCTACTGTCACAGGAGAATTCATATGTTCATAAGCGAGTTCCATTACTCTCAAAGATAGCGTAGCTGAAAAGAGTAGGTTTTGGCGTTCCGTGGGCGGCGGCATGCGGCGCAATAGGTAACGAATATCTTTGATAAAACCCATATCGAACATGCGATCTGCTTCATCTAATACGAAAACTTCAATCGCTTTTAGGTCAAATACCTGTTGCTTGTGATAGTCGATAATGCGTCCGGGAGTACCTATCAGTATGTCTACCCCCTCACCAATTTGGTTTCTTTGTTTATTATAATCTTCACCTCCATAGGCCAAGCCTAATCGAAGTTGTGTATCGAGACCTATCGTACAGGCGTCTTTATGGATCTGGATGGCGAGCTCTCGGCTAGGCGCCAGAATTAATGCGCGAGGTTGGTTGACATGGCGGTTCGGTTTTTCTTCATTGCCAAGGAGTTGATGAAAGAGCCCCAACAAAAATGCTGCAGTTTTCCCGGTCCCGGTCTGTGCTTGACCTGCTACATCTTTACCTTCTAATAGTAAGGGCAGCGTCTTGGCCTGAATAGGCGTGCATTGAGAAAATCCTAAAATTTTCAGGTTATTTAACAGTGGTGGTGCCAAAGGGAGATCTGTAAAGGAGGCGACTTGAAGGTTTGGATCGATTGCTATCATATAGTTATTGGTGTGTCCCAATGGTTCTAGGGGATTCCTTATAAGTAAATTTAAAACACTCTATAAAAATTATTAAAGGACGTTAGTGTAACAAATTGTGTCAAAAGCATCAGAGAGAATGCATGGCTTATGCCACTATTTGAGGGAAAAACCTTAGCTCAGATCAATGATTGTTTAGGGTCTTAGAATTGAATCCTGGTTTAATCAGGGTAAAGGAGCATGCTAAGAATGCATGGATAGTGGGGTTTAGTCTATTGATACCACAGTCCTCGCTCCGTGTTGATAAATGACCTGATGGAAGTATAAGTATAAGCCATTGATTATTAAAAATATTATTATCCAATAGTATGAATGGCGTCAAGGTTTTAGGTTGAAACATTCTTCTTCTAATGGTCTGTATCAGCGATGCAACTATGATTTGGTATTTGACGTGATATTCTTTAGTTATCCATTTTTGAGGATACTATAGAGTAAATTGAATATCGGGAAATGGGTTTCTTCACCCACGGTTTCAATTTTAGGTAGTCACACTCGGTACGCCATGAGAGGCGTGAAGAGTAGTTTTCGGGAGGGTAAAAGATGTCACTCAAGCACATTCAGCGATACGGCTCATATGTTGTTCTGCTCATGTTGGTGCAGATACCAGTATATGCAGATATTGAGTCTTGGAAACAAGTGGGAGAAGAGGACGGTATTGCAGTATATTTACGTAGTATCCCTACCGAGATGGCGACTGGTGCAGAAATTAAAGTGGTCGGTCATGTCAATTCAGAGCCGGAATCTCTATTAGCACTAATTGTGGATTATCCTGCGGCTTCTCAATGGCGCAGAGGTATCAAGAAAATAAGCCGAGTAAAAACAATAGATGAAAATCAATGGTATATCCATGTGGTCACCGATCTACCCTGGCCCATCGGCGATCGGCAGGCGTTAGCCCTGGTCACGGTAGAAAGAGATCCGCAGACAGGTTCCATTTTGTATCAGTTTCATGCGGTGCCAGAGGTGGAGGGCGTCACCATCGAAGGAGAATTAATGCAGACTTTTGGAGGCACATACAAAATCGTTCCCCAAGCAGATGGTACCGTGGAGATGACCATGCAAAATATATTTGAAGCGCCTTTTAAGGTTCCTGAGTGGGTAATCAATCGTCTGGTGAATTCCATGTCAATTGATCAAGTACTTTCTATTCGTCGGGCGGTTCAGTCATCAAAATATCAAGTCGAAAAACAGCTTAGTTTGACTGGTACGTAGATGATCATTCTATTTCTATTGTAGATAAAGTTGTCGGTTCAGTCCTCAGATATATGTAATGTAGCGAATAGGTGATTTTGGGGTTTGCAGCTACCGTCGCAATGGGATTCAGTTAGATCTATACTGCGATATCACTAGTTGTATCTTAGGATTTCAACATGGCTTCTGTCGTGCTCTCGGTCACGCTTTCGATTCTGCTATTGGTCAGTCATTCTCTATTTGCTCAGGACTCGAGTGTCCAGGCATTAGCGATTCTAGATAAGGTAGACAACCTTTGGCGCGGCGAGTCATCTTACTCAAACTTGACCATGCGCGTGAAAACTAAAAATTATCAACGCGAACTCAACATGGAGAGCTGGTCTTTGGGTGAGGAGTACGCCTTTATTCGAATTCTTTCGCCTATTAAAGAGAGAGGGACGGTGACGCTAAAGTCAGACGTCAACATTTATACTTACTTACCAAAAACAGATCGCACTATTCGATTAACTGCTGGCATGATGTCTGGATCCTGGATGGGGAGTCATTTTACTAATGATGACTTGGTCAAAGAATCTCAACTATCGGAAGATTATTTCGTTCAGTACGAACACAGGGGGCAATCGGAATTTGGTGAGATCTATAAATTGACCCTAATTCCGCGAGAAGAGTCCGCGGTGGTTTGGGGGAAGATAGAAATAGAAGTGGATGCACAAAATTATATTCCCATACGTGAATATTTTTACGATGAAGACGGCGAGCTGGTTCGAGTGATCAGTTTTCATGATGTCAAGAAGCTGGGAGATCGATTGCTACCCGTTAGAATGCAGGTGGTGCCTCAGGATGAGCCAGATGAATATACCGAAATCGTCTACCGTTCTATCGAATTTGACGTACCCATTGAGCAAGGTTTTTTCTCTCTAGCGAATCTACGTCGGCGCTGAACCACTAGGGCAATAGATGAATACATTTGCAATGGCTAGTCGTTATTTAACGCGCTCTTGGCATAGGAGTCTCATCAATATTGCCACCATGGCCTTAGCATCAGGCGTGATGATCTTCTACGTTTCTTTGATGGAAGGTCTGTTGACACAAGCAGAAGAGCGGGTAATTGCCATGGAATTGGCTCATGTGCAACTGCACGCTCAAAACTATCGCACTGATCCTGATCTATACAATTATATGGTAGACATCGAACCTTTGCTTAGTGAACTTGTATCACAGCAGGTGAGTACCTCCAGCCGGTTGTTTGCTACGGGTTTAGGCGCTTCAGAAAAAACTTCTAGTGGCATTCAATTATGGGGTGTGGATTTGCGCGGTGAGCCTACAGTAACCCAATTGCACGCTAACCTTTTGGAGGGTAAATGGTTAGAGCAGTCAAAGCCAAATGAAGTAGTGATCGGAAAGCAGTTGGCTAAGATTTTGGATTTAGATATCGGTGATGAATTGATAGTGCTTGGTCAAGCTTTTGATGGTGCCATGGCAAATGAGTTATTAATTGTCAGAGGAATATTAAAGTCTGTGGGCAGAGAGCTTGATCGAACTTCAGTGCTGATGTCACAACAGAGCTTTCGTGCTTTATTCTCATTTCCTCAAGGAGCCCATGAAATTGCCATTCGAGATCAAAATTCTGAACGAAGTTTGATGGAGTTAAAGGCATTGGTCACAGAAGCTAGTGGGGAATTTGAAGTTGCCTCTTGGCGAGAGATCCAGCCATTTATCGCGGATATTATAGACACCTCAAGAGGCAGTATCTATCTACTAGTGATCATTGCTTATACTGCGGTTGCTATGGTCATTCTGAATGCAATGTTAATGAGTGTGTTCGAGCGTATTCGGGAGTTTGGCGTGTTGAAAGCGTTGGGACTGTCGCCTATGCAGTTACTGAAGTTGATTTTTTTAGAGACAATTCTGCAGGTAAGTGTTGCGGCGGTGATTGGTGTAGCGGTAGCGGTGCCTATTACTCTCTATTATGCCCAAGTGGGTATAGATCTGAGTAGATTTTCTCAAGAATTTGATTGGGGTGGTGTGACGATGAGTCCGATATGGCATCCTAGTCTCAGTCAACATGCACTCGTAAGTCCGATTGTCATATTGTTTCTAATTAGTTTTTTGGCAGTGATTTATCCTGCTATTAAAGCGGCCTCGATCGTGCCCATTAAAGCTATCTATATGAGAGACTAATTATGTATTTTGAACTCTTAGTGATGGCCTGGCGAAATCTAATGCGTCGCAAACGAAGAACAAATATTACCGCTGTGAGTATAGGGTTTGCTGTATTCCTGGCGATCACGTTTACCGGAATGGGTGACGATTCATATAAAAATATGATTAATACGAGTGTGAAGTTAGGGTTTGGACACGTTACTGTGCAAGCATCAGACTTCCATCTGCGCCCTACTGCGGATAAGTATTTGAGAGACGTCAATAAGCTGTACGAAGAAATTGTCGGACAGCCCGGTATTGAGCACGCTGCGACTAGAATTATCACCGGTGGCCTGGTTGCCAGTGCTCATAAGCAGGTGGGTGGAATGTTAATGGGAATCAATGTTGCCCAGGAAACGCCAGACATTAATTTATTTCAGCAAGCTATTGTTGCTGGCAGATGGCTAGCACCAGAGGATAGTCGTGTAGCGATCATTGGGGTTGGAATGGCAGATAAACTAAATATAAATTTGGGAAAAAAATTAGTTTATACCATCACCGATGTTGATGGCGAAATTGTGAGTGATGTCGTGCGAGTAGTGGGTATCTTTGATACTGGAATGCTGGAGTTGGATCAAGGACAGGTTCTTTTGCCTCTTCGATTTTTGCAACACACTTTGAACTACAAAAACGATCAAGCCACCCTGATTGGGATTTATATCGAGGATCATCGAGAGGCTGAGCAAATCAGAGATAGTCTAAACGAAAGTATCATTGTGCCAGACGGAGAAATATTAAGCTGGCAACAATCGCAATCGGAATTGGCGGGTATGATTAATGTCGATCGGGGTTCCAATCAAATATTGCAGGGGTTAGTGGGATTGTTGGTTGCCGCCGGTATTATGAATACTATGTTGATGAGTGTGCTTGAAAGAACTAAAGAGTTTGGCGTACTGTTGGCTATCGGCATGAGTCCAATCAAACTAGTATATCTTGTTCTGTGGGAATCGATTTGGTTGGGACTCTTGGGTTTAATGCTTGGTATAATGATTTGTATACCTTGGTACTATTATATGGATCGAGTAGGCATCGACTTTAGTCAGCTCATGGGGGAGAACGCGTCAGTTGCAGGCGTGGCCATTGATCCTGTGATTCATCTGAAACTTTACCCTGAAACAGTGACGACTATACTCGTGGGTGTATTTCTATTCACTTTATTGGCATCACTCTATCCAGCAATTCGAGCGGGACGTATATTGCCTCTTGAAGCCTTAAAGGAACTGTAGCAGGCATCACTACATGAGTATTATTGAGATTCGAGGCGCCAGTAAAATATATAGACAGGGAGAGGTCGCGGTACGGGCTCTGGACAATGTGGATCTCACTATCGAAAAAGGAGAATTTAGCACACTTTGTGGGCCTTCAGGCTCTGGTAAAACCACACTACTTAATGTAATCGGGGCACTGGATGTACCTACGTCTGGCGACATAAGAATAGAGAATGTGTCATTGAGTCGTCTCAGTAAGACAGCACTTTCTCATTTGCGACGCGATCGAATAGGATTTGTATTTCAATCATACAATTTGGTTCCAGTTCTGAGCGCGTATGAAAACGCAGAGTTTATACTAGTATTACAAGGCGTAAAGGCACATGAGCGCCGTGAACGTATCATGTCATTGTTACATGAAGTTGGGTTAGGCAAACTGGCACATAGACGACCTAATGAACTATCGGGTGGACAACAGCAAAGAGTGGCGATTGTACGGGCAATTGCCTCCCATCCCGCAATCGTGCTCGCCGATGAACCAACGGCGAATTTAGATACTAAGACCGCATCAGACTTATTGGATATGATGCAGGAATTAAATGTCAAACATCATATTACTTTTCTTTTTTCAACTCACGATCAGCGGGTCATCGATCGAGCTAAACGCGTAATACGGTTAGTGGATGGCCGCATTGAATCTGATGATAGGTATTAAGTTAGTACTGATTCGGCCTCTGATTTGGTCTATTACACTGTGTTTTTTTGTCTTTCCTGTACAAGCCTTTGTGAATATAGAACAAGATGGTTATCGTTTGGATACACGATTACTGGTGCAGGTATTGGTAGATCATCAAGAATTTCCAGAATCGAATGTGAGCCCGACCGATGAATTTCACGCTGCATCCGGAGTCTTACGTTTTGAGCTCCAACAAAAATGGCGGGAACGTCTATCTAGTTATATCAATATTTTGCTCTCACACTCTTCCGATCGACTTCCCGGTGTAGATCTAAGCGATATCAATAGAAGCGGAAGATTTTATTGGGTGTTCAATGATGAAAAGAATGGTGTACTGGTACTCGATCAATTTGATCTGAGTTATGAGAATCAAAATTTTAGAGTCCGGGTGGGCAGGCAGGCAATTGGTTTGGCAACCACTTTTTATTTCTCTCCAAATGATTTCTTCGCACCGTTTGCCCCCCAGACCTTCTATCGTGTGTTTCGCTCAGGCGTCGATGCTGTGCGAGTAACTTGGTTTACTGGAGAATTGTCCGAATTAGAATGGATGTATGTTTTGGGATACGAAAGAGCGTCCACGGCAAGTCTTGAATTTGACTCCCATCCCAGCAGTCAACTGGAGGCCACGTTAGTTCGATCCACCCAGGTCATTGGCACCGCAGAAATCAATGTATTCGTTGCTCAGATCCATGAAGATCACATCGTAGGTGGTGCCATGCAGGTAGATTGGCCGCCTTGGTTGGGTTTCCGGTTGGAAGCTCAGAGCCGTGATTTTGCGAATCGGGGATGGCGAAACGAAATTGCCCTATCAGTGGATCATCGATTTGATATGGGGCTGGACGTGCGCGCTGAATGGTTCTATCACGGTAGGGGAGCGAGCGAACCGCAAGACTATCATCTCCCTTTAGTTCAATCTAACGGGCTGTTTAGTCAGCTTGGTCGGTATTATATGGCAATCGGTGGTAGTTATCTCGTGACACCCCTATGGACAGTAGATGGATCTATTATTTTTAACTTGGTGGATCATTCTGAGATTTATTCACTTCAGGCTTTATATTCTGTATCCAATGAATCTGAGTTTGTTTGTAGTCTTTTAATCGCTAGCGGGGACAAAAGTGATAATATTGCACGCTTGAAAAGCGAGTATGGCTTGTTGCCTAACCAACTCAGTTTAGAATACCGTATATATTTTTGATGAATGTATATTGCTTGTCTTGACTAATTATTTGCAGGGAGTAGTAACGTCTAAGGTCGATTCAGTGCAGCGATAAACTTGACAGTCGACAGACTATAAATGATATGCAAAATATTTTGATACACAGAATAGTCAACTATATCATTCAGTAAACCAGTATGGATCATATTAAAAACAGTTTGCACAAATTACACAGCGCTGCGCTCATGATCGGTTTTGCGAAAAACTCTTCTGGGAAGGACGAAGAGATACGCTTATATAGACAGAGCGCACTAGTTTTTCTGAAACTGGCCTTGCAGGCGTATCTATTGGAGCTGAGCGACCATTATGCGGCTTCTTTTCATACGGAGCAGATTACCCTGGAAACTTTAAGTGAGCATTTAGAAAAGCATCGGATCCCTTCACCAGAGCTTAAGGAGCTTCTCGCTTTAAAGAGTGATGTCCACAGTTGGCTCGCTCGACTGGAGCAAAGTTATAAGGATTTTTTTTTTCAAAGCTATCCCGAGCCCTCTAATCAGTCACCTCTGTTGGCTTTTAAGACAACAACCGAGAGTGAATTCAATCAACATCTATCTATCCAAGAATTAGAAAATTGGCACCAAGCGTTAAATGATATCGCTGCGCGCCACCGTCAACAGCTACTGGAGTGGTAGTTTGATGAAGAGTTTTCAAAACTTGAGGTGTCCTGTGACACTAGACTGCTTTTATTTTCTTCCATTCATCATCTGTTGCATCATTTGATTCAACCCTGAGAAGGGATCTTGTGCTGTTTCTCCCTTGGGTAATTCAAATCTCGAATCTTCTAGTTTGGTTTCGGTAATGGACACTAAGGTCATTTCATCTCCATAACGCAACAGTGCCATTCCTCTATCTAGGTAAGGTTGCATGGAGTCATTCAGCGCGGGTGCTTGCGCCATTCCCATGCGGTTCATATTAGACTGAGCCAT
Source organism: Thiotrichaceae bacterium UBA5859 (assembly GCA_002432655.1). GTDB lineage: Bacteria > Pseudomonadota > Gammaproteobacteria > UBA5859 > UBA5859 > UBA5859. The sequence goes on along the minus strand of DJFZ01000048.1, from coordinate 41,482 downwards.
TTTTGCCATGGCCTGTTGCAGCTTCACCAATTTCGCATCTTTAGTCAGCACAATTTCCTCATTGACCATTTTGCCAGTTTGCGGATCTTTGAAGCGAAGTTGGTAGATCTCGCCCTTGATGCCGGCAATGGTCTCAGTTTTATTAGTTTTGGTGAGAACCTCTTCTGGTTTTGCCAGTGGTTTATCGGCTCGGCCTTCCATTTGTTGCTGCATCAGATTGTTTAGCCCCATGGCCTCAAATTGCTGCCCCATGGCGCTGAGATCAAGCACCGTGCCGTTCGTGACGGCATAGGTTTTATCTTTCTGAATCAATAAGTAAGAGCCGGGTGCCATTTCCATGCGCATATGTTGATCATCTCGGTAATCAATACGCATGTTCATGCCACCTTGGCGAATGTTCCACACTCCGCTGATATCGGCCCAAACAGAGGTGGCGGTGAAACAAAAAATGATAAAAGTCAGTAAGAAGCGGTAAGTGAACTTCATGTTGAATGCCCTAATTCTCAATAATAGTTGTACCGAAAATGCGAGTTTACAAAGTATGATGCGAGCTGCTAGCCCCCCGCTTTTGGTTTAAAATGATTCATCCTATACAGACAAAGCACTAAGAGTACATTGTAACCCAGTTGGACAAAGATTCTATGACCCAGAGTAAAAATGATAAACAAGCACATCGCCGTTTTTCCTCCGCTGTGGTGGATGGTGTAGAGCGTGCGCCCAGTCGCGCAATGTTACATGCAGTGGGGTTTAGCGGAGCCGACTTCGAGAAATCACAAATTGGTATTGCTTCTACCTGGAGCACTCTGACGCCCTGTAACATGCACATAGATAAATTGGCCGAGGAAGCCAGATCCGGTGCGGATTGCGCCGGTGGTAAAGGGGTGATTTTCAGTACTATTACCGTGTCTGATGGCATTTCCATGGGCACGGAGGGAATGAAATATTCATTGGTTTCCAGAGAGGTGATTGCGGATTCCATCGAAACGGTAGTAGGCGCGGAAGGTTTTGATGGCTTGGTGGCTATCGGTGGTTGCGATAAAAATATGCCGGGGTGTCTGATAGGTATCGCTCGCCTGAATCGTCCGGCTGTATTCGTTTATGGTGGCACGATCCGTCCCGGCCATGTGGGCGGTCGGGATCTAGACGTGATATCGGTGTTTGAGGCCGTGGGGGCATATTCCAATCAACAGATCTCAGAGCTGGAATTGAAACAGGTTGAGGAGAATGCCATACCAGGTCCCGGCTCCTGTGGCGGCATGTATACCGCGAATACTATGGCCTCTGCGATTGAGGCGTTAGGCATGAGTTTGCCTAATAGCTCAGCCCAAAATGCAGAATCCTCAGCTAAGATGGAGGATTGCCAACGTGCTGGTCGAGCGGTGATGGAGTTGATTCAAAAAAACATTACGCCAAGAGATATTATGACCAAGCAGGCATTCGAAAACGCCATAACGGTGGTGATCGCCCTGGGTGGATCCACAAACGCGGTGCTGCATCTATTGGCAATGGCGGATGCCGCGGGAGTGGAATTGAATTTGGATGACTTTACGCGTGTCGGTGCCAAGGTTCCGGTGCTGGCGGATTTGAAGCCGAGCGGTCGTTATTTGATGTCAGATTTAATTGAAATTGGTGGCATTCAGCCGCTCATGAAAACCCTATTAGATCGGGGGTTACTGCACGGTGATTGTTTGACGGTGACAGGCAAAAGCCTCGCTGAAAATTTGGCTGCGGTGAAGCCTTATCCAGCAGAACAAGAAATCATTCGAGAGATAGATAATCCTATTAAGCCTGATAGCCATTTGGTGGTGCTATATGGCAATTTGGCTAGTGAGGGTGCGGTGGCAAAAATCACCGGCAAAGAGGGACTGAAATTCACCGGCAGCGCCCGAGTATTTGCTTCTGAAGAGTCTGCCCTTGAGGCCATTTTAGATGGCACCGTGGTCAAAGGCGATGTGATTGTGATTCGTTATGAGGGGCCGCGTGGAGGGCCCGGTATGCGCGAAATGTTAGCGCCCACTTCAGCCGTGATGGGCAAGGGGCTTGGGAATGATGTGGCTTTGATCACGGATGGCCGGTTTTCTGGCGGTAGCCACGGGTTTGTTGTGGGGCATATCACGCCTGAAGCATACAACGGTGGTTTACTAGCATTAGTAGAAGACGGTGACTCAATTACAATTGATGCTGAAAAACGCGAATTAAACTTAAACGTATCGGAGCAGGAACTGGCATCACGCCGTGCGGGTTGGCAGCCACCTAGTCCACAATATAAAAAGGGTTTACTGGCGAAATATGCCAAGTTGGTGAGTTCTGCATCGGAAGGTGCAGTTACCGATAAATTTTAGAGAAGAGATAAGTAGTAGACAGCTTACTACTTAGGGATCCAATTAATGGGTAGCGAATTAAATAAGGCTTTATGCAGAGTGCGGAATCGAACTGATGCGTTTCTGTAGCTACTGTGGTCAAAGTGTCAATTTACGCATTCCGGACGGTGATAATCGCGAACGCCATGTGTGTGAGGGTTGTGGGGTGATTCATTATCAAAATCCCAAAATAGTGGCGGGCTGTATTCCTCGTTGGCAGGACAAAGTGCTGCTTTGCCGTCGTGCCATAGAGCCGCGTAAGGGACTTTGGACATTGCCGGCAGGATTTATGGAGAATGGTGAAACTACAGAACAGGCTGCCCAGAGAGAGACTCATGAGGAGGCTTGTGCAGAAGTTCAGGCGCTCAGTTTATATACTTTGTTTAATTTACCCAATATTAATCAAGTATATATGTTTTTTCGTGCCGAGTTGGTAGCACCTGAATATGCTTCCGGGATTGAATCATTGGACGTAGACCTATTTGCAGAACATGAGATCCCCTGGAACGAATTGGCGTTTCCAGTGGTACATGAATCTTTAAAGTTATACTTTAGTGATCTCAAGGCTGGTATTTTTCATACCTATACTGGTGATATCATTAGAGA
>DJFZ01000048.1:35010-38215 GCA_002432655.1 Thiotrichaceae bacterium UBA5859 | reverse complement strand
TACCAAGTGATATCAGCAAAGTGAACAGATAACAAACGAACCCTAAAGATGTATGAATCATGATAGAAATTAAATCAGACGCACTCGAATACTTACAAGATCTCCTTAGTAAACAGGAGGAATCCGAAGTCCATTTACGTATTATGGTGCAGGATGCTAATACTGTTCGTGCGAAGGCTACCTTGGCATTTTGCCCGGCAGGATCTGAAGAGGTTGAGGATATTTGTCTGGAATTTGATGGTTTTAAGATGTTTGTGGAGAGTGAGCATGCTGCTCTATTGGACGGTTCCACCATTGGCTTTGAGCAAGAAGGGCTAAGCGGTCAGCTTACCATTAAAACACCCAATCTAAAGGTGCCTGAGCCAGATGAAAATGCCTCCTTAGAGGAACGAGTGGAATATCTTTTGGATACGGAAGTGAATCCTTCCTTAGCTGCCCACGGTGGATTTGTCAGCTTGGTTGAAATTACTCCTGAAAAAAAAGCAGTATTACAGTTTGGTGGGGGTTGCCAAGGGTGTGGTGCGGTAGATATTACTTTAAAGCAGGGCATAGAAACCACACTATTAGGTAAATTACCTGAACTTACCGGTGTGTTAGACGACACCAATCACTCTCTTGGCGAGAATCCGTACTATAGTCCCTGACAAAATTCAAATCACCCGCCCATACTGGCGCGATCCTCTTTATATAGTCTGGTTACTACTCGGTTGTAGCGTTGCTGCATTGGTCGGCCATTTTTCAATCTTTTCCATTGGATTGTATTTTAGTTATGCCAATTTGTTATTCATCGGCGTCATTTATCCAATTTTAGAAGAAGTCACATTTCGCGGTTTTTTCATGGGACTTGTATTAAAGTTTAGAGAAGCGCGCTATTCCATCAGCGGGATCAGTGGTGCCAACCTATTGACCACGCTCTGCTTTACTTTTTTTCACTGGGCTACTCAGCAGAGCGTTACGGCGTGGTGGGTGATCATCCCGTCTCTGTTATTTGGATGGGCACGTGAGCGTTATGACAGCTTAATTGCACCAATAATCTTACATATTTGTTTTAATCTGGTGCTGATTATATTTTAGTGATGTTCTCTTGCGCAGATATAAAAGACTGAACAGCAACATGATCCATAGCGTCGGATCTATCACCGATGCCTCGCCGATGGCACAACCTCCACTGCTCTTTTTGCGGCTACTACTAGAAGTATTTGTCGACTCATTGGAGTTTCCACTGCCCCCTGATCCAGATGTGCCTGTGGCGCTGGAATTATCACCTGAGCTATTGCTACCGCCACCACTGCTACCACCACCACTGTTTGAGCCACCTCCCTGAGCTTCGGCCACGATAAAATTTGCCAGACTATTGCTGGGGCCTGAAGAGGTACTGCAGACCACAGAGTAGCTGCCATTACCTAAGGCATTCGCTATCAGAGTGCCTTTAAAAGATTGATTATCGATGGTCACTGGATCAGTGAGTTGGACGCCCCCTATGGTGCAGTTGGTATCATTTAAAATGAAATTTTGGCCTTTGATGGTGAGGCGATTGTCTTCGCCTTCAATGGCAAATTCAGGGATGACCTGTTCTACAATCGGCGCGGGCACGGCTCCGGTGGCACCTAGAGTCTCAAAAGTGGTTTTCTCAATGCCTTCAAACGCGCCGCTGTTTGCATCATATAAGGCTGCGACAATGGTCCAGGCAGAATCGATGTTGGCTGCTGGTGCTTCAAAGCTCCAAGTTCTGGATTCGGTGGTGTTCGGCGAGAGAGTGATACTCTGTTGGGATTCAAATTGCACGATACTGTTATCTGAACCCCGAACTGTCAGCTCTAAATTGACACTTTGTTCGCTGCTGCTTATTGAGAGCAAATCAATATTAACTGAGACTGGTTCTAGCGCAGAATAAGACGCCTGATTGGTAGTAAGAGCGGTAATGTCGGCAGTCCCGGTGTTGGTTCCATCATCATCAATTATGAGTTGAGCCAGTTGAATATCAGCACACCAGACGGGATCTAATTCGTTACCGATATCGACGTTAATGGTCACCCTGTTTACAGTCTGGATATGTTGTAGGGGGACCTCAAGTAATGTGGTATGGACTTTACCATCAACAGCAGCAAAATTTTCGCCTACTGTCACGCCCAAGTCTTGACCATTAATATCGATAGTATTTTGTTCGTCTGGCCAATCTATATCGCGAGCTTGGATAACTAAATAAGCGGTACTGGCGGGGGTTGAACCCTCTATGGAGAATTCAATTGGGTGGACTGGGCTGTTATTGAAAATACAGGCATTGTTACTGTTTGCACCCATATCATCATCCGCTACCGCGGCAGCATTATTATCTAGGTTATCTACAGATGTCTCTGTGGTGACTGCCTGTGCACTCTGGATACCTACTAGCAGCCAAAGAAAACAGAGCCAAACGAGTTTTAATTGCTTTAATATCATAATCTTACGTTATCCCCAGTGGTGCTTTGGTAGTGGTTTGTTAGGCTAAATAGTGGCCGTAATAGGAGATTCTTAATTTATTGACTTCTTTATCTCATATTGTCGCAACTGGCGCATAGTACGTTCATCGGTGATTTTTAGCAGTTTATCGTTTAGTTCATGAGGTACTGTGAAGATAAAGATCTCATCATATAATTTTAATAGCACTTAAGCATACCTGCTTGAGTAGTGTCCAACGGTGAGTTTCTTTCTTGCCCCAGCCTTCATCCAGAGATCTGATAGAAAGACTAGAAAAACTAAATTCTATCGGCGTTTCGTTATCTGCGGAAACCAATATTACCCTATTGTTAGAACTGATTCTGCACACAGCTACTACCATCACGCGGGTAGAAGGTGGTACGCTCTATACAGTGACGCCGGATAAAAATGTTCTTCAATTCGAAATTATTACAAATAAAAACTTACAAATCTATAATAGGGGATAGTGTGGGTGAGCCCATTTCCCTGTACTTAGAAAATGGAGAATCAAACAATACTGCGGTAGCGGCGTAAGCTTTCCCGTCAAGTACACAGTTCAAAACTAGAGATTCTGGCCGCTTGGTTTCGGGCTTCCCGATGTGTCAGGTCACCCAGTGAGTCATGTGGTCTTTCCTCATTGTATTCACGCATCCACCAGTAAGTGGCTTCACGTACATCTACCAGGCTAGCAAATAGATGCTGGTCCAGCAGTTCTTCTCGATACGTCCTGTTGAACCGTTCAATAAAT
>DJFZ01000048.1:2463-34696 GCA_002432655.1 Thiotrichaceae bacterium UBA5859 | reverse complement strand
CACCGAGAAACTCTGGGCCGTTATCGGTTCGTAACACCTGTGGCAGCGTGTGCGTCCGCTCAATTTGCTCGAACACCCGTACGAGCCGCCTCGAGGTGATCGATGTATCAATCTCAATATGAATGGCCTCACGATTGAAGTCATCCACTACATTGAAGGTACGAAAACGCTTGCCATCGTAGAGCGCATCGGACACAAAATCCGCTGACCAGACTGTATCCGGGTAGCGAGGCACATACAGCTCAACCCGGTGCCGCTTCGGTAGTCGTTTCTTTGCCGGCCTGCGCAGATGCAGCTTCATCTGCTTGTACACCCGGTAGATTCGCTTGTGATTCCACGGATACCCTTGTCGCCTCAGCAGCTTGCGACACTTCCAGAATCCCCGGTTCGGCCGGCCATTCACCAACCCGGCCAGCAGTGCGATGATCTCGGCATCTCTGACTGTCCAATGCTCCGGTACGCGATACCATGAAGAACGACTTAAACCTACGCACCGGCAGGATCGTTCGATGGACAGCTCATGAACCTCGTTCAGATAATGAGCCGCCTCTCGCTTGTCCGCCGGCGTTAGAGCTTTTTTGCGATCAAATCTTTCATCGCAGTATTTTCCAGTGCCAGATCGGCATACATGCGTTTGAGGTGGGAATTTTCCGCCTCCAGTTCCTTCATCCGTTTCAGATCGGACGCTTCCATACCGCCGTACTTCGATTTCCAGTTGTAATAGGTCGCATCTGAAATGCCATGTTTCCGGCAGACTTCTTTGACCGGCATGCCGGCATCAGCCTGTTTCAAAATCGCAACAATCTGACTTTCGCTGAATCGTGATTTCTTCATTTCGAGCCTCCTGGTTCATTTTGCCAGAAAACTCTAGTTATCGTCTGTCGCTCAAAGGGGGAAGCTTACGCGATAACCGACCTTTTTCTTTCGCCTTGGCATAGCTTTTGTTTACTGTTTGGTTAAGCCAGATCGGTGGGTATCCGACTCACCGATTCGATTCTGAGTCCGGGCACGATTGGTGCATTGTTAAGGACTCTTGTCTATTCACGTGATAGGAGCACCGATAAGATGAGGCGATTTATTCGACATTCCACGGACATTCCCATAGATGTCACTATTGAGGGTCCATCACCCGAGCAGAAGCCGCTGCTTAATAATATCAGCGTGGCTGGCCTCAGTTTTCACGCCACAATCGAGTATAAGCAGAATAGTTTCGTGAAGATTACTATCCCCACAGTTTCCGACGAGTTCGAAACCCCAGGGCGAGTAGTCTGGTGTCGACCAAATGACAATGGATTTGATGTCGGTGTTGAGCTACTGAATCGGGAAGACATGTATATGGCGCGCATGGTGGAGCAAATATGCCATATCGAACACTACAAAAAGGCCGTGCTCAAACAAGAGGGACGTGAAATGTCAGGTGAATTGGCGGCCTTAGAGTGGGTAGAAAAATACGCGGCAGAATTCCCTACTGCAGAAACTTAACATATTGAGTTTACACTTCTAGCCGATTTAACGATTTTTCTCTGGTTGCGATTTGATGGTATTTTCTTCAGCTTGGTCGATTCGGCTGGAGGTGTTGGCAGCTCCCTGATTATTACTCACCGTCGCCGTCATATAGCAATCCGCATTCCCAGCGATGACCGGAATTTGGCTAGTTCTAGTTTTCTTTCTTGAGCCCTGTATCAAGCTTCAGGGGCAGCAGTAAGCTCCTGCGACGAGGGATCGATGGGGGCCAAGGCAAGCTGCCCGAATCGTTTCTGCTTTCTTTAATGTCTTGCCCGGGTCACCATCCGTTGCTGGGAGCATATCAGTTGGGACTTCTCCACCAACGGCACAATAAACGCTATTTGGACTTCCCTGATTCAGTGTAGCTTGGGCAACCAGCATGAACCCCTGCCACTGCTGCATGGACTTGCTCGTGGCCAGGAACTTTCCGTTCTCTCTCTGTAACTTGTAGCTTTTTATAGAGCCTGAGTTGCTGCTCAGTAGATTTAAATTAGGCTAGTTTCCCCGATTCGGTGCCCGAAGAATTTCTTGCCGGTGGCTTGGTATCTACTGGGTCACGCGGCTTGCCCTGGGTGAGCCGTGTAAGTTGATGATTGCGTATTGGAGATGGGGGACAACGAGATGGCAGCCTGTTATCGTACCAGCTCAGTTGTCGGCGGAATGCATCTCTTATTTAAATAGGAGGGACGAGAGATCCCACTAGTGATTTACGGAGGTAAAGCTACCTGCCACTAAAAATTTATTGTTCAGCATTTCCACTCTGAGCACTTCTAAACGAGCTTCTAAGGGTTGGAACCGTTGATCTGTAGAATTGATTTGTACGATTAATCGCTCTCCGAGTTGGATGCGCGTACCAGTCGTGAATGAGAGGCCGCCTCCGCTGAGATCGTGACATTCTCCGATTAGGGTCTCTTCGACATTTTCCTGTTGGTACGTCACCTCTGCGTGAACACGCATACGGTAAAATGCCCGTTTTTCAGTGCGAGATGCACGTATGCGCGAACCTGCGGTAAAAGTCGTCATGGATGAACGAACCCTCAGAAGCTTTATTTACCTAAAAATAAAGCCAAATCTATGCCATTGGGGAAAATTTATCGAAAATTTAGGCTGAATTTGAATTCAATGCCAACACCATGGAGTGTCGGTAGCAGGTTTAAGGAAGCTTTACCGAACATATCTTGATGTCTGGTGGCTCCGATAAGTTGACTTTCGAAGAAGGTGACGAGTTCTAGATCTGAGATTCGTGACCAAACGTTCGAGCGGCTGGTTGGGTAAAAAGAGTCCTCAAGTTGGGTGTCTGCTTCGTATAAGTTGAAGACTTCACTAGCCGTTACCTTATGCTCGGGATGGCTAATTTGGGGATAGTAGAATGAGTGAGGCTCTGCGGCAACACCAGGCATGGAAGAGAGACCGAGTAGTAATAAGAACAGAGAAATTAATGGAATTCTCATACCATATGTTCCTAGGGTGGTGAAATATAAGTATCGAAATAATCGTATATACGTTACTTATCGAAAAAGATTCCATTTACTGAATGCCATAGTAGAAAAAAAAATAATTGTTCGATAATTGGTAGCACCCAAAGTTTGAATGGTCTTTTAATTCATATTTACGGTTGCCGAATAAACCACAGTGAGGGTGATAGGATTTGTAGTTGAAGTACATCAGGGTCGAATCAAAAGAAATTGTTTTACCTGACAGGGGGACGGCAATGCTGCATCACGCTATACGCCGTGAATCGCCCAGAGGTCCAGTGGTCTGGTATGGAGAATCTGCTGAATATCGACGGATCAACCATGAAAGACGCACTTTTTAACAGTTGGATTGGGTGCACGCTTTTGCCAAATGATTTGAGGCAACTGCGTTTCGGCTAAGGAGTCTGCCTTGGGTGCAGACAAATTTCTATATTGTTACTAAGACTACGAGAGTGTCCTGAACAGATTTTCGCGTCGTTGGCCTACATTCCTAGTATTTAATTTCTTTTATTCAGGAGTACTTTTCTATCTGGTGGTCGCTGAAATTGGCCTCTTCATGGCTTACTAACTGAGATGTTTTGCCAAGGCATCTGCTTGCAATATTTTACTCAGCTCAGTTTTCGATAGGCTCGCAGTTTCTCTTTCCACGGGATAACGATAGGGTGCGCCTTCTTTATCTAATAATCCTTGCACCAGCGGATGGCGTAGCTGTTGTCCACTGAGGGTGACGACAGCTACTTCGCCGTTTTAAAGTTGCACGATACTTTCGTGCGGAAATAGACCGATCTCGTTGATAAAAATTTCCACTAAATATCGTCGAGCTTCTCCCCTTCAATAAAAAGTGTTCTTTCAATGCGGCCTGGGCATGTGCTTATCTCTATATTCTCATTTACTTAGCGTGGTAGTGTAGGCATCGCCAATGTGTTTTGACATTAAGGCCACAACAATCGCTATATGTATGGCGTGTGAAATCATATATTGATGACAGCTGTGTATGAGGATCCAATGTAGTATTTGGTCGGGATACCGGGCACTCAGTGTGATGATGATTTATAGCAGAGAGACCAGTTCCTCTTCTAATTCTGGGTGCGGCGCGTTTTGGCCAACGACATGATGAAGTCACTTTTCCAGATCTTCTTGTATATCTCCGAGCGTACTCAATACGATGGATTGACTTGCCAATTCTGTTTCTTCGAGAATTTTTTCTCCTCGACCAAGGATCCCTTCGGTGAATGGTCGATTGGGTTCTTCCTGAGATTTAATCACCTCGCCTTTGCGTAATAGGCGGTTTCCATGCGCGTTATAAATATTCAAGGCTAAAGGAATACCGATTGATATGTAGCCTCTAGGTAAAGATACAAGTTGTAGCATGGCTATTTAGATCTAGTTAAACTATCTGCTGATGAGGGACAACATGCCTTGTAGATAGGCGAGAATTTTCTTCTTCGTTATTTAGTCACAACCGGCAAAAGTTGTATGTACTTAACTGAGTGGCCCGAACAATGAAGGGATCGGAGGATGCAAAAGAATCACATTCAATCGTTAGTTCTAGCACTTATTCTGTTGACTCTGATGCCTGAACTGAGATCCGAGTTAGCCCCCTGTCCAAGTTCGCCGAACTGCGTTTCCTCTCTGGCACAATCGAAGTCACAAAAAGTTGAACCACTTTTATTTAAGGGTGATCCAACACAAGCATTAGCAAGTTTAGAACGCTGTATATTGGGAATGGCAGGAGTCAAAGTAGAAGCAAAGAGCGACCTATTTTGGCATACTACCTTTACGACCAGGTGGCTGCGTTTCATAGACGATGTACACTTTTTGGTTCAGCCTGACCAGGGACAAATACAGATACGATCTGCCTCTCGAGTAGGTTATGGAGATTTCGGCACGAACCGTCGGCGAGTCAATCGAATAATAGAAATTTGCCAACCGAAGTTGCTATCGCAAGAGTCAGTGATTAGTCCTCAAGCACCCTGATGAAGAACATGGGTGTGGAAACTGTTGGTGTATTTCGATGGTCTTAATTTGTATCGGCCGTAAGTTAATTCCTACTCAAAAGCGGTTTTTCAATCCGTGTCATAGTGTCACGCAAATAGTAGTGTAGGCAATAAAGGGATCTTGGGTATCCTGTGGTGCCATCGTGACGGCGGTGTCGTGAATTTTGTGATGATTTCTGAGTAGGATTCAACAGCAGATGGAGCCGTTTCTTTAGGGTCTGGAATTAAGAACGGATAACTGTTCAAGTGGAAAGTATCAGACTGGTGATAGTTTGCCTGAAATGAATGGAAATAAGTACAATCCGAAAGCACTGATGTGCCTAGATAAAAGAATATAAATGCTAGAGATGTAGGCCAACGACGCGAAAAACTGTTCAGAAGACTTTCGTAGTCTGGATAACAAAGCAGAATCTTCACCCAAGGCAGCTTCCTAAGCCAATATACAATTGGCTCAAGTCAATTCCTAAGTAAGAGTGCGGCTAACCCAATTGACGAGAAAGAAAGTGGTTTTTCGCGGACGACAGAATAGGAGAGCGGGAAAGAGAAACTGTGGTCACGAAAAATGGGGTAAGACCTAGGTCTTACCCCAAGGGGGAATCGACGAGAAGTTGATCAGAGCACCATGTCTTTTAGGCCTTTTAGGGGAAGAGCCTTCACCACATTACGGGCAGGCTTTGCCTTAAACATCATCTCTTCACCAGTAAAAGGATTGGTGCCTTTGCGTGCCTTAACTGCAGGCTTACGAACCACTTTCAGTTTTAGTAGGCCAGGTAAGGTGAAAATGCCCGCGCCGCGTTTTTTCATATGACGTTCAACTTGAACGGCTAACTCATCCATCACTTCGCTGACCTGTTTTTTAGTGAGATCTGTGTTCTCAGCAATGGTCGCATAGAGTTCGGATTTAGTCATAGGGTCAGTGACAGCGGTTATTCGTTTAGCAGGTGCTGCTTTCTTAGCAGTAGCTTTGCGTTTAACGGGTTTCTTCGGGGTAGCACGTTTAGCGGCCATTGTTTCCTCCTAATTGACGACAAAAAATCAATGTAGATGTTCCATGGAAAAGCTTAATCCAACTTAGAAAGTGCAATTGAACGCGTTTTTTTTATTAAGGTCAACATGTTTAGGCATTTTTTTACTATATATGTAGTATTTTTTTTACCGTGGGCACAATTTCTAGCTAAATAGCAGTGTTTTTCGCATTAGAATTGTCATTTTAATCAAAGCAGGCACCATGACAGAAGAGATTTAAAAACAAACTTCGGAAGCATAAATAGGTATCAAAGACTCTATTTATTATTAGCAGAAAGGCTACCTGCTAAGCGCAAACTAGCCTGGGGGCCACGTGAATCTACGCCCGCCAAGTAGGTGTAAATGAATGTGGTAGACACTCTGTCCTCCGTTGTGATTACAGTTCATCACAATGCGGTAACCCTCATCTGCAATTCCCATCTCTTTGGCCAATTGCTTGGCGACAAGTACCATTTGTCCTAAAAGTTCGGCATTCTGAGGTTCGATATCGTTGGTAGTGGCAATATGGGCGCGCGGAATGATGAGAATGTGTATATCGGCCTGTGGGTTGACGTCATGGAAGGCGATCACCTTGTCATCTTGATAGGCGATTTTGGCATCCAAATCACCGTTGACAATCTTACAGAATATGCAACTCATAAGGTTTCCTCCCGTTGTTGCGATTGGTCTATGGAGAGAATTCTAAATTAACCGTTAGGCGTTTTTTCCCGCTGACAAGCACGATAGCCTATGTCTGTTCGATAGTGGGCTTGGTCAAAATGGATCTGTTCCACTCTTTGATACGCCTTTTCTTGAGCATCAGAGATGGTATTCCCAAAAGCGGTCACACATAACACTCGTCCCCCATCGGTCACTAGGCGTCCGTCTTCGGAACGAACACCAGCGTAAAAAACCTTCGTGTCTACATCGGATGGAGAATCGAGGCCTTCAATAGGTATGCCTTTTTCATATTTACCAGGATAGCCACCACTGGCCATCACCACTCCCAATGCTGCTCGACGATCCCAATTGGCTGTAAAACGGTGAAGCTCTTTATTCACAGCCGCCATACAAAGAGCGGGTAAGTCGCTCTGTAAGCGCATTAGAATGGGCTGCGTTTCAGGATCACCAAATCGGCAGTTATATTCCAGAACCTTTGCCTGACCTTGGGCATTGATCATCAAGCCGCAGTAGAGAAAACCCATATAGGGATATCCATCTTCGGACATACCCTGTACCGTGGGTAGAATCACTTCATTCATAACCTGCGTATAGATTTCGTGGGTAATGACGGGTGCCGGAGAATATGCCCCCATGCCCCCTGTATTTGGTCCTTGGTCGCCATTGTCTCTAGCTTTGTGATCCTGAGAAGTCGCTAGAGGTAGAACATGTTTACCATCCGTCATGACGATGAAACTAGCTTCTTCTCCTTGTAGGAATTCTTCGATAATGACACGATGGCCGGCCTCACCGTGGATGTTCCCTACAAGCATGCTTTCAATGGCCTGGGTGGCTTGCTGTTCAGTCAGAGCCACTACCACACCTTTACCCGCGGCGAGTCCATCTGCCTTGACCACAATAGGAGTGCCCTGCTGTTTTACATAAGCTTTCGCATCATATATGTTGCTAAAGCACGCATAGCTTGCGGTTGCGATCCCGTGTCTTGTTAAAAACTCTTTGCAAAATGTTTTTGAGCCTTCTAATTGGGCAGCTTGTTTATCAGGACCAAAGCATGCCAGATCTTGGGCTCTAAAGGCATCAACCACACCTAGTACTAGGGGCACTTCCGGTCCCACTATGGTGAGATCTATCGATTCTTTGACCGCGAAGCTCACTAGTCCCGAAATGTCGTGACTGGCGATAGGTACATTAGTGACCTTAGGTTCTAGGGCAGTGCCGGCATTTCCAGGTGCCACCCATACCGATTCAACTCGAGAGGATTGTGCACACTTCCAAGCCATGGCATGTTCCCGGCCCCCATTGCCGATGATTAATACTTTCATACTAAAAACTTCCTAATGACGAAAATGACGAACCCCGGTGAACACCATAGCTATATGATGCTCATTTGCCGCAGATATGATTTCTTGATCTCTCACCGAACCGCCGGGTTGAATCACCGCTGTCACGCCTTTTTCCGCAGCAAAATCCAGCCCATCGCGAAAGGGAAAAAAAGCATCGGACGCCATCACTGAACCCTGGATGTCTAATTCGGCTTGTCGTGCTTTCAAGCAGGCGATTTCACTACTGATAACTCGGCTCATTTGTCCCGCACCGATACCAACTGTTTGTTGGTTACGGCAAAGGACAATAGCATTGGATTTCACGTATTTCGCCATTTTCCATGCGAAAAGTAAATCCGTTAACTCGTCCTCATTCGGCGTACGTTCAGTGACTACTTTTAATGTGGCTTGTTCAGGACCGCGGGTATCTTTCTGTTGCACCAGTAAGCCGCCACCAACCCGCTTGTAATCCAACGATACCGAGGCGGTGGGTGTAGATTCATCAACGGTGAGTACTCGTATATTGGGTTTACTTGCCAGTATCGGTAAGGCGTTGGGTTTAATGTCGGTAGCAATCAGCACCTCTACAAATTGACGTTCGATGATGGTTTCAGCCGTGTCTGCATCCAGTGTTCGATTGAATGCAATGATCCCTCCAAAGGCGCTGGTTTTATCCGTGCTATAGGCTTTTTCATAGGCATCTAGGATGGTGTCGCCTACCGCCGCACCACAGGGATTTGCATGCTTCACAATTACACAGGCGGTTTTATCGTTAAACTGTTGCACACACTCTATGGCAGTATCGCTGTCGTTGATATTATTAAAAGACAGTGCTTTTCCTTGAATCATTTGCGCACTGGCGACTGTACCTTTTGGAGTAGGGTGCTCCACATAAAATGCAGCCATTTGATGTGGATTTTCGCCATAGCGAAGCTCTTCTTTCTTATGAAGTTGGAGATTAAGAGTTCTGGGAAATTTTCCTGCACGGTTGTCTTGGGTGTGGCGTCCTAAGTAATTGGCAATGGCTCCATCATATCGAGCGCAGTGTTCAAAGGCTTTGACGGCCAGTGAATATCGTTCAATCTCCGTGGTACCCTGATCCGCCTGCAGTTGTTCCGATAACCAATGGTAATCATCCGGATCAACCACCACGGTCACATCCGGATAGTTTTTAGCCCCCGCCCGCAGCATGCTTGGTCCACCAATGTCTATATTTTCTATGGCAGTTGCCAAATCGACATCCGCTTGGGCCACTGTTTTTTCAAATGGATAGAGATTGACGACTACTAAATCGATAGGCTTGATTTGATGACTTGACATGACTTCATCGTCGACGCCTCGGCGACCCAGTAATCCACCGTGGATAAGAGGATGTAGGGTTTTTACCCTGCCTGCCATGAGTTCAGGAAAACCGGTGTAGTCAGAAACATCAATAGCCGGAATTTGGTTCTCTTTCAATAACCGAGAGGTCCCTCCGGTAGACAGTAGCTCGATGCCTTTTTCATGTAGGATTCGTGCGAAAGGCACAATCCCATTTTTATCAGATACGCTTAATAGAGCGCGGCGAATAACACTCATAATGCCACTTCGTGTCAGTGTTGTTGAAAAACGCAATTGTGCCAGAATTTAGCCACAAAAGCTGAATAACCAACTTTCGAATATGGAAATAATGAGTGTTGAAGCCAGCGAGGCGTCTAATTCAAGTTGTAGAGTTTCAGTTTTTTGCGCAGTGTGCCACGATTTAAGCCCAGAATAACGGACGCTTTACTTTGGTTTCCATTGGTATAACGCAGGACTTCTTCTAGTAGAGGTAATTCGATCTCCTGTAAGACTAACTGGTAAAGATTGCGTGGCGGTATATCTCCTAGTTCTGACAGGTAGTCTTCTAGCGCATGACTCACTTGTTCTCTTAGGGTTAACGCTTTCCCTTGGTTTTCCTGTTCACTTGATTTATTTCTGATGACATACAAGCCTTGCGCGGTCATATGTTGGCTCCTCCCCTTGTGCTAAGCGATAAAATAGGTCCGTAATCAGTTGTTGTTGCATTTGGCATGAACTAGCGTGGTTTATCGTTTTTATCCGGTCCCGGGTCACGTTTAACTGTTTTAAATAACTGCTTATATGTTTGCGCGCGACACGTACACCAAGTGTCTCCCCATAATGCAAATGCAAGTCGTTTAAATGTTCTAGGACGGTGTCTCTAATTTTCTTTAAACTAGGTGGAGCGAGAAAATCACCAGTCTTTAAATAGTGAGAAATTTCATTAAACAACCACGGCCGCCCCTGTGCCGCTCTCCCTATCATGACCGCATCTGCGTTTGTGTATTCTAATACATATTTCGCTTTGGTAGGATCAATTATGTCACCATTGGCGATTATCGGTATTTTGACGCTTTGTTTTATCGCTGCGATGGTGTCGTATTCTGCCTCACCTTTAAATTTATCGGCTCGGGTTCTTCCATGAACCGTGAGGGCTCGTACGCCACACTGTTCAGCAATTTTTGCTATCTTCGTACCGTTGCGGTTTTGGGGACACCACCCAGTTCTAATTTTTAGGGTCACGGCTACCGGGACAGCGGCAACAACAGCCCTAAGAATACTTTCCACCTTTTTTTCATGCCGTAGCAAGCTAGAGCCTGCAGCTTGATGACAGACTTTTTTAGCCGGGCAACCCATATTGATATCAATTAATTGTGCACCATTGTTGTACTGAAACTGTGCATATTCCGCCAGTTGATTGGCGTCACTACCAGCGATTTGTACTGCACAGAACGATTCATCGACAGCTGTTCTCCTGAATATGGATGTAGGAGAGTACCTTAGTTCCGTGCGTGCGCTTGTCATCTCAGAATAGGTGAATGCGGCGCCGTTTATTCGACAAATTTTGCGATAGGGAAGATCGCTTATCCCCGCCATAGGGGCAGCAAAAACATTGGATTCGAGTTGGAAATTCCCCAGGCGCATTGTGCACTACCTTAGTTAAAACTCACGAATTCTACTCCTGTTGAGACGAGCTTTAAATTACTTGGCTAATAAAAAAATTATATGGTTTATAATTGTAACTATAATGGGTAATAGATTTCACTATTTAATTATCTAGGATTAGATTTTCATAAAATCTAAAAGAATAGCCAGCAACTCTTTGCTTGGGCTCGCGAATTGTTAATGAGATGTGAACCGGTTTATTACTTGGCATGCGACTAAATCCTTTCTCATAAATATATTCTTCGGGTTGAAAACGTCGCGAGGCGATTAGTTCGCCGCGAGGGCCAGTTAGGTTGAGTTCGATCACTGGAAAAGGCTGATTAAAATCAGTTTTACTCTCAATGACTAAGTTTAATTCCAGTGCAGCCTCTTCTGTTTCATGTGTTCTGATGTCACTACTCAATATATGAATCAGTGTGACGTCGGCTAAAGGTGGTAGTCGACAATTGAATTGTTCACAGGCTAGATTTATCCACGGCCTGAATTGCTCCACCTCCCGCAAATCGGCACGAATAAACCAGAGTAGTTGCAAGACTAAAATAAGCGATAGCAAAATTACCCCTAGTGACCATTTGAAGGTATTTGTCTCATTTGATGGAACAGCTCTCACTTCCTGGGTCACTGCACCCGTCTCAGAGCTCAAATCAAAGTTAGCCAGTTGGTCTATTGGATCTCTGGGAGCTTCATCCTCGAAAGCCGAGAATCCCTGTTTTGGGACTTTGGGTGCAGACACTTCAATGACGTCTTCGGGGAGTTCTGTGTACGGGATAGGTAAATTGCAATGGGGACAAGGAATGTCATTTGAATCTTTGTCTACTTGCTGCATGTCGAAGGCAAACTCTTTGTCGCAGTGTGGGCAGCTTAATTCCATGGGAAAATTCCCTTAAATTGAAAGAATTAAGCTTATTCAGCTCGTCTTCTTTCTGCAAGTCCTGGTTGCCACGCTCGAAGTGCAGATGTTGCCTGATAAACAGATCCATTCTTCCCGCGCTGCATAGGGACTCAAGAGTACCTTTGGTGCATAACAGTCTAGGATCTCTTCTTGCTGGCTCTGCAAAATGCCACTCAGCAGCAGTTGACCCCCTGGCTTTAATAGCGTTTGTAAGGTGGGAGCCAACTCGATGAGTGTGTTTGCCAGTATATTTGCTGCGACTATATCGAAATAGTGGTGTGGTAGATCCTCAATAGTAGTTATCACCAGACGGTCTCTTACTCGATTGCGCTGGGCGTTAGCCTGCGTGGCTTGTTGCGCCTGTTGATCGATATCCACAGCATAGACTTGTTTCGCGCCGAGTTTTAGTGCCGCTATGGAGAGAATGCCGCTGCCGCAGCCAAGATCCAGTAGGAGTTCATTTCCTTGGATGTTTTCGTCGAGCCAGGTTAGACACATCTTCGTCGTGGCGTGAGCACCGGTGCCAAACGCAACACCGGGATCTAAGTGAACGATAACCGCGTCAGGATCTTCAGGTGGCGTTTCCCAGCTGGGGCAGATCCAGGTGCGTTCACCACAGCGCGTAGTGGAAAACTGCTCACGCCCAGATAGATGCCACGCCTGATCTTCAATAGCAGTCCAGCTCAAATCAGTTGCATGCAGGCTAGGAAATTTTGCTAACGTGAGTTGTGTAATTGAATCTAATTGTGTATCTGGTGGAAACAGGGCAGTGAGTTTAACTTCAGGCCATAGGGGATGGGAGTCAATAGGTGGTTCAAAAATCGGTTGATCTCCATTGTCCTCTATACTGATGGCGTGGGCACCCAGTTCACTCAGTTGTTCGCTGAGCAAGTCCACTTCAGTTTGGCCAATGGGGATCGATAACTGTTGCCAAACCACAACAATCAACTACTTGATTGGGCGAGTTTTTTTTCTAAATAATGAATATTTGTACCACCATGCTGAAAATTCGCGTCGTTCAGCAGCTCGGTGTGTAGCGGGATATTGGTTTTAATGCCTTCAATGATGATCTCTTCTAACGCATTACGCATACGTGCAATGGCGATTTCTCGTGTCTCTCCATGGGCGATTAATTTGCCAATCATGGAGTCGTAGTAAGGCGGAACTTGGTAGCTGGTGTAGATATGGGAGTCTAGACGGATCCCCGGTCCACCGGGGGGTTGGAAGACTTCAATTGGACCTGGGGACGGCATGAAGGTTTTAGGATCTTCAGCATTGATGCGGCATTCAATAGCGTGCCCAGTAAATTCCACATCTTGTTGTTGGATGGCTAAGGGGACGCCTGAGGCCACTAGTAGTTGCTGACGGACAATATCTACTCCTGTGACCATTTCTGTCACAGGGTGTTCCACTTGAACCCGAGTATTCATTTCTATGAAATAGAATTCGCCATCTTCATACAAAAACTCAAAAGTACCCGCGCCTCTATAGTTGATTTCTCTACAGGCCTCAACGCAGAGTTGTCCCATACGCTCTCGAAGTTCTGAATTAATTCCTGGAGCTGGGCTCTCTTCGATGACTTTTTGGTGGCGACGCTGCATGGAACAATCACGTTCGCCGAGGTGGATCACATGCCCATATTGGTCGGCGAGGACTTGGAACTCAATATGACGGGGGTTTTCCAAGTACTTTTCCATATAGACTTTGTCATCATTAAATGCAGATTTTGCTTCTGACTTAGTCAGAGACACGGCATTCAGTAATGCGGCTTCGGTTCTAACCACGCGCATTCCGCGTCCCCCTCCGCCCCCAGAGGCTTTGATAATCACCGGGTAACCTATGGCCTCCGCGCAACGGTAAATTTCTTTCGGTTTTTCCACGTCTAAGGGACCCTCAGATCCCGGTACACAAGGTATTCCGGCTTTTTTCATTGCTGCCAAAGCGGAAAGCTTGTCTCCCATGATGCGAATGGTCTCAGGTTTAGGCCCAATGAATACATAGCCGCTTTTCTCTACACACTCCGCGAAATCCGCATTCTCGGAGAGGAATCCGTATCCAGGATGGATGCCTTCCGCATCAGTCACTTGGGCGGCAGACATGATGGCGGGTACGTTTAAATAGCTATCCGCGGGTGAGGCAGGACCAATGCAGACGGCTTCGTCAGCCAGTAATACGTGCTTTAGGTCGCGATCTGCTTCTGAGTGCAGCGCCACAGTCTTGATGCCGAGTTCACGACAGGCACGTAGAATTCGCAACGCAATCTCGCCACGGTTGGCTATGATAATTTTCCTTAACATAGGTAACTCTTGATCTAGTGATTCTGAATCACTATGGGCAGACTAATTAATGACAAAAAGCGGTTGACCAAATTCAACTGGTTGACCATTTTCACCTAAAATAGCTTTGACCACGCCGGATACATCGGATTCGATTTGGTTCATCATTTTCATTGCCTCAATGATACAGAGTACTTCTCCCGGCTCCACTTTTTGTCCGACTGCTACAAAGGGTTGCGCTTCTGGAGTAGGGGCGGCATAGAAGGTTCCTACCATCGGAGACTTAATTGTATGCCCGTTGACAGTAGAAGAGTCACGAGGACCAGGTTGTTCCGGTGCGGGAGCCGGGCCTGTTGGGTTGGTTTCCACTGTTGGTGTTGGTGCGGCGACAAATTGTGTCGCAGTGGCAGTTGCTGGTGGGGCAAAGCTACTGGCGCGGCTAATGCGAACCGACTCTTCGCCCTCGTGAATTTCTATTTCCGCAACATCTGATTCTTCTAATAGCTCAATTAACTTCTTAACTTTTCTGATATCCATATTTCTACTCAACTACTCGTTATTTAGGCGCTGAATCACGCCTTCCAAGGCCAATAAATAGGCAACAGAGCCCAATCCGGAAATGACGCCCTCGGCAATGTCAGAGAAGTAAGATAAATGTCGAAACTCTTCCCTTCTGTATATGTTCGATAAGTGCAATTCTATGAACGGGATCTGCACAGCAATGAGAGCGTCTCTTAGGGCAATACTGGTATGAGTCAGTGCCGCCGGATTCAAGATAATAAAATCTACTTGATCCTCCGGTGCATTATGAACTCGTTCGATCAATTCATGTTCTGCATTACTTTGAAAAGATTGCAGTCGAATGCCTGTTTCACTGGCACGATCTCTTAGTTTTTTCGTGATGCTGGAAAGTGTTTCAGTGCCATAGATATCAGGCTCTCGGCTACCTAGCAAATTCAGATTTGGGCCATGTAGAACAAGTACTGTAGACATCTTATAGGGTGCAGAACGAACTGCTTTCAACTTTCTTTATGAAATCTTTATGAGTCTGTCGGGAATTGTGCCTAAGTTGTCCAAGATTGTCTAGTTTTAAACATTTGAGCCCAAGATCGCGTCAAATCGGCGCAAATTTTTTCTACGGTCACGGAGCTTTATGGTCTAATCCAGCTTCCGAGAATATTTTCGTCGAGTTCTCCTAGATGTCTTTGTTCCACCTCACCGGCGGCATTAATCAGGACAGAGAAAGGCAAAGCGCCAATATCGTTTCCCAGCTGCTGTGCGAAAGCCATCCCTCTGTGCTCGGCATTGATATTGATATAGTTTAATGGCAGTTGTGCACTGAATTGGCTGACATTGTCTGCACTGTCGATGGCTATCCCGATTAAGCGTACATTTGCTGCTTCGATATTGCCAATCTTACTGTTAAGAAGTGGAATTTCGTCTCGGCAAGGGGCACACCAAGGTGCCCAGAAATTAAGTAGCAGTTTTTCTCCGGAATAGGTAGAGAGGTTGGTTACTTGATTTGGGTTTGAGCTTAGATTAAAAAATAAAATAGAGTCATTTACCGTAGTGACTTCTGCGCGCTGACTTATAGTGATGAATGCGAGTACACCTGCCAAAGTACCCACCAATGCGGCTAACAATAACAGTGTCGTACGCCACTTAGATAGGTTTTGTCCCTGCATTGGCATCTAGAAATTTCAATATTTCTTGTAAATGAAGAATGAACTTTTCTGGAGGTAAATAGCCCACTATTCTAGCATGCCTGATTTCTTCACCTGAAGAGTCGAAAAATAGTACCGCCGGTGGCCCGAACAGTTCAAATTCATTGAGTAATGCCTGATCTTGATTGTCATTCTCGGTGATGTCAGTTTGTAATAATTTAAATGTTCTTAAAGACTCTTGTACCTTCTTATCTGCAAAGGTGTACTTTTCAAGTTCGATACAAGCCACGCACCAATCGGCATAAAAATCCAACATCACTGGATTCGCGCTTGAGGCCAGCGCTTGGTTCAATCCATCTACTCCTTTTATTGTTACAAACGGCAAGCTCTGATGTTGAGTAGATGCCAGTGGTTCGAATTTAAGGGGCGCTAATGGATCTCGCTGACCGGTGGCCGCGCCCACCAACATGACTACTCCAGCGAATGCGGTAGTCAGGCCAAATACCTTTATCAATTTTTCAGCTGGGCTGTCGGGATTAGGCAAAGATTCAAAAGCGTGCATGAAGACGGCGCAACCGAGAAGCAGCGCGCCCCAGAGTACCAAGGTGAGAGGGCCATCTATTATTCTTGACAGGATCCAGATCGCCACCCCCAATAAGATAACGCCAAAAACTGCTTTGATTCTGACCATCCAGGGTCCGGTCTTGGGTAAGAATCTACCCTGTCCGGCACCTATTGCAATCAGCGGAACGCCCATGCCAAATGCGAGACTAAAAAGTGCACCGGCTCCTAATAATGCATCACCTGTTTGGCTAATGTAGAGCAGAGCGGCAGCCAGTGGGGGTGTAATACATGGGCTGGCGATTAATGCAGACAAAAACCCCATGACTGCCACACCTAGATAGGTGCCTCCTCGCTGTTTATTGCTCAGCTCATTTAAACGTTGTTGCCAGCTTCCGGGTAACTGTAACTCATATAAACCAAACATAGAGAGGGATAGAAGGACAAAAACAGCGGCAAAGGTGACTAACACATAGGGGTGTTGCAATGCGGCTTGGAGATTTTGCCCGGCGAGTCCAGCTACAACTCCTGCCAAGGCGTAAGCACTGGCCATCGCCACCACGTATGTGGTGGAGAGAGCGGCTGCTTTGCTGGTTGTAATCTGACCACTTTGGCCAGCTATTAATCCGCTGAGAATTGGGATCATAGGCAAAATGCAAGGTGTCAATGCCAGTAATAATCCGAATCCAAAAAACTGTATCATGTTGATAAATAATGACTGGGTGGCGAGTTTAGAAGCCAGATTGTCTTGTTCGGATAACAAATTGGCGTTGGGTACCCGGTCAGAGTTGGAGTTGTCGAGCCTGTTGGGAATGCCTGAGGTGTCTATAGGCAGGCTGACATCAAATGTTTTGCGCATCGGCGGATAACATAATCCTGCATCGGCACAGCCCTGAAAACCTATCTCGAGACGATAGATCTCATTGCGGTTATGATCCTTAAGCTGAAGTTCCGCTGTGACATTATTGTAGTAGACTTCTACGTCACCAAAGTGTTCATCGAATTTGGCCCTGCCTGGAGGCAGATCGATCATTTCTATTTTTGGCTGTTTGGTTTCAAATTGAAATTGAAATTTGTCTTTGTACAGGTAGTATCCAGGCGCAATCTGCCAGGCAATTTGAATATGTTTCTCATCTAGAATCAGCAGTTCTGGAATGAATGCTTCGTCTGCGGGCAGAAAATCAACTTGCTCCCCGAAACTAAAAGTATTGTTCGCAGCCCACAAGGGTGGACAGAGGCAGACAAAAATCAATAAAAGCTGAAGCGGTCGTTTCATCGGCAGTGATCTTTAATCCAATTGAGATAGCTTTCAGCGCCATCAGCAATGTCTATGCTGATGCACTCTGGTTCTGAATAAGGGTGATGGATTGCCAATTGTTGCACAATTTCCGGCACCAGATGATTACAGGTTTTTATTAACATTTGATGTTCTTCAGCCTGTTCGATTTTGCCTTCCCAGGCATAAACTGAACAGATCTCTGGAAGTAAATTAACACAGGCTGCTAACTGATTTTCGACGATCTGCTGGGCAAATTTCAGTGCTTTTTGACGATTTGGCCAAGTAGTTAACACTATGCAGGCCCGATCTGTGAACTGGTTTGCCATTTGAGTTGGTTCCTTTTTCTGTTAAGCTTTTTAAACCATCATTCGGTATTGCTCTGATCCCACGAACTGAGCTGCAAACCACTTTCCTTAAAAAAATCTTTCATCGAGTAGTCGTTTCTATTGACACTTCATGCAACCTGAGTATGATTAGCACTCTCGTTGCTAGAGTGCTAATTTAGTGCTCTAGTTGACGTTCTATTCTACATGTACCGAGTTGAAAGTCTTTATTGGCTAAGGAGAGAGTGAATGAAAATTCGTCCGCTTCATGACCGTGTGATTGTACGTCGCATGGAAGAAGAGAAAAAATCGGCTGGTGGTATCGTGATTCCGGACACCGCGACCGAAAAGCCGGTGGAAGGTGAAATCATCGCCGTAGGTAATGGCAAGATTTTGGAAAATGGTGAGTCGCGCCCAGTAGATGTCAAGGTAGGAGATAAAATCCTATTCGGCAAATATGCAGGCACCGAAGTGAAAGTTGACGGCGATGAGCTGCTGGTTCTACGGGAAGATGACATTATGGCAGTTGTAAGCTAAGTGTTTGAATTTATGGTTTTTCATTCGGAGTAATGAATCCTTATTAGGAATTGAAGAGGAATATAAAAATGTCAGCTAAAGACGTAAAATTCAGCGATGATGCGCGCCAAAAGATGGCCGCAGGGGTCGATATTTTGGCAAATGCAGTCAAAGTGACTTTGGGACCTAAAGGTCGCAATGTGGTTTTAGATAAGTCTTTTGGCGCCCCAACCATCACTAAAGATGGTGTTTCGGTAGCGAAAGAAATTGAACTAAAAGACAAGTTTGAGAATATGGGCGCACAAATGGTGAAAGAGGTGGCTTCGCAAACCTCAGATATCGCCGGCGACGGTACCACCACTGCTACCGTACTTGCTCAGGTTATTCTCAGAGAAGGTATGAAGGCTGTTGCGGCTGGAATGAATCCAATGGATCTTAAACGGGGTGTGGACAAAGCTGTGCGAGTGGCAGTGGATGAGTTGCAAAATCTTTCTACTCCTTGTTCGGACGACAAATCGATCAGTCAAGTAGGG
The DNA here is from genome assembly GCA_002432655.1 of Thiotrichaceae bacterium UBA5859. Lineage (GTDB taxonomy): Bacteria > Pseudomonadota > Gammaproteobacteria > UBA5859 > UBA5859 > UBA5859. Next base: position 15,681 of record DJFZ01000048.1, on the reverse strand, counting down.
ACTATCTCCGCTAATTCCGATAAAGCAATCGGGGATATCATCGCAGAAGCGATGAAAAAAGTGGGTAAAGAGGGGGTTATCACTGTCGAAGATGGCTCTGGCTTGGAAAATGAGTTGGATGTAGTGGAAGGCATGCAGTTTGACCGCGGCTACCTCTCTCCTTATTTCATCACCGATCAACAGGGCATGTCTTGTGAGTTGGAAGATCCTCTGATCCTTCTCCATGATAAGAAAATCTCTAATATTCGAGAGCTACTACCACTGTTAGAAGGTATTGCTAAAGCCGGCCGTCCGCTATTGGTAATTGCTGAAGATATCGAAGGTGAGGCATTAGCTACCCTAGTTGTGAACAGCATTCGCGGCATCGTGAAGGTCTGTGCGGTGAAGGCGCCGGGATTTGGTGATCGTCGTAAAGAGATGTTGCAGGATATCGGGATTTTGACCAAGGGAAATGTGATTTCCGAAGAATTGGGTCTTTCTCTAGAAAAGGTTCAACCCGAAGATTTAGGATCAGCGAAACGCGTATTAGTCAGCAAAGATAACACCACAATTATTGATGGTGCTGGTGATGCCTCTGAAATTGAGGCACGAGTGGTACAAATCCGTAACCGTATAGAAGAGACCACCTCTGACTACGATCGTGAAAAATTGCAGGAGCGGGTGGCTAAATTAGCTGGTGGTGTGGCAGTGATTAAAGTCGGTGCGGCCACTGAAGTGGAAATGAAAGAGAAAAAAGCGCGGGTTGAAGACGCGTTACACGCTACTCGCGCTGCGGTGGAAGAGGGTGTGGTCCCTGGTGGTGGTGTTGCGTTGATTCGTACTTTAGGTGCTTTGGAAGCGGTCAAAGGCGACAACGAAGATCAAAATGTGGGTATTAAGATTTTACGTCGCGCTATCCAAGAACCGCTCAGACAAATTGTCGATAATACCGGCGGTGAGCCCTCCGTAGTGGTCAATAAAGTCTTAGAAGGCAGTGGCAATTTTGGTTATAACGCGGCAACTGACGAATATGGTGACATGCTCGAAATGGGGATTCTTGATCCCACAAAGGTGACACGCACCGCATTGCAAAATGCAGCTTCAGTGGCTGGTTTGATGGTGACCACCGAAGCGATGGTCGCGGACGCACCTGACGACGATAAACCGATGCCGCCAATGGGTGGTGATATGGGTGGTATGGGCGGTATGATGTAATAGCCCCCAATCGTTGGATACTAACTATGAGGCCCGGCTTATGCCGGGCTTTTTTTTTAAATTCAAGAGGATAAATTTAGAGTACGGACGATTGGGCACATCAGTATTCGGAGTAATTACCGATAAATAGGATAGCGGATTTTTCTCTAAGGAGAAAAATGAATGGTCTGGCCATCACGCCAAGCCCCCAAGCTGCCTAGGTAGTCCAAAATATGCTGAACTATCGTCCAAACAAAATTATAGTAATAAATAGTGTCTTATTTGTACTCTATTTAGTGTGTTCTGTTCTCCCCTGGGCGATGGCAGTGAACTCAGTGTGGGTAGTTCCTCCTTTCTTAGCCACTGGTGTGGCGCTGGCATTTTTGATTCGTTTCCGCTTGCTGGTGTTACCGGGTTTGTGGATGGCAGCATTCGCTTCCTTTTTACTCTATGAGTATGTATTAGATATAGAGCGAATTTGGTCTTTATTATGCGCAAGCGCCATATTCGCCACGGTAGTTTGTTTCCAGCTATTGTTAGTACAGATAACTCTTGCTCGTGTATTAGATCGTACTTTCGTGCTGGATAATAACGATTCGATTTTTCATTTTGTGCTGATTAGCGGTCCATTGAGTGCGCTTATTTCGGCCACTGCAGTGACCCTAATTATTTACGCGCAAGGTTTGCTTAGCCAACAGGAAATTATTCAGTTCTGGGCAACCTGGTGGGTTGGCGATGGACTAGGGAGTGTGATGGGTGCTCCTTTGGCAATGATCTTTGTTGCCAAGCCTTATCGTCAGTGGCGGAAGCGACGATTCCCATTGGGAGTGCCCCTATTGTTGTTTGCTGTTTTCACAATGGTGGTTTTGTCTCGCGCGGGGCATTGGGAGAATCAACTAGACCAGCAATCGTTTCATGCAAAGGCAAATTTAACAGCTACTAAAGCCGAACATGTCATTCTTTCAAATCTCCAATGGGTGAAAAACCTGGAACGATTATATCGGGCGTCGCAGGAGGTGGAGTATTATGAGTTTGTACAGTTTGTTGTTAAGGACTTTGAACAGTATTCTGGGGTACATGCTTTGGCTTGGGCTCCCCACGTACATGGGGAAAATCTGATTGAAGTTGAAGAAGAACTTCGTCAGGTCTTAGGGCGTAATTATATTATCACTGAGCTAGCTGAGGAGGGTAAGCTGGTACGGGTGGCGCCCCGTGAACATCATTATCCTGTGGCCTATGTGATGCCTCTTGCGGGTAATGAGAAGGCTGTCGGTTTCGATCTCTATTCTCACCCTGTGAGGCGCGCAGCCCTGGATGGTGCGGTGGAATCCAACGCACCCTACGCGTCTGAGACCATGTTACTGATAAACGAGAATTCAGACGCAAGAGGATTTATCGTCGCGGTACCGGTTTTTGAGTCTTCGCAAGTGCCGGTAACCACAGAGCAGCGGATGCAGGAACTACGTGGTTTTGTATTAGGTGCATTTACGATTGAAAAACTCATTACGCCTCTTGTCCAAGATGCGGAGAACATAGGGTTCCGAGTGCTGATCAAAGATATTACGAACTTGGTCAATCCTAGTTTAATTTACGCAACACCTTTAGAGGAAGCTCATGGTGTTGGCTCGCTTAAATACGAAAAACAGATAAATATTGCAGGCAGGACTTGGGCTTTAGAACTTTCGCCTTCGGCGCGCTATTTGGGGACACATAATTCGTGGCAATTTTGGTTGAATGCGCTTGTCCTATTTTTGGGTGCAATCGCATTTACGGGGCTATTACTGTTTGTCACTGGGCGAACTGCGTTAGTCGAGGCGCTAGTAGAACAAAAGACTGAAGATCTAAATAGTATTAATCAGGAATTCAGGGCCAGCAATAGGCTATTGGGTGTTATTAGTGCTGCGCAGATGGCTTTCATTACAGAGAAAGATTCCAAACATACTTTTGCTGAGTTGTTAAGCGACATTATTGATATTACAGACAGTCAATTCGGTTTTATTGGCGAAATTAATTACGACGCGCAGCATACACCTTTTCTACAAACTAACGCCTTTATCAATTTAACTTGGAACCAAAAAGATAGAATTGCGTTTGGCCAGCAACAACCTGAAGGGTTCATTTTTCGCAAACTAGATTCCTTAGTTGGTGATGTAATGGTGGCAAAAATACCGATTATTGCCAATGAATCAGAACACGCTGAAACTTTCTCCAAGCTACATCCGAATCTACCGCAAGTCGATACATTTTTGGGACTACCTATTTTTTCTAGAGAACAGATTATTGGCGTGGTCGGTATTGCCAATCGGCCGGAAGGTTATGACAAAGCTATCATCGCCTATTTGGAGCCCTTTTTGGCCACCTGCGCGAATATGATTTTGGCCGCACGTTCAGAAGAAAATCGATTGAAATCCCTCGAGGATTTAAAAGAAAGTGAAGAATATGTTCGTTCGATCGTCAGTCATGCAGTGGATGGTATTATTTCGGTAGATGTGAATGGCTCTGTCTGCTCTGCGAATCTAGCCGCAGAAGCGATTTTTGGATTAGTAGAATCAGAATTGGCGAAAAGAAGTATCGCACAGTTAATCCCAGATCTTGCTTCGGATGAAGAGGACTTGTTGTTACTGTATGCGAATGAGGATGAACAAGGTCTTACCATCGCTGGCAAGTCGATGTTCGCTCATCATATAGAGGGCAGAATGATCCCAGTGGATGTTGCCGTGAGTCACGTGATGCGTCATGGTGATAAGAGATATATCATCATGATTCGAGACATTTCAGATACAAAAGAATATGAGCAAAAACTAAATAATACAATTAATCAATTAGAGTCTCGTGCCAATGAGATTACATTATTAAGTGGATTAAGCGATTCATTGCATAGCTGTGAGGTGCTTGAAGAAGCTTACCAAGTGGTCGCGACCATTATGCCTAAATTGGTTCCGGAAATGTCCGGAGCGCTCTATTTTTTGAGTCAAACAGGCGAGCGTCTAGAAGCGGTGTGTGATTGGGGTTCTCACCCTCCGGAGCAGGCGCAATTTACACAATCTTCTTGCATTGCTATTCGGCGCGGCGTACCGTATCGCTCTCTAAATGCGGAGTCGCCCCTAATATGTCGTCATTTGGATCAGCCTGAACCCTATATTTCTTATTGCTTGCCTCTTATTGCTCAAGGGGAAACTCTTGGGGTCTTGTTTTTTCAGAGCCATGAACATTGCCACGAAGATATAGATACACAAAAAGCCGATATCTATTGGGGATCAGAGGATATTGTCATGCCAGCAAGTAAGCAGATAGCGATGGCACTGGCAAATATTCGTCTCAGAGAATCCTTACGTCAACAGTCAATTCGTGATCCACTAACCGGTCTTTATAATCGTCGTTTTATGACGGAGATGCTCAATAATGCCATTGCCAAAGCGCGGCGACGGGAAAACCCAAATTTGTCTATTCTCACTTTGGATATCGACCATTTTAAACAAGTGAATGATACTTATGGACATGATGCCGGTGATGCCGTGCTGATCCAACTGGCTAAGATATTGATAGCTTCAGTACGGGACAGTGATGTGGTGTGTCGATATGGTGGTGAAGAGTTTGTTATTGTGTTAAGTGATTCGGCGAGAGAGATCGCTATAGAACGTGCTGAGATGATACGAGAAGCGGTAGCAGAGATGCGCGTACCTGGTCCAAATTCACAGACTATCAGGTTAACAGCTTCGTTTGGCGTATCGGTGTATGGTGTGCATGGTAAAGAAGCGGACGAATTATTAAAAAAGGCAGATGAAGCGCTCTACAGTGCCAAGCGTCAAGGACGTAATCGCGTGGAAGTTGCGCCGGATCCGATCAATATATCAGATACCGCTTAGCTGAAAGCATATCTAGTCAGCCGTTATAAATACTGTCTTGGTAGCACAACATAAAGAAATCGAATTCAAGAAATCATGGCTCTGTGCTTGAAGATATTTAAAACTTGTATAAATAATTACAATACAAGGTTCATTACACCATTGATGCTTCAGATCGAATGATGCTCGATTGCCATGGTAGCACCGGTTTAAAACATGAATGTAATCGCCAGACCCTAGGATGAGATCGATAGAGTCAGACAACGGCAATCCACGCTAATCTTTAAACAGCGCTTAATAGAGCGCAAATGGTAAGTGATAGGCTTGTTTGCTGAGGTCAAGGTTCAGCTCCAATTATTTATGGTTGCACTAGCTCAGAACGTTAAGTGAAGAGTGGGCGGCAGAGGAGGGCTTATCTGGGCTGGTATTGTCCAGATGCACGTGCTGAAACCGCTTTCTGAGTCAAGATTAAAGTTCTATAGTAAGAGGTGCGGATTAATTCATCGAAGAAATCGGGAGGTTTGCGTTGAATGTCTAGTCTTCACTTCAACTTAAAATACCGCCTTTTTCAACAGCCGGTCGTGACTATTACACTTTATTCTGTCTCCAAAATACTTAATCCACTCGCTTCTTCTTTTAAATCAGCGTAGGGATCAGCTGTTTTTTGAGCTTTGGCACCCAAAGGATCAGCTTGCAGCTTCTTGCCTTTTTCTAACAGATTAATTCTCAGACGCAAATTATTACGCGATTCTGCATTTTTCAAAGCTTCTTCTATCGATATTTTACCTTGCTGGTACAAGTTATAGAGTGCTCCATCGAAGGTCTGCATACCCAAATTTTCGGATTTTTCCATGACCTCACGTATCGAATCGATTTCTCCGCGTTTGATCATTTCACACACCAGCGGGGTGCCTAACAGTATTTCAAATGCCGCCGTTCGTGTTTTATTCACAGTGGGAACCAACCGTTGGGAGACGAAACCACGCATGTTGAGGGAGAGATCTAACAACAAGGTATTTCGTTTCTGTTCCGGGAAAAAGTTAATAATGCGATCCAGTGCCTGGTTGGCGTTATTTGCGTGCAGAGTGGAGAGACATAGATGTCCTGTTTCCGCAAATGCGATGGCGTGCTCCATGGTTTCGCGATGACGGATCTCACCGATTAAAATCACATCCGGTGCCTGACGTAGCGTGTTGGCCAAGGCATCTTCGTATGAATCGGTGTCTACTCCCACTTCGCGCTGATTGACAATCGATTTCTTGTGTTTGTGAATATATTCAATCGGATCTTCTATGGTAATGATGTGGCCAGCAGAATTTTCGTTGCGATAATTTAATAGTGATGCTAGCGAGGTAGATTTACCCGATCCTGTGGCACCAACAAATAACACAAGTCCACGTTTTTGCATGATCAGTTTTGTTAAAATGTCCGGTAAGCCAAGGGCTTGTAGGCCCGGGATTTCCATTTTGATGGAGCGGATGACCATGGCAACCTGGTTACGCTGAATAAAGATATTGACGCGGAAACGCCCTAGACCAGTAGCGGAAATAGCTAAGTTCATTTCTGGCTTGTGTTCAAATTGACGAATTTGTTCCTCATCCATGACCTGATAAGCGATTGCTTTAACTTCTGAGGGTTCTAACGATTTTTCCCCAATAGGAGTGAGGCGGCCGTGAATTTTCACGCTCGGTGGTGCGCCGACGGTGAGATAGAGATCCGATCCGTCGTTCTCCACCATGTGGCGCAGCATAGGTTCTAGTTCCATGTGATCCTCTGCAGATTTCAACTATAGTAATCGATGACTCGATAATTAATATCGGCGCAACCGCTCATCACCTAAGGATTTGTATCCTATTGAGTACTAAGGACTTCGTTTTAGTGGATGGTGGCCGGTTTTTAGCGCATCAGGACTCTTTGATAGCTAAATAGACGCCATTTCGGGTGATTATTAAGGGAAGCTGTGTCAAAGGTTGGCCAGCGCAGGGGCCGCTTTCACATTGGCCGCTACTAAGATTAAAGCGAGCATCATGTGTGGCACATTGGATTTGCAATCCATCTGTTGACAGGAAACGATTCTGTTGCCAATTTAAACTCACCCCCTTATGGGGGCATCGATTTAGGTAAGCGCGATATCCATCTTCGGTATGTACTAAAAAACCATTTCTGATTTCGTCATCGGTACCAAATCGAAATTCTTTGGTTTCGCCAACTGTTAGTTCGTTGGGGGTCGCCAGTAGTTGCATCTATTTACTTTCTTGGTTTTTTTTGAAAAATTCAATTTGGTTAGAAATTACATAGAGTATGACAGGTTTGATATAGTCTATATTTGGAGTTTTAATCTACCCTTATCCGATGCCCCGATTACAGAGTCAGACGCAGAAGATGGATCAACTTTTCGCGCATTCATTAGATTCATTACTCGCAGAGTATCCAGAATCGCATCAACAGCGTTTACGCACCTATTGGGATAGATTTTCCCAATCTCTACAAGAAACAGAAATGCTCCTGGTTTGGCAAGCAGAATTTGTACGCCTTCTGTTGAGAGTATGGTATGCCAGTGAGTTAGTCGCGGATTATTGCATTCAGCAGCCCTCAGCATTTTTAGGCTTAAAAATAAGTGGTGATATGCACCGAACTTATACGCCTGAAGAATATGCCCAGATTGTGAGTGCACCCCTGGCAAAAGTGGAAAATGATACTGAGTTGATGTCAGTCTTAAGGCAGCTCAGGCTAAGAGAGATGGTGCGTATCGCATGGCGAGACTTATTGGGATGGTCAGATATAGATGAAAATCTTCGAGATTTATCGTTGTTAGCGGAAGCCTGTATCGCTGAGAGTTTACTGGTGATTCAACGCATCAACGAACCCAAATGGGGTCGACCGTTCACAGATGATGGTCAGTTGGTTAATGCTGTTGTCTTAGGTATGGGTAAGTTGGGCGCACGTGAGTTAAATTTTTCTTCGGATGTGGATTTAATCTATACCTTTGAAGCGCCCGGCGAGACGCGAGACGGTGAAATGTCCATTGATAATCATCTCTATTTTGAAAAAATCTTTAAACAACTGACGTCCACACTTGACACCATGACTGAGGAAGGATTTGTCTTTCGTGTTGACACACGTTTGCGGCCATTTGGAGAGAGTGGTGCATTAGTGGTGAGCTTCGCTGCGTTTGAAGATTATTATGAATCTTATGGTAGAGACTGGGAGAGGTATGCCTTCATAAAGGCTCGTGTGGTAGCAGGTTGTGTGCAAACCGGCGAACGGCTGTTAATGAAACTACGTCCATTTGTTTATCGACGCTATTTAGATTACAGCGCCTTTGAATCACTGCGTCAGATGAAGCAGTTGATTAGCAGCGAGGTAACACGCAAAGGTATGCAGGACAATATAAAGTTAGGGGCCGGCGGGATTCGGGAAATCGAATTTATTGGCCAGATGTTTCAGTTAATTCGTGGCGGCCGCGCATGGGAATATCGATGCCAGCAGATCAGGCCGATTCTGAGATTGTTGCAACGAGATGGTTATTTACATGAAGAGGCAGTCACCGAACTCATCTCAGGATATGAATTTTTACGCAAAACAGAACATCGTTTACAAATGTGGCGGGATCAGCAAACCCATCAATTACCTGTACAACCGCAAGCCCAAGAAATCTTGGCAACGACTATGGGGTTTGGCGATTGGGAAAAGTTTATTAGTGAATTGCAATCTATTCGTCAGAAAGTGCAGCATCATTTTGAAAACATAGTGCTTATGCCTGGCGGTCCTCGTGCGGTACCGAGTGAACAGAGTCAGTTTACCCATCTTTGGAACTCAATTGATGGCGTTGACAACCAAACTCTAATCAATAAGTTTACGCAGCTGGGGTTTACCTCACCAGAGGAAACTGCGGAGATGCTGCTTCAAAGTCGTCACTCTTTTTGGTATCGAACGCTATCTTCGTCAGCTAGGAGTCGCGTCGATGAGATAATGGCCTCTGTTTTCTGTGCGCTTACTGAGCTAAATAATAAAGACATTACCCTATCCAGAGTCTTAAAGTTATTTGAAGCTATTTCTGGTCGATCTGTCTATTTCGCCTTGATGTATGAGCATCCGCAAGTACTCAAACAGCTAATAGAGTTGATATCAGCAAGTCAATGGATAACAGATACATTAGCACAGCAGCCCATATTACTAGATGAACTAATCGACCAACGCACTCTATTTGATCCTCTTGATCCAGAAGCGCTGAAACAGGATTTAGACAGTCGATTCCAAGCTGTGACTGCGCAAGATGTGGAGCAACAGATAGAGGTCTTGCATCAATTTAATGAGACACACTCGTTACGGGTAGCTGCTACGGATATATTGGGTAAACGTCCGCTTATGAAAGTAAGTGATTATTTGACCGCACTGGCGGAAATCGTTTTGGACAAGGTATTTCGTTTAGCTTGGAATGAGTTACAACAGCGTCACGGTAGACCGACTTTAAAATCGGGAATGCAAAACACCGGCTTTGCGGTGATTGCTTATGGTAAATTGGGCGGATTGGAACTCAGTTATACCTCCGATTTGGATCTGGTGTTTCTCCATGCTGGAGAAGAGGAAGGCATGACGGATGGTGAACTGACAATAGATAACCATCTTTTCTATAGTCGACTGGCACGACGCATGTTGCATTTTCTCCAGATCCGCACTTTGTCAGGTGTATTGTATGAGGTGGATTTGCGCTTACGACCGCAGGGTAATTCTGGCTTCTTGGTCAGTTCTCTGGAAGCATTCAAACTCTATCAAAGAGAAGATGCTTGGACCTGGGAGCATCAGGCGTTGGTTCGTGCACGTCCGGTAGTGGGCGATCCTGCTGTTTGTGAATGGTTCCAGTCGCTGCGGGCGGAAATTCTATGTTTACCTCGGGATCCGGCTCAGGTGGCGACCGATGTGGTGAATATGCGGCAGAAAATGCGGGAGAATCTCGAAACGCATAGGGATTGGGAGGTGAAGCACGGCGTCGGTGGCTTGGTAGACATAGAGTTTATAGTGCAATTTTTAGTACTGGCACATGCTTCTGACCATACTGAATTGGTACAATTTTCAGACAATGTGCGGATTTTGGAAATGGCACAGCGCGTGAATTTACTGAGCGCCGAAGAGGCAACATTTTTACGCGATACTTACCTATTGATGCGGCGTCAGTTACATCGAAGTGCGTTGGGGGTAGCCGCAGATGCTTCAGAACAAAAAATACTGCAAGAATCTAGATCAAGGGTGGAGAAAATCTGGCATAATCTCCTCATTTTTGTCGATAGTACAATACAGTAGGTAGAAGTTAGGAGAGTCGGACGATGATGGATGACAGAGACGGTGTCATCTGGTTAGATGGTGAATTAGTTCCGTGGCGCGACGCCAAAGTGCACGTTTTAACCCATACATTACATTATGGTCTAGGAGTGTTTGAAGGCGTACGGGCCTACGAAGCGCAACAGGCTACGGCCATTTTTCGCCTCAGAGAGCACACCGATAGATTGTTTCGATCTGCTAAGATCTTAAATATGGCCATTCCTTTCGATAAGGATCAAATCAACCAGGCACAACGTCAGGTGGTGGTGGAAAATGGTCTGAAGTCTGCCTATATCAGACCCATGTGTTTTTATGGTGCTGAAGGCATGGGATTGCATGCACATGGTTTGAAGACTCATGTGATGGTGGCAGCCTGGTCTTGGGGTGCCTATCTCGGCGAAGAAAATCTCACTCGGGGCATCCGTGTCAAAACTTCTTCGTTCACTCGTCACCATGTCAATATTACGATGTGTAAAGCAAAGGCGAATGGCAACTACATGAATTCCATGTTGGCGCTGCAAGAGGCGCAACAGTCCGGCTTTGATGAGGCACTATTACTTGACGTGGATGGATATGTGGCGGAAGGAAGCGGCGAGAATATTTTTATCGTACGCGATGGCGTGATTTATACTCCTGAGTTGACCTCTGCCTTAGAGGGCATTACCCGCGACACTATTTTAACGCTTGCCGTTGAATTTGGTTTTGAGTGTCGCGAAAAACGCATCACCCGTGACGAAGTGTACGTGGCCGATGAAGCATTTTTTACCGGCACCGCCGCCGAAGTGACACCGATCCGTGAGCTGGACAGTCGGACAATTGGTAATGGTGGCCGCGGCCCGGTGACAGAAAAACTGCAGACTGCCTATTTGGATTTGGTGGCGGGTAAAAACAAAAAGTATGCTGATTGGTTAGAGCCGGTTAACTAGCGGAATGATGAATTGTCTTCCCTAACAGTTGAAACATTCGGGTTAATATACAGGGTTCACTATGGGTGGATCATTTAAAACTGCGTATTTAACGGATGACTCGATAGTTGAGACTTAGTTTCTATGGGACGCCACTCCTAGATGCGTTCTCTGATTCTCTGAATAGAGTCTCATATAAAGTTTGGTATATACCGGGTTGTTGCATTAACTGTTGATGACTGCCTTGCTGAACAATTTCTCCTTGATCCATGACGATGATGCGATCTGCTTGCTCAATTGTTTGCAGTCTATGGGCAATGATGATAGTCGTACGATTTGCTTTCAGCACCTCTAGTGCTTGCCGGATTATTTCCTCCGATTGATTATCCAACGCAGAGGTCGCTTCGTCGAGAATCAGAATCGGTGCGTTTTTTAGAAAAGCTCGAGCCAAGGCGATGCGTTGTCTTTGACCTCCTGAAACTTTGCCACCATTTTGCCCCAAGTCGGTGTCTAAACCCTGATCCAACGGCCGTGCGAATTCCATCACGTGGGCGGCGCTCGCGGCGCCTTCTATTTCCGTATCCAAGGCGCCAGAATTGTCTCCATAGGCGATATTGGCAGCGATGGAATCATTAAAGAGTTGTGTCTCTTGGGTGACCAAGGCAATCCGCTGTCTTAATGCCTGGAGTTCATATTCTTGTAAGTCGATACCGTCGAGGAAAATAGAGCCTTCCGTGGGTGCATAAAAACGAGGAATTAAAGAGACCAACGTCGATTTGCCACTACCGGAAGGCCCGACTAATGCAACAGTCTCTCCAGAGTGGATGGTAAAGGTGATATTTTTCAGGACTCGCTTATTTTGATATTGAAAACTCACATTGCTGAAATGGATTTCACCCTGACAACTGGGCAATGCATGTTGCCCCTCATTGGTTTCGGATGCTTCATCCAATAGCGTAAAGACACTTTCTGCTGCGGCCAATCCTTGTTGCAGCTTAGTGTTGATACCGGTGAGCCGTTTTACTGGTGAAAAAAGCATGGCCATGGCGCCAAAAAAAGAGACAAAAGTACCTACCGTGAGCTCGTTGGCTGCGGACTCTAGCGAAGCCCAATAGATGATGATTGCTAATGAGGAAGCGACGAGCAACTGCACTAAAGAGACATTAATGGAACTGGCCACGACGTTTTTAACCGCCAATCGCCGCACCCAATTGGAGCGAAAATCAAATCGGTCTGTTTCATATTCTTGGCCACCGAAAATCTTCACAATGCGGTTCGCAGCCACTGTTTCTTCTAGGATTTGGGTTAAATCCGCCATGGCTTTTTGCATGCGTTTGCTCAACATCCGCAATCTTTTCGCTGCCAGCCAGACTATTAAAATAATAGCGGGCATCACAATGAATACGATTAGACTCAACTGCCAATTTAGATACAACATCCATGCTAATAAACTAATGATGGTTAAGCTGTCCCGGATCAGGGTCGTAAGCGTTTTAGTGGCCGCATCCGTGACCTGATTGGCATCAAAGGTAATTTTAGAAATCATTTCACCTTTGCTGTGGTTATCGTAGTACGCAGCAGGGAGTTGTAGGTATTTTTCAAACATTTTTTGCCGAAGATCCATCACTACTCGTGAGGCGATGCTTTGCATACCTACCGTACTGATAAAGTGCGTGATGCCTCGAAAAAGAAAAATTCCCACTAGGATGAGCGGCAGTAACTTAATTAGAGTGGGATCCTTTTCGACAAAATTGCCATCTAGCAACGGTTTCATTAATGCTGCTAAGCTCGCCTCGGAAATGGCATATAGAGAGGTGGCCACTATTGCAATCGCAAAGATTATCCAATAGGGCAAAACATATTTCATCAGGCGCGCGTAAAGCTGTTTAGAGGTCATAAATTGGTCGAAAGGCGGATAGGATCGTTTAAAATAGTGTTGATTCTATCAAATCATGTCTCCATTAGGGATGAACTTA
>DJFZ01000048.1:2070-2210 GCA_002432655.1 Thiotrichaceae bacterium UBA5859 | reverse complement strand
CTCGACGAGATCGCCTAGGAGCCACATTCGCAACCCATGATAGCCCTTGCAGCCCGCGAGAATTGTCGCGATGTAGCTAGAAAATTGTAATCATGAATACAGATATGAATAAAATCGAGTCAGATTTCGCCCAAGGGCAG
>DJFZ01000048.1:1668-1795 GCA_002432655.1 Thiotrichaceae bacterium UBA5859 | reverse complement strand
CAGCAGGAAATTATCGGCGTTGGTTATATAGCCTGATCCTCTATTTGCTTACTCCCTTGGTGTTATTGAGACTGTTTTGGCGGGCAAAAAAACTGCCAGCATACATGCGTCATTGGCAGCACCGATT
>DJFZ01000048.1:1000-1407 GCA_002432655.1 Thiotrichaceae bacterium UBA5859 | reverse complement strand
GGTTGGATCCAGGTACCGGAAGGATTTCAGCATGGGATATGGATCCATGCGGTCTCCTTCGGTGAAACCCAAGCTGCGAAACCTTTGATCGCTAGACTACAAGAACTCTATGTGGATACGCCTATCCTGATCACTAATTCTACACCTACAGGTGCGTCTCTGGCGCAGCACACCTGGGGAGAGTCTCTTTTTCAGTGTTATGCGCCCTACGATCTACCATCAGTAGTGAATCGATTTATAGGGCGCACCAAACCGAGACTAGCAATATTCATGGAGACGGAGATTTGGCCCAATCAAATTCATCAATTACAGCAACGAGGGGTGCCGATCCTACTTGTGAATGCACGATTGTCCGAAAAATCAGCCAAAGGGTATCAGCGATTTTCTGCCCTCACGAAAGACACGTT
>DJFZ01000048.1:367-741 GCA_002432655.1 Thiotrichaceae bacterium UBA5859 | reverse complement strand
AATAAACTCACACTTGCCACCGTGCAAGATGAGGCGGATGCGGCACGTTTTAAAAGTTTAGGCATGGCAGACGAAAAAATAAAAGTGACCGGCAGTATTAAATCGGATCTATTTATACCACCCAGCCTCGTGGAAGCTGGTCATGCGTTACGCGCTACTCTGGGTGCTCACAGACCGGTAGTGATTGCCGCAAGTACTCATGAAGGTGAAGAGACATTGATATTGAGCGCCTTTAAAGAGTTAACTAAATTAGTCCCGGAGGTGCTACTCATTTTAGTGCCTCGTCATCCTGAACGTTTCGATAAGGTGGCGCAACTGGTCAAAAAAAGAGGTTTCCGATTCCATCGGCGTAGCGATATGGGTGCCATAGATAC
>DJFZ01000048.1:0-128 GCA_002432655.1 Thiotrichaceae bacterium UBA5859 | reverse complement strand
GCCTGTCAGATCTATATTGGTGACTCAATGGGTGAATTGATACTGTTTTATGCGGCGGCAGACGTGGCCTTTGTGGGAGGAAGTTTAATCCCAGTTGGCGGTCATAATGTGCTCGAGCCAGCAAGTTT
>DJFZ01000004.1:34933-44421 GCA_002432655.1 Thiotrichaceae bacterium UBA5859 | reverse complement strand
AGACTCCGAAATATTTTTTATCCCCAACGGTTGAACCAATTTCAGCTCAATCATATTCACGGAGGATGTGGTTACCGGCATCATCCACAGGCACCAAATGCCCTGTGTCTAGCTTATTGAGGGTAAATATTCTAAATGCAGAAAGTGTTGGAGGGAATGTTTAATTTTAGACAATCAATAAATATCTCAATAAATTCTTGCAACACCAAGTCTGGAGGAAAAGATTCTGGGAACATTCTATCGGAGCACGCCGAATTTTGACTCAGCCAATCTGACTAATCAATTTTGTCTCTCGTGGTTTTTGCTACTCTGATGAGTAAGCAGCTGTTTAACTAATGCTTCTATTTCTGGACTTTCCCAATCGTAGGCGCCAATCACACGGCCTATTATCCGACCGCCCTGGTCAACAATATAGCTGAATGGAAATCCTGTTACTTCATAGATATCTCTGGTGTAATCAGTAGGATCATGAACGATGGGGAAATGAATGTTATAGGTATCTATAAATTTTTTGACAACGGCTTGCTCATCACGATCGACTGCGACACCTAATACCGTGAGCCCTTTATTTTTATGACGTTGCCACAACCTTTCTAATGCCGGCATCTCTTCCCGACAAGGTGCGCAAAAGGTGCCCCAAAAATTGAGGATAATTACCTGACCACGGAAGTCAGACAGGGCCAACATTTCACCGGTTAAAGATTCTAGTTCAAATTCCGGCGCCATCAGATTTTTTGTCGGTTGTGTGATACCGGCCTGCTTAAATCTCTCATCTACTGCGATCCCCAGGGGGGGCACCATAACGAGAATACCAAACAGTAGTACGGAGCACACTGAATTAGTAAATTTATTGAATCTATTATCGAATTTAGTCACGAGCTCGACTTTGCAAATAATCTAATATTCGCTGTTTCTCATCGTTGTCTAGGCGCGGAAACCCACGTTCTTCACTATGAGATTGCATCAACTCAACGATAAAAGGCCAATCTTCAGCATAATGACGTCTCGGATGAGGCAAGCCATGACAGAGAGCACATTTTGACTGATAGAATTTAAATTCTTCAGAGTTTTCCTCATTCACAGGGGCGTATCCGGGCCGCACCATACAGCCAGCCAGCAGACAGATAAACTGCACTAACATAACTTGCTGTATGCATTTAAAACTTAACTGTGGCACACGAAAAACAGACCTCTTAGCTTAAAACCCGAGCGTGCTATCTTTTTTGCCCGAGGTCTTATATCTTCGACTCTTTTTCGTGGGGATCTCCAAATACCACGTCAGAGCGATGTGATAACTGTTCTTCAATTGCACACCATTTAGATTTTGGTATAAAGGCGCACCCACTTGAAGATTAATAATATGTAACGGTAGAGGTTGCCACTGTAGACCAACTGTTAACCCCAACTTCTCGCCACCACTATTATCTGTATCCCACAATGGCGTCGCAAATGGAGAGGCAGCATTTCCCTGAGTAACATGGCCGGATCCGCCCGTTTCCGACTCATCCATCTCACCTCGAATACGCCCTTGATAGCGGCCATTGAGCTGTATTTCACTCACCAGGTGATAACTCAGTTGATACATGGTATAGAGATCCAACCGCACCTCGTCTCCTAATCGATAATCTCTATCGTTATCGTAAAATCGACCTGTATACAGCGCATTCACACCCCACCAGATCGGCGATTTAGAACCTTGATAAAGTAGACCGATGGTGGGATCGGCGGTACCCGATCCCAGCTGCATGCCATAGGGCAACAATTCTTGCTGGCGCATCGTCACGGGATGGCTGCTATTTTCCTCATCAATAGAGCCGGTGGGTAAACTCAACCCTATAAACAAAGATACTTGAGATTTAGGAATCAGAGGATCGTCATAATAAAGACGATATTTTGTCATGATCATGGTGTCGGCAATGCCGTCTGATTCCATGGTAAATCCGGGTTCTCCTGTGTTCATTTGCATCATGGAATTAAATAGCATATCCATAGATTTTTCTTGATACATCAACATCACACCGGCAAAAAAATCATCCGTAAAGCTATAACCAACGGAAATGTTAAACATATCCATATCCATCTCTGTGGGTACGGCCATGAATTGCCCGGTAGGTATTCCCATCATCATTGGCATACCCAAGAGATCTCGCTCATTAAATTTGCTATCACCGTTGATCATGCCATTCATTGTCATCAGCATAGGGGTAAATTTAATGCGATACTCATAAGTCTCCGGCGTGCCTCCTCCGGGGGTGTTCATTGGCATGTTGCCACCGCATTTGCCACAGCAGAGCCCGACGTAGCCCAGAGCAGGAAATGAAAATAACAAATATATGGATGAAATAAGCAATAAATGGGATATGTGTCTGCGCATGGTACGACCTAATCACTCCAACTAGAACAACATTGCTCTAGTATTCAGTCTATACAAATGCCCAGAAAATAGAATGTGGCATATTGTCGCAGTGCCACAACCGTTTGACTTAACTATGGTTTTTTCAGATCCGATAACATAAACAATATATTTCCCTTAAGCCTCATTGATTGAGGAAAACAGACTGCCATGCTATCAGCACTTAAATAAACAAATTAACTAAGTGGACACTATCGACGAGCAATCTCGTTATCTATCTCTCTACCCACCAATGCGACCAAATTATCTAACGCCTCGTGGATCAATGACAAAGCATCGTCTACCGTTAATATGCCCACCAAGCCACCTCGATCGTTGACCACTGGCATTCGGCGCACACCCAATTGCCGCATCTGTTTGAGCGCCTCCAAGGAATTCATCTCCTCACCTACTGCTTGAGGATCTCTGGTCATCACATCTCTGATCGCCACGCCATTTGTATTCACTTCTTGAGCCAGAACTTCTACAACTAAATCGCGGTCGGTAACAATTCCCACTGGATGATTTTCGCCATTGATCTCCTTCACCACTATGAGATCGCCCACGTGCATCTCCCGCATCAACTGTGCTGCTTCAATCACACTGGAATCTTCGTCAGTGATGATCACCTCTCGATTGCACACCTCCCCTATAGTCATCACACTCTCCTGATTGATTAAAATGCAGTATATTAAGTTTTTGATTCTAGCCATCCGTGTAAGGCAGCGAACTGACCTATATCAAACGAATTTCATGAAACCCAGTTTTCATTCATACTTAGCCAATGATCCGTTTCAAGATCCCGTGCTGTTAGTGGATTTTCAATTTACACGACGGGCCTTGCTATTTGACGCGGGTGATTTAAGGCAGGTGCCAAGCAGGATCCTATTGCGTGTGACAGATCTCTTCATCTCCCACCGTCACATGGACCATTTCGCGGATTTCGACCGCCTCATCCGGCTTAATCTTGGACGGGGGAAATGTCTGAGGGTATATGGTCCCGAAGGTATCATTGCTGGTGTGGCGGCTAAATTAAGCGCATACAACTGGAACCTGGTCTCAAACTACACCGAAGCGATAGAAATTGAAGTCATTGAAATGATATCGGAGCAGACCGTAAATAGGGCGCTATTTCATTGCCAAAATGAGTTCCGATTGCAGCCTCATCAATCCCAGAGTATCGATGACAAAATGGTACTTAGTGATACATCGATACAAGTGCGAGCGACCATCTTAGATCATGGATTGCCTTGTTTGGGTTTTAGCATTCAAGAGCCCATGCATGTGAATATTTGGAAAAATCGACTCATGGAGATGGATCTAGAAGTCGGACCATGGCTCACTCTCCTGAAACAGGCGGTGATGATGAATGCCCCCGACGAGACCCCAATCCAGGTTCAAAGAAGCAACGATTCAACACTGATAGAAACAATGCCACTAAAAGTATTAAAAGAGAAAATTGTAAAAATTGTACCGGGTCAACACATTGGGTACCTAGTAGATGTCAGTTTCAATGATGAAAATTTGCATCGCCTCCTGCCTCTCTTTCACAATGCAGATCACCTATATATCGAAGCACCTTTTTTACATCGTGATCTGGATCATGCCATTCGAAAGAGACATCTCACGGCCAAACAAGCTGGCACCATTGCCAAACTTGCCAGTGTAAAAAGTTTTACCCTCTGTCATTTTTCGCCGCGCTATGCTGCAGATGCATCGCTATTACAACAAGAAGCTGAAGAAGCTTTCGACAGTACAAAGAGTTAGGATACAGCCACTCTCTCTTATACGATGCGATGATCCTCTTCCAAAACAAAATAAAATAGACAATCACTTAGAGCGATAGGCGCTTGACTGGTTGCCATAAATAATTTAATCGGGCGCTTTACGTAGAGTTTCTGTTCTTTGATATGAAAAACTTCCTTTATCCTATCCTGTTGCCGAGAGTCAACCGCGCGTAATATAGATAGATTCGAATGGGGTAACCACGCCAAAGGCTGCGAAGGTGTAACTATGCCAAAATTAAATTGCTCGATATGGCTAATAATGGTGAGATCTTTACCACTATTCACTTCTCTACCGTAACTGATGCTGGTACCTGGTGCGATTTCCAATCTAAGCGGATGTCGATAGATATCCAACGCTTGAGGTATCGTCGGTTGAAAGGGATCCTCACTCCTGGCAAAGGAATCCAGTCCTTGTGCCGCGACTTGGTGTGCACTCTGTTCATGTGCCCCACCGCACTCTATGGTAATGACCGGCATTGTAGCGTGAGTCATCTCCATAAACGCGCCCAACAATAACTCAGTTAAAACCAATCGATGAGTAAAGTGTTGCGCCAATCGCTGATGCTCTTGATCGAGTTGGATAGAAACGGCAAAGGCTGGTCCAGCGCCAGAGGTGTTATGAATATCGATTGCACACTCCGGATGCAATGACTCTATGCGCTGCAATACTCGCTTTGCCAATCCGCCTTGTTCACCGTCAAAAGGTGGCCGAAAACAGCGATTTAAATCACGCTGATCGGATAGGTGGCGGTGTGAAAATAGAGGTGCTGTTTGTGCAGCAGTCACTGCACCGATAAAACAGTGGAGCGTCACTGCCGGTTTGTGTCCCGCACAGATCCATTCATGTAATGCATAGAGACCGGAAGGTTCATTGCCGTGCAATAGAGTGGTGATTACTCGACATCTACTAGTATCTGTGCCCTCAATTGAGATCCATAAAGGCCCTGTTAGCTGTTGTACCAATGTTTCCGCAGAGTGGGTCATCTGCTCTGGTGTGGGATTTTCCCAGATCTCAATCACTGGGTATGGATCCCTCATATCGCCTCACTCCACTCACTCACAGGTAGCGCTCGTTTATATTGTTCTATATATTTTTCTAATAAAGCCGCCTGTGCTTCCTCTACTGTCATCTGTTGATTTAAACGCCTCCACATTCGTTTTTGCCACCGCGCACCGCTAGTGTTTGCTTGTATCCTGTCTTTAATTATAGACAGCCATTGCTTAAGTTCTTTATCCGCTACACCTAGCTGGCCAAGACCTTCCTCAGCGAAGGGAAAGAGCAGCTGCAACAATTCCACAACCGGCCTCTCTGTGGGGTGGCCCTGCTTGACATCGGGCCACACCAACTTAGCATCCAATCCAAACTGAGCGGCACGATAAAAGTTGTATTCTGCATACTGGTAAGGCATGGACGGTATCAATTGATCCATCTGCCTGCTCAGGCCCTGAGCCAAACCCACAAAAAACGCGCTATTGGCCACCATATCCAGCGGTGTCGGCCCCGCCGGTAGGGCTCTTAACTCGATACGTAAATGACCGCCCCCCATAGGATCAAAAATAGCTCGATTCCAAGGCCACACTGTTCCATGATGCAGTCGCAGTTCTTCTAACTTAGGCATCGCACCCTGCCGCCAAATCTCAGCACAATTTTCATCACCAATCACTGGCAGTAGAGGTGGGAAAAGCGCAGCCGCTTCGACAAACAATTCAAATGCACTGCGCCGCAACCAACCAAACCCGAAGGGTACACGAGCAGGTAAACGCCACTTGTGTTCTGAATCACTACGGTAATCAATAGACTGCTTAAACAATGCAATACGGGTTTCATCCCAGAGTACTCGCCCCATCAATAAGGGGGAATTAGCAGCCAGTGCTACCACCAAAGGCATCACCATTTGTGCCGCATTATATGCATCTACGAATTTCTGCGGTGTCACCAACCAATGAAATTGAAAAGAGGTATTCGCACCTTCCAAAGTCACATCTTCGCAACTGAGAGAGAGGGATTCCTCCCCGTGAATGTCTACGGTAAATGCTTCTTGACGCAAGCGAATTAAGGAGTCTGACAGTGCTCTATATCTGGCACAGTCGCTAATGGCCTGACTAGTGAGATCCTGCTCTCGCAAAGTAGGTAAAATGCCAATGGGCACAATTCGACTCTGCCACCGATCGGCCAATCCTTGCAACTGTTGCAGCGCCTGTTGCATTTCTAACAGTATTTTGGAAAAAGGGTTACCCTTAGCATCCACCGGATTGAGATTATATTCCAAATTATAACGATTCAGCTCCATTTGCAGCTGTGGGTGAGCTGCTGCCTCTAGGATCTTGTCATTAAGAGATGCGGCATGCCCGTTTTCATCCACAAGATACATTTCCAACTCGGCACCAAAACTGGGCGGTAATTGTCCGAAATCGGGATCACTCAATATTTGCTCTAGCGTAGATAGGTTCTCATTTAGCTTACGCAGAAATCTTTGATGATCTTGCCGAGTAAAATGAGTTTGTTTAATTGCCAGCCCCATCGCCTTATTCTCTAATGATAGTAAAGGTTAAATCACCATATCGCGGTTTATTTTATAAATCCGAGTTGTAATTATTAAAATAAGAAACTGTCTCTTCGTTCCACCTAGTTCGCGCAGATTAATGAGATACAACCTATTATCTATCGCCGAACTCCTGCACCTGATAACGAAAACACTGCATAGTCTCAGACCAGTAATCAGCCGAGAGCCCTGCTTTTATTTTTAACTGCTGAACAAAGTCTTCTTTGTCAGGAAGCGTTTGCCACATAGCAGGTAAAAAAGTGGCTCTGTGCGTCCCCTCTTGCAACACTAGACCATCTATGTCTGTACGCAATAACTGCATCAGCTCTGCCTCTGACGCACAAGGAATGTCTTCAGGCAGAGACAAAACAGAAATGTGTATTTCCAGAAGGACAACTTCCTGAACACTTACTGGGGAAAATCTTGTATCTCTAAAAGCTGCACTAAAGGCATGATAAGACACATCTTCAATGAGTGGTTGATAAGGCTCTAAAGTGCCGACGCAGCCGCGCAACTCGCCGGACTTCTTAAGTGTGACAAAAGAAGCCCCTGGCTCTCTAAGCGTTTCCGCATAGTCACCGAGTTGGACTGGTGCAGGGCAAGCGTGACTCAATCCATAAGCGATGGAGTGCTTTGCGATATCAAGCAAACATTGCCTATCGACAGTTTCTAACATGGGCTCACTACAAAGGCGCCATAGCCAACCACCCGATGGTGATCACCCGCAGTATCGCCGGAACTGCGTAAATCAATCAGTTTGATGGATAGATTGAGTCGCTGCGCTATAAGTAACAAGCCGCAGATAGCTTGGCATCCACATGCACTGCTATAAGTAAGTGCCTGCCACTCTAAAGCCTCGATTTGCTGACATGTTTCTCGGTCGATCTTCTTAGCAGTCTCATACTGCTCATAATGACTGAGATCTGAACTCACCACGATTAGTGTCTCCTCTCCACCCCAACAGCTTTCAATCACCTCCGCCACCTGTTGTGCGCTCGCCTCACCCACCACAATTGGCACAAGGGTAAAATGGTCAAGAACTGTATCTAGAAAGGGTAGTTGAACTTCCAAACTATGTTCCAGTTGATGCGCTTCATCCATTACGCTTACCTGCGGGAGCTGGACCAGCTTCTCTATTGTGGATTGGTCCACAGGGATTTGCCCGAAAGCCATATTAAAACTCGCCACACTGGGGACTGCCAAACCATGGAAAGCCACTCGGTGTGCCGGGCCCAACACTATCACTCGATTGATTTTATCCCTCATTGATGCCAATTGGGCATAAGCGGTCGCAGCAATCGGCCCGGAATAGATATAGCCCGCATGGGGCACAATCAATGCCTTAGGCGAGGAGTGTGTATGAATCGCCACCTCATCCAAAAATCCATCGACCATTTGCTTCAGCTCTTGGGGATGAGCAGGATAAAATGTACCCGCCACCGCCGGGGCTCGAAATGATTTCACCATAAAATACTGCCTACCCTTGCTGTGGCTTCAACTGTTAAAAATAGGTCCCTTCACCATCAGTTGCAACCATTAATTATAGAATTAATATCAAACTCTCTTGATCGCTATCAAAAAGTAACCATGATAGTCAATTATAGAATTGGTTGTTCATTATCTGCAGGGACACACATGCAATCTATACAGGATAATACATCTGTTATCGATGTAGGCTACTGGCACCAATTGCAAGATGGCAGATTGCAATGCGATCTCTGTCCACGCTATTGCAAATTGCGTGATGGCCAGCGCGGCCTCTGTTTTGTGCGCGGCCGTCGCGGAGAGACCATGGTGTTGACCACATATGGTCGCTCTAGCGGATTTTGTATCGATCCTATCGAAAAAAAACCTCTAAATCATTTTTATCCGGGTAGCAAGGTCTTTTCCTTTGGCACAGCCGGTTGCAACCTAGCGTGCAAGTATTGTCAAAACTGGGATATCAGTAAGTCTCAGGAAATTGATACTCTAGCAGACAGCGCTTCACCTGAGCGCATTGCCCAAGCAGCACTAGCCCATGAATGTCAAAGCGTTGCCTTTACCTATAACGATCCCGTCATATTTCATGAGTATGCCATAGACGTCGCCAAAGCGTGTCACGAGTTGGATATTCGTACCGTAGCGGTCACGGCGGGTTATGTTTGCCCCGAGCCTCGCGCTGAATTTTACCGGCACATTGATGCGGTGAATGTGGATCTTAAAGCCTTTAGAGAACGCTTTTATTATAAAATCACCGGCAGTCACTTAAAGCCGGTGCTGGAAACACTTGAGTATATTAAACATGAAACCAATTGCTGGCTAGAGATCACCACCCTGATTATTCCCGGTGAAAATGATTCCGACGAAGAGATCCATGAGCTGACCGAATGGGTTGTGAATACATTAGGTCCCGACGTACCGATACATTTTTCAGCATTCCATCCCGACTGGAAAATGCTGGATATTAATCCCACTCCCCCCAGCAGCTTAATTCGAGCACGAAAGATAGCGATTAATAACGGTGCATACTACGCTTACACGGGAAACATACATGATCACAAAGGCAGTAGTACGTACTGCCACCAGTGTAGCAATACCTTAATCGGTCGCGACTGGTATACTTTAAAGGAATGGGATCTGACCGAGAAAGGTAAATGTCGCCAATGTGGTACTATTTGCGCGGGCTACTTCAACGATCAACCGGGGAACTGGGGAAACAGAACTCAAGTCGTTAGAATGAGTCATCAAGGTTCTTTCTAGAGAACAACCACAACACAATCAATCAAT
>DJFZ01000004.1:0-34684 GCA_002432655.1 Thiotrichaceae bacterium UBA5859 | reverse complement strand
CAATCAATCAATAGTCAGCCTATGAGTCAGTTACAAAAATTACCAAAGCTCTCCGAAGTCATGACCCCCTTTCCATTTTCAGTAGACGCGGACAGCTCTATTGAAGACGCAAGACAGATGATGAAAGCACACGGTGTTCATCATCTACCCGTTAAGATAGATGGCATTATAGACAGTGTCATTTCTGATCGTGACATACAATTTGCCCGCGCGCCGGGCGTAAAACAGGCCGACTCAGAATTAAAGGTGGGTGACTTTTGTGCGGTGCGCGCCTATTGCGCCGATCTTCATGATCCCTTGGATCTCATCATTGACGCCATGTTGGAAACCCACATAGGCGCGGTACTGGTTTTTAGAGAAGGTGAATTTG
This sequence comes from Thiotrichaceae bacterium UBA5859, assembly GCA_002432655.1. Classification (GTDB taxonomy): domain Bacteria; phylum Pseudomonadota; class Gammaproteobacteria; order UBA5859; family UBA5859; genus UBA5859. The sequence goes on along the minus strand of DJFZ01000004.1, from coordinate 34,314 downwards.
CCGGCATATTGACTCAGCATGACGCCCTGAAGAGCTTTAGTGATTTTCTAAAGCAAGCGCGTGGAACACCTATAGAGCCGGAGTCTGCTTAGTCGACTTTTTAACTGCTAATTTCGTACTCAATAAAATATCTATTTAGGTGTGCATCCTACACACTTCAAATCTGATAGGATATCTTCCAAGATAATAGCAATCTGTGCGACGGTGTGGGACACATATAATTTTTGAGTCTACCTGAGTTCCATTACGCTTCTTCCAGGCCACTTCTGAGTCCGCATCACTAATCATTTAAATCTTGTTGATTGTTGTGTCTGTCATTCTCAGCCACTAATAATAGTTAGCCGAATAACGATGCTTTTGATACTTCTTTACTCACTGTGCTTGAGCTTCTTCTTTTGGCGGATACTCGGTAACTAACGTATCGACAAGATCTACAGACAATAGATAATTTGCTGGATCGTACTTGTACAGCCATGTCAGCGCTTTCCTCAATGGTGGGAACTCCACTTGCTCTTTAAATTTCTCTTGCTCGTAAATGTCGACAAAGAACTAAATTTCATCCTATAGCTGTTCCTCTAAAATGGCTTGGTAGCCTTTTTGGGAAAATCCTGTTGGCTCCTCTTGCTGTTTTTCATAGAAAAGGAGAGCAAGAGCGTAGGCATCTGATCTTGTCTGGGTCAGTTTACACGCTGTATCTAATCCTGCCTCGACCATTCCCATACCATATCCGATCACAAAGAATAATGACGATAGCGCGTAAACTAAAAGATTTTTCCACATGGCTTCCACTTACTTTAAGATTCAAGTATTGGTTTTTAAAACTGTATACAAGTGCTATTTGGCCACTGAGCACGAACCACCAATATCAAGTGCTACCTTGATTCTATCGGCAAGACATGGACATATGAGAATTTAACAGCAGAGTGGGGCAAGCAAGATTTAATTATGATCCATAGATCTGGAGTTCTTCCTATACCGAAAAAACCTACTTAGCCAAATGCTATCTGAGGTGCGCCATAATATCTTTGACATCCATGCGTACCAAATCTTTGTTAATTTCCTGTTTTACACAATTGGACAACTGTGAGGTGAGGTGCTTACGTAACAAACCAAGAAAGCTTGGTGAAGCGATTAACATCAAATCTGCAAATGCCTTGGCCTCAAGCGCCTGTGTTAGCCGCGTCACCACAGACTGCGCGAATTGATCCGCTTCATGGCGACGAGGATCTACCTCACTACTGTATTGATGCCGCCCTTCACCACTACTAATAAAACCACGTCCCGGTTTAGAAGAGCGTAAATCTTGCTCTTTTTGACGTGCAGCAGGATTCATCATCACCTCCAGCTCAATGGGATCCGACCGTAGCTGTTCACATTCCAATATACGCGCATAGGCAGCATCTGCCACGACTATCCATATTTTTGCCATGATGATCTCTCTCCCTTTTTGGTAGCGAACAGTTTACTGAATCTTATCCTCACTCAAGTTGATACGAGTCAAATCCTCCATTAAAAGGGCCTAAACGACAAGGTGAATCCTGCTAGTTGCTGCTGATGGCGATGAGAAAACAGAAAAGAGGTGGTCTCATACATGAGATCCAAATCAATAGCCTGCTGACCCCAACGGCCTAAATGGTGACTGAGATTCAGCTTAAGCTGCCTTAACCCCTCTGTTTGGCGCTCCCCCCAGCGCCAGGTCTCGACCGCGCTCGCTCTCAGCTGCCAACGCCGCGCAGCATCAAACGTCCACGCAGCCTCTACACCTATCGGCAACGCGACGCGTGTATGATTATCCTCCAGTGTCACACCGTCTTGCGCCAAACCTCGCCAATCACTTTCCAATGCAACTCCTAAGGAAGCAAAAAGAAAACGATCGGTACCTATGCTCGACCATAGATTCGCCAACAGTTCTCCTGCGATCCACTGTGTTAGCACGCCCTGTAATGGCGCTACCTTTTCGGTCTCCAAGACTGTCAACCCTAATCCTAATTGATAGCCAGGATCGCCTAAGTTTGGAATACGATTTAGACGATCCTTAAATTTTCTAATTTTTAATCCGGTAAAAGACCAATCACTCAACTCTCCTGAAGCTTGATCCAACTCCAAACTGACTCGTCCGAAGTCCACCGCCGTACCATTGCCCATGGCAAATAGCGCGCGATCAGCTATCTGTTGTTGATACAGTTGTACGGAAAGGGTGATGACTGGATATTGGTGATCGTCTCCTTCGGCTTTCAGCGCCACACCCAGTTCGTAACTCTGCAATCCCGTGTGCGCTTGTTTTAGTATGTCTGAATAGGTTAGATCGGATACCGGTCTTTGTCGGCGATTGTTTAGCGTTGGGGCAAACTGAGCTGAGCGAAAAACACCCTGGCCGATCAACTCACGCTGCATTTCAGTCAACACTGTTGCTGGTTTGCTGGTCATTTGTTTGCAGAGAAGATCGTGGTTAGCATGAGCTTCTTCTGCCGACAAAGCTAAGTTCAACAGATGATAGATGCGAGGATCCCCCTTAAAATGGGTTTGAAACAACTCTGCGAGTCTTTGATATGCCTGATAGCGCTTCTTTTCTCGTGCTGAAAAAAGGTGACGATGACTGGGCCAAGGCAAATTCGGTGCGCTCGACTGAATGGATTGGTACTGTGCCAGAAACTCCTCTTGTGCCAAATAGGCACGACGACGATAACTCAAAAAGCTCGGTTGTATCGGTGTCACCAAACCCGCTTGTAACATCCGACTGATGAAAGCGTTAGGAGGCGTCACCAGTGGATCAAAACCTGTCATTAACTCACTACCGATTCCCTCGCCAATGACGCGAAACAACACCGATCCACAGTTCTCCTTAAAGAAATAGTATCTGCCATTGTAGTTTTTCTTCGCCTCATATAAGCGGTTGAGTAAGGATTCTTTCTGTCTTTGTGTTAGGTTCAGTCTAAAACGCAATAAATTACGATCCTGAAACACCGTGTAATGCTGCACTGCCTGAGCTAAGGTCTGTCTGTCCATGACCGTTAAAAAGCCGCCGGTTAACCCTTTAACCGCTTGGCCGACAGAGGCAAAAGCATCCCAATCCTGCTCAGTATTGAGATCTAATCCAAACCAGGATTTCTCACAGGACTCACTCATCACCACCGGCCTATCGTTCGTTGGTGCTGTTTCGATTTGCTTCGTATCCGCTAAAAAGGAAATCACGAGATCATTTGGGTTGTCAATACCAAGCGCCTCTGCTTGCGGATTGTTATCTAGCAGTAGGCGTAGTACCAAATGCCCGGCAATTTCAGCGGGATCTCCCACACCCGGCGTAGCATAAAGTAACTCAAATTCGCGAACCGTGGAGGCATTGATAAGGCCAAGATCGATGGCTTGGCCGGTGATGGGATCTAAAAACCGCAGATCCCGTAAAAAGCCGTTATCTATAGTGTCACATTGAATAGCGGGATGTTGCCAGTAGTCTGGATAGTCGGGAAACTGCTGTTGAAAATAGCGATATTTTCTGGGTAGTCGACACTTTAAAGAACTCTCAACAGACGTACTCTGTGGAAGAAAAAAGTGCCGTCCCGTAGAGATAAAATCCGCCTTCGGTGACAGCATACCAGAACCATCTGCATAGCCGCGGGGATCCTGATTGTGAGCGCGCCAAGCACGTCCCAGTAGAACACTGGCGAGGTTTGCTCGATGCCAACCGCTTAAGTTGTGCCACTGTTTATCCTTCGCTACTCTTTGTTGCTCGTAGTAGCGAGCCAATAGATGGTCAATGAGCGTGGATTGCCATTCATACAGGGATAGAGAAGGATCAAATATCAGTGATAAGTTGCGTTCGTGATTAACGAGATGGTGCTTGAGCGGATCCGGCAGGTGATGCAACCAAGTGCTAAATTCTCTTTTTTGGTTTTTATCCCATTCTGGCTTGTGTTCTAGATTGTTGACCCATTGTGTTAAAGCGCTTTTTGAGGCCACCCTAGCCATTAGTAGACGACTATGTGTCAAGGACAATAAAACCAGACATATAACTATCGCAGATGAAAAGAGAGAACCCTTTAGGAATAGCTGAACTTCAATGTTCCACTGACTGTTCGACCTAAGTACTAACATGACAGTCAGGATAGTGCGACATAAAAACCAATAGCTCCGTCAACTCTGAACGTGTTGGTCGTTGAGGGGCGTGTTGAATGATCAAGTTTGCCAAATCAATATGACCACAATGAAAATAGTGGGCAAAGCGCATGAGTGTATTGCCTTGAAAGGCGAAAGCCTCACGCAACAGCGTCTTCGCGACTAATGGATCCAGCAAGGGGATATTGATCACCTCTTGGCTCTGCACTGTGGTCTGTAACAGACTGGCATCCATAGTTTCGCTACTTTGGCGCCCCATTGCACCCATGTTGCGCGCCGCCAGGGTACTAGTGTCCGCGGTTTGATTGGCACTCTGCTGCACAGCCTCTGCAGTTTGCGCTGTCACATCCGCACTATTCTTGGAAGTTTGAGTGGTCTCTCTGGCCATTGGGCGGGTGGATTGTTGATACGCTCGCTCCGCCACCTGTTCACTTTTGTCACTGCTTTCCTGACTGACTTCGGAGGAGGTACGTACCGCTTGTGCGGTTGCCTCTATGGCTGGCTCAGTGGATTGCTGGTAACTCTGCTGCAGCAACTGTTCACTCTTATTCGACGCATCCGTGGACGCCTCACTGCTCGCCTCAAGGCTTCTATCAGTGGCTTTGATTGCCGGCACGGTACTCTGTTCATACGCTGTATGAGTCAGCACCGTAGTCTGTTCAGTAGTTTGCTTACTGGTCTTAGAGCTGGCATCTACTGCCGTTTCACTGGCCTCAATGGTCGGTCTAGTAGACTGTTCATAAGCTTGCTCTACCAGCTGTTGGGTCTGATGAGATACCTTGTCAGTCGCCTCAGTGGAAGAGTGTGCCGCCACCTGCACATATTCGTCGGTCAATGCTGAGGTTGCTTTTGTGGCTTCCGTTGACTGTGCCGCAGCCTGTTCAGTAGCGACTGCAGTGGCGGCCAAACCGGCGCCAGTGGCGACCATGGCGGGCTGAATGGATTCTTCATAAGTCGCTGCTGTCACCGCAGTGGACTGCTGTGCGGCTTTGTCACTCGCGCGGCTGCTAGCCTGCGCGCCTCGCTCTGTAGCTTGCCAAGCAGGTCGGGTGGAATGATGATAAGTCACCTCGGTTGCTTCTACTGTGGCTTGCGTTGACTGATTGCTCACTTCAGTTGTCTGTTGCGAGATCAGCTGTCCATACTCCACAGTTGTTTCAACGGTGGCATTAGAAACCTCAGTGGATTGCTGCGCGGCTTGTTGACTCGCACGACTGCTGGCATCTGCCGTCTGCTCTGTGGCCTGCCAAGTGGGCAGTGTCGATTCTTGATACACTATCTCCGCAGTCCGAACGCTTCTATGCGTGGAGTGTTCAGCTATCTCTTGCGTCTGTTGAGAGGTCATCTTGCCATATGCAACGGTCGTTTCGGTGGTGGCATTGGAGATTTCTGTAGAGTGTTGCGTCGCGTCCCGCGTTAGTTGGCTACTGGTTTGCACAGCTTCATCTGTCGCCTTGAATGTAGGCTCCGTGGATTGTTGATAAGCGGTGTTTACAATAATAGTAGTCACCTCTGTAGAAGCATCTGAAAGATCGGTACTCTGTTGAGCCGTGAGTTCTGAATACTCTATCGATTTTTCTGCGGTCGCTTCAGATAGCTCCGTCGAGTGCTTGGCGGAATCCTTAGTCTGCAAGAAAGTCGCTTGCAAGCTTTTATCTGTGGCCTGTAGAGCAGGTTGCGTACTTTGATTGTAAACCACTTGGGAAATTTCTTTAGTTTGATGAAAAGTTTGATCGGTCGACTCGGTAGTTTGTGCGGCCGCTTTTGAAGAAGCTTCAGCAGCAGGCCGGGTGGACTGTTGATACCCAGTGCGTGCAGTAACCTCCGTAGCGTCACTACTTTTAATCATCGCATCGGTAGTCTGATCGCGACTGGGAGCGACCACCATTCGATACATATCATCACTTGAATTTGCCGTCAGGTTGCCACTTAAAGTGAAGGGTCCTTGAGCCAATAAAGATGGATGTACGACTAAACCACATAAAACTAAGAACCAGATAGATTTCAACTGAGAGTAAATTCTCCTGCGCACAAAACAAGCCATTTCGCAGCCCCTACTGAAGATAGTTAGATATTCTTTATGGAAACGAAACTATCTGATATAGGGTTCCCAACAATGGGACACACGCAAGCTGTCTGTGAACCAGTTGTGATCCTGCACCTGACAACACAGAAGATGATTAAACTAAGTTTTTAATACGTTGGAATTAGTTTTTTGACTAACTTGTTGGGATGTTTTTCTATACATATGCAAAAAAAGGCGGCTAAAAAGCCGCCTTCTCAATCTAACGAATCGGTTTAACTATAACTAGCTTAGTTTACGACGTAAGCCCAGTAAAGAAGCTAAACCTAAACCAAATAGAACACCCGTTGCTGGCTCAGGAATACCTGTTGGTGGGGTGGTAATCTCCTGCACCTTAATATCTACAAATGCACTACTGAATGATTCAGCAGTCAACCCACCCGCTCTAAGCTTGTTTAAGTCCCAAGCTGCGCCACCACTGGCCCAAGCCATATCAACATAGTTAGCTTTTGTAGTACCAGCACAACCACCAGACTGACTGCCGCCAGCAACCGTGGTGAAACCACCTAATCCATCGGCTTTGTAAGCGTCGCCTGAAGAATCTACGCCCAACACATCAGCGCCGGGACCAAAGCCACAGTTCACTACCGCATTCAGTAGTGCGCCAGCGCTAGTTAATTGCGCCAACACATTCGCATAACTCAATGCGCCATTTTGGTTATCACGATCTTCGTCCGTCACCAAAATTACGTTGAGTGCGATATCACCACCTCGTGGCGTATAATTGTCGAAGAAATAATCGATGCCGTTCCAACCATCTTCAAAACCACCAGAAGTAACCAAGCCACCGGCAGCAATGCCAAACTGAGCAGAAGTCCCCCAATCAGCCCCACCAACGAGGTGCTTATGCGGCACATCGCCAGCAGTATGACCACCGAAACCGACCAAAGCATAATTATTGGCATCGGCGCCAGTACCTACGCCTGCCGCTAACAGACCAGCCTCTAAATCGGCAATCATGCCAGGCAACCAAGTGTGCTCACCACCCATGGAGCCAGACTCGTCTACAATCACCACCACATCAGCAGCATCCACCACGGCAGCCTGCACACTGGCGGCCCCCATAGCCAATACTGTGGTGGTCGCAATAGCGGTTAGTTTAACGCTAGACTTCAAGCTGTTCATTTACTAATACCCCCAAGAATTCGAGTTTATAGAATGGCCAAGTATCAACCAAAACCTAAAACGTTTTGATTTTAACCAGGGTTCAGCAAATAGAGGGCCAATTTTATTTATTTATAAATATCATATAGTTGCGAATACTGCGTCTTCTTAGAAGAGACAATCTGTAAATTTTTTCAACACAAAAACCTGATCAGAAAATGTACTGCTTGGGAACCGCTAAAATTAGTTTAGGAAATCAAATCACTAAGTACTTAGATTAAATGAGCAACGCTTCGTAAAAACCTGAGTAGTTAATAAATCAAGCGCTTGCATTAATGTTTTCTTATATTCTGATCAATTCTCTGCTGTATAAAAACTGGACACTTTAGACAAACTAAATCGCCACCGTCTTCAAACCTCGACGGTGGCAATATTATGTAAGATTATATAGGCTCGGTCCGCTACTAAAATGAGGCCCCCACCCACAGCCACAGCTTGTCAGTGTCTACCTTCACATCCCCGGCAGAGTAAGCCGCATATTTAATTCCCGCATTGTAATGATCACAAAACTTACGTGCGTAGAGTAGATCCACTTCACTGCCCAGATCGTCCACACCCGCAGTGGAGTCGTCAGATTCAAAATCATGGTAAACCAAACTTGCATTGCCGCCTGCTAGCGGTGCCGCGAAGGTAATACTCAGATTTTTAAGCCCTTCCAAGGGGGTGGATAAAAATTGATCCGCCCAACCGTTAAACTTATGCAAGGTGGCCAAGGGCGTTTGGAACCCAAATTGTCCATCGTCAGATCCCAGCACTTCATAACCCAGCTTGGTGGTTAATTGACCGAATTTCGCACCCGCTTCTACAAACAGATAATCTGCATCATATTCTGTTGATCCAGACTCAAAGGTTTGGGTGGCAAACTCAAGAGCATAGATCAGATTGAACCCATTACCAGCGGTACTGCCGCCGAAGCGAGCACCAAAAGTATCTAAAGTGTTGTTGCTGCCTTCATCCACTTCCAATAGGTAGCCGTAAGCACCCAATGTACCGAAGGGCGTTTGATAACTACCATTTAATAAATGATCTTTTGCTGGCAGATCCCCTGCCTCAGCAAAAATGCGATTGCGCTGTTCCAGATACGCATAGTTCAACTTAAGCCCTTCGATCGGTTGCGAGTTAATGGTTAACCCATCGAAAGTTTGTCTATCCTGACGCCAACCTACATGACCGACAAATCGATGATTGTCATAAGTGATAACCTGACGACCAAACTTAACACTAGTACTACCGAACTGATACTGGAGATAGCCTTGATCCAACTCCGTGGTTTCTGGATCGGCAATCACAGAATAGTCAGTATTCATGCCAAGAGTGTTGTTGTAATCGGCCAGCCCCAACACGGTTCGAGAGTCCTCAAATTCTAAGATCCCGGAAAATCCCTCATAAGTGCCCGTCTGATATCCCACCCTTGAACGTAGGGTGAGTCCATCTGCATCTTTTAAAGCATTGTCCTGCTCCACAGATTCATAGCGCAAGCGAAAATCGCTATAGGCTTTGCCACTAGTCATCATTTGAGACATGCCCTTCGCATGTACAAAAGTCACTGGGTTTGCTGCCAGACAGACAGCAGAAATACCCAACAGCGTTGAACTCATATTCTTCATCTATTTTTTCTCCAGTAGAATAGTTAATTGATAGATCTTTTAGGCTGCATGATTCGCGTTCTCACCCTGGTCGCACTTGTTCACCGGCGCATTGAGATTTTCCACCTTCCGTTGCTTTTCATATAAGAATTTCAATACATCGGATCGCAAGTGGTTATACTCTGCGTCCCGCGACAAGGCTAAACGATCTCGAGGTCGCGCCAGAGGCACATCTAAGATAGAACCAATCGTAGCAGCCGGTCCATTGGTCATCATCACAATGCGATCAGATAACAGCACCGCTTCATCCACATCGTGAGTAATCATAATGACAGTGTTATTCAGCTCTTGTTGGATCTCCATCAAAGAATCCTGCATATGCGCCCTAGTGAGTGCATCCAAAGCACCGAAAGGTTCATCCATTAATAAAATATCTGGCTGCATGGATAAGGCCCTGGCGATTCCCACCCGTTGCTTCATACCCCCGGAAATTTCATTCGGCCTCTTGTGCATGGCGTGATCCATGTGCACCAACTTGAGATTGTGTTCGATCCATTCTTTCATCTCAGTTTTGGTTTTGCTGTGTTCACCTGTCTTGGAAAAAACCTGTTTCACGGCTAGTTCCACATTTTCGTAAGCCGTCAACCAAGGTAACAGTGAGTGATTCTGAAATACCACGGCACGATCCGGCCCTGGCTGCTGAACCTCTTTGCCATTTAAAATCACACCACCACTGGTGGCTTGATAGAGCCCCGCCACCACATTCAACACCGTCGATTTACCACAACCGGAATGCCCGATGAGAGACACAAACTCACCTTGTTGAATAGTCAAATTTACATGTTCTAAGGCAACAAACGCACCTTTAGGTGTCGGAAACACCATGCCCATATCACTGATCTGTAACAGTGTATTCATCTCTATTACTCCCATCTTCTCTTGGCACTAACGCTCAGCACTACTTTTATCCCAAGACAGCCAGCGTTGTAGCTGTAACATGCCTCTATCCAACAGAAATCCGATCAGTCCAATGGTCAATATCGCTGCCATGATTCTGCCTAAAGAGTCCGAGCTGCCGTTTTGAAATTCATCCCAAACAAATTTACCTAGGCCCGGATTTTGCGCCAGCATTTCCGCGGCGATTAACACCATCCAAGCGACGCCCAAAGAGAGTCGCATGCCGGTGAATATCATCGGAATGGAAGCTGGCAAAACAATTTTCTGGACATGTTTTAATGCGGGCAAACGCAACACTTTACTCACATTCACCAAATCTTCGTCAATGGAAGCGACACCAACAGCGGTATTGACTACCATTGGCCATAAACAACATAAGGTGACGGTGAACATAGATACCAAATAGGACTTAGACACCAAGGGCTCCGGAGTCACATACACTGCACTCACCACCATGGTGACTATCGGTAACCATGCCAATGGCGACACCGGCTTAAACACTTGAATGATTGGATTCACCGATTGATACAACCCCCGACTCAAGCCAATGGCAATGCCCAATGGGATAGCGATTAGTGCCGCGACAATAAAGCCGCTCATAACCGTTTTTAGACTGGTAAAAATTTGATCCAGGAACGTTTCTTTACCGGTATAAGCGCGGATCTTTGGCTTATAGTCTGGATCCACTTGCAACCGTGCCTGATTTCTTTCTTCTTGGCGTTGATAAAAGGCATCTGCTTTTTGCCGCTCGGCAATGTGCTCTGCTTGTAGATTCTTCACCTGTGTCCACACGTCACTTGGGCCAGGAAACTGACCCAAGGAGGTTTGGATATTTTGCGCCGCTACCGACCACATCAGTAAAAATGCCATGATACCTACTACCGGGCCGGCAACAGTGGAGAGAAAGAGTACGCCCCATCGTTTCACAGTATCCACCCATTTCGGTAATAATTCATCGTCTTGCATTAATGCTAATGAAACTTGTCTGTCCATCTTTCTGCCTTTCTCTTACCACCAGCGATTACAGAGACTGTTTGGCTTTTAAACCAATGGGGAACTTTTCAATGTATGCATTTGGCTTGGTGCCATCAAATACAATGCCATCGATAAATTCCGACTGGGGTGGTTTAAAACCATCTTCAGTGGCGAAATCTGGAAAATCTTTTTTGCTTGCCAAGCCTTCATCAATCAGCGATTGGGCGGCTTTGCTATAGATGTCCGGACGATAAACTTTATTGGCAACTTGGTGATACCAGTCGTCGGTTTTATGCTCCGGGATTTGGCCCCATCTACGCATTTGGGTGAGATACCACACCGCATCAGAGTAGAAGGGATAGGTGGCGTGATAGCGGAAAAATACATTGAAATCCGGCACCGCGCGTTTGTCACCCTTCTCGTATTCAAAGGTGCCCGTCATGCTATTGGCAATCACTTCATAGTCCGCACCCACATAGTTGGATTGAGATAATATTTTCACCGCCTCGGGACGATTGGCGTTGTTGTTCTCATCCAACCAGATGGCTGCACGAATCAGGGCACGCACAATGCGGATAGTGGTATTCGGATACTTTTCAGCAAACTCTGCGGTGATACCAAACACCTTCTCCGGATTGTCTTTCCAAATTTCGTAGTCAGTGATCACGGGCACCCCGATACCCTTAAATACCGCTTGTTGATTCCAAGGTTCCCCCACGCAATATCCATAAATCGTACCGGCCTCCAAAGTGGCTGGCATTTGCGGCGGTGGTGTCACCGAAAGCAACACATCGGCATCGATTTGTCCGGAGATATCTCCCTTTTTCGGTGCATAAAAACCGGGGTGTAGGCCCCCAGCCGCTAACCAATAACGAAGTTCATAGTTGTGAGTAGACACAGGGAAGACCATGCCCATATTGAATGGCTTGCCTTCACTTTTATATTTTTCTACCACCGGCTTTAACGCATCCGCCTTGATAGGATGCACCGGCTTGCCATCTTTCCGTTTCGGAATATTGGCTTTCATCTGCTTCCAAATTTCATTAGAAACGGTGATGCCATTACCGTTTAAATCCATGGAGAATGGCGTAATGATATGTGCTTCAGTACCAAAACCGATGGTGGCCGCCAAGGGTTGACCTGCCAACATATGCGCACCATCCAGGCGCCCATCAATGACTCCGTCAAGAAGCACCTTCCAGTTGGCTTGCGCTTCTACCGTGACGTAAAGTCCTTCGTCCTCGAAATATCCTTTCTCATAGGCGATAGCTATGGGCGCCATATCTGTGAGTTTAATGAAACCAAAAGTGAGTTCTTCTTTCTCCGGAAACCCCAGCTGCTCCCCACTCCAACCCAGCCGCCAGGGCATACTTAATAGTAGGATCAGCACCCCAAGCCATTTAACCACTCTGCCATATTTCATTTAGTACTCCTCACCATTTACTTTTTTCAAAAAAAAAGCCCACAACTTAGACCCCATAAGCGTCCAGGTTGTGGGCTTCGTTGCCCGTATACTCGGTGACACATACGTGCCGACGTGAGCTGAGATCGACTCCGTTGCCGAATCTCGTCATGATTGATTTTGCGGCCGATACAGCAGTTATCGCGCCAACTTAGCTAACCCCTTGATAGACATCGTGCTTTGCACACATAGCCACACAGAATTCCATCACCTACAAGCACATCAGCCCCGAAATAGTTCACCGCATATCAGCCATGAAACATATGAGTGCAAAGGTTAAGTGCTGGTCTCAGACAGCAAACTCAACACCTCAACAATATTTTCTGCCACTTTCGTCATTGGTTTGCCTTTGTCCATCGATAACTTTCGCAAGCATTGATAAGCCTCATGCTCTGTCATGTGTTTATGCTGCATGAGTAACCCTTTCGCCACTTCAACCACTTTGCGCTCCGCCAACTTCTCCTTGGTTTGTGCCAATTCCTGGCGTAACTTCTGTTGCTCTGCAAAACGCGCCAGAGCAATTTCTAGGATGGTACCCACCCGGATCGGCTGCAGCTCGTCCACCACATAGGCGCTGACACCAGCATGGATCACCTGCTGTATCATTTCCGGCGTATTATTTTCCGCAAATATCACTACTGGTAAGGGCGCGGTCTGATTGATTTGGATTAAGTCTTCCAATAACTCCGGTGCTAATGTATCCACACTGATAATTAATAGATCCGGTTTTGCATGTGTCACACGTGAGCAGAGGGGTGCCCGCACAGAGTCTTCTACTACAGGCTGAAAGCCAAACTCTTTCACAGAGCGTTTCAACAAGTTCGCACGAGAGCGACTGTCGTCAACTATAAGTACATGGATAGGAACTTTGTACATCGCGGGAATTAAGTACTTCGTCTATTCAATTAGATAGGAACAGGCAGCGACCGACTAGCCCCCTGGTACGCCACATCGCACTGCCCTTAAGCAGCATCTATACCAATAGACAAATATTGATGAATTACAGGGAATTAACGCTTAAGAGCAGTATAAATTAAGGGCATCGCCTTGCGGGGCGTGCCTTAATATGAAGCATGCCTTGCATCAAAATAATGCCTCATTAAGAAGGTCTGCGATCAGACAAGGCTAACTGAGGGCCGCCCGAACTCCTGGGATGGAAGCAAAGCTGTCTCTGCCTGGCGGCTTTCGACAATAGCGCTAGCGCTTAATATTAACCACCTGCAATTCCGTGGCGCCTTCGTAGCCCCAGCGACCGTTGATGTAACCAATACCAGACCATTTAGATCCCCCAAAAGGTGCCACAGGTGATAAGGCCAGATGTTGGTTAACCCAAGCGGTTCCACATTGCAGTCGCCTAGCCACATCAGAAGCCCGCTCTAAATTAGGGGACCAAACAGATCCACCCAATCCAAAATGGGTATGGTTGGCACGCGCAATGGCATCATCAAGATCAGTGTAGGTTAGAATGGGTAAAACAGGGCCAAATTGCTCCTCGCACACGATCGACATCTCATCGTTTACCTCCGTCATGATGGTACTTTGATAGCCAAACCCTTGGCCAGTAGGCGCACCACCTGTTTCGATTTTAGCCCCATGTTGTTTGGCATCTTCCACAAGTGAACTGACCCGTTCAAACTGTGCCTGATTGTTAATCGGCCCTAAAGCTGTCTGCTCATTCATGCCATCCCCGACCGGATATTTCTTCGCTAACAGGGACAACTCTGACACCAGTTGGGGATAGATACTTTCATGAACATAAGCTCGTTTGATGGCAATACAGACTTGACCAGAATTAGTAAATGCACCCCAAAACAGTTTATTGGCTATCTCTTTGGGTTGCACATCCTCCAACACAATGGCAGCATCATTACCGCCTAACTCCAAGGTCACTCTTTTTAGATCGTCACTCGCCGCCCGCGCCACCTGTTTACCCGTGTTCACTGATCCCGTAAAGTCGATTTTTCGCACCAATGGATGTATGGTGAGACAAGCGCCCAGTGGATCTGAACCACTAATGATGTTCAGTACCCCAGGAGGTAAGGCCGACTGTATTGCTTCCCCCACTAACAGGGTGGATAAAGGTGTGTAAGGTGAAGGCTTTAACACCACTGTATTTCCCGCAATGAGCGCTGTCGCCACCTTGCCCATGGCGATACTTACCGGAAAGTTCCAAGGCGTGATAGCAGCCACCACACCATAAGGTTTATGATGCAACTCAATACGTCCGTCATCGGTATCCTGCAACACTTCCAGCGGAAGCTCCGTATTCGCTGCAAACTGAATTTGCAGGGCCGAAGCCATCACTTCTCTGGTGGCATGTTTCAGCGGCTTGCCTTGCTCTAAAGTCAACACTTCAGCGATTTTTTTACTCTGCTGTTGGATGGCATTCGCCATATCCATTAGCGCAGCTTTCCTTTTATTGTGATCTTGACCCCACTGGGGGAATGCTTGCTGTGCAGATCCCACCGCCTGATCCAGCTGCTGTTCACTACACTCCGGCGCCTGGGCAAACACCTCGCCAGAAGCAGGATTCACCACTGCAAAACTGTCGGTGGTACTAGTCAGTTTGCCATTTATTAAGAGTCTATAGTGATTCATCCGGGGTTCCCTTTACCAAGTGATGAGGGTGTTCATTCCAATATTCCGCGACGGGATGCAGCTGGACAATATATATCAAAACCGAGCTGTTACGAGACAGTCTAAAAGAATCAAGACAACTGTTCTACCGTGGCTTTTTTGCTGGTGAAATCGTGAGAAAGAGAACCATTTTATTGACACGAGCGATGTTAAGAAAATCTATTTCGTTAGCCGAATCAACCCCTCCTGCGCCGTAGAAGCCACTAACTCACCTTGTCTATTAAATATAGAACCGCGATTAAATCCCCTGGCACCAGCCGAACTTGGGCTATCCATACTATATAGCAACCATTCGTCCGCACGGAATGGTCGATGGAACCACATGGCATGATCTAAACTCGCTCCTTGTAACTTACCTTGCATAAAACTGATTCCATGCGGTCTTAGCGAGGTGCCCATAAATCCCAAATCAGAGGCAAATGCGAGGGCGGTCTTATGGACATTCGCGTCATCTGGTAAAGGATCCGTAAAGCGCATCCAGACATGTTGTTCTGGCGATAATTTTTGCGGATCTATTTCGTTTAATGATCCGGTATTTTTTGTTTCCATGGGCCATTTCATCATCAGCATGAATTTTAATGCCGGAAACTCCTCGGCGTGTTTTTCACGAACTTCATTATCTGAGGGCAGTTCATCAGGATCGGGTACTTTCGGCATCTCTATCTGATGAGTCAATCCTTCTTCTTCTTTCTGAAAGGAAGCAGACATGCTAAATATCGCTTCACCCTTTTGAATTGCGACTACTCGGCGAGTAGTGAAAGAGCCTCCATCACGAATTCGATCCACTTCAAATAATATGGGCATGGTGGTGATGCCACCGCGTAAGAAATAGGCATGAAAGGAATGCACATGACGCTCAGGTGAGACGGTGTTGATGGCTGCCTGTAGGGCTTGTGCTAAAACTTGGCCACCAAACACCCGCGGCATAGGCACCGCCGCATTAATACCTCGATAGTGATCTTCTTCAATTTTTTCTAAATTCAGTAACTCTTGAAAATTGTCCGTTGTACTCATCAAACGACCCCACTGGCACTGCTAAGGGGCGGGGATAATAAAACGACACACCTTAGATATCAACTCATAGCTCCAAGTAGGCACATCTACAAATCGCGTATTGAGACAGAGTAACTGCTAAGACATTGACTTAATTACCATATAAGATACAGAAACTGCCCATCAGAACGGTTAGACGCTCATTCACAGATGGGCATTTTAAAATCAATTGTTCACATCTAGTCAAAAATAGACTTTATTTTCTGTGCGGCGCCCTTTAAATCTTGCCAGATATCTTCCGCGTCATCTTTCAATGAGTCCGTAATATCCGCGCCCACTTCCTGCACTTCGTCCAATTTACTTTTTGCTAAATCGAGTTTCGATCTGACCTCTAACATGTTGGTATCATATTTCTGCTTGACCTGATCGCTCAATTGCACTGCTTTTGCTTCCCATGCATCCAATTGAATGTTGAGCTCATCAATTTCAGCCTTTAATTTAGTCGCTATTTCATCTCTTTTGCTCATAAACTGTATTTCCTTTTATCTTGCAGTTGACGATATCGAAGTCTACTTGAAGGTCCAAATTCATCTCAATGATCTGGCGCAAATGTATTGTCAAATCCAGGGCAGAAAAACCTCATGAAAAATTGAGGTTTTTCTAACGAGCCTATTTTAGAGTGCCGGGCTCGCTTCATGACTGCCGGCCAATGGCTGCGGCTGAGCTGGTGGTTGAGGGACCTGTTTGCCTTTCTCCCGATAATACTGCTCTGCGGCTTTCATCAGCATCGGCTGACCACTCAACGCGTTGGCTTGCGCCGCCAATTCACGCTCTGCTTCAGTGGCAAACTTTTCGTCCCACTCCAATAACTTCGGATTCATTAGTGCGTGCCAAATGGGTGGAATGGTACAAATCGCCCAAGTAGCCAGATAGCCAAATGGGGTTTCCGGTGCTTGATTCAACACAGGTTTTAAATTCCAAAACTCGACATCTGCATCTGCGTGGTGATGGGCGTGACGGCCTATGGCCCAAGTCAGCCAATAGGTCAGGCGGGTATTGTCATTCCAGGCATGTCTAATTTGTTGCGGTTCATTGGGTACTCGATGTAGGCCATAATGCTCGATGTAGTTTGCCAATTCCAAGATAGTCTGAGCAATCACCCCCACTGCAAGATAACCGATTAATCCTACAATTCCAGCTGCCCAGAAAAACAGCATCGCGACGAGTAATTCCATACCCCAACCACGCAATGCCTTATTTTCGATTGACCAAGGTCCTGAACCCTTTTTAGCCAGACGATCACGCTCTAATTGCCAGGTCATCTTGTACTGCCCAATAGTTGAACGAACCGCGAACGGCCAGAAATTTTCACCACGTTTAGCGGTGGCCGGATCAGCTGGCGTGCAGACCAAATTATGGTGACCATAGGGATGACGAATAGAAAAGTGGGTAAACATGGCGAAGGCCTGACCTAACCGACCAAAAAATACCGCCGTCGGATTATCAATTCGATGAGTTAATTCATGTCCCACAGCCACAGAAGCCAAAGCGCCGGCACCACCAGCGAACCCTAGAGCAGCCAGATAGGTTCCAACGGTGTTATTGGCTTGCGCGGCCGCCAACATATCGTAACCAGTAACCATCTCAACCGCTGCCGAAATCCAAAGTAAATCTGTCGGCTCTCTAAACAATCCCCACGCCCCCAACATCCAAGCAAACATTGTGATAGTGGCAATGGCAATTAACTGTGATGCATATTGTATTGGATAAAATATTTGAGCATTTTGATATTCAAAGATTCTTTCTTCCTTACCTAGATAGATATCTCCCAATAAAAATATCACTAATAAGGTCAGACCATAACTCCCCAAGGATTCCCCGCCGATTGCCATAAAATAGATGGCTGCCAACAGGGTGACAGGCCCGATAGTAAAACGCCCGTACTTCCATATTGATTTTACTGCATTCATAACCAACCTCTTCGGAATAATTTAAGAAAATATTTCTTCTAATAATGGAGTCTCACACAAAGATATTCAATCATTAGGATTAAACATTACGTTTTTAGCTTATTATAACAACTATCATTCGGGCGACGAACATTAAAGCTAACTTGATAATTTCCCTACAAATGTTAGCAATGTATTACGGCGACTCTGCAACATTCAGCCACTCCATCCTGCGCTTTATGGCTTGCTCTGATGCTTCTGCAGCAAGTGAAAGATAGATTGTATTTGCCTTAGGTGGGAGCACTTCAATCTCTGTCACATTTAGATATCCATCTCTAAAATAGTGTAGATTTACCTTTGCTCCATATTCATGACGATTCAATAATGTGGATAGGTTTTCTCTGGTAATGCGATACCCCGCCAATGCCACCAATTGGTCGCCCGCCGCAATACCGGTCTGGTGCGCTAATCCGTCTTCATAAACTTGCTGCACCTCGGCCACATTAAGTTCAGGACTCAAGGTCACGCCAAGGGACATCTCGGCGGTATCTTGCGCCACCGAGGTCAGAAATCCGCCTTTAGGCTTCGCTGCCTGTGCCGCCGAATAGTGGAACTGAACACCCACTGACTCCAATAGTAGAGCCAATGGTAAGTCTTCTGTCGATCTCAACGCGGTTTGGAAAAATTCTGTTAAGGATAGACCACTCACTTCGCTGATCAGGGCTTCCACCTGTTGTGGCTCCACACCGACACTAGGGCGACCATGGCATTGCCACAATGCACGCATGACATCATCCAAACTTTTGGCGTTCTCTGTCTCTTGTCTGATGATGAGATCCAACGCTAATGCGATAAGCGCACCTTTGGTGTAATAACTGACAATGGCATTAGGAGCATTTTCATCTTGGCGATAAAATTTCGTCCAGGCATCTTTAGCTGAATCGGTAACAGTCTGTTTAAGTCGACCCCGCCCCCGGTACACCCTAGTTAGAGACTGAGCCAACAACTCCAAATATTGTTCTATAGTTATCACTCCAGATCGTACTAAGGTTAAATCGTCATAGTAAGAAGTAAACCCCTCAAATATCCACAACAATTGAGTATCAGTCTCTTGACCGAGATCGTAGCTGAAAAAATTTACTGGCTTAATTCGTTTCACGTTCCACAAATGAAAATATTCATGGCTCATCAAACCGAGAAAACGAATATAAGAATCAGACATCTTCTTATCTGATGGTGCAGGAAAATCACCACGACTACAAAGAATGGCCGACGAATCGCGGTGTTCCAATCCACCATATCCCTCTTCTACTACCTGAGTTAAAAAATAATAGTGTCTCATGGGCAAGTCAGTGGCAAACAGCGATGCATGTTGTTCACATATTTTTCCTAAATCTTCACACACCCGCTTAAAATCTCCCTGACAGGGACCTGATAGCACCAGGTAGTGGGGTACATCGCGTACACTAAATTCAAATTGTGCAAAATCTCCCATTTCCACAGGGTGATCAATTAACTCGTCAAAGTCGCGACACTGATAGAGGCCGAATCCATCGTTATCCAGCGCCACTGATGTCATGGCGGTGGCCAATTTCCATTGCTTCGCAAAGGATGACTTAGGACGCATAAATTCCGCAGTGCAAGGTGCTGCCTCCATTCCTGACACTTGTATAAACAGTGCTGCACCATTGATGAAGCCGTGGTTTTGATCCAGATGACATCCGCGCACCGATCTGTCCCAAGCATAGATGTCATAAGTGAGGGTCAACGCATGATCGGTAGCCGGAGCCTGCCAATGATTTTTTTGATTATGGGTAAGCGCTAAAGATTGTTGCCCGGCCCGCAGGCCAATTTGCACCATATGACGGGAATATTCACGAATTAAGTAACTGCCAGGTGTCCAGGCAGGAAACCGAAATTCTTGACCGTGCGGATGTGGATCCGGGATTTCCACCACCACGCGAAATAGATGAGCATGAGCATCAAGTATTTGCACGCGATATCGTATGGCGGCCTGTTCTGACATAATGTGACTCCAAGAATATTAGATTTATCTTTCAAGCCGATATCATTAAAAATAACACCAGGGATGGCAAGTGGCAGAAAAGACTGATAACACAATAAGTGAGATTCTAGAGCCTTATCGTGAAGCCATCCGCTATGCTTGGTTAAAGGAAACTTCGCTATTACTGAATGAGCTCCGACCCTTGGCCACACTACCTGCTGAGGAGGCGGTGCACGTTCAGCACCTAGCTGAGCAGTTGATACGACAACTGCGTGATACAAAACATCAGCCCGGCGGTATAGAAGCTTTTATGCAAGAATATGGCCTCAACACTCAAGAGGGTGTCACCTTGATGTGTTTGGCAGAAGCACTACTGCGGATTCCAGATACAAAAACGCGTAATCGATTTATCCAGTCCCAGGTGCACAAGGGCGATTGGGAAAAACATCTTGGACATAGCCATTCACTCTTCGTCAATGCCTCTACTTGGGGTTTGGTGCTCTCTGGGCAAATATTAGATCCTCTCGACAGTTTTGCAGAAAAAGCATTACCAGTCATGAAACGCCTCGTCAGCCGTAGTGGACAACCCGTCATCCGCGGCGCACTGTTCGCAGCCATTAAACTGCTGGGTGAACATTTTGTCATGGGCAACACTATTGAACAGGCAACCAAACGCGCCAAACAGAAAGGGGAGAATATCTGGCGCTACAGCTATGATATGCTTGGCGAAGCTGCCTTAACGGCTGCTGCAGCAGAGCAGTACTTCGAACGCTATCGGCACGCCATTGCCTGCCTGGCAACACAGTCTCACGATGGCCCACTTCATGCCAGAGCAAGCATTTCCATTAAACTGTCCGCACTCCATCCACGGCTAGAAAACTGTCAACACCAGCGGGTAATGCGCCAACTGTTGCCTCCGTTGACCAATCTCATTCAGTTTGCCGCAGAAAATAATATCCCCGTCACCATCGATGCAGAAGAGGCTCAACGACTGGAAATTATGTTGGATGTATTTGCGGCCCTGCATCAACAACCAGATTTAAAAGAATGGAACGGCCTGGGGATCGCCGTGCAAGCGTACCAAAAACGCGCCTTAGCTGTCATTGATTGGTTAGGTGCCTTAGCAGAAGCGCATCAAAAAATCATACCCATACGATTGGTAAAGGGTGCTTATTGGGATACTGAAATCAAACTCGCCCAGCTTCTCGGCTTGCCAGATTACCCGGTGTTTACGCACAAAGCCGAGACTGATGTCTGTTATCTAGCTTGTGCGCGAAAACTGTTAGCCTATCCGAATCATTTTTATCCCATGTTTGCTACCCATAATGCGCAAACGCTGGCCACCATTCTGGCTATGGCACCAAAGGATCGCGAAATCGAATTTCAACACCTACATGGTATGGGAGAAACGCTCTACAGAATTTTATTGACAGGGCAGAGTCGGCCTATTTACTGTCGCACCTACGCGCCGGTGGGAAGCCACGACGAGCTATTGCCTTATCTGGTCAGACGGTTGCTTGAAAACGGCGCCAATACCTCCTTCGTCAATCATATGCGCAGTGAAGATATTCCAGTAGAGCAGCTAATTGCCGATCCCCTCAGCCAGTTGCGACAATCGACACATCAACCCATACCACTACCCCCAGAATTATACGGGGTAACAAGACAGAACTCGCTGGGATACGATATTCAGGATCCCCAGACCCAGAGACGCATGAGCGAAGTGGTAAACACTGCCAACCGACTGGTGACACAAGCGACTCCATTGGTTTCAGGGGTCGCCACCCGGGGTGAGAAATACAGCTTGTGGAACCCCGCCCGCCTCGATGACTCGATCGGTAGTTGTCTCAATGCCAACCCAAGCGTCATCGAATCAGTGATGCAAGCTGCTGCGGCTGGACATAGACATTGGCATCTGACAGCGACTGATACCCGTGCAGATAGCCTTCTAAAATTGGCCGAGCTGTTTGAAGAGCAGTTCTATTCTTTTGTGACTCTGTTGATTAAAGAAGCAGGAAAAACCTATACAGACAGCATTAGCGAAGTCCGAGAAGCCATAGACTTCTGCCGCTATTATGCCCAGCAATCACAACTGCTTTTCACACCTTCCAATCTACCGGGCCCAGTAGGAGAGCGAAATGAGCTGCGACATCAAGGTCGCGGCGTCTTTATCTGTATCAGTCCTTGGAATTTTCCCCTCGCCATCTTTGTGGGACAGATCGCCGCAGCTTTGGTCACTGGCAACAGCGTAGTCGCCAAACCAGCGGAACAGACACCATTGATTGCCACAGCCACGGTACGCCTATTTCATCGCGCCGGTATTCCAGTGGAGGTGCTACATCTATTGCCCGGCCCAGGAGATACCATCGGTGCGCAATTGGTGGCACACAGGCTCACCGCCGGAGTGGCCTTCACTGGCTCCGTGGCGGTAGCGCATCAGATCCATCAAACTCTGGCAGCACGCAAAGAAGCCATTCGACCATTAATTGCTGAAACAGGTGGTATTAACGCCATGGTAGTGGATCCCACCGCTTTAATTGATCAGGTTGTCAAAGACACAATTCAGTCTGCATTTAACAGTGCAGGACAGCGTTGCTCGGCATTGCGGCTATTATGTGTACATGAAAGCATCGCCAATCAAACGATAGCGATGATATCTGGTGCGATGGCGGAGTTAGTGGTGGGTGATCCCGCCTCACTGGATACGGATATCGGACCGGTTATAGATGCCACCGCGCTCAACAAACTAGAACGGCATAAGATCTATTTACAGAGTATCGGCAAAATTTGCGCGCAGACCCCCGTAGATAAAACGCTCAATGGCCACTATTTCGCTCCTCTGTTGGTAGAGATCGATTCGCCTAGTAGCTTACGGGAAGAAACCTTCGGCCCTATCTTACATGTGGTGCGCTATGGGGATGATGAGTTGGAGACAATATTAGAACAAATTAATCAAACCGGTTACGGGCTCACACTCGGTATCCACAGTCGCCTGCAAGAAACGGTAGACGATATTTCGCAAAAAATGCGAGTGGGCAACATCTACGTGAATCGTAACATGGTGGGCGCGGTAGTGGGCGTTCAGCCCTTTGGCGGGATCGGTCTCTCAGGCACCGGACCGAAGGCAGGTGGGCCCAACTATCTTCGCGCATTTACATTCGAACAAACTCTGAGTACCAATACTGCAGCTATCGGTGGTGACGTCTCCCTGCTACAAAACAAAATTTAATTCACCGCTGCGCTACAATATCTCCCTATCCAGGCCCTCTCCGTCGTGGGAATGTTGACAAATATTTCTCCAAAGCGGTAGCAGGACTACTGGCTATAGACTTCATTGTTCACACTTGACTTTAAATGGATATTTTTTGCAGATACAACTAGTTAGGTCGATTCTCGATATTCCCGCTGAAGCCTGGGATAAGTTGCTCCAATCAGACCACATATTTCTTCGACACAGTTTTTTGCAAGGCTTAGAGCAGACAGGCTGCGTACATGCCGAGATAGGCTGGCAACCACTACATCTAACGGTCACTGATACACAGGGTGCATTAATCGCCGCCATGCCCATGTACCTAAAATTTAACTCCTTTGGGGAGTTTGTATTCGATTGGTCGTGGGCAGAGGCTTACCAGCAGCAAGGACTAAACTATTACCCAAAATTGGTGAGCGCTGTCCCCTTCACTCCCGCTCAAGGTCCGCGCATTCTCTTTCATCCTGAAACGGATGAAAACCAACTGGTGGCGACTATCAGCCAATTTCTCCAAGAGTGGTGTAGCCGTCAGAAGGTGGAAAGTTGTCACCTGTTGTTTGTTTTAAAATCACAATGTGAACAACTAACCGATGTTGGCTTCTTACCCCGACTAGGATGTCAATTTCATTGGCATAATCACCAATACAGGGATTTCCAAGACTTTCTCGATCGATTCTCTTCTTCAAAACGCAAAAAATTGAAACGCGAACGCCGTCGAGTTGCTGAAGCAGGTGTGACACATGAATGGAAATTAGGCACTCAAATAGATGATGAAGAGTGGGTGGCAATTCATCGATTATATCGGAGCACATTCAATCACTATGGCAACTACCCGGCTCTAACTCTTGATTTCTTCAAATACCTTGGCGAAGAGCTGGGGGAACAAGTAGTCATTATCCAGGCCCTACGCGATGGTAAGATGGTGGCTGCGAGTCTCTGCTTTAAAACAAGCACTCATTTCTATGGTCGCTATTGGGGCGCCAAAGAGCATATTGCCGACTTACACTTCGAAACCTGTTATTACCAAGGTATAGAGTACTGTATTCAAAATAATATAAAAATTTTCGAGCCTGGTGCGCAGGGCGAACATAAGGTGAGCCGAGGCTTTGAACCGACTATAACTTATTCAGCTCATTATTTAATAAATCCACAATTTCGATTAGCCATAGCAGATTTTCTCAAGAAAGAACAACAACATGTTAGAATGTACCAGAAAAGGATTTGCGCTACCTTGCCATTTAAATTAGCGAGCAATCACTAACT
This sequence comes from Thiotrichaceae bacterium UBA5859, assembly GCA_002432655.1. Classification (GTDB taxonomy): domain Bacteria; phylum Pseudomonadota; class Gammaproteobacteria; order UBA5859; family UBA5859; genus UBA5859. The sequence goes on along the minus strand of DJFZ01000004.1, from coordinate 9,877 downwards.
GGTAAGCCATGGTTTAAGCGAGAAAGAACTAAGGTTGAAGTCGGTAGTTTCCGTTAAACATAACAATAGCCTATAACATTATCGTAATGGAATACGAAAGTGTCTAAACTGAAACCATTAGTCGCGTTGCTAATATTTAGCTTATTACTTGTTGGGTGTAGTACCACCTCCAATGTCGCGACGACTACAGAAGTTCAGAATGATATCAATGCACGGTTTCTCGTGGCCTTGACTGCCTTCCAAAGAAAGGAATTCGAACTCGCTTACGGCGTCTGGTTACCGCTAGCCAATGATGGGCATGAGGGTGCACAATACTGGATGGGTCACTTGTACGAGCAAGGTCTCGGCATCGAACAAGATTATGGAACCGCCTTTAGATGGTACGCTCTAGCAGCCAAGCATGGGGATACGAATGCCCAACTCAAGCTGGCTGAGTTTTATGCTAAAGGCACGGGTATCGGTAAAGACCCTCTTGAAGCCAATAGATGGTATTTACAAGCAGCACAAAATGGTAATTCCACTGCACAGTACAAGGTGGGAGAGATGTTTGAACTCGGCAAAGGTGTGCGCCAACAGCCTCACAAAGCCATTTATTGGTACAAAATCGCAGCAGAACACGGAAACATACAGGCGCAATCGAAACTAGGTGTCATGCTGGCTCGTGGCATGGGCACACTCTCAGAACAGAAAGAAGCCGCAACCCTACTGCGCTATCCAGCAGAGCAAAATCACGCGGAGGCACAATATTATTTGGCGCTTATTCTGCTTGACGCCAAACGCACGCCAACAGACTTGAAAGAAGGGGTGAAATGGATGGAAGCCGCAGCTAACGGCGGCTATGGGCCCGCACAGTTGGCCATGGCAGACTTTTACAATGAAGGCATTCATTTAGAGTGGGATCCCAAACAGATGCGTACCTGGCTGCAATTGGCAGCAAAGGGTGGCCTCGCAGAAGCTCAGTTTCGTCTTGGTCAGATGTATGAACTGGGAGAAGATTTCCCACAAGATTACGCCCAGGCCGCTACTTGGTATCGCCTCGCTGCCGAACAAGATCACCGCAAAGCACAAAATGCTCTTGGCAGTTTGTACGCTAAAGGCTTAGGTGTTCCGAAGGATCTGGGAGAAGCCATGCTCTGGTTTCGCAAAGGATCCGGTCAAATTCGCTAAGTTGCTTTATGGCGCCTGAACTTCCATTCTGGAAACAAAAATCTTTACATGAATTCAGCACACAAGAATGGGAAGCTCTCTGCGATGGCTGTGGCCGGTGTTGTGTGGCAAAACTCGAAGACATGGATACGGGTGAGCTACACTATACCAATGTGGCCTGCCGCTTATTAGACTTAGAAACCACCCGCTGCGGCGACTATAAAAACCGTTTTCAACGGGTACCCCTCTGTGTCAAGTTAACCCCTGATAATCTCAGCCAGATCCCTTATCTGCCTTCGACCTGCAGTTATCGCTTAGTCTATGAAGGCAAGGATCTGCCCTCCTGGCATCCACTGATTTCACACCAAGCGGATAGCACTTTCCTAGCAGGTATATGCGTAGGTGACAAAGTGATCAGCGAAGACGACATTACCGAAGATGAGCTAGAATGGCACATCGTAGATTGGATTAAATAGGCAATGGTGAAAGAGATCGCTTCAACCACGATATAAATAGCACTAGAGTTCACCACGAATCATGTCTGGTGCAGGTAGTCTGTTAGACTAAAATTCATGATAATCTAAGCCACAACTCTGTGCATATTGTCTTCTTCTCTCATATAAGGAATTTCGAGAATGAAAACTCAAGCTGCGGTGGCATGGGAAGCAAACTCAGCCCTTGAAATTTGTGAATTGGATCTTTCCGGTCCTAGATCTGGTGAAGTGTTAATCAAAATGGAAGCCACAGGGATCTGTCACACAGATGCTTACACCCTCTCTGGAGCCGATCCAGAGGGTCTGTTCCCCGTTGTACTCGGGCACGAAGGTGGCGCCATCGTGCAAGAAGTCGGGGCCGGAGTGAAGAGTGTTCAGCCTGGTGACAAAGTGATTCCACTTTATATTCCTGAGTGTGGCCAATGCATCTATTGTCAGAGCAGTCGAACTAATTTATGTGTGTCTATTCGCGCCACGCAGGGAAAAGGCGTGATGCCAGATGGCACTAGTCGGTTTAGTTATCAGGGCAAAGCTATCCACCACTTTATGGGGACCTCGACTTTTTCAGAATACAGTGTGCTCCCGGAAATCGCATTGGCAAAAATTCATCCCGATGCACCCTTAGACAAAGTCTGTTTATTGGGCTGTGGCATCACCACCGGAATCGGCGCGGTCCTCAATACGGCAAAGGTAAGTGCCGGCAGCAGTGTGGCGGTATTTGGATTGGGTGGTGTCGGCTTAAGCGTGATTCAAGGGGCCTATATGGCTCATGCTGAGCGTATATTGGCAATTGATATTAATGCCTCAAAATTCGAATTTGCCAAGCAGTTAGGGGCAACAGATTGCATCAATCCACAAGATTATTCCGCACCTATTCAAGAAATAATTGTGGAACTCACCAACGGCGGTGTGGACTACTCTTTTGAAGCCATAGGCAACACAAACACCATGCGCGCTGCCTTAGAGTGCTGCCATCGAGGCTGGGGAGAATCCACCATCATAGGGGTCGCGGAATCGGGCGCAGAGATCAATACACGCCCCTTCCAACTAGTCACTGGTCGCGTGTGGCGTGGCACGGCATTCGGTGGCGTGAAGGGGCGCTCACAGTTACCAAGTTATGTGGATAAATATATGAACGGTGAGATCAAAGTAGACGAATATATCACTCATCAGATGTCATTAAATGAGATCAATCAAGCATTCGAGCTGATGCATGAAGGTAAAAGTATTCGCAGTGTCATTCTCTACTAGAGTACCCAGATGATACGATACAGAATCACAACATCAGGTTTAACACTACTCTTACTCACCCTGATTTTGCCATCACCAGCCAACGCTTTCCTTGACGCCAGCCAACCAGAACAAGCCGCGATGCAACACTGGCTAAGAGTGCTGGAAGATTTCGCCAACAATAAAGGAGAAATAGACTTTCAACGTTTGGCACTCTACCCGGAAGATCTCTACGCGTATACGGCCTTTCTCAGTGCCTATAGTCCCAAATCACACCCGACGCTTTTCCCCACAACAGAACATGCTCTGGCATACTATATCAATGCCTATAATGCCTTGAGTATCAAAGGGCTGTTAGATTATCAAGTTCCGGAAAAATTAACGGGCGTCACGGCATACCGATTTTTCTCAGTGAGCCGCCACACCCTTGGAGGAGAAAGAATCACTCTAAAGTCTTTACGAAAAGATTATGTTTATGCGCCTAAAGAACCGCGCGCCCATTTTGCTGTGAGCAGCCACTGTGTGAGCTGCCCTATCCTGTCGCGCACACCTTACCTGGCGGCGACTCTGAATGAGCAATTAGATCGGGCCACGCAACAGTATCTTAACAATAGCGAATATGTCACGGTATCACATCAAGAGAAAATACTGTGGTTGTCAGAATATTTTGCAGACTTCTCCAAAGATATTCTCGGCTCCAAAACGGCGTTGATGGACTTTATCAATCCATACCTGACACAGCCCATTCCTAAGCACTATCCGATACGTTTTATGCCAGATGACTGGCATATCAGACAAATCAAACGTCGGTAAATTATCTACTGTCTGCTTCGGCTTGCTGCATCCTGTTTGCGGCACTGTCCAGTAATATTTGATTCACTGCATCTGCTTGATTGAGGGTGTCTGTTTTTTCCCGCCATACGTGCGTAGGCTCTTGCTGTGCTTGTGCTTCTGCTTGCTTAGAGTCTGGCTGCTGACTGCAAGCCGACAACACCAATACAGGAACCATGATTAGTAGATAATATTTGGCATTCATGAGGTGTCTCCAGAACTAGACTTATTTATAATATCGGCAGGTATCAGCAAATTTAGCGCTGGAGCTGTTTATGCTACAGAAACATCATTTAGCGCCGGTAAAAATTTTTCTCTCAGTCCATGATTAGGATCCCAAAAACATATGTGTGAACTACTGGGAATGAGTGCCAACACCCCCACTGATATCTGCTTTAGTTTTGCCGGTTTAGCGAAGCGCGGGGGCAAGACTGGCCCCCATCGAGACGGTTGGGGCATCGCCTTTTATGAAGAGAAGGGTTGCCGCCTATTTCACGATCCTAACCCGAGTGCTGAATCAGAGCTCAGTGAATTAGTGAAAAACTATCCCATCAAGAGTGAATTAGTCATCAGCCACATTAGACGGGCAAATCGAGGCAAGATCTGCCTTGCCAATACACACCCCTTCATTCGCGAGTTATGGGGACAAATCTGGTGTTTCGCCCACAATGGACAACTAAAGGGCATTAAAAAAGAACCCCTAACCTTCTACCAACCTGTTGGCACCACCGATAGCGAACATGCTTTCTGCTGGTTGTTAGATCAAATCCGCTTAAACTTTCCGAAGCGTCCGGCCAAACTCGCTAAACTCCATCAATTGATCCGAGACTGCTGTCATCAACTGAACCAAAAAGGCGTCTTTAATATGATCATGAGTGATTCACAACATCTGTATGTGCACTGTGGTACGCGCTTGCATTGGATCACTCGGCGAGCACCGTTCGGTGAGGCAAAATTGTTGGACGAAGAAATAGAAGTGGATTTTAGTCGGGAGACCACACCAAATGATATCGTCACCATTGTTGCCACCCAACCATTAACCACTAATGAAACTTGGCAAAAGATGGGTAAAAATGAATTACAGATTTTAACGAAAGGCGTATTTTTAAAAAATGACTAAACTTGCGCATCCAGCTGCAGTTTTTCTCTTACCTTCTCTGAGGTGACCCATTCGATACACCAGTTTAAAGCTCTACCGCTGGTGGCGTGTCGCCATCCCAAATAGATGGGAACCTGTCGGGTACCACCTACTAATTCTCGAGTCACCACTTCACCCCGGTCAATAGCATCTGCGATCAGGTTGTCTGGCATAAAACCAATGCCTAAACCCCGTTTAAGCAGCGCCAATTTTATTTGGAGATCCGGTACCGAATAAAACTCCTGTCCCGGTAACACGGTGATCAATCGAGGCAACTCCTGGTGTGCTCTCCCCCCCACAATCACACTTCGATGGGTGGCCGCTACATCAACTGGTACAGGCTCGGGTTCCTCTGCTAAAGGGTGATTGGGCGACATGGTCAGATGCCCTGTGCGATAACCGAGCAGAATAGTTTGAATATCTTCTCCAACAGTGGGTTCACCTGCCCCACCTATCACGAGATCCACTTTTCCTTCTGCGAGCGCTTGCCAAGTCCCGTCGAAGGATTCTTTGCCAATTCGTAGTCGTGTAGGCGCATCTTCGGCATAAAAATCTGAAACTAAACCGACGATCACATCCGCATAGAGCAAATCGGATACGGCTATACCAAGCTCACTTTCCCAACCGGTTTGCGCCGCCTGTGCAACATGTTGAATGGTATGCGCTTGTCTCAGTACAATGCGCCCGACTTTTAAGACTTCTCGACCCGCTGGTGTTAACTTGACCCGATATTCGGTGCGATCCAGTAATTCCACCCCTAGCTGTTCTTCTAGCTTGTTAATCGCATAGCTCACACCTGAAGTGGCCATGCCCAGCACTTCACCGGCGGCGCTTAGGGAGCCCCGGCGGGCAACTGTATCTAACACATGTAAGTGATCTAACTTCGGATACATGTAACGACCAATTAATTTAAATAATTCTGGTTTCAGGCGTCATTTATTGTAAAAAATATCATATTCATAGACTTCTGAACTCGTGCCGCACTCAGGCAAACGGCGTATAGGGTGCCTGAGATAATAGAAAAACACAACGGATAGTTAAGAATATTCCTCCTCGCTATCAGCAGCAGATATAGATTTCACTGCGAATTTTCAGAAAAATTCTCTATACTTATTTTTTTTAATAATTTTAGCCTAAGTCAACTCCATGAAAATTATCTCGTTTAACGCCAACGGCATTCGCGCCCGTCTACATCAGTTAGAAGCGATCATAGAGCGTCATAATCCTGACGTTATCGGTATCCAGGAAACAAAGGTTGCCGATGATCTCTTTCCTCAAGCAGCAATTGAAAAATTGGGTTATGACGTGCATTTTCACGGTCAAAAATCGCATTATGGCGTGGCATTGTTGACCCGAAATCATGTCGTATCGGTCAACAAAGGCTTACCCATGGAGAACGCGGACGCACAGCGACGTTTTATTTCAGTGAAATTGTCACTCAATGATAATCGCTGCATGCACATCTTGAACGGTTATTTTCCTCAGGGTGAAAGTAGAACACATGAAACTAAATTTCCCAACAAGGAACAATTTTATAAAAGTGTCACCCAGCTATTATCGGAATCGTATCAAGCGCATGACTTATTAATTCTTATGGGTGACTTTAACATTGCGCCTGAAGATATAGATATCGGGATTGGTGAAGATAATCGCAAACGATGGCTGCGTACTGGCAAATGTAGTTTTCTCCCCGAAGAAAGAGAATGGATGCAAACCTTATTGGCTTGGGGATTAGAAGATACCTATCGAGTGTTACATCCGGATAAGACCGATCGATTCAGCTGGTTTGATTATCGCAGCCGCGGTTTTGAACGAGAACCGAAGCGCGGCCTGAGAATTGATACCTTGTTAGCGACGCATAATTTAGCTGAAAAAATAACAGACGTTGGCATTGATTATGAGTTACGCAGTATGGAAAAGCCCTCCGATCACTGTCCAGTATGGGCGACTTTTAGTCTATAAAATCGAGATAAATTAGACATGCAACGACTTGCGTACGAAAAAGTAGTCAATCAGTTGATTCATGAAAACCCTAGATTTGCTATAGACGAGGTGGATATTAATGGCATTTCCACAAAAGTCTGGCGCTCAGCATTTGAATCATTGCGAGTCGTATTGGAACGCAGTTATCAATACGGCAACGCTACTTATTTAGTCTATGAAAATGAGCGTATCAGTTACGAACAACATTACCAGCTCGTATGTTCTTTAGCACACACACTAGTTTCTGATTTTGATGTTCAGCCAGGTGACCGCGTGGCGCTGGCCATGCGCAACCTCCCGGAGTGGCCGGTTATCTTCTGGGCCACGGTCTCTATCGGCGCCATCATTGTTCCGCTCAATGCCTGGTGGGAAACCACAGAATTGGCGTATGCGATTAAGGATAGTGCACCAAAAGTACTTTTTGTAGACGCACAACGTTGGCAAAAACTCTCGAGTATTCTGTCTGAGTTAACTTCTACACAACTGGTTGTGACTCGCAGTGACGAAATACATACGCCACCCCTGCAATATGAATCGCTGATAAACAATCACTTCGATAAAACTGCGCTTCCAGCACGAAGTCTGCACCCCGATCACGCGGCCACGCTATTCTATACGTCGGGCACCACCGGTCTGCCAAAAGGCGCGTTGGGTACCCATCGTAATATCTGTAACAACCTCATTAGTTCAGCGTTCCACAAAACAGTGGCGCAAATTCGTCGTGGGGATACCGCCCAACCCACTCCCGCGACCGGACACCTGCTGTCGGTACCGCTATTTCACGCGACTGGCTGCCATGCCATGTTGTGTGGAAATACTCTCTCGGGGAACAAACTTGTTTTTATGTATAAATGGAACGCTGAAGAGGCCATCAGACTCATTGAATCGGAGCGCTTATCTTCATTCGGAGGGGTGCCCTCCATGGTTTGGCAAGTGATCGAATCTCCTGAGTTTAAGTCACACGATCTTTCCACTGTAAACCAGATCATGTATGGTGGCGCACCTGCAGCACCTGAGTTGGCGAAACGCATCCACAAGCTGTTTCCCCAAGTACAATCCAGTAACGGATACGGTTTAACTGAAACTTCAGCGCTAGCCACTTCCAACCAAGCAGAAGATTATCTGGAAACTCCAGACAGTGTGGGTAAGCCGGCTCCAGTCACTCAAGTGAAGGTAGTAGATGAACTGGGGCAGCAAGTACCAACGGGAGAGATAGGCGAACTCTGGATCAAAGGCCCTAACGTGATCTTGGGCTATTGGAACAATCCGGAAGCCACCACAGAAAGTTTCACCCAAGGCTGGCTACATACAGGCGACTTAGCACGTATGGATGATGAAGGTCGAATTTATATCATGGATCGCGCCAAAGACATGATTATACGCGGTGGTGAAAATGTCTATTGTGTTGAAGTTGAAAACGTTCTCTATAGTCATCCAGAGATCATGGACGCTGCTGTGATAGGCATTCCGGACAAAATTCTTGGTGAAGAAGTAGGCGCCATTGTTCAATTGATCCCGAATAGCCAATTAACTGAAACGGAGATCATTCAATATACCGAAGGTAAGTTAGCCCCCTTTAAACGTCCTGTGCGAGTGAATATCACGCGAGCCCCGTTACCTCGTAATGCCAATGGCAAAATTCTTAAGAAACAGCTAAAAATGAACTAACGGAGAATGATACGCCTATTCAGTAGTCTAATCTCAATCACCCTTGCTAACAGTCAACCTGCCCATTGCGATTTATCCAACCGTGGACGCACGAAACGTACATTAAAATTAGAACAAACCTATTCAGCAGGACGTTCAAATGAACTTCCTAAGGTCTGACACTTACCCTTGATACAAGCTACAACTGGCTGACTGATGAATTCACAAGTTGATACTAAACCTGTTTCTTCTATAAACTTTCTATTTAAATCATTATATTTTTCAACCAGTGGTTTCAACTCGTTTTCATTTGTGTGCTTCGCGCTATACACCAGATATTTTAGCGGCCCACCACAGGATTTCACACCAAAGGCCAGCGATCCACATTGCGCATCACGCTCACAACTCAGTGGTTCTACTTTTTTGTGGATGGCAGCGGAGAGAGTGTTCATCTCCTGCTCCAATGCCGTGTCGACAGCAGCACAAGAGAGATGACTCATCATCATTAGGATAAAAGAGGATTGTAATATAATAGTTCGCATCCCTATTCCTAACACCGTTTTCTCCCTTTATGATTGACTCACCTAATCTTATCGTGACTCATGCAAAGAAGGAAAGAAAATGCCTAAAGTAGCCCTGATTACCGGTGCCAGCAGTGGATTCGGTGCCGCCACCGCTGCCAAACTCGCTGCGCTTGGATGGCGGCTAATTATCGTAGCCCGTCGAGAGCAGCGATTGCTAGAACTACAGCGCCAATTGGGTAAATCGGAGTGTTTCGTTTACGCATTAGATGTGGGCGACAGGAAAGCAGTGGAACGCACGATTGCCGAGTTACCAGAACAGATCTCGAATATTGATCTGCTGGTAAACAGTGCCGGAGGTGCCATTGGACTCGAGCCTGCCTACGAAGCCGAACTAGATGATTGGGAAACAATGGTGCAAGCCAATATCAACGGACTGATGTACTGTACTCATGCTGTACTCCCAGGCATGGTGAAAAGAAATCGTGGCCATATCATCAATCTTGGCTCAATGGCGGCTAATTGGCCTTATCCAGGCGGTAATGTGTACGGCGCAACAAAAGCCTTTGTGAAGCAATTTAGCAATAACTTACGCGCCGATTTACTCGGTACCTCAGTTAGAGTCACCAATATTGAACCTGGATTAGCCGAAACGGAATTTTCTCTTGTACGTTTTAAAGGCGATAAAGAAAAAGCAGCACAAGTCTACGCAGACACGGATCCGCTAGTGGCAGAAAACATTGCGGAGATCATCGTATGGATTTGCCAACAGCCTGCTCACGTCAATATCAATCAACTGGAAGTGATGCCCACGTGCCAAGCCTGGGGGCCATTGGCGGTACATCATTCGCCTAAATAGACAGCCGATGTTACTTTCAATCGCCGGC
>DJFZ01000044.1:609-27615 GCA_002432655.1 Thiotrichaceae bacterium UBA5859 | reverse complement strand
CTACCGACTGAGCTACCTGGCCGCAAAAGAAAGCGTATTTAATCGGGAATATTCAACACAGTCAAGGTGTTGGCGAAAAATAAACGGTGAAATCAGGATTCTGGCGCCACATACCCCTCAGGTTTATCGGTACCGCCTTCAAAGAGAAATTTTTGCATCTCCTCAGCCAGGAGTTTTCTAGCCTGAGGATCCACCATGCTTAGATGTTTTTCATTAATGATCAATGTTTGGTGTTCCAGCCACTGTTGCCAGGCTTGTTTAGAGATTTCGTCATAAATGCGTTGACCAATTTCCCCCGGATAGGGGGGTCGCTCCAGGCCCTCAAGCTCTTGATTTAATTTTACACAGTGCACCATTCGCGTCATCTTATACCTCGATCAACTCATCGATTAATTGCTTGATAGGTGTGGCAACGCCCCCAGGGAGAGCGTGGGCCTCAGGGGGCACCCATTGCCCAGAGTACTGCGGGAGAGATCTGGGTGCCAAATCTTTTTGGCCAAGAGTCACCTTGACCGGATCATAAGCCAAATCGAAGTGAGTGAATCGATGTAGCCGCCGCGGCCAATGCTCTAGCGAGGCTACTCTGGCGCCAAATTGAGCCAATGTCCAGTCATTAATGCTTTCCGAAATATCCCATTCCGGGAAGCAAAACAATCCTCCCCAGATCCCGGATCCATTTCGTCGCTCAAGCCAAATTCCATTTTCCTTATCTTGCACCATCAGAAAACTGGTGGTCTGACGGCCGCGGGCATGGCGTTGCATTTTATGGGGGAATGTCGCAGTTTGATTCATTATATAAGCTTCACATTGTGATTGCAGTGGGCAGATCTCGCATTTGGGCTGGGTGCGACGACACAGGGTAGCACCTAGATCCATGATCGCCTGTGTATAAGCTGCCACTTCATGCTTGGGGGTATAGGATTCAGCTAATTGCCAAAGGGTGGATTCAATTTGTTTGTCATTGGGTGGGCCAGCGACGCGATGTAGACGGCACATGACCCGTTTCACATTCCCATCCAGAATGGCTTCGGGATGATCCCATGCTTGAGCTAAGATTGCAGCGGCGGTGCTTCTTCCTATCCCGGGCAATGACTTTAATAGATCCGCTTGCTTAGGCAACTCGCCATTGAGTTTTTCGACAATCTCTTTGGCTGCACGGTGTAGATGCCGGGCGCGTGCATAATAGCCGAGGCCACTCCAGAGAGTTAATACTTCATCTAAACTGGCGTTTGCCAGATGTTCGATGGAAGGGAAACGCTGAATAAAATTGTTAAAGTACGGGATCACGGTTTGCACTTGGGTTTGCTGTAACATAATTTCCGACACCCAGATCCGGTAAGGGGTGCGCGGGTGTTGCCAGGGCAAATCATGACGACCATGAACTCGATACCAAGAGAGTAACGAGTGTTGCATGGTTTGGGTGTGCTGGAGATCTGGAAGGCTGACAGACATACTCAAAAATTTAGCAGTTTGTCGAACTGTTTTTTTAGTTTCTGCTCGGCTTCTTTACCAAGCTCTTTTTTCTTCTCCTCAACTTCTTTTTCCACCTTGGCTTTCGCTTTCTCTTTTTCTGCCTCGGCCTTCTGTTTCAGTTTTTCTTTCTCTCTTTCTAACTGGTGTCCTATCAATTTGTCTGTGTCCAGTTTATAACTAAGAGAATCTATCGGTCCTGTCACCAAAATTGGAATGGGAATATCACGCACGTCTGTTAATGATTTTCCATCTTGTCCGGTGGAGGTGCCCGCAAGATGTGCGCTCACCTCATAGTTTAAATAGAGCTCTGTTAAATCGAGGTATCCCTGTCCATTTAATCTGGCCAAAGGCATTTCCACAGTTAAGTTAGGGTTCAGGGCCCGCCCTTGTCGAAATTCAAACTGACCTTTGAGTGCGGTAAAGTCGGTATGTTGATATCCACTGTCTTTGGGTGGAGGTTGTTTACTTAATAGGGCTTCGGCTTGGCGAATCATATGCGCAATGTTGACATTGGTTAGGGCGCCATCGTTAATGACTATAGCCCCTTCTCCGCTTAAGCGTTGGATCCAATCATTCAATTGGTTGCCAGTAGTGGAGATGTCCAAATTCAACTCGCCGCGGCCACTCACGGGTGACTCGTCTTGTAATAAATCGTGTAACAGTGGCTGAAACTGTATGCCGGTTAATTTTTGGTTGAGCAAGATGCGAGGTTGCTTCCCTTGCACATTCACCACTGCATGGGCATTAAAGTGGCCGGAATAGAGATCAAAACGCAATGGTGATAGGGCAATCCTACCTTGATGTGCATCTAATTTGGCAACGAGATTTTGAATGGTGGCATTCATAGCTTTGAGTTTGCCAAGTGTCAATGTGCCGTTGACATCGAGTTCCCGTAACAGCTCGATAGGTAACAGTTCTTCCGCCGGCGGAGGCGCCGAGTTAGGTGTAGGCGTAGGTTCAGCGTCAGCTGATGGCGTGGATCCTAAATAGGGATCTAGATCCAGTTCATTCATATCGATTTCAAATTCTATCGCTGGTTGAGAAAAGTTTCGCACCTCAGCACTGGCAATCATGCTGGTTTGATCCAATTGCGCGGTGAGTTTCGTGACTTTTACGAAATCAGTGCTTCCATTTGCCACGACACTGAGCTTCGCCTGCGTGAGATGAGATTCGCTGCCCGGAAGGTCTGCATCAAGTTTTAAGTTATTTAGTAACACGCGCGGATTAAAAGTATTAATCTCTGCGCTGACATCATATTGCGGTGTTGTGGACAATTGAGCGACTTCGGCGTGACCACCCAATGTGAGTCCATAGCTCTTCAATTTTAGTTTTGGCACGGAGAGCTGATCCTGTTGCAAGTCGATATGGAGTTGGCTGAAGAGTGTTAACTCCATGGTGTTTGCTGGAATGATCTCACTCTGGGCAAACAATTTAAGCACTAAATCGTTTAGATAAAACTGTTCTAAGTTGTCTTCAACAGTTAATTCGGTATTCAATTTTAAATCTGCTGTTAACACAGGCTCATTGAGTTTTGTTTGTAAAGAAAGTTCTATTGGTACGGCTTTACCTAACTGAATGCGTCCGGTCTTCAGAGAGAAAGGATCGACCTGATAGCTGGTGTCTCCATCTTGCCAATGAAAACGTGCGTTTGTGATCTCGATACCGGCAAGTGAAAAACCAGCCAGACTGGTACTCATCGGATCAGCAGAAGTGGAAGGGGTATCGTCTGTGGTGGTAGGTGTAGATTTATCTTCTGTCAGTAGATCATCCCAGTTGGTTTCTCCAGTGGACTTGCGCGCTAGGTTTAATTCTAACCCATCTACTCGAATTCGGCCTATATCCAACTCTTGTTGTAGCAATGGAATCAATTGTACGCCTACGGCTACTTGGTTGACTTTCGCAAAAACGACTTCCTCGAAACCGGGGGCATTACTCAGTTCTAATTCACCTAGCTCGAGAGACAAACGGGGGAAGAGACTGAGTTCAATGTCGCCTTTGAAGGTGAGATCACGTCCGGTTTGTTGCTTCACTTGCTCACTGATAACGGGTTGGAAGTCGTTAGGGTCCACGAAGACCAAAATGGCTACCACAGCAACGATGCTGAGTACTAACAGTCCGAGTATTAATCCACCAAGAATACGAAACAAACGCATTGACTATCCTTAATCATGCTGCCGAATGTACGGCGTGTGTTGTCCAAATGTGGCCTATTTGTTGTCGATTGTAACGAGATTATGGATTCAGATCAGCAAGCAAGGATTGGTAAGTGGCTTCGGATTCGACTGAGACTGTTTCTAACATATGTTCGTGGTCACAGCCAAAGAGGAGGGGCTCGTGATTGTTAAAGGCGTGAATCGAGCTGTCGTCCAAAGGGAATCGAAGGAAATGTACTGCTGAAGTTTTTTGTTCGTTTTCCCGCTCCAGATCCTCGTCGGCGATGGCGAAGATTTTTGCATTCTGCCCAAGCTGCAGCCATATTTTATCTTCCACACCAATCAATTTTTCCAGCGCAGCTTGACGTTCCGCCACATCACTGTATTCCAGCATCATGGTAGCCATCAGGTTTTCTCCATTGGGAATTAATGGATTATAGGCGTCCAGCTCCTCTTGGATGGCATCGGCTTCAAAAATACGTTCGGTACGTAACATCTCTTGGATTTGATATTGAATGGTGAGGCGATCTTCGAAGTAGAGGGTAATATGGGCACCGATGGCCACCTGACGAGATTTTTTATGCACCAACACCTTCTGACGGAATTCTGATCGGGTTTCCGCATACCGTTCCAGGCTAAAGAGATCGCTTCGTTTAAGGGGTTTCATGTTGAGTTTAGATTCCGTAGGCCTGACGTAAAAGACTCATAGGATGTTCTGCCGGGGAGTCCGCTTGCAAGATATGTTGTAATTGGCGACCGGCCATGGGGCAGTCGCTGCCGTAATGATCGGCCTTTATTTTCTCAACGCGATTGGCGACCGGTTTGCCAATCTTCACTGACAGTTCGTGGGTCTCTTTCTTCACCGCGTAGGTGCCATTGTGGCCAGAGCAGCGTTCTATAGCTTCTACTTCTGTATCCGGTACCAATGACAGGATTTCTTTGGTTTTAAGGCCAATATTCTGTACCCGCAGATGGCAAGGTACGTGATAAGCAATTTTGCCTAGTGATGTCTTAAATTCAGTGTTGAGTTGTCCTTGTTTATGCCATAAGGCCAAATATTCAAAAGGGTCGAAACTATGTCTGGCGAGCGTTTCTACTTCCCAATCTCCCTTATAGAGTAAAGGTAACTCCTGCTTAAACATGAGTGTACAGGAGGGTACCGGAGTGATCACATCCCATCCTTCGCGGATCCAGGCGACCAATTCGGGAACATTTCGGTTTTTCAGTTTATGTACAGACTCAAGATCCCCTAGTTCCATTTTTGGCATGCCGCAGCAGACTTCGTGCTCGGGAAGATGTAACAGAATGCCATTGTGTTTGAATACGGCAACCAAGTCCTCTCCAAACTGGGGTTCATTATAGTTGGCATAACAGGTGGTAAAGAGTACCACCCGCCCCAAGATCGGTCTGCTGCCGTCAGTGGTCTCAATCGGGCTCGCTTCTATCTCTTCCGCTGTTAATAATTCAGCATCCACTGGTGAGTGCAATACCTCTTTTTTCAATCGTTTGCGTAATGTATTGCTTTGGTAAGGGGGCAGTGGCGCTTGATGGTGAATACCGATTGTTTTTTCCAGCAGTTGCCTGGCGAACTTTTGTTGATTGACTTGGTTGACTGTTTGCGCCACCAGCGGAATTGCTAAGTTTTTACCATTGCTATCTGTGGAGGTGAGAAACTTGTCTCTAAACTTGGTGTGGCCTTGCTTAAAGCGTACAGCTTTAGTGCGCAACATCAAATGGGGAAAGTCGATGTTCCATTCATGGGGAGGCACGTAGGGACATTTACTCATGAAGCACATATCACAGAGATAACAGTGTTCTGCCACTTGCCAATATACAGATTTTTCCACGCCATCCAGCTCGCCGGTGTCTGATTCGTCAATGGCATCGAACAGCAAGGGGAATGAGTGACAAAGATTGAAGCATCTCCGACAGCCATGGCAAATGTCGAATACTCGCTCCAATTCAGCAAGCAGATCTTGCTGGTCAAAAAATTTAGGATCTTGCCAATCGATGGGATGTCGAGTGGGGGCTTCCAAGCTGCCTTCTCGAGGGCTTTGGTTATCGTTATTCATATTTATTTAACAGCATAATAATGGGCTGAAGACGATTCTCTTCAGCCCAGGATCTAAAGCGATTTGAAAAAATTAGCCGAGAGAATCCAATGCCTTTTGGAAGCGATTGGCATGTGATCGCTCTGCTTTCGCTAAAGTTTCAAACCAGTCGGCGATTTCGTCAAAGCCTTCATCGCGAGCAGATTTAGCCATACCCGGATACATATCCGTATATTCGTGGGTTTCGCCCGCAATCGCTGCTTTTAGATTATTCGCGGTCTCTCCAATGGGTAGTCCGGTAGCGGGATCACCTACGGCCTCAAGATATTCCAGATGTCCGTGAGCATGGCCGGTTTCACCTTCGGCAGTGGAACGAAACACAGCGGAAACGTCGTTGTAGCCTTCTACATCTGCCTTGGCTGCGAAGTAAAGATAACGTCTATTTGCTTGAGATTCACCAGCGAAAGCGTCTTTGAGATTTTGTTCTGTTTTGCTTCCTTTAAGATCCATTTTTGTGACTCCTATAGACTGGAAAGTTTGATGAGAAATCCGTGCTGGATTTAGACTGAGTCTAAATTAATCCAACGGCTTGTCAATAGATGAGGCCCCGCTCAAACACACACTATATCTAATACTATTTCGTGCGGCCACGAGATCACAAAAACCAAAGCTTAAAAGTTTGACTTAAGTCATGTTTCGGCGGGAATTGGAGCGGGTGATGGGAATCGAACCCACGTTATCAGCTTGGGAAGCTGAAGTTCTACCATTGAACTACACCCGCGCTCGGCAGCAAGATATTAACATCTTCGGATGTGGTGCAAAATTCAAGCGGTGGCGGGAATAGTCCATAGCTATCTAAAGAAATAAGGGTACTAGGTGTCACCGTAGCGCTAGAAACCTTAAGAAAAGCCTACCGTACATCGAATGGTCACGACCCATGCCAGCCACATGTTCTGGCACAAAAATTTTTCGCGCGAGAAGTGGCCTCCCATAGAACCCGGATCTAGGGCAGTTGGACTCTAGTTGGGAAACAACAATGATCTACGAACTGATCCGGAGACTCAGGCGTTTGAGGTTGACGTCAACGAAATTCAAATTCCCATAGGTCGCTGTTTAATCATAGAGAGGGAGCATATAATAGCGTAGGGGATCGATTATCTCAGGATGGCAACAGTGGCTCAGATATATATCAATGGCGAATCTCAACAGCTGGAGTCAAATGTGACGTTGGCGCATTTGTTAAATGAGCTGGGCTTGGCAGGTAAGCGGCTTGCAGTAGAGCTAAACCAGGAAATAGTTCCTCGTAGTACCTATGCTGAAGTGGTTCTGGAAGCGGATGATAGAATAGAAATTGTACAAGCCATTGGGGGTGGTTAAGTGAGTGCGTTACAGCAGCAAGATGATTCCAGGGATAACTGGCAGCTAGAGGGTCGGGAATTCTCCTCGCGATTGCTGGTAGGCACTGGAAAATATAAAGATCTAGTAGAGACGGCTCGCGCCATAGAGGCATCAGGCGCGGAAATTGTGACTGTAGCGCTACGACGAATGAACATTGGTCAGAATCCAGGGGAACCTAACCTGCTAGACGTGGTGTCGCCGGAAAAATACTGTATTTTGCCCAATACCGCCTTTTGTTATACCGCTGAGGAAGCGATTCGAACATGCAGATTGGCGCGGGAACTTTTGGATGGCCACAATCTGGTTAAACTAGAAGTGCTTGGCGATGAAAAAACTCTTTACCCCAATGTGACTGAAACCCTGGCCGCCGCTGAAGTGTTGATCCAAGAAGGTTTTCAAGTCATGGTCTATACCTCGGATGATCCCATTTTGGCGAAACGCTTTGAAGAGATGGGATGTGTCGCAGTGATGCCTTTAGCGGCGCCCATTGGTTCCGGATTGGGGATCTGCAATCCCTACAATATTCGCATGATTCTGGAAGAGGCCAAGGTGCCAATTCTGGTGGATGCAGGAGTAGGTACCGCATCGGATGCCGCACAAGCTATGGAGCTTGGGTGTGATGGTGTATTGATGAATACTGCGATCGCTTGTGCCGAAAAGCCTGTGTTGATGGCCAGCGCAATGGGGAAGGCGGTGGCAGCTGGTAGAGAAGCCTATCTAGCCGGTCGAATTCCAAAAAAACTCTATGCTAGTGCATCCTCTCCTTTGGAAGGGTTAATCAGTTAGCCGATCGCCACTAATTTAGGATATTCAACTTATAGGTTAGAGAGTTGGGGCGCTATCTGATTCAAGATTGATAGATATTTGTAGTATGCATATGGGAGAACCATCCAATCACTCTTTGAAAGTAAGCCACCAGCCGCGCAAAGTGCGGAGCTTTGTTCGTCGTACTGGCCGGCTTACTCGCGGCCAAAAACAGTCTCTAGACTATTTGTTTCCGAAGTTCGGTTTGGCAATGGACGCTCCATTGCCCGACAATTGGCAGCCGGGACAGGTAGTGGTGGAAATCGGGTTTGGCATGGGAGACGCTTTACATCAGCTTGCCAGTGCCTATCCGCAATTCAATTTCATCGGCATTGACGTGCATCGTCCGGGTATTGGCCATCTGTTAAATAGAATAGAAAGTAGTGGCATCAAGAATCTGCGGCTGATAGAGGGAGATGCCATGGAGTGGTTAAATCAAACTCAATGGCACCAAAGCCTGCATGCGGTGTTACTTTGGTTTCCTGATCCTTGGCCAAAAAAGCGCCATCATAAACGCCGAATTGTACAGACAGAATTCTTGCAACACTTGAGTGAAGTGCTAAAACCGGGCGGGTATTGGCACTTCGCCAGCGATTGGATACCCTATGCAGACGCGGTCAAAGAGAGGATCGGGCGACAACATCAACTACAGTTAATCCCGCCCGAGCAAATCCAAACTGAAGTGTTAAGGCGTCCAACAACCAAATTCGAACAACGTGGCATGGCGCTTGGTCACCAGATCACAGATCTTTATTGTTTAAAGCCAACTTGCTGATCCTCTTTTTGATTTGTATTTGCTCTAGGCCGAGACGCCTAAACACACCGTCGCCCCATTCATAAAATGCCAAGGCGCATAATATTAAAAGGGTGCCTATCAAAATACGCGTACCTATTGTTTCTCCATTTAAACTTGTTCCTAATATTAGCGCATTGACTGGCGTCACTAAGGTGATAAGCGCCACCCGGCTGGCGGACATTCTTTGCAGCACATGATAATAAAGAGTAAACCCAATGACCGAGCCACAAATTCCGAGATAGAGAATACTTGCCCAGGTGCGTGGTCCGATTTGAATCGATGTGTTGCCATCAAAAATCCACCAGGTCAAACAAAAAGCTGGAACAGCAAAGAGTAAGCCCCCGGTGGTAATGACCAAACCACTGGCGTTAAATTCAATACGCTTAATCAGTACGCTAGATAGGGAATAGGTGGTCACGGCGAACAACATGCCAACAATGCCATACCAATGAATCTGTTGGTGTTCTTCTGATTGGTGAAAAATAATAAATAAGCCAAAGAGACCTAAGCAGGCCGCTAAGAATCTACCGAAGGTGAATGTTTCGTTTGGCAATAGGCGTGCGGCACAGATCCCGGTCACTAGCGGAGACAACCCAAAAATCACGGAGATTAACCCAGACGGGATGTACTGTGCAGACCAGTAGGTGGCAAGCATGGCACAATAAACAGACAGGCCAGCGGCGAGATAACTTTGTATGGCCTGTTTGCTTCGCGGTAGTTTGGTGCCCGTAACAGTGAGATAGAGAGAACATGCCACCAGACCAATACACATACGTGCCGTGACACCAAATAAAAAACCAGCGTCCACCGAGCTCCATTGAATGGCCAATGGAGTAGTCGACCAGATCACGATGATGATTAGATAGGCGGCGAGCAGTGACATCGCTTTTTCCTCGGCAAAAAAAAAGCCGCACTTTTTTAAAGTGCGGCTTTTTAGGATTGTATGAAATTTTTGTGTTAAGTCATTTGCTCCCTAATGGCCGCACGATAGCCTGCCCATAGCTTGCGCAGGGCAAAAGTGACGAAGGCCATTTGATGGGAGTATGTATTCATCGCGGCTATTATGTAGCAATAACTTTTAAACAACAAATTAAATTTTGATATTTACGTTTCTGTTTGGGAATTCTCATTTGTGTTTTGCCCTTCATTGCCTTTTAATCCGTAGAGTAGAATCTGACCAAGATGTTCAGCAATGGTGATAGGTAGCGGCTCTTCAAGTTGCGCAGAGGCCATTCTTTTTATCGGCGCCATTTCAAAATGGTATAACACGCTGGTAATCACAGTGACCGCCATCACATGCGCGTTGACTGAGGGTGCAATTTGGCTGACGATTTCTATTAGACTGCAATATTCTTTTTTTAACGCAGTTTGGAACAACAACTCTTGACGTTCGGCATTGGTGTCTAGAATCTCCCTTTGCACGAGGCGGCGAAAATCTGGATCATCGTGAATGAGCAAGATGTATCCTTTGATAAAACGCATAAATCGCTCTTCAGGCGTACCATCGGTTGCTAAGGCTTTTTCGATTTGGTTTTCATTGCGATCTAAAGCGAAGCGCACAGTCTCCACATACAGAGTTTGTTTGTCTGGAAAATGATAATAAAGCGCAGCAGGGGTGACTCCCACAGACTTCGCTATATCTCTCATCGAGACGCCGGAATATCCTGCTTCCGCAAACAATGAAACCGAGACGCCAAGTATTTCATGACGTAAATTTGAAATGTTTGGATTGATACTCATAGCTTTTCAATACTTGCTCCGGGTGAGTAGAGGTTCTCATTCTCAATTATTTTATAGTCCAGTAATTAAGAACTGTAAATTCTTATAATTTAGTTAAGATGATAATCGGATAATCAATAGAAATGCAAACTCTAAGGGCCAATTAAACGACTGTTAGGCCATAATTGTACTTAAATCGATATTCAATTATGGGGAAGAAACAATGCGACTAGATCATTCAAAAACTTTCTTCCTATGGGGGTGACCGAGAGAGATCTTCCCTGATATTCCAGCATGTCTTGCTCTAATGCTTGCTTCAATGGAGACTGAATGACATCCATCGGTAAACATGTGCGACGACAAAATTCTTCAGGATCAAACGGCTGCAATAACCTTAAGCGGTTTAGCATAAATTCGAAAGGGCGATCGATGCGCGCCACGCTGTGGGACTGTTGTCGGCATTCTGGGGTGCCTGCCTGCCGCATGTAGGTAGCGGGATGCTTTGCTTTCATGTAGCGCAATATATTTGATTGTTGCGTCACTTTGCCATGGGCGCCGGCGCCGAGGGCAAGATAATCTCCATACTGCCAGTAATTTAAATTATGTGCACATTGATGATTGGTCGTTGCGTAGGCGGACACCTCATATTGTATCCATCCCTTTTGGCGCAATTTATCTTGCGCCTGACACTGCATCTGCCAGCTTAGATCCTCACTAGGTAATGTTGGTGGCATTTTATAGAACAGAGTATTGGGCTCTAAGGTGAGTTGGTAGTAGGAGAGGTGAGGGGGATCGTAAGAGAGCATTTTCTCCAAGTCTGTCGCTGCTTCTTCCACACTTTGCTCAGGCAAGGCAAACATCAAGTCTATATTCACGCTATCGAAGTGACAGCCCAAGGCAGCGCGAATGGCCAGTTCCGCTTCTCGTGCTGAATGAATGCGACCCAGCGCCTTTAGCTGAGCATCATGGAGACTTTGCACGCCGATGGATAGGCGATTTATTCCCGCCTCCTTGAAGCCTAAGAATTTTTGTTGTTCACTGCTGCCCGGATTGGCCTCCAGAGTGATCTCAATATTATTTGCAATACTGAAACGCTGAAAAATCACATTTAATAGATGGCCAATACTCTGTGCTTGAAACAGGCTGGGTGTACCGCCACCAAAAAAAATGGAACTGATTTGAGTATCCGGAAAATGTTCCGCTTCAAACTCTAGATCACGACATAAAGCTTGCACATATTGTTCTTCCGGAAATACGTTAGCAAAACTATGTGAATTGAAGTCGCAATAGGGACACTTGCGTGCACACCAGGGAAGGTGGATGTAGAGTGCGCGCTCGACCATTGAATGACAAATTAAGGGTGGGACTGAAAAAAATCGGTGATACCGGGTAACATAGCTTTTAATGCTTGTCCCCGATGACTCAATTTATTTTTCTTAGTGAGGTCTAGTTCGGCTGCGGTACATTCTAATTTGGGAATGTAAAATAGAGGATCATAGCCAAAGCCACCTTCACCCTGTGGGTACGACAAGATGGTGCCTTCCCAGGTACCTTGACAGATCAACGGGGTGGGATCATCCACAGCCCGCAGGAATACCATGACACATTGATAGCGTGCTTGGCGCCTCTCTTCTGGTACAGCTTCCAGCGCTGTTAGCAGTTTTGCATTGTTCATTGTGTCGGTAGCATGTTCACCTGCATAACGAGCGGAATAGATCCCGGGTTGGCCTTTTAAGGCATCTACTTCCAGCCCGGAATCGTCCGCCAATGCAGGTAAACCGGTGTGCAGACAAGCGTGGCGCGCTTTGATGAGCGCGTTTTCCACGAAGGTGCATGCTGTTTCTGCCACTGCGCTGATGTCAAATTCGCATAGAGCTAATACTTTTATATGGTGAGATTTTAATTCGTCGGCGATTTCACGCACTTTACCGGAGTTGTGGCTGGCGACAATCAGTTTGTTCATTGCGGTTGCTTTAGAATAGTACGTTGCAATTCTGTTAATTGCTCCACACCCTGCTTGCCCAACTCAAGCAATTGCAGAAGTTCCTCATGGGTGAATGCGTTGCCTTCAGCAGTACCCTGGATCTCTATAAATCGACCGGCTTCATTCATAATGAGATTCATATCTGTTTCGGCTTTGCTATCTTCTTCATAATCTAGATCGAGAACAGGCTCCCCTGCGAATATGCCCACTGAAATGGCCGCTACTTGGCCATAGATGGGATCTTTTTTAATCATTTTTTTTTCTTTTAATTGAGTGGCGGCATCTACTAAGGCGACATAGGCTCCCGTTATAGCGGCAGTACGGGTACCGCCATCGGCTTGAATGACATCACAATCCAAGACGATTGTTCTCTCACCCAACGCGGCTAAATCTACTACCGAACGCAGCGAACGACCAATCAGTCGCTGGATCTCTAGGGTTCGGCCACCCTGCTTGCCACGGGCGGCTTCACGTTGCATGCGATCGTGGGTGGAGCGGGGTAACATGCCATATTCGGCCGTCACCCAACCGCTATTCGACCCTTTGAGAAATCGCGGCACGGATTCATCTACGCTGGCGTTGCACAGCACTTTAGTATTACCCATTTCAATCAAAACTGAGCCTTCTGCGTGGCAGGTGAAATGGCGGGTCATGGAGACTTGGCGCAGCTGATCTGCTGCTCGGCCGCTGGGACGCATAAAATTACCTTACAAATGAATAAGTTCGGATCTAGGGATTATTATAAACGAAGCTGAGAAGCGACGCCCGTATGCGATCGGCTAATTTACTTTGGTCTGGGCTTTGAATCACGGTAAAATTCGCCGCCTGCTTAAGAACACTGTTGGGGTGCTGAATTGAACGAACGACCCGCTGGCATGGAAGGATTACGACATTTAGCGCTTTGGGTGACAGATCTCGAAGCTTGTGAGCATTTTTATGTGGCGTTGCTAGGTATGCGAGTAGAGTGGCGTCCAGACGCGGATAATTTATATCTCACTTCAGGTCTGGACAATCTGGCACTACACAGGGCCAAAGAAGCTCGATCCGGACTGCAGAGTCTCGATCATTTGGGGTTTATTTTGAAGACTCCCGAAGACGTAGATAGTTGGCATCAATATTTATCAGATGCAGGTGTTAAAATAATTGCTGCGCCTAAGACTCATCGCGACGGTGCCCGCAGTTTTTACTGCCAAGATCCCGGTAGTAATACCGTACAATTTATTTTTCATACTCCTATTTCGGGACTGAAACTCACCTAATTGAAGTGTTGCACGGCCATATGCAAAAAGAAAAATTAGAATTACACGGCTTTAATAATCTCACGAAATCTTTGAGTTTCAATCTTTACGATGTCAGTTACACCTCTACTGTTAGCCAATCAAAGGAATATATAGAATACATTGATAAAATCTATAACGCTGATCGATTAACCATCACGCTGGAAACTGTTGCGCAAATGATTGGTGCGCAAATCTTGAATATTGCTCGGCAGGATTACGAGCCTCAGGGTTCCAGCGTCACTATGTTGTTAGCCGATGAACCAATCGGTGCTCATAAAACCGATTTACCCTTAACTGCCACTTATCCTCAGGCCACTGTCGCGCATCTCGACAAAAGTCATTTGACGGTGCACACCTATCCGGAAATTCATCCAGAAAATGGCATTTGCACCTTCAGAGCTGACATCGATGTCTCCACTTGTGGTTTGGTGTCTCCACTTAACGCGTTAGATTTTCTAATCGAGAATTTCGAATCGGACGTGGTCATAATCGACTATCGAGTGAGAGGCTTCACTCGAGCTGTAAATGGCAACAAGATCTTTTTGGATCATGAGATTAACAGTATTCAAGATTTTATCGGCGAGACGCATCAGAGAGAATTTCACATGGAAGATGTCAATTATCCCAGTGAAAATTTATATCACACCAAACTGATGATTAAAGATTTTGAACTCGATAACTTTTTGTTTGGTAAAGGTGTGGAAGAATTTTCTCAAAAAGAACAAGAAAACATTGAGAGGCAATTACGTGAGGAGATGGTTGAAATCTTCTACGGGCGGAATCAACTGGGTTAATTCTTAACCAGCCACCAGTTCAATCATGTAATGAATTAAATTCGATACGCCAGGGTGGTCATTACCTTTGCCGTCATTTTCATTGTTCGACGTACGATCCAAGGAAGCCGTTTGCCGCCGGATTCGAGAGCCTGGTTAGCGTGGCCTTCTTCGTCTTCCCGCATTTGCAGCAATATCTGACGACTGCGGGAATCTTCTTGCGGTAATCGTTGTAAATGATTGCTTAAGTGCGTACTCACTTGGTGTTCTGTTTCCGCCACAAATCCAAGACTGAAAGCGTCTCCCCGTGCACCAGCCATGGCACCTATTGTTAAAGAGCCCAAATACCAGATGGGTCCGAGATAGCTGATGTGGCTATTTAATTCGGATAAGCGTTGCTGGCACCACTCCAGATGATCGCCCTCTTCACGGGCGGCATTTAGCAACGCTGCACGTGTGTGTTCGTTTTCAGTTGTGAGCGCTTGGCCGTAATACAATGCTTGTGCGGCAATTTCACCGGCGTGGTTGACCCGCATGAGACCGGCTACGCGACGTTGGTCATTTTTTGCCTGAACTGATTCGGGAATATCCTGAGCCGGGCTTTCTCGCCCGGTGCTCTCTGGTTTGCCGTAGAGCGTGCGCAGGCCTTGATCTAAGGCAATGATGAATCGGTCGGTGGATTTATATTTTCGTTCCATGTTTTTCTATTCTACACCTAATTTATGCCTGCTGATGAGTTGCTGCGCCAGAAGCTCAACCGGATGACAGACGCGAATAGATTTTGGCAAATGTACACCCAGGTGTAGCGCACAACCAATATTGCTACTCACTACATAGTCAACTTGCAGCCGAACGGCTTCTTCGACAATCGATGAAACCAGAGTGTGCGCTGTCTCTGGATGGGACAACATATAGGTGCCCGCGGCACCGCAGCAATGCTGGTTGTTCGCTAGGGTGAAAATTTCCAATCCTTCAATTTGATTGAGTAACTGATGGCTGAATTGAGCACATTTAAGGGGGTAACGGGCAGAGCAGGGATCGTGGATCAATACCTTTTCGTGAAGTGGCTCGAACTCCAATGTGTCAAATTCACATTGGGCAATGAACTCGTTGATTTCCAATAGCCGCATAGGGAAGGCGTCAGGGGAGTCTGCCTGATACTCTTTGAGAGTGACGCCACAGCCAGTGGCGCAGTAGATCACGGCGACTGCTGGATCGGAAAATGCCTGTAGATTTTGGCTGGCAAACCTATTTGCGCGCCCTATTTCTCCACGGTGTTTGTGCAGCGCACCACAACAAGTCTGCTCTTTTGGGATCTGCACACTGAATCCTAGATGGCTTAACAAGTAGAGGGCAGCATTCAGTGTATGACTTTGCATCGCCTCGCCGAGACAACCCACAAATAGTTGCACCCGCTTATCGCTATCACTGCCACTGGGATAGTGTGCATGTAAGGGCATAGTGGGCTGTGCGGCCGATAAGGCAGGGAGCCACGCTCCGAATCCAAGAGTGTGAGCCATTCGTTGTACCCATTTCAGACGCGCCAACGTGGTTAGTCTGGCCAGTGGTTTCGGGTGAGCAATGATCTGATCTAATACTTTATTAAAGAGCAACTGGGCCAAAGTTGGCCATCGTCGCCGATGAGTCAGCGCCCGTCCCTGATCGAGAATGTCGCCTACTTCTACTTCTGCCGGACAAACCTGTTCGCATGCACGGCAGGTGAGGCAGTTGTCCAGATGTTGCTGCAGTGACTCGGTGGCGGAAATTTGACCTGTGGCCAGACCCGCGATCATTGTAATTCGGCCGCGCGGGGACTCTGCTTCGTTCAGGCTCAAAGCATAGGTTGGGCATCTGGGCGCACAGCTAGCGCAGCGCACACATTGCTCAGTTTTTAAAAAAAGCGCGTTGTCAATAACCCTATTTTTTGCCATAAAAATATTTTGGGGTATATCCATCTCTTGATGTGCGTGGTTAGACGTTTTACGATCGCCGGCTCTATTTAAGCCAAGGACTTCACTCGTGGCATACTATCGTCATCATCTCTTCTTTTGTACTAATTTTCGTGAAGATGGTCGACCCTGCTGTCAAAATCATCAAGCCGATCAAGCTCGGGATTATGTTAAGAGTAAAATCAAGGAGTTGGGTGAGTCTGGCCCTGGCCGGATTCGGGTCAATAATGCAGGTTGTTTAGATCGATGTGCGGATGGCCCCGTTTTGGTGGTCTATCCGGAGGGAATTTGGTATCGCTATCAGCAACAATCTGATTTGGATGAGATCATCGAACGGCACTTATTGAAGGGTGAAATCGTGGAAAGATTGCAGATTTAATTCTGTAATTAGTCATTAATATAATCTTAATAAAAAATTTTTCTATAATTATTGACTAATATTCGAACGCCTGTATAATGCACATCACTTTCTTGATGAGCTTTTTCGCTCCCAACGGAATTTAAAGATTTCAACTGCTCCATCCTCCTTTGGTGGTTTGCGCGGCCTCCCCGGCCGCGCTTTTTTTTTCCTTAAAATTATTGGCTTGAAACCCGATGAATCCTTCTGTAGCATTACGCCTCTTTTGTGGGCCAGTGATCTCTGGAGCATACGTCTTGTGAAAACATTTAGTGCAAAACCTGCTGAGGTAGAACGAGGTTGGTACCTGGTGGATGCCAGTGATAAGACCTTGGGCCGGTTGGCCACCGAAGTAGCCTCGCGATTACGCGGCAAACATAAACCTGAATTCACGCCGGGTGTGGATACAGGGGATCATATAGTAGTAATCAATGCGGAAAAGATCCGTGTGACTGGAAATAAGGCGGAAGATAAGATGTATTATCACCATTCCGGCTACCCGGGTGGTTTAAAGCAGTTCAGCTTTAATAAACTTCAAGAGCGGGCACCCGAACGAATCATTGAGCGTGCGGTGAAAGGTATGTTGCCGAAAAACCCATTAGGGCGAGCTATGTATCGAAAACTGCATGTGTATGCGGGGCCTGAGCATAAACATCAAGCGCAACAACCAGAACCTTTAGAAATCTGAATATAACTTAAGTAGCTATCACATATGGCAGAATCACAGCTTTATACGGGAACCGGACGCAGAAAATCCTCAGTAGCGCGCGTTTTTCTTAAACCGGGATCGGGTGACATTACAATCAATCGTCGTAATTTGGACGATTATTTTGGTCGTGAAACGGCACGCATGGTTGTTCGTCAGCCCTTGGAACTCACGTCTAATATAGATAATTTCGATATTAAGGTGACCGTCAATGGCGGTGGTACTACCGGTCAGGCCGGTGCCATTCGTCACGGTATCACCCGAGCATTGATGCAGTATGAAGAATCGCTCCGTGAACCTTTACGTAAAGCCGGTTATGTGACTCGGGATGCGCGTATTGTTGAGCGTAAAAAAGTGGGATTGCGCAAAGCGCGTAAGCGTCCACAATTCTCGAAACGTTAATCTTTCTTCTTAGACATTTGCTTCGAATGTAGGTTTTTCTACTTTTATGAACAAGCGGCCCCTCTTCTTTTCGCAGAGGGGCCGTTTGTTTTGTACCTAGCTTTTCCGTCTGACTCTAAAACCAAAGAGTGCACCAAGCGCCAATATCAATTGGGGTAATGCTGCCGGCAGGGGTACGGCGGTGAAGTCTGTGGAGTTCATTGCTCCGGGAGTGCCGTAATTGTTAGTGCCATAGAGATAGCTCGCCATCTCGGGCGTACCGCCAAAATTTCCGGCTATGCTTGGTAAAATTTTTAACTCAGAGCTGATACCGTTCAATACGAATCCACTACTGTAAGCTAATTGGGCTATCACAATGCCCGCAAGGCTCAGGATGATCTGATCACTGCTGTTTGTTAAGCTCATTCCCGAATAGGCGTAATCCGCTGAGTATCCACCATTGGTCGCTATATCTCCATTACGCCCAAAGACGAAGAAACTCTTTGGTGCTAAATTCAATGGATCGCTAGAGAGCGTGTGGCTATCAGAATTACCATCCGAAATATTTAAATTGGCTAAGTTAAGCGTACTGTTAGTAGTATTGTAAATTTCAAACCACTCGCCATTACTGTCACTGACAGTGCTCGGGTTAGCCATCACTTCGGTAATGATAATGTCCCCTGGCTCTATGGCTGCTGCCAATATAGGCATACTTGTTGGTAGCGTCATGAGTGCAAGCGGGATGGATAAATTTGATTTTTTAAGAAGCATGGAGTCCTCCTTCCGTAGACGGAATTGTTTAATGCCAACATCCAGTCGGCTTAAAAGGGGGAGGCAAAGTTAATTAAAAAAGAGTAACAAAAGTGGCGTGTCATCTGATTATTGAATGGGTGCCAATACAAATGTTCGAATGTATTGCCTAATATTTAGATAAGGCTGTGATCACACGCGACCACATATTTTGCCAACTATTTTCGCGAAGACAAGATGGTCTCAGAAATTAATATACTAAAATTGAAGAATGCGGATAGATGAAATGAATATATTTTGTTGAAACTATCGTTCTATTAGTACATATCTGTTCGCTAAAATTGTTTATTATTTAGCCAGTCGTCTATAAATCGATCAATTTTTGATAGACAACTCTTTTTTATCTATAAAATTAATTTTTTTAAGCAGCTGTTAATTTACCGAGCAGTATTTTTGTTGTAATATCGATTTCGTCGGGATGTTTAAATAAATGTGCTGTATCAAACAACTGGGGAATAACAGCCATGAAAAGAACGATTCTCTTAGTCTCTTTTTTCCTTTCTATCTTTTTCTCTTTTGGCGGATCTACTTACGCTAAGACTTATTATATCGAGGACAATGGATCTGGTGTCGTCGATATTAAGATTCGCAGAGGGGATATTACAGACACAGGGATCTTAGAGCTATTGCAGCCAACGCTAGTAGATCTCACGTTTTCAGTGTTTACTCAGAATCATCCCTCTATTGATGATTTCCTGGTGGTACCTGAGTCAGGGTTTTTAACCGAGAGCGGGGACACCTTGGCAAGCAGTTTGATCTACAGTTTTAAGGGTGTTTTGAATACCGGAACCTACGACTTCTCTGTAACTGGTATGGGGAAATGGTTTTCGAGCGATTGGGGCATCTATACGATAAAAGGTTCATTGAATAGTGATCCTAGCGCTATCCCGATCCCAGCCAGTATCTGGTTATTATTTTCTGCATTGTTGGGTTTTATGATTGCAGGTCACAGGAGGCGACCTGACAAACTCTTGTCTAAGCAATCAGGAACAGTGGCTGCTACTTAAACACCCCAGGATTACCTAGCTTGGGAGATGATAGTACTGACCACTTCATAGCGGATCTTATTCTCAATATAGTTACACTTATGTTTTGATCGATTGAGTTATCGATCCCACCCTTAATATTCGTTATTATCTAAAGCATATTTAGCAAATCTACCTATGGTTTAACTCATTCCTTCAGCGGGAAACGTTCTGATCAATAAGTAACCTGTTCCTTTGTGTGTGCCAGCTATATTGACTACAGTAAAGATTAGAATAGATTTATGACACCTGTATGTAATATATTGACAGTACCATTGTGGCTCCTAATGGCATATATTATTTCTCGCTACCCCGTTGATTCTTCGAATATTGCACTGCGAACCTTTGGTTAGCAAATGACGAGAATTTGAGACTGAGTCCCTAATCCCAGATTAGGTAAGATTGCGAACAATTCTGTTACACAGGTATTCCTGCTCTTTAGTCGAAATGAGCTCAAAGATGAAAAATATCCAATTACTTTCCTGCAGCAGTCTCCTGACGATTGGGTTACTGATTTTTTTCGCCTTTTCTATGGAGCTCCAAGCTGAAACGGTGCAACCCTCATCGACCCAAGTCAGGGTGGAGAATCCCTACCTAATTCATCCTGGTGATATTTTGCAAATCTCAGTTTGGAAAGAGGAAGATTTGCAACGGGAGGTGCTGGTATTACCTGACGGCTCTATCTCCTTCCCCTTAGTGGGACAAGTTGTGGCCAGTGGTCTCTCTATCGAGGCGCTGCAGGGAAGTCTAGCTGAGGCGTTACGGCAGTATATTCCCGATCCGGTAATCACGGTTAGCGCCACACAACTGTTGGGTAATCGCATCTATGTACTGGGCCAGGTGAATAAACCAGGGGAGTATTTGATTAATCGACCCGTGGATGTGATGCAGGCGCTCAGTATGTCAGGTGGCCTGACCGCATTTGGCGCGGCAAACAAGGTCAAAGTATTAAGAAGGAATGGAGACAAACAAATAGTTTTCCCTTTTAAGTATAAAGAGGTTACGGAAGGGGAAAATCTATATCAAAATATTTTGTTAAAAGCCGGTGATGTGGTGATAGTGCCTTAGTGGTGATCACCTTGTGCAGATCGACTCGGCAGCATTTAGCATATTTTTCTTTTTTTTTGCTAGCTCTTTTGGCTCATGGTTCCTCGGTTGCGGCCTTATACCAGTTAGAGGCTATGGGTCGCCTCGGCGCGGATTTTGAAGACAATATACGTCTCACAGAAACCGATGAAATCTCAGACTCAACTCAGAGTGTGAATTTACAACTGACATTGCAACGACTCAGCCCTATCTGGCGTCATCAGTTTGATCTCGGTTTGGCATCTCGCAACTATAGTGAAGAGAATGGGTTTGATTACGATAATCAAACTTTACAACTATCCAGCAATTGGCAGCAACCAAAGTTTGCCCTTCAATTCGGTTTAAACCATAACCGTGATTCCTCTCTTGTGAGCGAGTTAGATGTTTCCGGCCTAATACAAAATCAAGTGAGGCGAGAGGGTTCCACTGCATTTGTTAATGGGCGCTATTCCATTGGGGAATTGAATCTTTTATCCCTACAGATCAATGGGCAACAGATTGAATATGCGGATCCAGCGCAGTCCGGCTTAGTGGACTATGATTATTATTATATGAATACGGAGTTGCAGCACCTATTCAGGAGTGCCCATCGGGTGATTCTCTCACTGTTATTTTCTCAGTACCAGACCGAACTGAATCAGCAACAGGTTGAAGATCTTGGAATCACCGTTGGCATAGAAGGCGCTCTAGACGAACGCTGGGCATATACATTTTCACTGGGGTTACGAGAAACTTCTACGGAAGCGGAGATCTTGGTACCAGACTTCTTTTTATTCACTTTTAGACCGATTAAGTTTACTTCCAAGGAGCAAGGCACCTTATATAACTTGGAGATCAGCAGAGAGTTTTTATCTCATCAAGTGGCACTCAGATTACAACGTAGTACTCGACCCAGCGGTGGTGGAGAATTTTTAGAATCCGATACTCTCAGTTTAATTCAGCAGGGTAAACTAAGTCAGCGATTATCCTGGACTAACCAAATCCAATGGATTGTGAATCGGGAAATTAGTAGTGACTCGGCAACTAGTGATCGGGATTTTTATAGTCTACAACCGGGCCTCAGATGGCGACACACTGAAAGATCTACATTATCAATTGCTTATCGTTATAGATACCAAGAGTTTAATAATCAAAATAGTCAGGCGGATGGTCACGCAATAATCTTTAGTTATCAGCATCGATGGTTGCCATATCGTCAGAGTCTGTAATTCTCTATGTGCCAATAGTTTTTTGGTAGCCTTCACTTAACACCCTACTTATAATAAGTAACCGACGATACACTTTGGGGTATTGAGGTGAACATTCGCATTGTGATTTAAGCATATATTCTGACTAAGTAGATCTGGGGAGCGTTTAAGTTGGAAGAGGATATTAAGGGCCTGAGCGATCTAGTAGAGATCTGCAAACGTCGGTGGCGTCAAGGGATCTTGCCTGCACTGATTATATTCTTTGCCGCTTTGGCTATGGCCCTGTTTTTACCCGCGCAGTATCAATCGAACGCCACTATATTAATTGAGCATCAGGAAATCCCCAGCGACTTGGTGCGTTCAACGGTCACTAGCTATGCTGATCAACGCATTCAAATGATCAGTCAAAGGGTACTGAGCACCAGCAACCTGAGTCGCATCGTACAAAAATATGATCTTTACCAGGAGGAGTTAAAGTCCACTCCCTTGAGCACGATCCTCACGCAAATGCGAGACCACATTCAAATTGATATGGTGAGTGCCGATGTAGTGGATCCTCGCAGCGGCAGACCCGTGCAAGCCACCATCGCTTTTACCCTAGGTTATCAAAGTCATTCTCCTCAGTTGGCACAAAAGGTATCCAACGAACTGGTCTCTCTTTTTATGGAGGAAAATTTTCGTGCACGCACACAGACTGCGCGGCAGGCTTCAGATTTCTTAAGTTTAGAAACTAAAAAACTCAGTGAACAGATCGAAGAGTATGAACAAGCCCTAGCGGAATTCAAAGAGCAACATCCTAGTAATTTGCCCGAACACAGTGCCATTAATCGACAAATCTTGGAGAGAACTGAATTACAGATTGACGAAGTGCGTAGACAAATTCAGGTGCTCACGGAACGCGAACTCTATTTAAGCGCGGAGCTTTCTCAACTCTCTCCCGAGGCTTCTGTAGTGGGCGAGAAAGGTGAACGAGTGTTGTCTCGCAGTGAACGATTGAAATTACTGGAGGCAGAGCGCGTCAGCATGTTGTCTCGTTATGCACCCAGTCATCCGGATCTCGTCCGTGTCGAAAATGAGATCACAGCACTTCGCGCGCAAGTCGGCGGCGGGGTCGATATAAAAGCATTAAACAAAAAGTTGATTGCCGCGCAAAATGAACTGGCTAGATTACTCAAAAGATATTCTGCAAAACATCCAGACATCATCGCCCAATCTCAAGTGATTGATAAACTCAAAGCTGAATTGCGCTTGGCCAGTAGTCTAGAGAGCAGTGGAGAGCCAGTTGAACTGGTACCGGATAATCCAGTGTATGTATCTTTGAAAACACAGTTGGATGCAGTGGCGGTAGAGAAGGCTTCCTTACAAACTAAAATGGATGAGTTGACGGAAAAATATGCACTCTATGAGCAACGCTTATTAACCGCACCGTCGGTAGAACAGAGTTACCGCACTTTAAGCAGGGATTACGACAATGCTGTTAATAAATTTCGTGAGCTGAAATCAAGACAGATGGAGGCAGATATCTCTACTTCCATGGAAGAGGAGAGAAAAGGTGAACGCTTCTCACTGATTGAACCACCCCTGTTACCCTTAGAACCGGTCAGCCCGAATAGGAAATCTATCTTATTGCTCGGATTTGTACTTTCGTTGGGCGCAGGTATCGGTTACATGATGTTAAGGGAGAGTATAGACGCCAATCTCTACGGTTCTCGTGCCCTGACTAAGATCACTGGGGCACCACCATTGGCAGTGATCCCTGTGATCAAAACGCCTACGGAAAAAAAGAAAGCGACCAGAATTCGGCGACTCACCTTTGCCAGCAGTTTTATGGGTGTCGTGGCATTAGCAATAGCAGCACATTTTTTGTTGGCGCCGGTCGATGTTTTATGGTCAGTCTTTCAACGACGCATGGGGATATAGGCGATGGCACATCCAATCGAAAAGGCGTTGCAACGAGCTAGGGAAGAAGGTCAGACGAAGTTACAATTTGGCGAGAATAGAGCCGAGGCTAAAAAACCTGCCTTAGAAGTTGTCCATACACCCGTGCCACTCTCCACTAGCGAAGTTCGATATTGGCGCACACAATCGTGGCCATTGACCCCGCAACAGTTGTTAGAAAATCGTATTGTCGTCGGCTCAGAAGACGCACCTGGTGCAGCAGCTTTTAACATCCTGCGAACTCGAATCATGCAAAAGATGCAAACTGAAGGGTGGCAGACTCTGCTGGTCACCAGTGCGCGGGACAACGCAGGTAAATCCTTAGTGGCGGCCAATCTAGCCGTGGCGATGGCTCGAGATAGAAACCATACTGTCATGTTGGTAGATGCAGACATGCGTCGGCCTTCTATCCATCAATTTTACAATTATCCGCTTGGTTCAGGATTCGCAGAGCTACTACGGGGCGAGAAAACTGTCGAAGATGTTTTGTTTCATCCGGGGATCGAACGATTGGTGGTGTTACCGGGTGGCCAGCCCATTACGGATTCCGCAGAGTGGATGGCGAGTTCAGAAATGGAGAATTGGCTTCAGGAGGCAGTCAGTCGTTATGAGGACAGACTAATTATTATCGATGCCCCGCCTTTATTAAATGTTGATGACACCCTCAATCTGTTACCTAAAGTAGATGCATTCCTATTGGTTGTGGATGAAGGGGGAGTGAGTGAATCGGATGTCGCCCATTGTTTGGAGTTGTGCAAGGATGCAGAATTATTGGGTACAGTGCTGAATCGTTCTGCCGATCCTCAGCCTGATCCATACTAAATCTAAATAAATATAAAAAAAATGTAACAATAGGATCAGACAATGTACTTAGATTATTACGGTTTAGCCAGCAAACCTTTCAACCTGAACCCAGATCCGGATTTTCTTTATTTCGGTCAGGGTCACCAGATGGCGCTTAACTTACTCGAATATAGCTTGGAGAGCGAGGCGGGTATCTCTGTGATTACAGGAGAGGTAGGTTGCGGCAAAACCACATTGGTTCGCCATGTATTAGATACAGTTGATAAAACGGTGCGTGCCGGTCTGGTGTCTAATACCCACAGTGAGTTCGGTGAATTCATGAAATGGGTTTTGATGGCATTCGAACAACCGTATCAAGGGGCAGATAAACCTGAACTGTACGAACGATTTCAGAACTTTTTGTTGCAGCAATATGCCTCTGGTTTCCGAACCGCGCTGATTGTAGACGAAGCGCAAAACTTAAATGTCAGCTCTTTAGAGGAGTTGAGAATGTTATCCAATATTAACTATGGCAAACATTCGCTGTTACAGCTGGTATTAGTGGGGCAAACTGAATTGTTGGATAAATTAAAGCAACCAGAATTGAGACAATTGGCCCAGCGCGTATGTGTGGATTATCATTTGCAGGCTTTAAATTTACAAGACACCGTCAATTATATTAAACATCGTTTACTGGTAGCGGGACGCGAAGAAACCTTATTCGACACATTTTCAATTGCCACCATTTTCTATCACAGTGGTGGCATCCCCCGTTTAATCAACACCCTGTGTGACTTATCTTTGGTGTATGGCTATGCTGCGGAGCACAAAACAATCGGCGCACGTACTATCCTGGCAGTGCTTAAGGATAAAGCTAAGACAGGTGTATTCCCGGCGCATGTACCAGAAACTGAGCAAGCCGAAAAGGTTAGGAAGATAGTGTTGGATAGGAGTGGGGTGGATATTGCGATTGGTACTTAATTGATTCAATCCAACTGTTTAAACCACTAATGAAGGTAAGGTTTTACTATCAGTCTATTTTTTCACTGGAGTAGAAAGGTACTTATACTGACTTTAGTATATATTGTATTAATATTTATGCTTGCTCAATGAGAGAAAAGTCCTTAGCTATTATTTTTATTCCGTAGAACTATACTTGATAGGGTAAAAACTAGTGAAAAAATTTGCATTAATCGGCGCGTCTGGTTATATCGCTCCTCGACACATGAAAGCAATTAAGGAAACAAACAATCAGCTAGTCGCTGCATTAGACCCTTTTGATTCAGTAGGGATTATTGATAGTTTTTTTCCATCAGCCAGTTTCTTTACCGAATTCGAACGGTTCGATAGGCATATAGAAATGATTAGGCGTGAGCAGCCGAATGAAGCCATTAATTATGTATCTGTATGCTCCCCTAACTATTTGCATGATTCACATACTAGATTTGCGTTAAGAGTCGGCGCGGATGCGATATGTGAGAAACCGTTGGTACTAAATCCTTGGAATTTAGATGGGCTAAAACAGATAGAAGAAGAGCATCAGCACAAAATATATACAATTTTGCAATTGAGAGTACATCCCTCCATTGTTGAATTGAAAAATAGCATCGCATCGCAATCGAAAAACTCCAAATATGAAGTCGATCTAACGTATATTACCTCTAGAGGTAAGTGGTGTCTGGCTTCTTGGAAAGGAGATGAAAAGAAGTCTGGTGGTATCGCAACGAACATCGGTGTCCATTTCTATGATCTTTTAGCTTATTTGTTTGGTGACGTCCAACAAAATAAAGTGCATATTCGAACGGATACCAAAGCCAGTGTTCTTCTGGAATTTCAAAATGCAAGAGTCAGATGGTTCTTATCTATTGACGCAAACGATTTGCCCGAGCAAGTAAAAGGGAAACAGACTACTTATCGTTCTATTAAGATCGAAGATGAGGAGATAGAGTTTTCTGGAGGGTTCGCAGATTTACATACTAAAAGTTACGAAGAAATTATGAACGGAAATGGATTCGAAATAGAAGATGCCAGAACGGCTATAGAAATTGTCTCTCAGATACGCACTTTGTCCTTAACTAGTATTAGTGGGGATTATCATCCGTATGTTAGGAATCTACTCTAGTGATGAAATCTTTGATACACGAGTCGGCAATCATAGACCCAGGCGCTTCTATAGGTGATGGTACTAAGATTTGGCATTGGACACATGTGTGTGGTGGTGCGGTAATTGGTAATGACTGTACTTTGGGCCAGAATGTATTTGTTGGGGATAAGGCGATTATTGGCAATAACGTCAAAATTCAAAATAACGTT
>DJFZ01000044.1:0-388 GCA_002432655.1 Thiotrichaceae bacterium UBA5859 | reverse complement strand
CTAACGTTTCTGTATTTAATAATGTATCTATAGAAGATGATGTTTTTTGTGGTCCTAGTATGGTTTTTACTAATGTCTATAATCCAAGAGCGTCAATCAATAGGCGAAATGAATTTAAAGATACTCGGGTTAAGAAAGGCGCTACTTTAGGTGCGAATTGTACGATTATTTGCGGTGTCACTATAGGTGCATTTAGCTTCGTGGCCGCCGGTGCAGTTGTGACACAAAATGTCAAAGATTTTGCTTTGGTGGTGGGTGTGCCTTCGAAGCAGATTGGTTGGATGAGTGAATACGGCGAGCAACTTGATCTACCACTTTCGGGAAATGCCGAGGTGATTTGTCCACACACCAAGCAAAAGTATATTCTGAGCGGCGACAGAGTAGTTAA
>DJFZ01000003.1:11086-16912 GCA_002432655.1 Thiotrichaceae bacterium UBA5859 | reverse complement strand
GCGGTCTCCAAAACCGCAGGTTGGGGGTTCGATTCCCTCCTGGCCTGCCAAGCTTATATATGTATAATATGCTAGTTTGGGCGAAGTATATCGCGATTGCTTAATATGACTACTGAGATTGATACCCAGCAGACCTCTCTGGACTGGCTAAAAATAGCTATTGCCTTGGTCTTTTTAGCAGGGGGTATTGCGGCATTTTATTATTTTGACCAGTACCACCTGTTGATCCGGGTAGCCATGGTACTGAGTGGTTCAATCGCATCTATCGCATTGGTCTATTTTACTACGATAGGTCGGAGCACCTGGGAATTCACCCAGGAATCCTGGACAGAAGCGCAGAAAGTTGTGTGGCCTGGCCGTCAAGAGACCATCCAAGCCACGGCCGGAGTGTTAATTATGGTCATATTGGTGGCCATAGGTTTGTGGTTGTTGGACATGTTTTTGGTATTTATTACACGCTTGCTAATGGGAGGCGGATAGCGCCTATGAAACGGTGGTACGTGGTGCAGGCTTATTCTGGTTTTGAGAACCAGGTGAAAAGATCCTTAGAAGAGCGGATTAAGCACAATCATCTAGAAGAGAAGTTCGGCGAGATCTTGGTTCCCACAGAAGAAGTTGTGGAGATGCGATCTGGACAGAAGCGTCGCGGAGAAAGGAAGTTTTTTCCTGGATATGTCCTAGTCGAGATGGAACTTGAGGATGAAACTTGGCATTTAGTGCGCAATATTCCGAAAGTGCTTGGTTTTATTGGCGGCAAAGCAGATCGTCCCGCACCCATTAGTGAGAAAGAAGCCAATTCAATTTTACAGCGGGTTCAAGATGGTGCGGAAAAACCGAAGCCAAAAATCTTGTTCGAAGTGGGTGAAGTAGTGCGCGTGATTGATGGGCCCTTCGAAGATTTCAGCGGGGTCGTAGAAGAAGTCAAATATGACAAAAGCCGACTTCGTGTCGCCGTGTCTATCTTCGGCCGCTCTACCCCGGTGGAGCTTGAGTTTGGACAGGTAGAAAAAGATTAAGAAGTGACGTTCGATCGGATCAATTTACTTTTTCAGTAAGTGATCTGTGGTGGGGAGCCGAGAGGCGTTAGTACCCAAATTAGAGGAGAGTTAAGATGGCAAAGAAGATCGATGCCTATGTCAAACTGCAGGTTCCTGCAGGAGAAGCCAATCCCAGCCCACCCGTTGGGCCAGCACTTGGTCAGCATGGACTCAACATTATGGAGTTTTGCAAAGCCTTTAATGCTCAGACTCAAAGTCTGGAAAAAGGTATGCCTGTCCCTGTAGTCATCACAGTATTTAGTGATAAGAGTTTTACATTTATCACTAAGACCCCTCCCGCTTCTGTGCTGTTAAAGAAAGCCGCCGGCTTAGACAAAGGCAGCAGCGTACCGAATTTGGACAAGGTTGGAAAGGTGACTAGGGCACAGCTGGAAGAGATCGCCAAAACCAAGATGGCAGATCTGAACGCAGCAGATTTGGATGCCGCTGTCAAAATCATTGCCGGTAGTGCACGCAGTATGGGCATTGAGACGGAGGGGGTGTAGATCATGGCTAAAATGACTAAAAGAAAAAAAGCCATTTTAGAGAAGATCGATGCCGAAAAGCTCTACCAGGCTGAAGAGGCATTCAACTTATTAAGTGAGATCTCTGCTGTTAAATTTAAAGAATCAGTAGACGTGTCGGTGAATTTGGGCGTCGATCCTAAAAAGTCCGATCAGGTGGTGCGAGGGGCCACCGTATTGCCAAATGGTACTGGTAAATCGGTACGGGTCGCAGTATTCACCACCGGCGCGAATGTCGAGGCTGCGGAGCAAGCGGGTGCAGACATAGTGGGATTGGAAGATTTAGCCGAGGAGGTGAAAAACGGTCGTCTGGATTTTGATGTGGTCATTGCCACGCCGGATGCCATGCGTGTGGTGGGTCAGCTCGGGCAAATTTTAGGCCCTCGTG
Organism: Thiotrichaceae bacterium UBA5859; assembly: GCA_002432655.1. GTDB lineage: Bacteria > Pseudomonadota > Gammaproteobacteria > UBA5859 > UBA5859 > UBA5859. Next base: position 14,963 of record DJFZ01000003.1, on the reverse strand, counting down.
GATTGATGCCAAACCCTAAGGTAGGCACAGTGACCCCAGATGTGGGCAATGCGGTGAAAAATGCCAAAGCCGGTCAAGTGCGTTATCGCACTGATAAGAACGGCATCATCCATGCGAGTATCGGCAAAGTGGATTTTAGTGCAGAAGCATTGCGTCAGAATCTTGAAGCACTGTTGGTAGATTTAAAAAAAGCCAAACCGAGTTCCGCGAAGGGGGTGTATATGAAACGAGTCACTGTTTCCACCACCATGGGACCGGGGGTCTCAATCGATCATGGAGGTTTGGACTTTTAATCAGACTTTGTAGCGCTGCGAAATAAGCAGGCGTCAAAGATCGCCGGGGCCGCCAGGCTTAAAAATAACACCCTGCGTAGACGGTCGTTCCTGAGAAGTTTATTCATATGACAGGCGCCGTAGTTAATCCCAGATCTTTATGTAAGAGATCTGGATTTCAGTCTCACTCTCTAAGTTAGAGGCGCATTGTTAAATTTGTATGCGTTGAAGTAAGGAGAAAAACAGAAATGGCTCTCGGTCTAGAGCAAAAGAAGCAGATTGTGGAGGAGGTTCGCCAAGTGGCGAGTGGTGCCTATGCCGCAGTCGCTTCCGAGTATCGAGGATTGACAGTCGCAGAATTGGAACAGTTACGAGTTCAGGCACGGCAATCCGGTGTCTATTTGCGCGTGGTACGCAATACCTTGGCTAGACGCGCATTAGATGAAACCGAATTCGCCTGTATGTCTGATGGGTTAACTGGCCCGATGATTTTGGCGTTTTCTTTGGAAGATCCCGGTGCGGCAGCTCGCATCGTGCATAAGTTTTCCAAAGAAAATGAACTTTTGGTGCCAAAAGTGGTTGCCCTCAGTGGAAAGTTGTTGTCACCTGCTGAGTTGGAAGCACTCTCCAAGATGCCTACCAAGGATCAAGCCATCAGTATGTTGATGGGCACAATGAAAGCGCCCGTGCAAAAACTGGCGGCGACCTTGGCAGCGCCTCATGGCAAGTTAGTGCGCACCCTATTGGCGGTGAAACAAGCCAAAGAAGCGGCTTAGAAAATTTTATTTGAATAGAATTCTTAGGAGTAACAGATGTCTGTATCTAAAGAAGAAATTTTAGAAACCATCAGCAATATGACGGTGTTGGAAGTGGTGGATCTGATTGAAGCCATGGAAGAAAAATTCGGTGTTACTGCAGCGGTCGCTGCTGCCCCAGCAGCGGCTGGTGCGGCTGGTGGAGAAGCCGCAGCGGCGGAAGAGAAGAGTGAATTCGATGTTGTCCTCACTAGTTTTGGGGATAACAAGGTTGCTGTGATTAAAGCAGTTCGAGGAATCACTGGTCTCGGTCTAAAGGAAGCCAAGGAATTGGTAGAGGGTGCGCCGTCGCCAATCAAAGAAGGCGTGGCCAAAGAGGAAGCGGAAGATCTCAAGAAGCAGCTTGAGGAAGCTGGCGCCCAGGTTGAGCTTAAGTAGTAGCGGTTCTCATCCTAATTGCGCAGCGAATCTAGGTATCAATACCCGATCAGCGGTGGGTAGCCGCTGATCGGTTTGTTGTGCCTGCTGTTTAACAACATGCAACAGACTGAATTCAAGATTTGGGCATTTTATTTTTGAAATACTTTATAGGTGACAGGAGAAGCAAATGAGCTACTCGTTTACAGAGCAGAAACGCATCCGTAAGAATTTTGGTAAACGTATTCGCGTATTGGATGTGAACTATTTGTTGGCGATTCAGCTCGATTCATATCGCAGCTTTTTACAGTCCGATTTAGCAGCGGAAAAACGTGAAGATATGGGCTTACATGCGGCTTTTTCGTCCGTTTTTCCAATTGTCAGTTATTCTGGAACAGCGGCTTTGGAATATGTCAGTTATGCCTTGGGAACACCCGTATTCGATGTTAAAGAGTGTCAACTAAGAGGCTTAACCTATGCAGCACCTTTAAAAGTCAAAGTGCGTCTGATTATTTATGACAAAGAGGGGCAGGCTGGATCGCAAGCGGTCAAAGATATTCGTGAGCAAGAAGTCTACATGGGTGAACTGCCATTAATGACTGACAACGGCACCTTTGTCATTAACGGCACGGAGCGCGTGATAGTCTCTCAGCTGCATCGTTCACCAGGTGTCTTTTTCGATCACGATAAGGGTAAAACCCATTCTTCAGGCAAACTGCTCTACTCGGCTCGAATTATTCCTTATCGTGGCTCATGGTTGGATTTTGAATTTGATCCCAAAGACTATGTTTATGCCCGGATTGACAGAAGACGCAAGTTACCTGTCACCATCTTGTTGCGTGCATTAGGTTATACCAATGAGACCATTCTGGAACATTTCTTTGATAAAGACGATATCAAAATTGATGATGGCCAACCGGTTATCAAGTTGGTACCAGAGCGATTACGTGGTGAGATGGCAAAATTTGAGATCCAAGATGGCGAAGGTAAAACCATTGTCGAGGAGGGTCGCCGTATCACAGCTCGCCATATTTCTTTAATGAACAAGGCGAAAATGGAAGAGCTAGTAGTACCAGTGGAATTTATTCTGGGCAAGATTTTAGCTCATGATTTATTCGATCCCAGCACAGGCGAGATTTTCGCAAGTGCGAATGCCGAGCTGACTGAAGAACTCTTTGAGCAAATTAAAGAATTAGGCATCACTGAATTTAAAACTATTTATACCAATGACTTGGATCAAGGTGCGTTTATTTCACAAACACTGGCGATCGATACCACGGAAACTCAGCTGGATGCACAGGTAGAAATTTATCGCATGATGCGTCCAGGCGAGCCGCCCACTAAAGAAGCGGCTGAGAACCTGCTCAATAACTTGTTTTTTAGCGCCGATAGATACGATCTTTCGCCTGTTGGTCGTATGAAATTCAACCGTCGCTTGGGCCGCTCTGATTCGGACAGTGGTACCTTGTCCAATGAAGACGTATTAGCGGTACTACATACGCTGATGGAAATCCGCAATGGTCGTGGGGATGTGGACGATATCGATCACCTCGGTAATCGACGTATTCGCAGCGTCGGCGAGATGGCGGAAAATCAGTTTCGCGTCGGCTTAGTTCGTGTGGAAAGAGCCGTAAAAGAACGTCTTAGCCTCGCAGAATCTGAAGGTTTAATGCCGCAGGATATGATAAATGCCAAACCCGTTACTGCCGCAGTGAAAGAATTTTTCGGTTCTTCTCAATTATCACAGTTTATGGATCAAAATAATCCGCTATCGGAAGTGACCCATAAACGCCGAGTATCGGCACTGGGTCCAGGTGGTTTGACTCGCGAGCGTGCAGGTTTCGAAGTGCGGGATGTGCATCCCACTCACTATGGTCGAGTGTGTCCAATTGAAACTCCTGAAGGTCCAAACATCGGCTTGATCAACTCTTTAGCGGTGTTCGCACGTACCAACTCCTACGGATTTTTAGAAACCCCATATCGAAAAGTGGAAGATTCGGTGGTGCACAATGATGTGGCCTATTTGTCGGCAATTGATGAAGGTGATTTTGTCATCGCCCAGGCGAATGCGAGATTGGATGAAAAGAATCAGTTGATAGACGAATTGGTGCCTTGTCGGCACAAGGGGGAATTTACTCTCACAACCCCGGATCGCATTCAATACATGGATGTGGCGCCTGAGCAAATTGTCTCGGTAGCGGCTTCTTTAATTCCCTTCCTAGAGCATGATGATGCGAACCGTGCATTAATGGGCTCCAATATGCAACGCCAGGCAGTGCCCACGTTATTAGCGGAAAAACCTTTGGTAGGTACCGGCATGGAGCGTATTGTGGCGCGAGATTCCGGCGTAACCGTCATTGCCACTCGGGGTGGTGAAGTGGATTCTGTGGATGCCAGCCGTATTGTGATTCGCGCCAACGAAGACGAGATGGC